>NZ_JBMRFS010000001.1:0-800594 GCF_049384825.1 Stenotrophomonas sp. CASM106
TTCTTTTTCCGTGGTTGGACGCAGCAGGAAACTGTCAAAGGACGGGCGGGGTGGGTTTGCAGGACCGTTGGCGCCATGGATGGCGCCATCGAGCCCCCAAGGATGGGTTTACGGCGTGTCCCGGCCAGCCCCTTCCCCCGTCACAGCCGATATCAACAAAAGCGCCGGCAGGCGAACCAGCCGCCAGCGCCTTCATCAACTCAACTCAACCAATCCTTGCACGCACCATCAACCTGTTCCCCGCACGCCTGCTGCATCCGCTGCTGCAGCCGCGCCAGTGTTTCGGCGCCCTGGTGCTTGCCGCTCCACGTCTTCAACTGCCCGGCCAGGCGCTCGAAACGCTGGCGGGTACGCTGGTGGTAGCCCGACGGCTGCGCTTCCAGTTCGGCGATCAGCGAGGCGGTGGCCTGCTCGATGCGTGGTGCATCATCCGGCGCCAACTTCATCAGGCCCTCCACGTACAGCACGCCCCACTGTACGCGGGTGGCCGGGCCCTGCGCGCCATCGTAGGCGCGCTTCAGCCACTCCAGCGCACCGGCGGTGTCGCCGCGCTGCTCGGCCAGTTCGGCCAGCTCGGGCATGTAGTAGTACGGCTGTTCGCTGCGTTTCAGCTCGGCCAGCAACAGCGCCTCGGCGCCCGCGTCGTCGCCGACCTGGCGCAGTGCGTAGACCGCGCTGCTGATCGTGGCCTGGCGTGCATGCGCATCGGTGGCGGCGGCATCGGCAGCGGCCACGCGCTGCTTGACCCGCTCAACCAGGGCCGCGGGCAGTGCGCCGTTTGGCTGCTGCTGACGGGCCAGCGACACTTCGGTCAGCGCACGCGACAGCGCGTCGTCGGCACGGTTGCCGCGCTCGGCATCTGCGCGCTCCAGTGCGACCAGCAGCTGCTGCCCCAGCGTGTTGCTGGTGGCCGGGCCGGCGCTGGCCTGCTTGACCAGCGTCGCGCCCGCGTAGCCCAGCAGTTCGCGGTTACGACGGACTTCGGCAGGTTGCGCCAGCACTGCCTGCAGCAGCTCACGCACCTCGGTGGGCGAGCTGGCGGGCGTGTCGGCGGTGGCCAGGGCCAGCAGGGCGAAGCGGCGTTGCAGCGCCGCGTCGGGTGCGGCCTTGGACAGCTGGCGCAGCACATCCTGGCTCTTGCGCTCGCCGGCCAAGCGGTTGGCGTCGACTTCCCAGCCGTAATCGCCCAGCACCTGCCAGTCTTCGGCGGCCAGCCTGTCCGGCGTGGCCAGTGCCGTCGCCAGGGTGGCGGCGATGGCGCTGCGGCGCCCGGCCGCGACGGTCAGCGCACGGGTCAGTTCGGCCGCGTCGTTGCCGCCTGCCACGCGGGTGAGCTCATTGCGTTGTGGGTCCAGCACGATCAGGGTCGGATAGCCGCGCACCCCGAAGCGTTCGCCCCAGGCCTGTGCCCCTTCCTCGTCGCCATCCAGGTAGACCGGCACGAACTTGCCGGTCAACGCGATGAACGCCGGGTCCTTGAACAGGCCGGCCTTGAGCTGGTTGCACGGCGGGCACCAGACCGCGCCCCAGTACAGCAGCACCGGCTTTCCGCTGTCGGCGGCCTCGGCGAAGGCATCGTCCACATCGCCCTGGCGCCAGGCGATGGCGGACGCCGGCGCGGGCGCCTCGGCGGAGCTGGCGGTGGACACCGGGGCCGGGGTGCAGGCGCTCAGCGCCGAAGCCAGCAGCAACACGGAAAGCGCGACGCGCATCGGCGGCATCTCGAAGGGGGGACAGTCCATTGTAGGAATGGCCGGGGAGTGTGCTGATTCAGTTTGCTTATATCGGCCGTGCAGCGGGGCATGACACCCGCTGCCCTCAGGCGGCTGTCCGCACCATCTGCTGGTACACCAGCCCGTTGAACTCGCCGACATCACCGTCCAGCACGAAGCCATAGCGCAGGTAGGTAGGCACTGCGTTGAGCGAGGCGCGCACGGTCAGCACCGGTGTGCGCAGGTGCGGCAGCACGGCTTCGAACAGGGCATGGCCGATGCCCTGGCCCTGGCAGGCGGGATCGACGAACAGCATCGCCAGGTGGCGGCCTTCCTTCAGCTCTACCACGCCGAGGATGCGGCCGTCCTGCTCGGCCACCAGGATGTGGTTGTCACCCTGCAGGCGTGCAGCGAACGCATCGGCGGCGGCGACACTGCCGAACGTAGCAATGCCGGCCGCGCTGAGCGAGGGCGCGACGGCCGCAGTGAATGCGGCCAGGCATACCGCGCTGATCGCGGGCAGGTCATCGATGTGGGCGGGGCGGATCCTCGGCATGCAGCATTCTTCCTGTGGTGCGTGGCGTGTCATCGTCGCCCGGTGCCTGCACGCTAAGCTGGTCACATGAGTGAATTCAATCCCGCCTACGCTTCGTTGTTTCCGCAACAGGGACTGAGCCTGGGCCTGATGACGCCCGTTGCGGCGCATGGGCTGGGCGATCCGGGCGCGGCGCGGCGCATTGCGCGGCTGGCCGACGATCTTGGTTTCGCCGCGTTGTGGGCGCGCGATGTCCCGTTGATGGTGCCGCAGGGTCCGGACGCGACAGCAAGCGCGCTGGACGATCCCTTCCTGTGGCTGGGCATGCTGGCCGCCGCGACCGGGCGCATCGTGGTCGGTACCGCCGCCATCGTGCTGCCGTTACGCCAGCCGTTGCAGGTGGCGAAGTCGGCACTGAGTCTGGACCGGATCAGTGACGGGCGGTTCGTGCTGGGCCTGGGTTCGGGCGACCGCCCGGAAGAGTTCGCCGCCTTCGGTGAGGACCTGGAGGGCAGGGCGGCAACCTTCCGTGAGCGCTGGACGTTGCTGCGCGCGGCATTGTCACCGGAGGCCGATGCGCGGACCGCCGTACTGCAGGCCACGGGTGGCTTCGACGTGCTGCCGGCGCCGGCAACCCGCATCCCGATGCTGGTGGTGGGTACCGCACGGCAGAGCCTGCAGTGGATCGCGCGCGAGGCCGAAGGCTGGGCCACCTATCATCGTGAGGAGGCCGCGCAGGAGGGGCGCATCGGCCTGTGGCAGCAGGCGCTGGTGCAGCGCGGTGGGCCGGGCAAGCCATTCGTGCAGTCGATGCTTCTGGATCTGCAGGCAGATCCGCAGGCGCCAGCCGAGCCGCTGCCGCTGGGCCTGAAGGTCGGCCGCGATGGCCTGCGTGACTATCTGCTGCGCGTGCATGGGCAGGGCGTGGCGCACGTGATGTTCAATCTGGTCGACAACGGGCGGCCGATGGACGCGGTGTTGCGTGAGATCGGGGAGCACGTCCTGCCATACTCGCTGCGGTAGGTATCCACCTGGGTGGACGCGCTTCATCGTTGCCAACGCTGCGCTCGCCGGTGTGCTGGAAGTTCGCATCTGCGTATCATTCGCATTTGATACCCCGCTGCCGGAGCCCCGTGTGACCCAACGTTCCCCCATGCACCCGAGCGGACGCCTGTTCGCCGCGGTCGCTTTCATCGAGGCCGTGACCTGGGCCGGCCTTCTCATCGGCATGTGGATGAAGTACGGCCCCATGGCCAACGTGGCGCTGGTGAAGCTGTTCGGACCCCTGCACGGCGTGGCGTTCCTGCTCTATGTGGCGGTGACGCTGTTCGCGGCGCTGCGCCTGCGCTGGCCGTGGTGGGCCAGTGCGCTGGCGCTACTGGCAGCCATCCCGCCGCTGGTGACGCTGCCACTGGAATGGTGGTTCAAGCGCCGTGGCCTGTTGGGCCTGCGCGGGGTGCGCTGAAGTCGCTGTTGCGTGCCCGTTCAAGAGAATGGGTATCAAATGCAAATACGAGCCGTTATCATTTGAGGATGGCGTCCGGTCCTGAGCAGGGCCGGCGCCGGGCGGGGCGCAGGTGCGCCCGGCGATCCCTTCCTGTTACGGCTGGTGTTCCATGCACGCACGTCCCGTCGTTCCCGGCTTGCCGGCGCTGGTAGTGGCCGCCCTGATCGGCACCATGGCGATGATGTCCTTCGTCGCCGTGATCGGCCCGGTGGTCCGCATGCTCGGGCTGTCCGAGTGGCATGCCGGCCTGTCGGTCACCGCCGCAGGCGTGTTGTGGATGCTGGCCGCGCGCCCCTGGGGCCAGCTCAGCGACCGCATCGGCCGCAAGCGCGTGCTGATGCTGGCGATGAGCGCCTACACCGTGGTCTACATCGCGCTGGCGGTGTTCATCGACGTTGCCCTGCAGGCGGTGCCGCCGGTACTGGTATCGGTGCTGGTGCTGGTCGGTGCGCGAGGCCTGATCGGCCTGTTCTACGCGGCGGTGCCGCCTACCGCAGCCGCGCTCATCGCCGACAAGGCACCGACCGGCCAACGTGCGAAATTCCTCGCCCGACTGGGCAGCGCCAATGCGCTGGGCATGGTGCTCGGGCCGGCCGCTGCCGGCTGGCTTGCCTATACCAACCTTTCGCTGGCGCTGTACGTGGCCGCGTTGCTGCCGCTGCTGGCACTGGCATTGCTGGCTTGGCGGCTGCCGGCTACACCGCCGGTGGTTGGCGCGTCCGCACAGCGCTGCGCGCCGATGAGCCGCCTCGACCCGCGCCTGCCGCAGCTGGCGGCGCTCATCGCCATGGTCTCGGTGACCATCGCGCAGGTGACGGTGGGCTTTTTCGCGATTGATCGCCTGGGCCTGGATGCTGCCGCTGGTGCACGCATGGCCGGCATCGCGCTGACCGCGGTCGGCATCGGCCTGATCCTGGCGCAGGCGCTGGTGATGAAGCTGGAGGTGCATCCGCGCCGCTGGATCATCCTCGGCGCGCTGATTTCCGGCATTGGCTTTGCTTCGGTGGCGGGCGTGCAGCAGGGCTGGCAGTTGCCGGCGGCATACGCGCTGGCCGCGTTCGGCATGGGCTTCGTATTCCCCTCGTTCCAGGCGCTGGCCGCCGACGCGGTGGAAGCGCACGAGCAGGGTGCCGCGGCGGGCACGGTCGCTGCCGCGCAGGGGCTGGGCATGGTGGCCGGGCCGATGCTCGGCACGCTGTTGTATCGCGGCGGGCCCAGCCTGCCATATCTGCTGGTCGGCGCGCTGCTGCTGTTGCTGTGCGCGCTGGCTGCAGCGCATCGGATGAAGGAGACCCCATGAACGATTCCCTGATGCAGGGCGCGTGGCCGGAGGCTGCGCCCGCGCCGCTGGAGAGCACTGACGACGCGTCGCTGTTCCTGCTGCAGCATGCAGGCCAGCATGTGCACGCACGCGGTTGCCGCCTCGCGCTGCCGGGTGGCACGCTGGCAACCCTGGCGGAGCGCGTTGCGGCCTTCTTCGCCCAGCAGCGTGGCGGTCCGGGCCTGCTGGTCGGTGCGGTGCCATTCGAACCGCGTGCCGACGACGCGTTGTACCAGCCCGAGCGCCTGCTGCCGGCCCTGCCGTTGCAGCCACGGGCGGCGCCGGCGCTGCAGGGCCCGCTGCAGGCGGAGCCCGCAGCGCAGGACTATGCAGCTGCGGTTGCCGCGGCAGTGAAGGCGCTGCGCGCGCCCGACCAGGACCTGCACAAGGTGGTGCTGGCGCGCAGCCTGCTGGCGCACAGCCGCCATGCGCTGTCTCCGGAGGTGCTGCTGGCGCGGTTGGGCGCGGATCCCTCGGTGGCGACCTATGCGGTGCCGCTTCCGGTTGAACCGGGGCACGCACCGGCCTGGCTGGTCGGCGCAACACCGGAGCTGCTGCTGCGCAAGCGTGGCGCCGAGCTGTTGTCGCACCCGCTGGCCGGGTCCGCGCGCCGCAGTGCCGATGCCGCCGAGGACGAGCGCGCCGCGCAGGCGCTGCTGGCTTCGAACAAGGACCATGACGAGCACCGCCACGTGGTCGAGGCCATCATCGAGGGCCTGGCGCCGTACTGCAGCCACATCGATGCGCAGCCGCGCCCGGTGCTGCATGCCACCGCCAGCATGTGGCATCTCGGCACCCGCATCCACGCCACCCTGAAGGATCCGAAGACATCGGCGGCCGAGCTGCTGGCGCAGTTGCATCCAACGCCGGCGGTCTGCGGTACACCCCGGCTGGCGGCACTGCAGCGTATCCGCGAGCTTGAGCCGGCGCCGCGTGGCTTCTATGCCGGTGCGGTCGGCTGGCTGGATGCGCAAGGGGATGGTGACTGGTATGTGGCGATCCGCTGCGCACGCCTGCAGGGCACGCAGCTGCGCCTGTACGCCGGCGCCGGCATCGTTGCCCAGTCGCAGCCCGAGGCCGAGGTCGCCGAAACCGCGGCGAAGTTTGCCGCCCTGTTGAACGCGTTGGGCGTCCACGACGCCGCGCCTGTCATCGAGCCTGCTGCATGAACATGCCCACTGTTTCTTCCCGCCTGCCACTGCAGCAGGCATGGCCCGATGCGCTGGTGGCGCGCTATCGCGAGGCGGGCTACTGGCGCGGCGAGACCTTCCCGGCGTTCCTGCGTGAGCGTGCGGAACGCTACGCTGATGACATCGCCGTGGTCGCTGGCGATGTGCGCCTGAGCTACGCGCAGCTGTGGCACGAGGCCGGTCGCATCGGTGCCGGACTGCTGGCACTCGGCCTGCAACCCGGTGAGCGGGTGCTGGTACAGCTGGGCAACACCGCCGGGTTCATCGCCACCGTATGCGGGCTGTTCCGCGCCGGCCTGGTGCCGGTGTACGCGCTGCCGGCGCACCGCATCACCGAGCTGGTGCACTTCGCCAACAAGGCCGAAGCCAGTGCCTACATCACTGCCGACCTGCACGATGGCTTTGATCATCGCGGGCTGGCGCGGGCGCTGCAGGCCGAGGTGCCGGCGCTGCGCCACGTGGTCATCGATGGCGATGCAGCAGAGTTCACCGCGCTCGAGGCGCTGCAGGGAGACCGCAACCAGCTGCCGGCCGACCCGGACCCGCAGTCGGTGGCGTTCCTGCAGATCTCCGGTGGCAGCACCGGGCTGTCCAAGCTGATTCCACGCACCCACGACGACTACATCTACTCGTTCCGTGCCAGCAATGACCTCTGCGGCATCGACCGCGACAGCGTGTATCTGGTCGCGCTGCCGGCCGCGCACAACTTCCCCATGAGCTCGCCCGGTTTCTTCGGCGCGCTGTATGCCGGTGCCCGCGTGGTGCTCAGCCCCGGTCCGGGGCCGGACGCGGCCTTCCCGCTGATCGCGCGCGAGCAAGTGACCTGCTGTGGGCTGGTGCCGCCGCTGGCGCTGTTGTGGGCACAGGCCGCCGCCACCAGCAAGCACGACCTGTCCAGCCTGCAGGTACTGCAGGTAGGCGGGGCCAAACTGGTGCCGGAAGCCGCACGGCGGGTGATTGACGGCCTGGGCTGCACCCTGCAGCAGGTGTTCGGCATGGCCGAAGGCCTGGTGAACTACACACGGCTGGATGATCCGGAAGAACTGATCGTAGCCTGCCAGGGCCGGCCGATCAGCCCGGACGACGAGGTGCGCGTGGTCGATGACCATGACCAGCCGGTGCCGGAAGGCGAGGTAGGGCATCTGCTGACCCGCGGCCCTTACACCATACGTGGCTACCACAACGATGCGGTGGCCAATGCGCGTTCGTTCACCGACGACGGCTTCTACCGCACCGGCGACCGCGTGCAGCAGCTGCCCGGAGGCTACCTGGTGGTGCAGGGCCGTGCCGGTGACCACATCAACCGGGCGGGCGAGAAAATCTCCGCCGAGGAGATCGAAGATCACCTTCTGGCCCACCCCGGCGTGTTCGACGCCGCCGTGGTCTCCATTCCTGACGAGTATCTCGGGGAGCGCAGCTGCGCGTTCGTGATCCAGCAGGGTGAGCCGATCAAGGCCCCGGCACTGAAGGCCTGGATGCGCGGGCGCGGCCTGGCGGCGTTCAAGGTGCCCGACCAGGTCGTGTTCGTCGACAGTTTCGATACCACCGCGGTCGGCAAGATCAGCCGCCGCGAACTGCGCGCGCAGTTGCGTGCGCGTCATCTGCAACAGACAGGAGGAACGCGCTGATGGCGCTGCCCCGTATCACCGATTACCCCTTGCCGACTGCCGCCGAACTGCCGCAGGCGCGCGGCCCGTGGCGCCCCCAGCGCGATCGTGTCGCGCTGCTGGTGCACGACATGCAGCGCTATTTCCTGGCCGCATTCGACGCCGGCAACGCACCGCTGCGGCCGGCAGTGGACAACATCGCACGGCTGCTGGCGCATTGCCGCGCGCACGGCATTCCGGTGTTCTACACCGCCCAGCATGGCGACCAGGACCGCCGTGACCGTGGCCTGCAGGCCGACCTGTGGGGACCAGGCATGCGTCGCAGCGCCGACCATGAACCAATCATCGAGGCACTGGCACCGCAGCCTGGCGAGCACGTGCTGGTGAAGCACCGCTACAGCGCGTTCCAGCGCAGCAACCTGGAGACGCTGATGCGGGTGCGTGGACGCGACCAGCTGCTGGTCACTGGCGTGTATGCGCATATAGGCTGCACGGCCACCGTGGTCGAAGCCTTCCAGCGCGACATCGAGGCGTTCATCGCGGCCGATGCGGTAGCGGATTTCTCGCGTGCCGACCACGATCAGGCCCTGCACTGGATTGCCCGCACCTGTGGCGTACCGATGACCACCGACCAGTTGCTGGAGGTGCTGTGATGGCCGCCACGGGTGACGTGCTGGATCTGGAGAGGATGCGTGCCGACGTGGCGCGCGTGCTGGAATGTGCTCCGGCCGAGATCGGTGACGACGACAACCTGATCGACCTGGACCTGGACTCGATGCGCATGCTCGGCCTGGTCCTGGCCTGGGGCAACACCGGCCTGCCCATTGAGTTCTCGCAGCTGGCCGAGCACACCACGCTGCGCCAGTGGTGGGCTGTGGTGCAGCAACTGCAGGCCGCGCAGAACGCATGAACGCCGCTGCGCTGGCCACACCGGTGGCATTGACCGAGGCCCAGGCCGGACTGTGGTTCGCACAGCGGCTGGCACCGGACAATCCGTCATTCAATACCGCGCACGCGGTGTGGATCGACGGCCCGTTGGACGTGGCCGCGTTCATTGCAGCGGCAGACCAGGCTGCAGGCGAGGCCCAGGCCTTCGCATTGCGCTTTGCCGAAGGGGCCGATGGCCAGCCGCTGCAGTGGCATGACCCGGCACACGTGCCGCTGCTTTCGGTGCGCGATGTTTCCACCGCGGCGGATCCCGCCGCTGCGGCACGCAACCTGATGCACACCGACCGTCTGAGCCCGGTCGATCCCACCCGTGACCGGATCAGTCAGCAGGTGTTGTTTGACCTGGGCGGGCAGCGCTGGGTCTGGTACCTGCGCGTGCATCATCTGGCCGCCGATGGCTACGGCATGGCGCTGTTCACCGATCGCGTGTGCGCGTTGTACGCCGGCCGCATGGGTGAGCCACTGCCGGGGCTGGCGGGCGTGCTGGCCGATGATGCCGCTTATCGTGCCGATCCGCGCCGCGCGCTGGCCGGGCAGTGGTGGCGTGAGCACATGAAGGGCGCACCGGCAGGCGTGGGCCTGGCCGGTACGCTCGCGGCCAGTGACGACGCGCTGCGCTGGGTGCAGCCGCTCGATGCGGCCTTCCGTGAGCAGCTGCTGCAGGCCTCGGTGCGTTGGCTGCAGCCCTGGCCGGATGTGCTGGCCGCGTTGTCGGCCGAGTACTTGCGGCGGATGAGCGCCGCCGATGAAGTGGTGCTGGGCGTGCCCTACATGGGGCGGCTCGGCAACGCGTCGGCGCGGGTGCCGGCGATGGTGATGAATGTGTTGCCGCTGCGCGTGGCGGCCGGCGAGGGCAGCGTCGAGGCCTTCACCCGCGGCCTGGGCCGGCAGCTCAGCCAGGGTCGCAAGCATGGCCGTTACCGCAGTGAGCAGCTGCGCCGGGACCTGGGGCTGGTCGGCGCGCAGCAGCGCCTGCACGGTCCGCTGGTGAATGTGCAGCCGTTCTACAAGCCGCTGGCGCTGGCCGGCGCGCAGGCAACGCTGGAGGTGCTGTGCACCGGGCCGGTGGATGATCTGACACTGGGCTTCCGTGGCGATGGCCAGCACCTTCTCGATCTGGAGATCGAGGCCAATCCCGCGCTGTACAGTCGCGAGGATGTCGGGGCGCATGCAGCGCGGTTGCTGCATTTCGTGTCGGCAGCATTGCAGGCTGACGATATCGCAGCCGTGCCTTTGGCGACGCTTGAGGAGGCGCAGCAGGTGCTGCACGGTTTCAATGCCACCGCGCATGCGCTTCCCGAGACTACCCTGGTTGAACTGCTGCAGCAGGGCATGGATCGGGATCCGCACGCGCCGGCGCTGGTGTTCGGCGACACTACGCTCGACTATGCAACGCTGGAAGCACGCAGTTTTGCGCTTGCCGCACAACTGCGCGGCATGGGCGTCGGCCCGGGCAGCGTAGTCGCGGTGGCATTGCCGCGCTCGCTGGAACTGGTGCTCGCGCTGGTCGCGGTGCTGCGCGCAGGCGCGGCCTATCTTCCGCTGGACCTTGCCCATCCTGACGAGCGGTTGGCACGTATTCTTGCGTCGGCGCAGCCGGTGTGCGTACTGGCTGCGCCAGACGTATCGGTGCGCATGGCCGGTGTGCCGGTGCTCGCGCCGGAGCAGTGGACCGCGCTGAGTTTTGCGGCGCCATGGGCGGATCCTGCGCCCAGCGATGCCGCCTATGTGATCTATACCTCCGGTTCGACCGGCGAGCCCAAGGGCGTGGTCGTCGAACACCGCGCGATCGTCAATCGCCTGCTGTGGATGCGCGAGCACTACGGCATCGGCGCCGATGACCGCGTGCTGCAGAAGACTCCGGCCACCTTCGATGTCTCGGTCTGGGAATTCTTCCTGCCGCTGCTGTGCGGGGCAACGCTGGTGGTTGCCAGGCCCGATGCGCATCGCGATCCCACTGAACTGGCGCGCTTGATCCGGGGCCATGGCATCACCACGGCGCATTTCGTGCCGTCGATGCTCGACGCCTTCCTCGCTGCGCCGGCTTCGGCAGGGCTGCAGCTGCGCCGCGTATTCACCAGTGGCGAGGCGCTGGACGCTGCGTTGCGCGACCGCTTCCATGCGCGCGTGCGCGCAGAACTGCACAACCTGTACGGCCCGACCGAGGCCGCAGTGGATGTCAGCTATTGGCCGGCGTCAGCGCAGGATCGCTCGCGGCCGGTGCCGATCGGCTTCCCGGTCTGGAACACCCGCCTGTACGTGCTGGACGCCCGGATGCAGGCGGTGCCGGTCGGTGTGGCCGGTGACCTGTACCTGGGCGGCGTGCAGCTGGCACGCGGCTATCTCGGTCGCGACGATCTGACCGCCGAACGCTTCCTTGCCGATCCTTTCCTGGCGGGCGAGCGCATCTACCGCACCGGCGACGTGGCGCGCTGGCGCCGCGATGGTGCGGTGGAGTACCTGGGCCGCAGCGACCACCAGGTGAAACTGCGCGGCCTGCGCATCGAGCTGGGCGAGATCGAGGCGGCACTGCGCGAGCTGCCTGGCATGGAGCGGGTGGAAGTGCTGCTGCGCCAGGATGCTCCCGGCGATGCGCGTCTGGTGGCCTATGTTCCAGCGGCGCATGCCGACGCCGTGACGCTGCGCAGCCACCTCGCCACGCGTGTGCCGGACTACATGGTGCCCTCGGCCATCGTTGGTGTGGACCACTGGCCGGTGACCGCCAACGGCAAGCTCGACCGCAACGCGTTGCCGAAGCCACCGCAACGTGAAGTTGCCGGCTTGGCGCCGCGCACGCCGTTGGAACAGGAGCTGGCGTTGCTGTTCGCACAGGCGCTTGGGCGTGAGGCGCCGGTGGCGGTGGATGCGGACTTCTTCAGTCTCGGCGGTGACTCGCTGTCGGCGGTGCACCTGCTGCTGGCGATCGAGCAGCGCTGGCGCTGCGATCTGGGTTTGGGCGCCTTGTTTGCCCAGCCCACCGTGGCCGCGCTGGCGGTTCGTATTGCCGCGCCACCCGCGCTGGCCGATCACGCGCTGGGGCCGGTGATCGCGCTGGCCGCAACCGACGCTGCCGGGCCCACGCCGCTGTTCGTGCTGCACCCGGCCGGTGGCATCGCCTGGAACTACCGCACGCTCGCCCGGGCACTGCAACCAGCCCGCCCGGTGTATGGCCTGCAGTCGCCGGCACTGGACGCGCGGCTGCCACTGCCGAGCAGCATCGAGGCGATGGCCAACGACTACGTACAGCGCGTGGTCGCACTGCAGCCGAAGGGGCCGGTGCATCTGCTGGGCTGGTCGGTGGGCGGCATCCTGGCCCAGGCGATGGCGGTGCGGCTGCATGAGATCGGCCGCGACGTTGGAGAGCTGGTGCTGCTGGACGCCTATCCCAGCGAGTGCTGGCGGGCCGAGCCTGAACCGGACGCCGTCGCCGCACTGCGGGCACTACTGGCGATTGCCGGCCATGACCCGGATGCGCATCCGGAACTGGACAGTCGTGAACGCATACTCGCGTTCCTGCGTCGCGGCGGTAGTGCACTGGGCAGCCTGCCGGATGTGGTGCTTGACGGCGTGGTGCGCGCGGTGACCGGTACCAATCGGCTGATCCGCGAGCACATCCACCAACCATTCGACGGCACGCTGGTGCACGTCCGCGCGGGCCGGGATCACCAGGCGCGGCCACAGCTGCAGTCGGCGTTGTGGCGGACCCACGCGCGCAAGGTGCAGGCACTGGAACTGCCGTTCCTGCACGCCGAACTGACCGGCCGCGATGCGGTGGCGCAGCTGGCACCGTGGTTGTCGGCGCGGCTGCGCCACTGGGACGAGCAACAGGAGACCGCAACATGCAATTGACCGGTTTTGATGGTCGTGTGGCGCTGGTGACCGGCGCTGCCGGCGGCATCGGCGAGGCACTGGTACGGTTGCTGGCCGCGGCCGGTTGCACCGTGGTGGCGACCGATCGCGAGGCACCCATGTTCGCGGATGCACGTGTGCAGGCGTTTGCTCTTGACGTGACCGACAGTGCGGCCGTCGACGCCTTGGTGGATCGGGTCGAGTCCAGCATCGGGCCGATCATGCTGGCCGCCAGCGTGGCCGGTGTGCTGCATGTGGGCGGCGTGACCGAGACCGGCGATGACGACTGGCGTCGGGTGTTCGCGGTCAATGCCGACGGTGTATTCCATGTTGGGCGCGCGCTGGCGCGGGTGATGTCCGCGCGCCGGCAGGGCGCGATCGTTACCGTCAGCTCGAACGCTGCCGGCGTGCCGCGACACGGGATGGCCGCCTATGCGGCATCCAAGGCCGCCGCCACCATGTTCACCCGCTGCCTCGGGCTGGAGCTGGCGCCGCTGGGAATCCGCTGCAACATCGTCGCCCCGGGATCGACGTTGACCCCGATGCAGACCGGCATGTGGCGGGACGAGCACGGTGCCGAGCGGGTGATCGCCGGCAGCCTGGAGACCTACAAGGCCGGCATTCCACTGCGCAAGCTGGCCACCCCCGAGGACATCGCGCACTCGGTGATGTTCCTGCTCTCGGAACAGGCCGGGCACGTGGCGATGAGCGACCTGTACGTGGACGGCGGCGCCACCCTGCGCGGCTGAGCCCCGACGGCCGCCTGCCGGCAATGGTAGTGCCGGCCGCTGGCCGGCAACCTACGGCCCCCGGTAGTGCCGGCCGCTGGCCGGCAACCTCATTCACCTTCAGACATCTCCCAACCCCCGTCGAGCCATGGCCCGACAGCCAACGCGTAATGATCGACCCACCATGGCGCATGAGCAGCCATCGCCTCCGCCTGGGCCGTCACTCGATCATCGGCCAGGTCTACGTTCTGACAACTACCACGCATCAGCGCCGCCGGCTCCTTGAAAGCGAAGCCGCAGCAGCATGTGTGATCGACCAGTTCGATTACATCGAGCAGCGCGGGCTCGTACGGTCACACGCATGGGTCGTCATGCCGGATCACGTCCACTGGATGTTCGAGCTGCGCGCAGCCCACCTTCCAGACATCGCACGCCGGATGAAATCGTCGAGCGCGCTCGCCCTGAATCGCTTGGCGGGCCGTCGAAGTACGGTGTGGCAGCCCGGCTACTTCGATCATGCCGTGAGGGCCGAGGAGTCGATGGCGCGGCAAGCGCTATACATCCTGGGGAATCCGGTACGCGCCGGTCTTGCTGGGCAGATTGGCGAGTATCCGCATGCGTGGTCGGTCTGGGTGTGATGCCGGCCAGCGGCCGGCACTACCACGGCAGAACCGAAGCGCAGCGCAGATCGCGTTCCGGCGCAGAGAGCACCCGCGATGGTAGTGCCGGCCGCTGGCCGGCAACCCCATGACCCGCGCGAAGACGCGTAGCTGCCGGCCAGCGGCCGGCAGTACCACGGCAGAACTGAAGCGCAGTGCAGATCGTGTGCCGGCGCACAGAGCACCCGCGATGGTAGTGCCAGCCGCTGGCCGGCAACCACATGACCCGCGCGGAGACGCGTAGCTGCCGGCCAGCAGCCGGCACTACCAGTCAATATTCAGCGCGGCCATTCGCTGTTCAGCGCCGCTTGCGCGCGTCTTGGCCGTGGTCGGCCTGGTTGTGATGCCGGCCAGCGGCCGGCACTACCAAAGCAAAGGCGAAGCGCAGCGCAGTTGCGCTGCGGCGCACAGAGCACCCTCGGTGGTAGTGCCGGCCGCTGGCCGGCAACCCCATGACCCGCGCGGAGATGCATGGCTGCCGGCCGGTAGCCGGCACTACCAGTCGATGTTCAGCGCGGCCATTCGCTGTTCAGCGCCGCTTGCGCGCGCTTCGGCCGTGGTCGGTCTGGTTGTGATGCCGGCCAGCGGCCGGCACTACCAAAGCAAGGGCGAAGCGCAGCGCAGATCGTGTGCCGGCGCACAGAGCACCCGCGATGGTAGTGCCGGCCGCTGGCCGACAACCCCATGACCCGCGCGGAGACGCGTAGCCGCCGGCCAGCAGCCGGCGCTACTCCTTCGGCGTCTGGCGCGGCTTGCGCGTGCGCTTCGGCTTTGCGCTATCCGCACCGCTGGCGGCGCCATCCTGCAGTGCCTGCAGCCAGGACAAGGTGTCCACGTAGTCGATGAAGTGGCGCAGGTAGCCGGGGCTGGTGGCCTGCATCGTGTCCAGCATGCGCTGCACCAGCACCGCCGAGTTCAGCGGGCCGCCGTCAGCCGGGGCCTCGGTGCGCAGGGAGCGGCGCACCTGCAGTTCGCTGCGCAGCTCCGACCACTCGCGCTGCACCTGCTGCAGCATCGGCACCTGCGGGTAATGCGGCAGCGAGCGCGACCCTGCATCAAGGTCGCGCACCAGTGCGCGCAGGCCTTCGAGCGCTGGCGGCTTACTTGGCATCCGGGGCCTTGGGCTTGGGAATCGGCGCGATCTCTACGCGACGGTTGCGTGCGCGGCCTTCCTCGTTGGCATTGGAACTGACCGGCTGCTCGCTGCCGAACGCGGCAGCGAACACGGCGTCGGCGGGTACGCCATCGGCGATCAGGGTGCGGGTCACGGTCAGCGAGCGCTGCGCCGACAGTTCCCAGTTGTCGGCGAAACGCCGGTTGCCTTCGCGTACCGGCGCGTCATCGGTGAAGCCGCTGATCATCAGGATCTCTTCGCGGCTGCCCAGGTAGCCGGCCAGCGGTGCGGCCAGGCTGCGCAGCAGCTCCTGGCCTTCCGGCTGCAGCTGGTCGGAGTTCAGCGCGAACAACACGCTGCCGCTGATGCCGATGCGGCCATCCACCAGCGTCACGCGACCGGCCGCCAGCGGTCCAGCCAACGCTTGCTCCAGCGTCTGCAGGCGCTTGGCTTCGGCCTGGCGCTGTTTCACTTCCTGGTCCAGTCGCTGCGACAGCTCCAGCTGCACGGCGACCACACCGACCAGTATGAGCACGAACGCGCCCAGCAGCACCGACATCAGGTCGCCGAAGGCTGCCCAGATCGGGGCATGCGAACCGCCGTCGACCTCCAGCTCGTCGCTCATGCGCTGCCGGCCTTGCCGCGGCGCGCGGCCAGCTGCTGCAGTTCTTCCATCACCTGCTTCTGCGACAGCAGGCTGAGGTCGACCACCTCGCGCGCCTGGGCTACGTAGTAGGCCAGCTGCTCGTCGCTGCGGGCCAGCGAGGCATCCAGTGCGCCGCCGATCTGTTCCAGGCGGCCGGACAACTCGGTGGCGGCACTGCCGAACTGCGCGACCGCTTCGCCGAACGTGCCGGCCAGCTGGCCCACTTCGGCAGCGCTGCCGTTGAGCGCTGCGGCAATGCCATCCAGCTTGCCGGTCTCTGCGGCGATATGGTCGGTGAAGCGATTGCCAACGCGCTCCAGCAGCTCGGCCGAGCCACCGACCAGTGCGTCCACAGCGGTGCGCTGCTCGTGCGAAGCGTGATTGATCGCATCCAGCAGGGTCTGCACGGTGGCCAGCAGGCGGCCGCGCTCTTCCAGCATCGCGTTGTCACGCACCAGGCTCTCGGACAGCGTGCTGCGCAGCTCGTTGATGACGTCGGCAGCAGCCTTCGGAGCGGCCGCGGCGGTCTGCAGCAGGGTAGACACTTCGGCCAGCGTGGCGCTGGCCTGCGCGCGACCGTTTTCACCGATCTGCTGTGCGGTCTCCGCCAGCGTGTCGCAGACGCGCTGCTGCTGCGCGGCCAGGCGTTCGCCATTGGCCTGCAGGCGTTCGGCCAGCTCGGTGGAAACGTGCTGCAGAGCATCGCTCCAGCGCTGCAGGCGCTGTTCGTCGCCGGCCTGCAGCTGCGCCTGCAGGGCGGCGTGGGCCTGCTGCAACTCGGCGCTGGCCGCGTCCCAGCGCGCCTGGCGTTGCTGCTCGCGGCTGTCCAGGCTGGCCTGCAGCTCGGCGTGCGCGGTGGCGGCGGCGGCCTGGGCGGCCTGCCACTGCTGCGAACGTTGCAGTTCGTGGTCCTGCAGCAGCGACTGGCTGGCGCTGTGCTGCTGCTCCAGTGCCTGCAGCAGCGCCTGCGCACGCGCGTCCAGATGCTCGCTGGCGACGATCAACGCCTGCTGCTGGCGTTCGACCAGCGCGCTGTTCAGTGCCTGCTGCTGTTCGGCGGCAGCACGCAAGGCCTCCGCATTGTCCTGTGCATCGGCCTGCAGGCGCTCGCCGATACGTGTGACCAGCGCTTCGGCATGCGTGGCCTGGCCATCGCTGAAGGCCTGCAGGTGCTGGCGCAGATCACTGACCAGCGCCTGTTGTGCCTGGGTCTGCTCGCTCACCACCCTGGCCCAGCTGGCCTCGGTGGCGACGCGGCTGCGCTCGAAACCCTCGCTCAGGCCGGCCAGCTGCTGCTGCACGGCCTGCTCGACGCGGGCATGCAGTGCTTCGCCGTGATGGGCCAGGCCAGCCAGGGTGGTTTCGGCCATCGGCTGCAGCGCACCACCGATGGCGGCGGCGCTGGCTTCGGCCCCTTCGCGCAGCGACTGCTGCAGCGAGACGGCCAGGCGTTCCTGCAGGGCCTGGCTCTGGGTCAGGAACTCGGCCTGGCCGGCCAGCAGGCGCTCATTGGCGGCCGCACTGTGCTGTTCAAAAGTGCTGGTCATCGCCTGCAGGCGGTCGACCAGCGCCGGCAGCGCCGCAGACTGTGCCTGCAGCAGGCGCAGCGATTCGGCGCGCTGCCAGGCCTGCGAGTACGGATGCAGGTCGCCGGCAATGGCGCGGTCCAGCTGCTGCACGGCCTGCAGGCGGTCACGACGCAGCAGTGCCGCCAGCAGGCCGAGCATGGCCGAGCTGGCCACACCGGCGATCGAGGTACCGAATGCCACCGCCAGGCCCTGCACCGGCGAGGCCAGCGAGCCGCGGATCGCGGCCATGTCGGTCGCACTCTGCAGCGCCAGGCCGGTGCCACGCAGCGTGTCCATCATGCCCAGCAGGGTGCCGAGCATGCCCAGCAGCACCAGCAGGCCAACCAGGTACGGGGTCAGCATCGGTGCGGGCAGGGCGGTGCGCTCGCCTTCCACGCGCAGGCGCACGGCGTTGCGCAGGCCCGCCGGCACGCGCTCCAGCCAGGGGGCGAGGCTTTCCTTCGCGCTGGACAGGTCGTTCAGCGCGCTGCGCAGGCCGTTGCTGGCTTGGCGGTAGCGGTACAGCTCCACGCCGCCGGCGATGTAGCAGGCCGCGATGATCGCCGCCACCGCTGCACCCAGCGGATGCACCGAAACGTAGCCAATGCCGATCCAGCACACGGCCAGCAGGCCGACAAGGAAAACAACGACATGGAAAGCAGTTCTCGACATGGTGTTCCGGTCAGTGGGAGCGCAGGGCGTCTTGCAGCCCTTCGATCGGGTGGAAGCGCAGCTGCAGCTCGGCGAGCAGCAGGGTGCGCATGTCATGGCGGAAGGCCGCGCGCCAGCCGGGCTGGCCGTGCACGCGTTCAAAACGGGCGCCGAGCACCGCCGGCGCCGTGGCCAGCAGGCTGTGCTCGCGCGGGGTAAGGGTCTGTTCCATCACCGCATCGACCTCGGCCAGCCGCGCCAGCTCGGGCGAAACCTGCACCAGCTGGTCGCGCAGGCGGCCGCGCAGGCGCCCGGTGGCGGTCTGGATGGCCTGCTGCAGCACCCGATAGCGCTGGCGCAGCGAGGCGAAGTTGGGTACAGCGGCGGCTTCGGCCAGGTCCAGCAGGCGCTCGGCTTCGGCATCCTCACTGATCGAGGCCAGCAGGCTGGCGTGCGCCTGCGCGCAGTCGGCCAGCACATCCTCGAGCGCTTCGGCGGCTTCATCGGGCTCGGGCAGGCGTCCGCCGAGCGCCCCGGACAGGGCCACGGCGCGGCTCCAGTCCACCCACTGGCCGAGGCGATCGGTCAGGGCGGGACTGGTGGCCGGCATCGCGCCGTCGCTGAGACGGGCGAGCAGGCGGAGGAACTCCGGTCCACCCAGGACCGGCTGCGCTGCGTTCGCCATCAAGGGATGAGGGGCCAAAAACCGCTGATTTTACAACCAGATGACCCGGCCTGGATGAAGGCGGGGCCGGGGGGGGGGCCCGCAGGCGCGACAAGGCTTAGAATGTCCGGCTGCACCCTTCCGTTCGACCCCTGGAGTTCCCCAATGACTGTTGCGCAGTTCTACCCGATCGGCACCCCCGGACAGCCCTGGGGCGACGCGGAACGCGCACAGTGGCGGGCCCGCCAGCAGCGCCAGCGCAGCTACCACGACGATGTGGTGGCCGCGCTTGAACGCCTGGACGACAGCTTCGATGTGATCCAGTACGGTCAGCTGGACTACGCGCCGGACCATTACCCGCTGTTCGCCGTGGTCAATCACGACTGGAACCCGGCGCTGCCGACCGCGCTGATCACCGGCGGCGTGCACGGCTATGAGACCAGTGGCGTGCATGGCGCCCTGCAGTTCCTGGAACAGCAGGCCGAGCGCTACCTGGGCCGGCTGAACCTGATCGTGGCGCCGTGCGTCAGCCCATGGGGCTACGAGCGCATCCAGCGCTGGAACCCGGATGCCATCGACCCGAACCGCAGCTTCCGTGACGGCGGCCAGATCGAGGAAGCCGCCGCGCTGATGCGCTGGGTGGCCGAGCGCAAGCCGAACCTGCTGGTGCACCTGGACCTGCACGAGACCACCGACAGCGACCTGCACGAGTTCGATCCGGCCCGCTGCGCCCGCGACGGCAAGCCGTTCGAGCGCGACACGATTCCGGACGGCTTCTACGTGATCGGCAACAGCGAGGATCCGCAGGCCGAGTTCCAGAAGGCCCTGATCGCCGCCGTCGCCCCGGTCACCCATATCGCCCCGGCCGACGCCGAGGGCAACCTGGTCGGCCTGCCGTTGCAGTCGCCGGGCGTGGTCTGGGGCGAATCGCGTTCGATTGGTGCCTGCGCCGGCTTCACCGATGCACGCTTTGCCACCACCACCGAGGTCTACCCGGACAGCCCGCGCACCAACCCGCAGGAATGCAACGACGCCCAGGTGGCGGCGGTATGCGCCGGCCTGGATTTCGCCCTGGCCGCACAGTAACGCGCCACGTTCCGGGCGGTGACCGGCATCAGCCGGTGCCGCTTGGCCGGCGCGGTGGCGAGCGGCGCGCCGGTCGTCGCCCGGCAGCCGGCGAAGACATCCAGATCGCGCTGGTACACGCTGCTGCTGACACCGAACAGGCCCAGCAGGGAATGGAAGACATTGTCGTGGCTGTAGGCGCGGTGCAGCGCATTCCCACGCAGGCAGGCCATGTCCAGGCCCGCGTTGCGGCTGAACTCCGTTGAGAACCACATCACCATCGGCACCTGGGTCTGTTCGCGCGGGGCTATGAAGTAGGGCGTGCCGTGAAGGTACATGCCGCGTTCGCCGAGCGACTCACCATGGTCGGAGACATAGAACAGCGCAACGTCGCGGTGGTCCGAATAGCCCTGCAACAGGTCGATGGTCTCCGCCAGCACCTGGTCGGTATGCACCAGGGTGTTGTCATAGGTGTTGACCAGTGCCTCGTTGCTGCAGTGCTGGATCTGGTTGCTGTCGCAGGTCGGGCTGAAGGCCCGCGACGCTGCGGGATACCGTTCAAAGTAGGTCGGCCCATGGCTGCCGAGTTGATGCAGCACGACCAGGGCATCGCCATGGATGGCGTCGATGCGTGCGCCGAGCTGATGCAGCAGCACGTCGTCGTAGCAGGTGCCGTCGGCGTTGACGCACTGGCCGGCCACCTTGAGTGCGGGCATGTCCTCGGTCGGCACGCGCTCGCACACGCCCTTGCAGCCGCCATTGTTGTTGTTGCGCCAGAGCACGCCGACGCCGGTACGCTGCAGGATGTCGAGCACGTTCTCCTCGGTCGCCGCGCGGACGTCGTCGTATTGCTGGCGGGTCATCTGCGAGAACATGCACGGTACCGAAATCGCCGTTGCGGTTCCGCATGAGGAAACATCACTGAAGCTGATGACGCCTTCCTTGCGCGAGAGCCGGGGATTGGTCGCGCGTGGGTAGCCGTTGAGCTGGACGTTCTGTGAACGCGCGGTCTCGCCGACGACCATGACCACCAGCTTCGGGCGCGGGCCCGGAACGCGCCGCGCGTCCGTGCCGATCGGGCGCAACGGTTGCTGGCGGGTGCTGTAGAGGCTCTTCAGGTAGCCGTGGGTATGGCGCACCACGTTCAACGGCAGTACCTGGTCGCGGATGTAGCGGTTGTTGCGCAGCAGCGAGGAGTAGTCCTTGTAGAACGCAAAGCCGATCACCAGCAGCACCACAAGCGACGCCAGGACGTTGGCCGGCCACACCAGCAGCGAACGTATCGAACCGGCCCCGCGGGTGGTGCGCACCAGGGCGAGCCCGGCAGCGGGGAGCACGCCCAGCGCCAGCAGCGTGAGCAGCAGCGGCAGCGACAGATAGGCGTTCAGTTCGGCCTGATTGGTCTCGAACACGTTCTGCACCATGCTGCGGTCGATCAGCACGTTGTAGTGCAGCATGAAGTAGCTGCACGCGGCGCTGACGACAACGAGCAGCACCAGCAGCGGCCTGCGCAGGAATGGCAGTGCCAGCAGTGGCGTCAGCAGCAGGTTGAACAGGCAGAACAGCAGCGGCGGCAGGCTGGCCAGGAACAGCGTGCTGCGCAGGCTGTTGAGATCGATCAGCCCCCACAGCGTCTTCCAGAGGGCAAGGTTTCCAATCGTGGCGAAGAACAGTGCGGCGGCCCAGACCAGAACGATTGGATGGGACCGCGGGAAACGGAGGCATTGACGCACGAGCAGGTTCCGCGGAACAGGAGTGCGCGCAGTATCGAAACGGCCTTATCAGGAAGTTGTCAGGATTGCCGGGCTAGCCCAGCAGGATCACGCCCCACACCGCACCCACCATCAACAACGCGGTGGTCTGCGCGGCGCTGCCCATGTCCTTGGCGTTCTTGGACAGCGGGTGCTGCTCCAGCGAGATGCGATCAACCACGGCTTCAATCGCCGAGTTGAGCAGTTCCACCAGCAGGCTGATGAAACAGACCGCCAGCACCAGCGCCCGCTCGACCGTGCTGATGTCCAGCACGAACGCGGCCGCCATCAGCAGCGCGTGCAGCAGCAACAACTGGCGGAACGCCGCCTCGCCGCGAAAGGTGGCGATGAAGCCATCGCGCGAATGGATGAGGGTGTGGAAGATGCGGCTCAATCCGGTCTTGCCGTGCGGGTACTTGCCGCTGTCCTTGGGGTGTTGCATGCCGTCTCCAGAGCGGGGGAGCAGCCCGGAGCATGTGCAGCCCGATGTCAGGAATCCGTCAGATGCGGGGGGCGGGGCCAGCGCAGGGTGAACCGGCACCCCTGCCCGGAGGATTCCACGGTCATCGTCCAGCCCAGGTGCTCGACGATGCGCTGCACGATCGACAACCCCAGCCCCTCGCCGCTGTGCGCGCCACCGGGCACGAAGCGCTGGAACTGCCGTGGGTCGATGCTGGACGGCAGGCCGGGTCCGGTGTCAGCGACGATGAGTGCGGTGTCGTGGAGGGTGATCCGCACTTCGCCGCTTTCGGTGTACTGGCAGGCATTGCGCAGCAGATTCCAGATGATGCTGTGCGCCAGATCCGCGTTGGTGACCAGCACGGCGTCACGCCGGGCATCAAACGCAACGGTCACCGGCTTGCCGGAAAGCCAGGGCTGGCAGCGCTCCATGCAGGATTCGAGCAGCGGACGCAGGGCCACCGCGTTGCGCGGCACGGCGCCGGGGGCACGCGAGAGCAGCAGCAGGCAGGTCAGCTGGCGCTGCATCTCCTGGGTGGTACGCAGGATGCGTGCCGCGCTGGGAACCAGGTGGCTGTCGGCCGGAAGCTGGCAGGCCAACGTTTCGGCAGCACCACCGATGATGGCCAAGGGCGTGCGCAGCTCGTGGCTGGCATCGCCGCTGAAGCACTGCTCGCGATGCAGGAACCGTTCGAGCTCGTCACTATGACGGGCAAAGGCGCGCGCGAGCACGCCGATCTCGTCGCGTGCGTCCTGGTAGGGAAAGGGCTTGTGGCCGTCCTGTACCGCATCGGCCAATCGTGTGATGGGCGCGATGACGTGGGTAGCGACCCTGCGGCCGATCAGGAAGGCGCCGAGTACGCAGACCGAAATGACCAGTGCCGCAAAGGCATTGATCAGGTGTTCCAGATAGCCATAGGGTGCAGCGTCCTGCAGCAGGTAGTAACGTTGGCCACGACTGTCGAACACACGCAGGTGCCACTCGTTGGGCGCCTCTTCGCCGTGGTAGCCCGGGCCGTACTGGCGCAGTACGAATGGCACGTCCTGGGCATCGAACAGCTGGGTCCCTGGTGGCAGGGCGGGGCGTTGGCCACGATCCAGCGCGGCCTGCAGCCTTTGCACTTCGCCGTGCTGGGTCCGTGCGACGACAGCAGCCCGGACCTGGTCGTAGTCGACCTGTTCGGCCAGTACGATGAAGCCCATGGCACCGGCCATCAACAGCACGAACGAGATCGTGATGCGGGTGCGCAGGCTCAGGCGGCGGTAGAGGGAGGCAGGGCTCACGCCTGCATGCGCCAGCCGACGCTGTGCACCGTGGTGATCAGCGCGGTGTCGAAGCTGCGGTCCACCTGCAGGCGCAGCTCATGGATGTGGGTTCGCAGCGCGCCGCTGTCCGGTGGCTCGTCGCCCCAGACCAGGTATTCCATCTCCTGCTTGCGCACCACGGCGGGAGCTGCACGCACCAGGCACATCAGCAGCTTGTGCGACGTGGGCGTCAGCGCAATGCAGCGGCCTTGCCGCCAGGCCTGCGGCGAGCGCGTGTCCACCTGCAGGTCCTTCCACGCCAGCACGCTCTGGACCTGGCGCCCCTGTGCCCTTCGTACGAGGGCCTTGATCCGTGCATCCAGTTCCGTCAGCGAGAACGGTTTGACCAGGTAGTCATCCGCGCCCAGGGCCAGGCCCTGCACGCGGTCTTCGACCGGATCGCGTGCGGTCAGCATCAGGATCGGCACCGGGTTCTGGAACTCCTGGCGCAGCTTCTGGCACAGCGTCATGCCGTCCAGGCGCGGCAGCATCAGGTCCAGCAGGATGGCGTCGTAGTCGTGCTGCGTGGCCCGGCGCAGGCCACTGGCGCCGTCGCGCGCGTCGTCCAGCACGTAGCCGAGCGGTTCAAAGAAGGCATACAGGTTGGCAACCAGCTCGGGGTTGTCTTCGATGATCAGCAGGCGGGTCATGGCATGCGTCCTTGCGCGTGGCCGAACTCTGCCCGATCGATGGCCGAATGCCAATGCCCTTGCTGAATGGATCGCGGCCTGGGTTCGGCCCGGTCAAGCGACGTTCAATCGCCCGGGCTGCGTGAATCGCGGATCGAGTAGATCACCGAGAAGATCTTCCAGCCCTGCTCGGTGCGGACCAGCTGCCACATTTCCTTGCCCCAGTTGGTCTTCACCCCATCGTCGTGGAAGCTGTAGTCAAACGAGACCGAGGCCACATCGCCGTCCGTTTCGATCTTCGTGTTGGAGAACTTCTCCTCCTTCGGCTTCGGCGAGGCCATCGCCCCGTCGATCAGCGCGATGAAGTTGTTGGCGGGAATCTGCCGTGCCTTGATCGCATCGGGCTTGGCCTTGCGGATGTCCTGCAGGCGCACATCCTCGGAAACGAACTGCCAGCCGATGTCTTCCGGTTTGTCAGAGAAGAACAGGCCCATGTAGGTCGGCCTGTCCTTGTTGATCAGCGAGGTGCGGAACGCTTCGACCACCTGTTCGATCGCCTTGACGTCGGCGGGGGCATTCTGCGTGGCGTAGGCCGGCAGCCACGCCGGGAGCAACAGGGCGAGGGCGACGAAGCGTGCACGTGCGTTGGGCATCATGGGGTCCTGGGGAGGAATAGGGTGGCGCGGGCGCATCACCGCGCGTAGGTTCGCCAGAAGAGCACGGGGTCTTCGGTCCTGTTGATGGCGACGAAGACTGATTTTCCGGATTCGGGCGCGCAGCGAAAGACGCGATACGACGACTTGAGCGTCCCGTCGCCCGGCCACCAGTATCGATCGAACGCAACAGGATCACTGTCGTTGAATGTGGTTGCCTGGCAATCCGCAGGCAGCCGCAGTGGTATCGCAGGAGGCTTGGAGAAGGCCAGCGCGCTGGTGTTCGAGTCGAGGTCGTGTACCTCGCGCAGGTCGGTCGCCTCGTGGGGCACCCAGCTGGGAATCCATCCCTTGTTCACCATGTCGGAGTCAAGCGCCTCGCGCAGCGTGTCGAACGAACTGTCCATCACCAGGCCGCAGGCGCACAGCACACTGCAGAGCGTCACGACGATGGCGCGCCGGATCATTCCTTCAGGGCTGATCATCGTTGTCGTCCCCGCCGGGAAGCAGCCTGACCAGATCTTCCGGCGCCAGGCGCTTGAGCCGCTCTCGCAGTTCCAGTCCGTAGGGCCGGTCGTTGGATTCGGCATGGCGCTGCCCTTGGGCCCGCACCGCTTCACGACCAGACCGAGCTCCTGCGTGATCCTGCACTTCCGGCGCTTGCCTGCCATCGACGGGTGTCCCTGCGTTCGTCCTGAAACATCGGTCGGCGCACGCTAGCACGGTTGCCGGGAGCCGCAACAGGTCCGCTTGTCGTTGGGGTTTGACGTCGAAGAGAGTCTGCGCGGATGATGCGCGGGCGCGCGGCGCAGGAGGGGATCTGTCAATGAGGACACTGATGTGGGGGCTGGTCGGGCTGTTCGTGGCGTACGTGGCCGGTTGCTCGGCGATCTCGGCGTGGCATTCCCACGCGCTTGCCTCGGTCCCGGTCGGGGCGAGCAGGGTCGAGGTACTGCGGGCGTTGGGGCCCCCTGACGTAGTGGAGCACGCCGGTGTTCCCTTTACCCGCTATGCCAGCCGTGGATGCAGTGGTCGCTGTGCGCACCGATGGTGGTATGAGAACCGGCTGGGACTGGATACCGAAGCCTGGTCGGTGGAACTGGATGCTTCCGATCGCGTGATCGCAACGTCGCGCCTGACATCACCGTAGACGACCGCAGCAAGCGCATGCGTATCCATCGTCCTTTCATCTTCATCGCAAGCCTGGCCCTGGTGGCGTGGTGCACGTTGATGGGCGTACTGGTGCTCATCCATGGCTTCAAGGAGCAGGGCCTGCGCTGCGGCAAGCTGTGCTCACTGCAGATCTCCATCCGCCTGCTTTTTGGTGATCGAGGATTCGAATTACTGGTGGCGCTGGGGCTCTTTGCCGCAGCGCTGATATGCGGGTACATCGCGCTGCGGGAGGGCATGCATGGCGGGCCGCAGAGGCGGGCGGGGCGCCGTGGGCGCAGACACCGCCGACCGGGACGGCCCCGGTCGTAAGGTGTCTGCACCGATGTAAATCGCTGCGTGTGCGGACGCTGCAGGTCGCTTCAGCGATGCAGGGCGTCGATGATCAGCCCGGTGGCGATCTCCACCAGCAGGTACTCGTTATCGGACTGGCGCACCCAACGCCGGTCGCGGCCCGGTTCGCGCAGGTGATAGCGCGCGTAATCGTCTACCCAGTAGCGGCGGTCCACTTCGGCCCACGGCAGGCGCTCGCCACGACGCCAGGCCTTCTTCTGCCAGCCCGGCGGCGGCGCATCGCGGTGGTGCGGGCCGCCTGCATGCGGCGGCGGGCCGTTGCCGCGGGCATGGTGCGGCGGATCGGCAAAGGCGGGGGCCGCAGCGAAAGCGGTGGCGGTGGTCAAGGCGATGGCCAGCAAACGTGTTGTCTTCATGGATATGCCTCCGTCATGGCCGCAGCATGCGGCGCTGTGGCAGGAATATAGGGCAGTCAGAGTGAATGAATACGGGTGTAGGCGGTACGTTCCTGAACAGACGGCGCGGCGTGCAGTCGCTGCCCTGAACGGGTCACCGGGCACCGCCCGCGGCCGAATCCGTTGCGGCCCAGCCTCCGCCCAACGACAGGAAAAGACCCAGCTGGCGGTCGACCCGGTCCGCGCGCGATGCAGCCAATGCGGACTCCGCATCTGCCAGCGCGGCCTGGGCCGAAAGCACATCGAGGAAATCGATCCTGCCGTAACGGTACAGCTGCTGCGCCTGCCCGGCGGCCCGCGCTGCATCCCCACGCGCCTGCGCCAGGCTGCGCTCGCGTTCAAGCTCCTGCGTGCAGGCAGAAAGCGCGGTCTCGGTCTGCCGCAGTGCCAGCAGCACGACGCCGTCAAAGGACGCGAGCGCGGTCTCTGCGTTGGCACCGGCCGCTGCGACGCGGGCCTTGGCTACGCGGCGGTTGGGCCAGTGCCATGACAGCACGGGACCGATGCTCGCACCGAAGCCGTCGGCCGACAGCAGATGCGCCGGTGTGCCGGCCACGCCCGAAGAGGCGCCCAAGGTGATCTGCGGATAGAGACCCGCCGTCTCGACACCGATCATTGCAGTCGCGGCGGCCAGGCTGCGTTCGGCTGCGCGTACGTCAGGGCGCCGCTGGAGCAGCTGCCAGCCGTCACCGACCGGCAATGCTTGCTGCAGCTCAGGGGGCTGTGGGCACCCTTCTGCTTCCTTGGGATAGTCTGCCGGGACTCTGCCCATCAGTGCGGCCAGTTCGAACAGTGCGGCCTGCCGTTCCGCCAGCAGGTGCGGTATCGCCGCCGCGCTGCGATTGACGGCTGCACCGGCACGGCTGACATCGAAGTCCGTTCCGCGTCCGCCTGCAGCCAGGCGTCGGGTTGCCTCCAGCGTGGCGCGCTGTATCGCCAGCACCTGCCGGGTTGCAGCGAGCGTGTGATTGCTTGTGCACACCTGGAGATAGGCACGGGTGACGGCCGCAGCGACGACCACGCGGACCTGGTCGCGTGCCGCAGCGACCGCCTCCGCGTCGGCGTTGGCGGCTTCGATGCCGCGGCGGATGCCACCTGCGAGATCCAGTGGATAGGAGAGGTGAAGGCCCAGCGCGTACGACTGCGGCGCGGCCGACGCCTGGGTGTAGCCACCGGCATGGGTGAGCGTGCCCGATGCATCCACGTCGGCCTGCACGGCACCGCGCGCGCGATACTCCAGCACGGTAGCGCTGGCGCGCCGAAGGTTGGCATCGGCGGCGCGCAGGTCGGTATTGGCCGCCAGTGCTTCGCGTACGTAGGCGTCAAGCTGGGGGTCGCCATACAGGTGCCACCATCGATCCGGTGGCGCGTCGTGGCTGAACGATGCGTCCTGGCCTGAGACGAACGCCCGCGCAGCCTGTTGTGAAGCTGCGACGGCGTTCGCAGGCAGGTGATAGTCGGGGCCGGATACGCAGGCCGTCAGGGGCAGCAACAGGGCAAGCAGCCCACCACGTACTGTCCGCACGCTCACTTGCAGGCTCCCGGTGCCGAGGGCGTGATGGTCACACTCGCAGTGCGACCCACGATCAGGCGCGTATCCGGCGGCGCATCATCGATACGGATGCGTACCGGGATGCGCTGTGCCAGCCTCACCCAGGTATAGGTCGGCGCTACGGCAGGCAGCAGGTTGTGCGTGTTGGAGCGCTGATCGTCGGCAATGCCGGCGGCGATGGTCTCCACGTGTCCGCGGACATCGCGGGTGTCGCCCATCAGCCGCGCCACGGCGGCATCGCCCTCGGTGATGCAGCCCAGTTTGGTTTCCTCGAAGTAGCCCTCGATACGCAGGCTGCCGGTGTCGATCAGCGCCAGCGCCTGCGCGCCCGGTTGCAGGTAATCGCCCGCATGCAGGTCCAGGTTGGTGACGATGCCGTCGGTGCTCGCGCGCACCTCGGTGCGTTGCACGTTGAGCTGGGCAACGCGCTGTTCGGCCCGTGCCTGCGCCAGGGCGGCCAGCTCGGTGTCGACCTTGGCCGCATTGCGTTCGCGTGTCTCCGAGGCGACCAGGTTGCCCAGTGCGTTGTCCCGCGTCGATTCGCGGCGGGCCAGCGCCAGCGTCGCGCGTGCGCTGCTGACCGCTGCGTCGGCCTTCTCAAGCGCGGCAGCCAGGCGTGGCTGATCCAGCACCAGCAGCAGTTGTCCGGCGCTGACCCGCTGGTTGTCGTGCACCAGCACCTGGGTGACCAGCCCCCCCCATGTCCGACGCAACGCGCACCACATCGGCGCGGACCCGTCCATCCCGCGTCCACGGGCGTGTTTCGTAACGCTTCCAGATGGACAGCGCGGCGACGACAGCAATCGCGAATACAACCAGCGTAGCGCTCCAGCGCCCGATGACAGCAAGCAGGTGTTTCATTTCATTTCTCGAGCAGGGGCGAGAGCCGGATCATCAGCTCCGCCAGGATCACGAACAGGGACAGGCCCACCAGTGGTCGCGCGACGAACAGGCGGTACAGACCGAGACTGGCGAGCAGGCGCGAGGTCAGCATCGACAGCGCCAGCGCGGCGGCGGCCACGGCGAGCAGGCCGGGGATCAGCACGCCATCAATGGAGAGATCAGAAAACATGAGGTCAGTGCCGAAGGGTGAGAGCAGGCGCCAGCAGGTCGCGGCGCAATCCGCAGAGCAGGTGCGACAGATGCTCACGATCATCCCCGCTGCTGGCCACTGCTGCCTCGCGCATGCGGTCGAGCAGTTCCAGAAGATGGGCGTCGACGCTGCGTGGCGCGTGGGCACGAACCCTGAAATGTGCGGCGACGCGTTCGATCAGCGCCGCATGAAGCACCCGGACCTGCGGGTTGTCCTGGCACTTGGCCAGTGCGCGGAGTTGGTTGGATGCACGTACCGCACGCACGTCCGCAAACAATGCCCGCAGGTCGTCTGCGGCACTGGAACCGCCCCGCAACCGGGGAGCGAGCAGCCCGATTCGATCCAGCATGCGGCTGAGCCAGGCCCGGGCCACGCCACCTTGTCCGGCGGCGTGTCGTGCGATATCCCGACGGATCGAACGCTCCAGCCGTGCGCGGTTGCGGCCCGCATCGGCGGTCTGGAACAGCTGCATGCTGCACAGTGCCACTGTCGTACCCACGAACAACGCTACGCTGTTGTTGAGTGCGCCGACGATGTTGACCGTATTGGTCGCGCCCAGTCCCGCGATGAGCGGAAACGTCAGCACCACGCCCAGCGCAGCCATGATGAAGGGCGGCCGGGCCAGGAACGATCCGCACAGCAGCAGCGCAGGCGCCAGCGCGGCAATCAGGCCGACGACATCGGACAGCGCGGGGAAGATCAGCAGACCGTAGAGCAGGCCGACGCCAACGCCGATCAACGATCCCACCAGATAGCGCATGACATGCGGCGCAGGCGCTTCGATCGTGCCGAACAGCACGCACGCCGTGCCGATGATGGACACCGCCGTGGCGCCGTCCGACCAGCCGGTAACGATCCACAACACGCAGCTCAGCAGGATGCCGACGAACGCGCCCAGCGCGCTGCGCAGGGCAAGCCGATGATCCCGGTGAAGTACCGCACCCTGCGCATGTCGCGCAAGGCGGGCAGGTACATGCCGGCGCCAGTCGGGCCGGGCAGTGTGCAGCTCCGCCTGCAGTACGCGGCAATCGGCGTGGGCGAGGTCGAGCTCGGCCTGTTGCGCGGCGAGGCCGGTCTGCATCAGCTCGCGCCAGCCAGACGAATCCATCGCGCTGGCCTGTGATGAGCGCAGCCGTGCGAGGGAATCTTCCACCGCGCTGGAGAGCATCAGTACATCCAGCATCCGGTCATGCAGGGCGCGCAGGATCTGCACCTGGGCCACGCCGTGGGCGCTGTCGAAGGGCAGGTGGATCGACAGCACATGCAGCTCGAGCAGGTCCGCCGCCACTTTCGAGCGGTCCGTCGCCAGCACCGTGTCCGATGCACCGGCGCACATGTCGCGCGTCCATCGTTCCGCATCATCCAGCACGGCAGCAACCCGCGCGTGCACGCGCATCGAGACCCGGCGCGGCAGCACCAGCGCATGTACCAGCGTTGCGGCCAGGATGCCGATGGCGATTTCCTGCACCCGCGTGATGGCGATGGTGAACACGTCTGCCGGCACCATCACCGCAGGAAACCCGATCAGGCTGGTGGTATAGCCGGCCAGCAGGAACGCGTACGCACGTGGCGTGCGGTCGAGCATTGCCAGGTACAGGCACAGCGCCATCCAGGTGGCGAGCGCGGCGCTCAGCACCAGGGGGGCATTGGCAAAATGTGGCACCAGCGCGACGGTGGCGATGGCCCCGCCCACGGTACCGAGCAGGCGGAACAGGCCGCGGCTCAGTGTTGCCCCGGAAAGGGGCTGCGACACCAGATAGACCGTCCCGATCACCCAGAATGGGCGATTCAGGCCGATCCGCAGGGAGACATACAGCCCCAGCGACGCGGCGAGCAGGCATTTGAGCGAGAACAGCAGCGCTTCCTGATCGGCTCTGAGGGAAGGGTTTTTCAACCGGGCAAATGCCTGGAACACGTGGGGACGGGCAGGGGTGGGGGCGTGCATGCGGCTCATGCTAGTGATCGGCCGCACTGACGAATTTCGCTACAATGACAACCAATCGCTAAAACCGGTCAATGTGAGAATGGCTCGCATTTCGCTCCCCGGCTTTGACCTGGACCCTGACGAGACCGATCGCCCGGCGGTTGCCAGCCGCCTGCAGGTGGCCGAGCACGACGCGGAAATTCCGGTGCATGAGCACCGCAAGGGCCAGCTCATTCTTGCGCTGCATGGGGCGGTGACCTGCGAAGTCGCCAATGCGTTGTGGATCGTGCCGCCCCAGTGTGGCGTCTGGATTCCGGGCGGCATGCCGCACAGCAACCGCGCCACCGCCAACGCGCGCCTGTGCTACCTGTTCGTCGAGCCCGGCATCGTCGACCTGCCGGTGCAGTGCGTGACGCTGGCGATCTCGCCGATGCTGCGCGAGATGATCCTGCACCTGGCCGACGCGCCGCTGGACTATCCGCATGGCAGCCACACCGACCGACTGGCGCGGGTGTTGCTGGACGAGCTGGTACAGATGCCGGCTGAGCATCTGTCGCTGTCGGTCAGCCATCACCCGAAGGTGCGTGCGCTGGCTGCGGCGCTGTCGGCGGATCCGGCAGACCGCAGCACCATCGGCCAGTGGGCCGTGCGCCTGGCCCTGGGCGAGCGTACGTTGACCCGCCTCATCGAACGGGAAACGGGCTTGTCCTTCGGGCGCTGGCGGCAGCAGCTGCACCTGCTCATCGCCATTCGTGAACTCGCCGCGGGCGCACCGGTACAACGCGTTTCCGAGACGCTGGGCTATGAGTCGGTGACGGCCTTCATCACGATGTTCAAGAAGGCGCTTGGCCTTTCCCCAGCGCGGTACTTCGCGGTGCGCCTGCGCGGGCAGTAGCGGGGAACAACGGGCGAAGCCGTTGCCTGGAACGGCTACTTCGAGGTGCCGGAGACCGATTGAATCGCGGCCACCACCGCAGCAGGGTCCTCGCGCTGGAGGGTGTGGCCGGTCGCCAGGTAGCGGTGCGAGCCACGCGTGAAGCCCGAGAAGAGCAGGGCGTGCTGCGCCTTCCAGAGGGCCTTGCCCGCTGCGGTTTCTTCGAAGAACAGAGGTTCGGCAGCCAGCTGGGTTGCAGTCAGCAGCTCAACCGGTACGTCCGGCATCGTGCGCGGGGTCTCCGCACCGGGTGCATCCAGCTGTTCGGTCAACACGGCGTAGTCGGCGGCCATGGCTGGCGGCAGCATCGCCCGCAGCTGGGCATCATCTGCCTGCACGCGGGCACTGTCGGCCTGCTTGAACGCATGGCGCTGACCCATCGTGGCCGGGTCCACCAGCACCAGGCCCTGCAGGCGCTCCGGATGGCGGCGTGCAAACTCCGTGGCCAGCAGGCCGCCATAGGAGTGACCCACCAGCACAACGCGGCGACCGGGAGCGAGCGTATCGATCACGGCCGTGAGGTCGGCCAGATGCGCATCGATGCGCTTGGGGTGACCGTCGCTGCCGGACTTGCCGAGCCCTGCGCGGGCGTAGGTGATGCTGTGGTAATCGCGCCCCAGACCCGCAACCACCTCCTTCCAGGCACCCGCACCCTGCCCGAAGCCGGATTCAAAGACCACGGTGATCGGGCCGGCCCCGGTCTCTTCGGCCTGCAGCGCGTAGGCACCGCGATCCACCTGGATTTCCCCTGCGTGGGCGGTGCCCGCCGCGGCCATCACCGCGGCCAGCGCCCACATCGTCACTCGGCTGCTCTTCATTGCCATTCCCCTGGGCCGTGACGCGTGCCGGCCCTTCCGATGGGTCAGGTCTGCAGCGGAGTGCCGTAGCCTGCCGACCTCGCGACAGGTCGTGCTGGTAATGTAGTGAGGTATAACACCGACTCCCTGTGCAGGAAGTCATGGGGACGGAGCGTAGACCGCTGAATGGCGTTGGATGCTTGAATCTGTGATCGGTTACGCGACTCCACACTTGAATGTGTAAGCGTCCTCAACGATAAAGGCGGCATGTGGCAACTGCCGCATTCCGGACCAAGGACGATCCGATGCATGACGCGTGGGCACAGCTCCGCGTTCTCGTTCCCGCCGGCGCTGTGTTCGTCCAGGAAGGAGAACAGGGATGTTGGAACGACTGAAGACCATTTCGTGTGCCGTGCTGGCGATCATCGCCGTTGCCTGCTTCGCCCCTGCTGTGGCGCATGCGCAGGAAAGCAAGATCACCTGGCGCATTTCACAGCCCGGCGGCGATGCGACCCAGTACAAGACCCAGCAGGCGGCGGTGGCCGGCATCAAGAACCTGCCGGCGCCCAGCCCCTTCCCGCCGGAGTTCCAGTTCGGCTGGCAGTACGTCGACAAGATCAAGTCGAAAGTCGTGGACTTGAACGGAAACACGTCGATCACCTACTGGATGGGAAGGACGCAGCCCTCCGACCCTGACTGGACTTACTACGGCGCGGGTGATGGTGGCTTCCTGTCCGAAGAGGAAGTGCTGGAAGCGCTCATTGCAGACTTGCAGGACATCAATCCCCAGTGTCCTGGGGAAACTGCTGTGCCGGAAGGAGAATGGGGCCCAACTGCTCCAGGGATGGACGGAATTTCGGAGGTCAGAGAGTACCGGGTCACCGGCATGCTGGGCAGCAATTCGGCGGAGTCTCCGTGCGTGCCCTTCGACGCAGGAACGACAGGGCTTGCTCGCATGCGACGCTTGAACTGCCCGATCCCCTTCACGCAGTGGTCCAACACACACAACGCCTGCGTCAGCGAAGAATTCGTTGCAACCATTACCTCGAAGTCGCAGAAGTGCGACAAGGACAGCGCGGGTCCGAGTTGTCCCTCGACAGAAAAAGGTGAGGAGGCAAACAACGCGCCTTGCGACGGCACCGTAGGCAATCCGTGCGACGTCAAAACGGGCGAGAAATACGAAATCGCGCCGGGCTTCGATCTGGGCTGGATCGCGCTGACGCGCTTCTATCACTCCGGCATCTCGACCTCATCCGGTGGCTTCGGTTATGGCTGGACCCATTCGCTGGGCGCCCACTTGGCACTGGATGGCGTTGACAGTGTGGGCATCATTGAAAGTACTGGTTTCCAGCGTGCATTCAAGAAGGTCAGCCAAGCCTATGAGGCGGACGACGACAGTGGCGATCGTCTGGTCCAGAACGGCAACTGGACACTGTACTCGAAGGGCTCCATCTCGACCTTCGACGCGGACGGGCGTCTGGCCGCCAAGCGCTTCGCGGATGGCACGTCGCTGACCTATATCTACGACGACAGCGACCGCCTTGCGGCCGTTACCCACAGCAGTGGCCGCACACTGGAGTTCGTCTACCAGTCCAACGACTATGAGGCGCTGATCAGTTCGGTGCTGGTCGAAGGCATTTCGCTCGCCACCTACACCTACACACCGCAGAACCAGGTCGCCACGGTGACCTATGCGGGTGACGGTGTGCGCACGTATCACTACGAGAACCAGGACTTCCCCCAGCACCTGACGGGTATCACCGCCGAGGACGGTCGCCGCTACAGCACCTTTACCTACGATTCCATCGGTCGTGTGATCTCCAGTCAGCATGCCGGCGGTGCCGATGGCGTGACACTGGCCTACAGCCCCAATGGCGGTGCGGTGGTGACCGACGCGCTGGGGCGGCAGACCGACTACACCCTGACACCCGGCGGCGATAGCGCTCCGTCGCGCAAGGTGACCGGCCTGACGGATTCGCAGGGAACGGTCAGCCGAACCTACTACGACCAGAGTGTCGACTTCCGCCGGCGTCTGGATACCTACACCGATCGCCGCGGCATCCAGACCAAGCACACCTATGCGCAGGGCACCGATCCGGTAAGCGGTCGTGCCGTCAGCATCCATACGGTGACCGAAGCGGTCGGCTTGCCCGAGCAGCGTGTGGCGACCACGGCGCGCGACGTCGAAACCAATGCGGTACTGACCACCCGGATCGGTAGCCGCGAAACCCGCACGGCCTTCAATTCCCGACGCCAGCCGACGGCCAACACGGTGACCGACACCGCTTCCGGTCAGACGCGCATCACCAGCTACACGTACTGCGAAGCCGCTGATGTGGCAGCGGCAGGCAGCTGCCCGGTGGAGGGGCTGCTGAAGAGTGTGGATGGCCCGCGCACGGATGTGGCCGATGCCGTTACCTATGCCTATTACTCGGCGGATGATGCAGGGTGCGCGATCGGAGGCGCCTGCACCTATCGCAAGGGCGACCTGCGCAGCGTGACCAATGCGCTGGGCCAGACGGTCGAGACTCTGGCCTACGACGCGTTCGGGCGGCCGTTGTCGGTCAAGGATGCCAACGGCGTGGTCACCGACTACACCTACCATGCCCGCGGCTGGCCAACCTCGGTCACCGTGCGTGGCGCGACCACTGCCGAGAATCGGGTCACCCAGATCAGCTACTGGCCGACCGGCCAGGTGCAACAGATCACCGAGCCCGACGGCAGCAGCGTTTCCTATGTCTACGATGCGGCGCTGCGCTTGACCGATATCGAGGACAACGTAGGCAACACGATTCACTACACGCTGGACAACGCCGGCAACCGCCTCAAGGAGGACACGCTGGATACCGGCGGCACCCTGCGCCGTACCCTGGCACGGACGTTCAACACGCTCGGCCAGCTGACCGCGCTGAAGGACGCAGGCAATCACGCCACAGGCTTCGCCTACGATGCCAACGGAAACCCGCAGACGATCACCGACGCACTGCAGCGCGTGACCAGCCAGCAGTACGACCCGCTGAACCGCCTGGCGCAGACGCTGCAGGACGTCGGCGGCGTGGCGGCGGAGATCCGCAGCCAGTACAACGCGCTGGACCAGGTCACCCAGGTCACCGACCCGAAAGGCCTGCATACGACCTATGCCTACAACGGGTTTGGTGACCTGACCGGGCAGGTCAGCCCGGACAGCGGTGCCAGCAGCTTCACCGTGGATGCCGCCGGCAACCGCAAGACGGCCACCGATGCACGCGGCGTCACCGCCACCTATCACTACGATGGGCTCAACCGCCTGATCGGCATCGCCTATCCGAACCCCAATCTGGACGTGGGCTACAGCTATGACGTGGCGCCTGCCGCCTGTGCCGCCGACGAGCGCTTCGCCAAGGGACGGCTTGGGCAGGTGCTGCATGCCAATGGCAGCACCCAGTACTGCCATGACCGCTTCGGCCAGGTCACCCGCAAGGTACAGACCGTCAACGGCGTTGCCAGCACGCTGCGCTACGCCTATAGCAAGTCGGGCCGCCTGACCGCGTTGACCTACCCCGACGGCAGCGTGGCTGACTACGTGCGCGATACCCAGGGCCGCATCAGCCAGATCGGCCTGACCCGCCCCGGCCAGGCGCGCCAGATCGTGGTGAACAACGTGACCTATGCGGCCTTCGGCCCGGCGACCGGCTGGACCTACGGCAACGGCCGCCAGCTGCAGCGTCCGCTGGATCTGGATTACCGCCCGCAGGCGGTGCATGACCCGGCCGCCGGTGGCCTGTCGCTGGGCTATGGCTACGATCCCGTCGGTTCGATCACCGAGCTGAAGAACGGCACAGGCTCGACGGTGCTGGCCAAGTACGCCTATGACGCGCTGGGTCGCCTGACCCAGACCCAGGACGGCACGACCGGCACGCCGATCGAAACCTATGCCTATGACGCCACCGGCAATCGCACCGCGCTGACCACCTCGGCAGGCACGGCCAGCTACACCTATCCCGCAACCAGCCACCGGCTGACCGCCGTGGACGGCGAAGCGCGCGACCATGACGCGGTGGGCAACACCACCCGCATCGGCGGCAAGTCGTTCATCTACAACGATGCCAACCGCATGAACGCGGTGAAGCAGGGCAATGCCGTACTGGAAAGCTACACCTACAATCATCGCGGTGAGCGCGTGCTGCGTACCCCGGCCGGTGGCGCAGCGCAGATCACCTTGTACGACGAAGCAGGGCAGTGGCTGGGCAACTACTCGGCCACAGGCCAGGCGGAGCAGCAGGCCATCTGGCTGGACAACTACCCGGTGGCGTTGATCAACATGCCGGCTACCGGCGTGCCGGAACTTGCCTACGTGCAGCCGGATCACCTGGGCACACCGCGCGTGGTGATCGATCCGGCGCGCGATGTGGCGATCTGGGAGTGGAGCAACAAGAGCGAAGTGTTCGGCAACCAGATTCCGAGTACCGACCCGGATGGTGATGGAGTGGCGTTCGAGCTGGCGCTGCGCTTCCCGGGCCAGCAGGCCACGAATGCGAGTGGGTTGTTCTACAACTATCAGCGGGAATACGACCCGGCGGTGGGGCGGTATTCGCAGAGTGATCGCATTGGACTCAGGGGCGGGATCAGCACATACGGATACGTTGGCGGAAATTCACTTAGCTTAATAGACCCGTTGGGGTTAAGGAACGTGCACAAGACAGCCGTCGCAATTGGGAATGCGATCAATGCTGGGCGCTTACTTGCTTCGGGTACGCTGAGGATCGCTGGAGGACTTGGCATGGAGGGGGCAGTAGTGACTGCCGCACCGGGCTCCGCAAGTATTGGGCTGGGCGTCTGGAACATCACTAGTGGCCAGAAGGCGTGGGCTCGCGCCGAGCAGCAGTGGGCGGAGGCAGCCTGTGAAGACAGTAGCAACTATTCGAGGGGCGACGTCCTGAAGACATACTCGGGTTTGTTGCCTTGGGGAACTGAGTCAGATGACCCCGGTGAGCCTTTTTGGATTGATATTATGGAGAAGCACGTTAAGGAGGCTGTCCATAAGCCAAGGGAATTCTTGCAGGAAGTCGGAACCATAGGACTATGAAAACTGGATTGCTGCTCCGCTATGTTGCTTTGATGATCCTGGTCCTCCTAGGCTGGTGGTTTTATAGGCACATAAGCCCCGCGCTAATGACGTTGGTTGCGCTAGTCATCATGGGCGGAAGCACCGTATGGGTCATTATGGCTCTCACAAGAAAGCCAAGTGAAGCGGCCCGAATAGCCAAATCTTGGTGGCGCTTGATCTGGGATGGCTTCTGGGGACTGTGAGCTAATGTTACGTCCGCTAATTAAAGTTCTCCAGCAGGCCGATTGGGACCTCTGCCTACCGATACTGGCAATCGCACCACACTGACCATCTTGGCAGGAAGCGAGAGCCACACCCATCCGGCAACCAACCATCACCTGAGGCATTTACCGCTATGTACGATCGTCAGCCAGACGCTGCCTCTAGTCCTCGAGAGACTGTGGATGATCTGTGAGTACGTACTTCCGTAGGGCGTAACATAAAACTCAGGAGGTCGTCGATACGTGGTTCGCAATCCCCTGATAGATGGACTGGACAACGGCTTTGGCGGCAGGATGCTGCTACGTCAGTGCGAGACATTCGAAGCGTGGCTGACCACGTGCGAGATACCCAGGGGCGCATCAGCCAGATCGGCCTGACCCGGACCAGCCAAGCGCGCCAGATCGTGGTGAACAACGTGACCTATGCGGCCTTCGGCCCGGCCACCGGATGGACCTGTGGCAACGGCCGCCAGCTGCAGCGTCCGTTGGATCTGGATTACCGCCCGCAGGCGGTGCACGACCCGGCCGCGGGCAGACTGTCGCTGGGCTACGGCTACGACCCGGTCGGTTCGATCACCGAGCTGAAGAACGGCACAGGCTCAACGGTACTCGCCAAGTACGCCTACGACGCGCTGGGTCGCCTGACCCAGACCCAGGACGGCACGACCGGCACCCCGATCGAAACCTATGGCTACGACGCCACCGGTAATCGGACCGCGCGACCACGTCGGCAGGCACCGCCAGCTACACCTATCCCGCAACCAGCCATTGCCTGACTGCGGTGGATGGCAAAGCGCGCACCCATAACGCAGCGGGCAATACCACCACGCCAACCGCATGAATGCGGTGAAGCAGGGCAATGCCGTGCTGGAAAGCTACGGTTACAACCATCGCGGCGAGCGCGTGTTGCGCTCCCCGGCCGCCGGCGCGGCTCAGATCACCTTGTACGACGAGGCGGGGCAGTGGCTGGGCAACTACTCGGCCACGGGCCAGGCGCAGCAGCAGGCGATCTGGCTGGACAACTACCCGGTGGCACTGATCAACACGCCGGCTACCGGCGTGCCGGAGCTGGCCTACGTGCAGCCGGATCATCTGGGCACGCCGCGCGTGGTGATCGATCCGGTACGGAATGTCTCGATCTGGGAGTGGAGCAACAAGAGCGAAGTGTTCGGCAACCAGATTCCGAGGGCTGACCCGGATGGCGATGGTGTGGCGTTTGGGCTTGCGCTGCGCTTCCCGGGCCAGCAGGCGACGGATGCGAGTGGGATGCTCTACAACTACCAGCGTGAATACGACCCGGTGGTGGGGCGGTATTCGCAGAGTGATCCAATTGGGCTTGGTGGAGGTGTTAGCACCTATACCTATGCAATCGGCAATACAATTTCGCACGTTGATCCACTGGGTTTGAAAGACTCCCAGCCTGGAGTGACTGTGACAGAAACTGGCGCATATACGGTCGATTGGCGCTATTACGTGAATAGGACATTGGAAGCTCTTGGCTTTCCGGGGGCATTTGTCGCGGGAGCCAGCGACTTCGGCGGGCAGTATGCCAATCAACGGTCAGCCACACACGTGGTTGGTGGGTCTCATAACGGATGGGGTGGCCAGGATAGGTACTTCCACTGCATGGCGAACTGCGAGGCTGCACAGAAGGGTATGGGCGGATCAGCTGCTGCTCAGTGCATAAGCAACGGGCGCGAGTGGTTCGATCAAAGCATCAAGGGCGACTCTGCCCCTGACTCCGCTGCGGATCAGTTGGCAAATCGCCTCGGACGATCATCCGGACAAATGAGTCGTACGGGGAGTTGCTCGCAGATGTGCGGGAGCTATCGTCCCGGTGGAAACTTCCCCTACTGATGATTTGGACGCCTCAAATGTACGCTCCCAAGCTGCTCCCAGTCGTGATGCTGTCAATCGCACTTTCTGGTTGCATGGAAGTTGCCAGCACCGAGTATGCAGACCGCAATCAAGCCGTCTCAAGACAAGCAATCGGTGAATCGAAATGGTTGCCTTCATGGTTGCCTGAGGACGCAGTCAACATACGCGAGTCGCACGACATGGACACAAATGAATCGTGGCTGGTTTTCCGCCTGACCAGCGGGGTTCTTGCTTTGCCCGAAGAATGTAGGCTGGTGAGCAGGCCGGAGATGTCCGACGCGCGAGTCATGCGGAGATTTCCTCCGTTTGCCCGCAACGCGTGGTCGCGAGCATCAAGCTATGGCGGCAAGTTCTATCTGTGTCCGGAGGGAAATGCTGGCCGCTGGGTCATGCGCGATGAAGAGCTGGGCCTTGTTTACAGCGGAATAAAGTTATAGGTGGCTGGGCGGTCTCACCTAGTAAGCGAAATGCGTGAGTGGCACGTGGCGATCTCCTTTCCCGGTGCCTGATTCGGCACTTTCCGGCCGAGCGTCGTGTGGGTTCGGGTATGTGTCAAATCGACCTTGCCACTTGTCCGTGTTCACGGATGGGAGGGCCGCGTAAGAAGATCGGATGGTCCGGCAAGCTTCAAGCACCCAGGCGTTCGGCAGGAAGATTGCTGGGCCGCGGTGACGACTGTGCGGGAGGACCTATGGGATATCGGCTCCATGGTCTATTGTGGCTGCAGCGCAGGCGGTGGATAGAGGCGAAGGGAAATGAAAGACAAACTGAGAGAAAGAGAGGCGCTGTCGCCAACTGGCTTCTATGACCAATACTATGCGGAGAGTGGCCTGGATCAGGAAACCGTAGTGGAGCTGCTGGAGCATGTTGCAGACGAACTTCGTTTGCCCTCCGGGAAGCTCCGTCCTGGAGATCGATTTTCGAAGGAACTGTCGCCTGGTGAAGATCATGGTTGGGACTCGGGGTATGGGGTGTTGATATTCGAGCTTCAATCGCTCGCAAAAAAACGTGGTATTGCAGTCGATCGGCGGGTGGATTCGCTCGACGACTACATTCGTATCATGGCGGGTATCTATTGATGAGATTGATGCGTCCCTGAATGGCCATCGGCGTAGACGTCGCAGTGCGTACTGAGAATTCGGGGATGCCGAAGGTGAGGTATGCCGCCGCTGTCATTACCGGTCTGGTTCTGGCGGGCTGTGCAACATCGGGTGGCGATATGGTCGTGCGCGTCTCGGGAAGCGTGCCGCCAGGTCAGGGTGACGTTCGCGCTCTAGATTGTGAGCTGAGTATGCTCGGGGAGGACGAAGGTGTAGTCTCGTCGAAACCGGTTGGAAGCACATTCTCGGTCCCCATGATGGTCGTTGCAGGGCCGAAACCCAGAAGCTACCAATTCGCCGTCGAATGCAGGGATGGCCGGAGGTTCGCATCCAAGCCGGTGCAGATCAGTAGTCGGCGGTCCTATGCCCGGGATCTCAATCTTGGGGAGCTTCAGGAGCGGTGACCGGCGATCGTCCTCGCGCATCCCAGAGCTCTGATGGGGAATCTAGTCCATGAGATTCATTTGCGTGTTGCTCTTCATCCTTCTCACGGGTGCGGCGCTGTTTTCATTTCGCAAACTCCATCGAGGTGAGCTGGGCGAGAAGCCGGTTTATGCCGCTTTGCAGAGAGCAGAGCTGGAGTACAGACGCCAGCCGGTTGGCGACCTGATCTATGAAGAAGGGGGCGGGCATCTGCTCGCCGGGTTCTCTATAGACGCGCAAGCGAGGGTTTGGGTTGCGTTGGACACAATGAGGGACAATGGGGATCTGTTTGTCGTCCCTATGCACGCGGAACAGAGAATCCCTTGTCAACTCGTCGATCAGCTGGTGTCGGCCAATGTCGGATCAGCACAGGCTAGGCACGCGTTGAAGGCGTCTTGCGTGAAGTAGGGCGTTGCGAGGCTGAAGAAATTCCCCGTACACGCCGCAGCAATGATGACGGCGGTGATTCGGTCGTTTTGTTGTATGGGTTTGGGGGATTCCAGTAGATGAAGGATTTCAACGCGCTCGAATGGTGTGATGCCACGTTGCTGGCTATCAACATCGATAGAAGGAATCCAGGCGTATGCGATGAGGTAAAGGTCCACGTGCGCTGGCCGGACGGTCGGGAGTCAATCGTTTGCTTCCCGGAAGCGTACGGGTGCTCTGCGCTCATGAACTTCGGCGTACTGGGGGAGGAGGGAATAGAGTTCGCCAGGGTCGACGATGACGAGCCGGGACTCGCTGATCTTCTTGATCGTTGGAAGGCGGTCGGCTATCCGCTGTCCGGCCTGAAGTGTTTTCGTATCGAGACCACCTCGACCGGTAGCGTCATTCTGATCTACGCCAGGACATGGCGGATCGAGCATCTGCCGATGGCGGGTGCAGTGCCCTGAAGGACATTCCGTGCCCAGATTCCTCACCCCCGACAAGGTCTCCCTCATCCGGGGGAAGGCGCCTGAGAAGACCGAGCGGAGATATCCTTGGGGTCATGATTTTTGGCCCTGCGGCGACGTTGGCCGCCACACTCTGCAAATTGGGACCTTGATGATGGTGAGGATCCTGACAGCACTACTTCTGATTGGAGTCGGACTTGGATTCTCTGGCGGCGCATGGGCTGTAGGAAAGCGGCCCTTCAAGATGATCCAGTTCTGCGTGCATGACCAAGAGGGCGTGAATCGGTTCAAGCAGACCCTCAGCTCTATCGCCAAGGACGAAGGAATGCAGTTCTTCGATGGCAGCGCTGAATTGGATCGCCAGCTTGCCAGGGCAAAGGTGGACGTGCAACGCCCTGTCGTCTACATCGGAGTGAAGCGGGAAGATGGCTCGGGACTGGAGGCGGGGAACCTCGGATTGGATCGCTTCGAGATAGCTATTGGCTTCTCTGAAGGGAAGATGCCCGCCGAGGCATGGTCATTCTCTTTCCGCGTCGAACGCGCTTTGGCAGATCGCTGGAATGTACACGCGGTTCCCCCGAACAAGGGGGCTGCGCCGACGGCGTGTCGGGCGGGAGGCGATCCTCGCTGAAGTCCGTTGCACATGGCATTCACCCTTCGGGCTGCAACCGCCCTACCGCCTGGGCGCACAACGACTGGCAGGCCATGACCAACCCCTCCATCACGCGGTCGCCCACGTACTGCCCGGGTTCGCCGTTCTGCCGGGTGCGTTCGGCTGCCAGCAGCATTTCCAGCACCACCCGCAACCCAGTCAACGCGCAATCGGCGTCGGCCAGGGCCAGGCAGCGCCCGGGCAGCTGATGCCGCTCCGGCCAGGGTTGTCCGTCGGCCGCCGCACCGGAGCCGATGCGGTGGAGATTGGCAATGAAGGTGTTCCTGTCCACTGTTGGCTTAGCCTGTGGCGAACCGTCGTCGCCGGCGGTGCTGCGGTAGGCGTGCAGATGCGGGAAGTCCGATTCGTTCATGGCAAGGCTCCGTGCAGGGCAATCGGTAGCCGCCACCCATAAAAGTGGCGGACGGTACGTGGTTCGAACACCGGGTTGATGTCAGTCCGGCGGGCCCGAAGGCCCCCACGCACCGCCCGCCATAGCCGGCAGACGGATTGCCAGCCGGCGCCACGCTAAGGTGGCGCCGGCTGGCAAGCGCATACATCAACATCAACTCGGGTGTTCGAAGCCCGGCCACGCTTTTCCGGTGGCACGCCATCTGAGCCCCTGGCGCTGTGCAATGCCAATCAGAAGAGTTGCAAACATCACTCGATTGGAGACGCTTTTGACATTGTCCTACGCTGTTAAGCCCCGCCAGTGCTGGCTGGCGTAGTGATCCGCCCGCAGCGTGCAATCTGCGACAGGTGTCGAGGTTGTCACGGCGAACGGGACGGGCGCGGAGGGCCTATCGCGACAGGCGGTACCAATTCAGGCTGCGTGCCTCCCGGGTTGACGCTTTCAACGCCCCAGCGCACTCTGCGGGCTGGGGTCGACAACCCGTTCAGGGGCAGGGCTGCAGGGTGGTACCAGGAGGCGGAACAGCCATGAGCCAACTCACCGACAGCTTCGGACGCAGCTTTCCGTACCTGCGCTTGTCGCTCACCGAAGCCTGCAACTTCCGGTGCAGCTACTGCCTGCCCGACGGGTACCAGGCCGATGGCCACCCGCGTTTCCTGCAGGTGGAGGAGATCGGCCGCCTGGTGCGGGCCTTTGCGGCGCTGGGGATGAGCAAGATCCGCCTGACCGGTGGCGAGCCCAGCCTGCGCAGGGATCTGGACGAGATCATCGCCACCGTGGCGGCGGTGCCGGGCATCCGCAAGGTGGCCATCACCACCAATGGCACGCTGCTGCCGCGGCGCCTGCCGGGCTGGCACCGGGCCGGCCTGACCGCGCTGAACGTGAGCATGGACAGCCTGCAACGCGAGCGTTTCCACACCATCACCGGGCACGACCGCCTGCCGGAGATCCAGCAGGGCCTGGCGCTGGCGCAGGCGTTGGGCCTGCCGGCGATCAAGCTCAACGCGGTACTGCTGCGGGGCCTGAACGACGACGAGCTGCCGCAGTGGATGGACTACCTGCGTGACCGCCCCTTCAGCGTGCGCTTCATCGAGCTGATGCGCACCGGCGACAACGAAGCCTATTTCCAGCGCTACCACCTGCGCGCCGACGTGGTGGTCGAGCAGCTGCTGGCCGCGGGCTGGCACCAGCGTCCGCGCGCGGCCGACGCCGGCCCGGCGCGCGAGTTCGGCCACCCCGACCATCGCGGCAGCATCGGCATCATCGCCCCGTATTCGCGTGACTTCTGCAAGGGCTGCAACCGCCTGCGGGTGACCGCCAAGGGCGACCTGCGGCTGTGCCTGTTCGGCGAGTTCGGCGTACCGCTGCGCCCGCTGCTGCAGCGCGATGAGGACCACGACGCGCTGCTGGCACGCATCACCACCCAGCTTGGCCTGAAAGCGGCCGGGCATGGACTGCACCAGGGCCAGACCGGGCTGACCCCGCACCTGGCCTCCATCGGAGGATGAGCAACACGATGAGTGGGGAATTGAACGCGGCCTTCCACATGGCCGATGTGCGCAACAAGCGCATCAGCCGCCGCCGTGCGGTGGCGGTGGGCGAGCTGCATGCCGGTCCAGTGGCCTATCCGCTGATCGTCGAGCGCCGCCTGCCAAAGGGCGATGCGCTGGTGATGGCCGAGATTGCCGGTCTGCAGGGCGCCAAGATGGCGTCGATGCTGATGCCGCTGTGCCATCCGCTGCCGCTGGAACTGGTGCAGGTGTTCTGCGCGCCGGTACCGGAACGGCAGGCGATCCGCGTGTGGTGCGAGTGCGCCAGCGAGGCGCGCACCGGCGTGGAGATGGAGGCACTGGCCGGCGTCAACGCGGCGCTGCTGACCCTGTACGACCTGAGCAAGCCGGTGGAACCGGCCCTGCGCATCGAAGGCATCCGCCTGCTGTTCAAGGAGGGCGGCAAGCGCGGTGTCTGGCTGCACCCGGACGGCATGGACGAGGCCGAGCGTGAGCGGTTCAAGCCGCGTGCGCCGAAGGGCCTGGAAGGCGCGGCCTGCGCGGTGATCACGCTGAGCGATCGCGCCAGCGAAGGCACCTATGAAGATGTCTCCGGCCCGACCCTGGTGACCGGGCTGAAGAAGCTGGGGGGCGAGGTGGTGGCCGCCGAGGTACTGCCCGATGGCATCGAGCCGTTGGCGGGCCGCCTGCAGGCCTTGGCCGCCGAGGGCGTGCGCCTGTGCCTGTGTACCGGTGGTACCGGGCTGGGCCCGCGTGACCTGACCCCGGAGGCGCTGCGTTCGTTGAATGCGCGGCCGGTGCATGGCCTGGCGCAGATGGTGCGGGCACTGAGCGCACAGCACACGCCGATGGCCTGGCTGAGCCGCGCCGAGGTGGTGCAGCTGGGCAACATGCTGGTGTTTGCATTGCCGGGCAGCCCGAAGGCGGCGGCGCAGTGCCTGGACATCCTGGCGCCGGTACTGGGCCACGCCCTGGCGATGGTCGAGGGGGATGGCCACGCATGATCCCCTACAGCGATGCCTTGCAGCACCTGCTGGACGCGGCCACGCCGCTGCCGGCCGAACGCCTGCCGCTGCACGAGGCCGGCGGCCGTACCCTGGCCAGTGACATCCACAGCGGGCAGTCGTTGCCGCCGTTCGACAATTCGGCGATGGACGGCTTCGCGCTGCGCGCCAACGGTACGGCGTTCGAGGCCGGTACCGAATTCGCGGTGCAGGGCTGGCAGGCGGCCGGCGATGCCGGTGCCGAAGGCGGCGAGGGTACCTGGGAAATCATGACCGGTGCGCGCATGCCGGTTGGGCTGGATACGGTGGTGCCGGTCGAGAATGTGGAGATCCTCGCCAGCGAGGACGGCCGCCCGACCCGCATTGCCCTGAAGGGCACGGTGAAGCCCGGCCAGAATGTGCGCCTGCGTGGCGAGGATGTGAGCGACGGCGAGCGCGTGCTGCAGGCCGGGCAGGTGCTGGACGTCAACGCGCGCACCTTGCTGCATGCGATCGGCGTGGGCGAGGTGGCGGTGGTGGCGCGGCCAAAGGCAGCGGTGATCGCCACCGGCAAGGAGCTGGTGACCGAGGCGGCGCAGGCGCTGGAATCCGGGCAGATCCGTGACAGCAACCGGCCATACCTGGTCGGCCGCCTTCAGGCCGCCGGTGCCGAGGTGGTCTGGCAGGGCACGGTGGGCGATGAGGTGGCCGCCTTCAATGCCGTACTGGATGCAGCGCTGGACGCGGGTGCGCAGCTGTTGATCAGCACCGGCGCGGTGTCGGCCGGCCGCTACGATTTCATTCCCGACGCGCTGCGTGGCCGAGGTGCGCGCATCGTGTTCCACAAGGTGGCGATCCGTCCTGGCAAGCCGTTGCTGTTCGCGGTGCTGCCCAATGGCGCGCTGTACTTCGGCCTGCCGGGCAACCCGGTGTCGGCTGCGGTGGGCCAGCGCTTCTTCGTCGAGCCGGTGCTGCGCCGCCTGCTGGGGCTGGCACCGGAGCAGGTGCTGATGTTGCCGCTGCAGGCCGACGTGCGCACGCCGCCGGGCCTGCGCTTCCATGCGCGGGCCCGGGTGGAAGTGGACGCGCAGGGCCGCCTGAGTGCGCGCGTGCTGGCTGGGCAGGAGTCGTTCCGTTTGATGTCCATGCTGCAGGCCAATGCCTGGGTGGTGCTGGACGGCGAGGGCGGTCTCGCCCCTGCCGGCACGCCAGTGCGTGTGCAGGGCTGGGGTCATCAGGACCCTGTGCAGCTGGCGAGCCAGGAGCCGTGATGAGACAGGTGAATCTGCAATTGTTCGGTGCGTTTTCCGATCTGGATGCCAGCCGCGAGATCGCCGTGGATGTAGCCGGTGGCACCGTGGCCGATCTGCGCCAGGCGCTGCGAGAGCTGCTGCCGCTGCGTTGGCCGGGTTTCCGCGCGGGCCTGCTGGACTACTCGGCATTCGCCGATCAGCAACGCGTGCTGCGCGACCACGAGGCGCTGCCCGACGATGGCCGGGTGGCGATCCTGCCGCCGGTGAGCGGGGGCTGAGCGATGAGCGAGACGATCATCGCCAAGGTCGTGGACCGCGCGCAGGCGGCAATCGATCCGGCCGAGGGCATCGCGGCGGTTTCCGATCCGGGCTTCGGCGGCATCGACGTGTTCATCGGGAAGGTGCGCGACGTCAATGTGGGCCGGCGAGTGACCGGGATCACCTACGATCTGTTCGAACCGCTGGTGCTGAACGAATTCAAGCGGCTGGCCGCCGAGGTCGAAGCCACGTTCGGTCCGAAGCTGAAACTGTATGTAGCGCATGCCAAGGGCCGGTTGGGCATCGGCGATGTGGCGGTGGTGGTGGCCGCCGGCAGCCCGCACCGTGACGAAGCGTTCCGGGCCTGCCGGCAGTTGATTGAAGTGGTCAAGCACCAGTGCCCGATCTGGAAGCAGGAGCATTACGAGGACGGCGACAGCGCGTGGAGCGAGGGTTGCAGCCTGTGCCATGCGGACGGCGAACCCGGCCATGACCATGCGCACGATCACGAACATGCCCATTGATGGCATCGTGCTGGCCGGCGGCCTGTCCAGTCGGATGGGCCGCGACAAGGCGCTGCTGCCCTGGCACGGCCGCACGCTGCTGGAACACATGCGCGGCCTGCTGCTGCAGGCCGGCGCCGGGAGGGTATGGGTGAGCGGCGACTACCCAGCTTTTGGTGGCATCCCGGACCGGGTCGCACGCTGCGGCCCACTGGGCGGCCTCTACAGTGTGGCGATGCAGATGCCAGACGGCCCCGCCTGGGTGGTGCCGGTCGATACGCCGCGGGTGACACCCGCGCTGTTGCAGCGGCTGCAGGCCGATCAAGGGCGTGCCTGCACGGTATTCGACGATGAACCGTTGCCGATGCGGTTGCAGATCGATGATCATTGCCGCCGCGTGCTGCAGGCCTTGATCGATGATCCGACGGCGCGCCGTTCACTGCGCGCCCTGCAGGAACGCCTGGGCGTGACACGGATGCCACTGGCGCCGGAGGATCAGGCGTTGCTGCTCAACTGCAACACCCCGTCGGAATGGGAGTCCATCACAGCATGAAGGTCCAGCTGCAACAGCAATCGATGCGCCTGCGCGTGGATGAAGAAGAACTGGCAGGATTGCTGGCCGGCGAATCAGTGGAGAACCTGACGCGCTTTGGTGGCAGCGGTGGCTGGGGCGTGGCGCTGTCGCTGCATGCCGGCGATCAGGCGGTGCTGCTCGATGGCGGGACATTCTGCCGGTTGGTACTGCCTCGCCAGGCCGTTGAGTCGCTGGCGGGCAGGCTGCCCTGCCGGGATGGGCTGGGCTTCGGTATCGCGTTGGATGACGACAGCATGCTGCAGCTGCAGTTCGACGTGGACGTGCGCGACAGCATGCGGCAGCGTGGCCCGCAGCGGCGTTCCGAACCCGCGCCAGAGTAGGTGCACGTTGCGCAGGGCCGGGCGGTGCGCTGTCGTATGATGAGGGCCTTCGTTCCTGCCTCGCTGCAATGCCTGTGAACCCCTCCGCTCCCTCTGCGTCCCGGCCGGCCACGCCCAATCCGGCAGCGGCCGATGACGGAGACGCGCTGCACTTCTGCAGCACCTGTGCGTTCTCCGACGCCTGCATGTCGCAGGGCTACGACAAGACCGCGCTGGGCGAGCTGCATGTGCTGGTCGACCACGTCGGCCCGTTCCAGGCCGGCGACTACCTGTTCCGTGCCGGCGATCCGTTCGACTCGATCGCCGCGGTGCGTGCCGGCATGGTCAAGACGTTCGTCGATGACAGCCAGGGCAACGAGCAGGTGCTGGGTTTCAGCCTGCCGGGCGAGGTGATCGGGCTCAATGCCATCCACGGCGCGCGCTTCCCTTGCAACGCCGTGGCCCTGGACACCGTCTACCTGTGCCGGATCTCGTTTCCGCGATTGAGCCTGCTGGCCACGCGCATGCCGGGGTTGCAGGCGCGGCTGTTCAGCCTGCTCAGCGCCGAGATCGGCAAGGTGGCCACGCTGGCCGCCAACCATCGCACTGAGGAGCGCATGGCGGCGTTCCTGCTGGATCTTTCCGAGCGCTATGCCCGGCGCGGATTCTCCGCCACCCGTTTCAACCTGAGCATGGCCCGCACCGAGATCGCCAACTACCTGCGGATGGCGCCGGAGACGGTGAGCCGGGTACTGCGCCGCTTGAGCGACGACGGTGTGATTGCGGTGAACCAACGTGAGATGCTGTTGCTGGACCCGGACCGGCTGGCGGAACTGGCCGTAGCCCGGGACGCCGGACTGGACTGATCAGGCAGGGGGCTGGGCATGAAGCGAGCGGCATTGTTGTGGCTGGGCCTGCTGGCCACGGTACCGGCCTGGGCGGCCGACCTGACGGTGTCGGCGGCTTCGAGCCTGACCGAGAGCTTCCGCGAGCTGGGCGCGGCGTATGAGAGGGCGCACCCGGGAACCAAGGTCGATTTCAACTTCGCCGCATCCGGCGTGCTGCTGCAGCAGATCAGCCGTGGCGCACCGGTGGATGTGTTCGCGTCGGCCGATGAAACCACGATGGACCAGGCCCAGCAGCAGGATCTGCTGGCGGCCGGTACCCGCGAGGTGTTCGCGGTGAATGCGCTGTGGGTGGTGGTGCCGCCGCAGGCCAAGGCCGCGCCGCGTACCTTGAAGGATCTGGCCGGTGCCGGCGTGCAGCGCATCGCACTGGGCAACCCGGACAGCGTGCCGGTCGGACGCTATGCCAAGGGCGCGCTGGAAGCGGCAGGCCTGTGGCCGTCGGTGCAGGGCAAGACCATCACCACGCAGAACGTGCGCCAGTCGCTGGATTACGTGGCGCGCGGCGAAGTGGACGCCGGCTTCGTCTATGCCACCGATGCGCAGGCAATGCCTGATCGGGTGCGCCGCGCCTTCGCGGTGCCGGTGGCGGGGCGCATTGCCTATCCGCTGGCGGTGACCAAGGCCAGCGCGCAGCCCGCCGAAGCAAAGCGCTTCACCACCTTCGTGCGTTCGGCACAGGGCCAGGCGATCCTGGCCAAGCACGGGTTCGGCAAGCCCTGAGGCATGGATCTCGACTGGAGCGCACTGTGGTTGTCGCTGAAGGTGGCCGGCTGGGCCACCGCGATCAATCTGGTGCTGGGCGTGGCACTGGGCGCGCTGCTGGCGCGTCGGCGCTTTCCCGGCCGTGAGCTGCTGGATTCGCTGCTGACCCTGCCGATGGTGCTGCCACCGACGGTGCTGGGCTATTACCTGCTGGTGCTGATCGGTCGCAACGGCCCGATCGGCGCGTGGCTGCAGTCGTGGTTCGGCATCAACCTGGTGTTCACCTGGCAGGCGGCGGTGATCGCGGCGGCGGTGGCTTCGTTGCCGCTGGTGTTCAAGCCGGCGCGCGCGGCGTTTGAGGAAGTGGACGGGCAGCTGGAGCAGGCCGCACGCACGCTGGGTGTGTCCGAAGCGGCGGTGTTCTTCCGCATCACGTTGCCGCTGGCCTGGCGCGGCATCCTCGCCGGCCTGCTGCTGGCGTTTGCGCGCGCGATGGGCGAGTTCGGCGCGACGCTGATGGTGGCGGGCAGCATTCCTGGCCGCACGCAGACGTTGTCGATCGCCATCTACGAGGCGGTGCAGGCCGGACAGGACGGCAAGGCCAATGCGCTGGTGATCCTGACCTCGGTGGTATGCATCGTGATCCTGTTGCTGGCCGCGCGGCTGGTAGGCGGGCGTCGCCGGGAGCTGCGCGATGTGGCTTGACCTGCAGGTGCAGCGCCGCCTGCAGGCGGCCGGCCAGGATTTCGTGTTGGACGTATCGCTGCAGTGCACGCAACGCCAGGTGGTGCTGTTCGGGCCCTCGGGCGCGGGCAAGAGCCTGACCTTGAAGGCGGTGGCCGGCCTGCTGCGGCCGGGCCAGGGCCATGTGCGCGTGCAGGGACAGACCCTGTTCGATGCGGCCACCGGTGTGGATCTGCCGCCGCAGCGCCGCCGGTTGGGCTACGTGTTCCAGGATTACGCGCTGTTCCCGCACCTGAGCGTGCGCCAGAACGTGGCGTTCGGGCTGCAGAAGGGCTGGTTGAATCCGCGCGTGGGTCAGCGATTCGATGCAGTGGAGCAGTGGTTGCACGCCTTCCGCATCGACACGGTGGGCGATCTGCTGCCATCACAGATTTCCGGCGGACAGCGCCAGCGTACCGCGCTGGCGCGCGCGCTGGTGACACAGCCGCAGGCGCTGCTGCTGGATGAACCGTTTTCCGCGCTGGACCATGATCTTCGCCATCATCTGCGCCAGGAGCTGGAGACCGTGCTGGACAGGACCGGCATTCCGCTGCTGTTGATCAGCCATGACCCGCAGGATGTGGCCATGTTCGGCCAGCAGGTGGCGCGCGTGGTGGATGGCCGCATGGTCGGCAATTGACCCGTGATGGACGCGCCGGCGATGGTTGGGCACATCTGATGGTAGTGCCGGCCGCTGGCCGGCAACCAAGGGATCCTGAGCAGCCGGCCAGCGGCCGGCTCTACCGGTTCAAGGTCCGTGCGGTCCGGTGGTCATGGATCAGTACAGCTCACAGTGCGTGCGGCCTTCATTGCGCAGCGCGTCCCAGCGTCCCTCGCCGCCGATGGCATCGATGGCCTCGCGCACCGCGCCCTCCAGATGGCGCTTGTTGCCGCACAGGTACAGATGCCCACCGCGGGCCAGCACATCGCGCACTTCATCGCCGCGCTGCTGCAGCACATGCTGCACATAGATCTTTTCGGCGCCATCGCGCGAGAACGCGGTATGCAGGCCGGCCAGCACGCCACGCGTACGCCAGTCCAGCAGCTGGTCACGGTACAGGTAGTCGTGCTGGCGGTGCTTCTCGCCAAACACCAGGTGCACTTCGCGTTCGCAGGCGTTGGCCTGCAGTTCCTGCAGCAGGCCCATCAAGGGTGCGATGCCGGTACCGGTACCGACCAGCAGCAGCGGTGCCTCGCCGGTATCGGGCAGGTGGAAGCCGGGGTTGGAGCGGCAGTACACACGGGCATGGTCGCCGCCATGCAGGAGGCTGCCGGTGGCAGTGCCGAAGCGTTCGCGGCCGCGCAGGGTGTAGCGCACTTCGCGCACGCACAGGCTCAGCTGGTCGTCGCACGGGTGCGAGGCGATCGAATAGGCACGCGGCAGCCGCGGTGACAGCAGTTCGCGCAGCCGGGCAAGCGGCACGCTGTCCGGCGTGGCGTGGTCCTGCAGCACGTCCAGCAGGTCCAGGCCGTGCAGGTAGGCGTCCAGCTCGCGCTTCTGGCTGACCTTCAGCAGGCCCTTCAGTGCCTCACTACCGCCCAGCCGGGCCAGTTCGCGCAGCACGCCCTTGCTCAGCAGGCGCAGCTCGCGGTCATGCAGGGCGGCCACGGCGGTGGTGTCGCCGTACCAGGTGGCCAATGCCTGCAGCAGGGCAGGGTCGTTCTCGGGCACTACGTGCAGGGTGTCGCCCGCGCGATAGGCCATGCCACTGCCGGCAATGTCCAGTTGCAGGTGCCACGCGGCCGGGTCGCTGCTGTTCAAGCGGCGGCGTTCGAGGATGCGCGCGGCAAAGGCATTGTCTTCGCCATAGGCGGTGACCTGCAGGTGCAGGTGCTGGCCAGCGCTGAGGTCACCCTCCAGCACCTGGCCCAGCACCGGCTGCCATTGCTGGAAGAACTGCTCGTAGCCCAGGTCGGCGTCCACCCGCTGCAGCAGCGGCTGGGCCTGGCGCTCGCTCAGTGCAACATCCAGCGCCTTGGTGAAGCCGCAGAAACTGGGGTAGCCGGTGTCACCAAGGCCGAACACCGCATAGCGCAGGCCGCGCAGCGTCGGGGTCTGGCGCAGTGTTTCGAAGAACTGCTCGCCATTGGCCGGCGGTTCGCCATCGCCGAACGAACTGGAGATTGCCAGCAGCACATCGCCTTGGCCGAGACTGGCCACGTCGATGTCGTTGAACGGGAGTACCTGCGGCCCGTGCAGCTGCAGGCCCGCGCCCAGGCGCTGGGCCAGGGCGCGGGCGTTGCCCGACTCGGACGCGAAACCCACCAGCAGGCGGCTGAAGGGCGTACTGGTCGGGAGAGCGTTCACGCGGCCTCGTAGAAGTCGTCGAACTTTTCCTTGCTGAACTCGACCAGGTCGTAGTTCTGCATCAGGTCGTTCACCACGCGGCGGATGCTGATGTACGAGGTGATGTTGCCGTCGGCGTCGAACAGCGGCTGCACGGTGGTGTCGACCACGTAGAGCACGCCGCCTTTGCCAAGGTTGGGCACGATGCCGGTCCAGGTCTTGCCGGCCTTGATGGTGTCCCACATGTCCTTGTAGACGGCCTTGGGCACGTCCGGGTGGCGCACGATGCTGTGCGGCTGGCCGATCAGTTCCTCGCGGGCGAAGCCGGTGAGCGTGCAGAACAGGTCATTGGCGTAGGTGATGTTGCCCTGCAGGTCGGTGGTGGAGATCACCATGACGTTCTGCATGGCGTTCAGCAGCTGGGCGTTGTCGGGGGTGTAGCTCATCGCAGGGTCCTTGTGGATGCCGGCAGTGCCGGCGTGTTCGGGTCCTGCATAGAAATACGCCCGCGCGGCGGCGGGCGGTTTGACATTGGTCAAGCGCGTCGCTCGATGGCCTGCGACCGGGTGTCGCAGGAAGAATCTCTGTAGAGCCGAGCCCATGCTCGGCTCACGCGGCAAACGGGATTGCCGGCAGCCGGGCGCGGGCTCGGCTCTACATGAGAGACACGGGCAGGAGGCGGGCGCCTGTCATGTGTACTGAGCTCATGACGCCTTGTCACAAAGAAATCGCCATGGCTTCACGGTTGATTGATCGCATGGAGGGCTATTGTCGTCCTGAGCCTCTCGCTGACGTCCCCCACGTCCTGCGTCGACTTCCTTCCCAGCACCAGCGCCCGTCCGGGCGCCGCTGGCGTCTGTCTGCCTGAAGCATCCGAGATCATCCCCATGGCCCGCGCCGCCCAGTCCGCTTCACCCGTTGCGATCTCTCCGCTCACGCCCGTGCCGATCGGCACTCGCCGCGGCCACTCGCAACCGTTGGATCTGCCAGAACTGGTGCAGCGCGTGCTGTTCGTCGCCACCGAGATGGCCGACTTCATCAAGGCCGGCGGACTGGGCGATGTGGCCGCGGCGTTGCCGCGTGCGGTGCGCGGTGCATGTGATTCGCGCGTGCTGCTGCCCGGCTACCCGGAGGTTCTGCAGCGCCTGCCACAGCTGCGACCGGTGGGGCAGGTCAGCGCCCGAGCCGGGTTGCCCGCGTGCACGATCGGCATGGCGGTGCAGGCCGACGGCCTTCCTATCTACGTGCTGCTGTCGCCTGGGCTGTACGAGCGCGAGGGCTCGCCCTACGTGGATGGGCAGGGACAGGAGTGGAAAGACAACGCGGTCCGCTTCGCCACGCTTTCGCATGCGGCTGCGGAGATTGCGGCCGGGCGCGCCGGGCTGGACTGGGCGCCGCAGCTGCTGCACCTGAATGACTGGCCGGTGGCCATGGCTGCCGCCTACGTACGTTGGGACCGGACAGCCGTGCCGACCCTGCTGACCATCCACAACCTGGCCTACCAGGGGCTGTTCCCCTACGCGCTTGCGCCGGTGCTGGGCGTGCCGGCCGAACACCTGGATGAACTGCACTTCCACGGGCAGATGTCGTTCCTGCAGGGCGGCATCACCAATGCCACGCGGCTGAACACGGTCAGCCTGCGCTACGCGCAGCAGATCACCGCCCCGGATGACGGCTGCGGGCTGCATGACCTGTTGGCGCGCCGGGCGGCCGGCGGACACCTGAGTGGCATCGTCAACGGCATCGACGCCAGCTGGGATCCACGCCGCGACATCCACCTCAAGGCCCATTTCGGCATCGGCGAATGGACCGGGCGCGCCACCAACGCGCATGCGGTGCGCAAGGCGTTCGGGCTGGCGCCGTCGACCGGCCCGCTGTTCGCGGTGGTCTCCCGCCTGGTGCACCAGAAAGGCCTGGACATCACCTGCGACGTGGCACCGCAGATCGTGGCGGCCGGCGGCCAGCTGGTCATCATCGGCGGCGGCGAGCCGCAGGTGGAAGCGCAGGTGCAGGCGCTGGCCCGGCGCTACCCCGGACGGGTGGGCGCATTCATCGGCTTCGAAGAGGCGCTGGCCCGCCAGATGTTTGCCGGCGCCGACTTCCTGCTGATGCCTTCACGCTTCGAACCCTGCGGGCTGAGCCAGATGTACGCGCAGCGCTTCGGCTGCCTGCCCATCGCACACGCGACCGGCGGGCTGGTGGATACCGTCGAGGATGGCGTGACCGGATTCCTGTTCCACGGCGCCAATGCCGATGGCCTGCGCCGCTGCGTGGAACGGGCGATGCGCACCTTCCGCCTGCCCGGCCTGCTGCAGGCCATGCGCCGCGCCGCCATGCTGCGGCCGGGTGGCTGGGATGCGGCCGGTCGCGCGTACCTGGCCCTGTACCAGCAGACCTGCCAGGTGGCCGCATGAGCCACGACAGCCTGCATCTGGCCGCCCTGGAGGATGAAGCGATCACGGAGACGGGATTGGATCAGCGTATCGCCCCGGCGCTGCAGGACCTCGTCCACGCGCGCCCGGCCGATGCATTCGCCTGGCTGGGCCCGCATCGCCAGCCAGAAGGCGGACGCCAGCTGCGCGTGCTGGTGCCGCATGCGCAGCGCGTCGAGGTGATTGCAGACGATGGGCGGCGCTGGAACCTGTCCCCTGGCCCGTTGCCCGGCCTGTTCGAGGGCGCGGCCGGTGACGCGGCGATACCGCTGCTTGCCCTGCATTTCGAACAGGGCGTGGAGCAGGTGCACGATGCCTATGCGTTCGGTCCACTGTTGGACGAAGCCCTGCTGCAGCGGTTCCATGCCGGTGATGCCGATGCGGCGCGGCAGCTGGGTGCGGTGCCGATGCAGGTGCAGGGCATTGCGGGCGTGCGCTTCGCGGTGTGGGCGCCCAATGCCCAGCGGGTCGCCGTGGTTGGCGATTTCAACGGGTGGGACGGCCGACGCCATCCGATGCGGCTGCGTCACACCGCCGGCGTGTGGGAGCTGTTCCTGCCGGGCGTGCAGGCCGGTGCCCGCTACAAATTCCGCATCGTCGGCGCCGACGGCCGGGTGATGCCCGACAAGTTCGATCCGATGGCGCGCTGGGCCGAGCTGCCACCGGCGACCGCATCGCGGGTGCCTTCGGCTGGGCAAATCGAGTGGCACGATGATGCTTGGTTGGCGGCCCGCCGCCTGGCCGGAACCTGCGCGCCGCTGTCGATCTACGAAGTGCATGCGGGTTCCTGGCAGCGCAGCGACGATGGTGCGCCGCTGGACTGGGATGCCCTGGCCGACCGTTTGATTCCGTACGTGGCCGGTCTTGGCTTCACCCATATCGAGCTGTTGCCGGTGAGCGAGCATCCCTTCGGCGGTTCCTGGGGCTATCAGCCGCTGGGGATCTACGCGCCGACGGCACGCCATGGCACGCCACAGGCCTTCGCACGCTTCGTGGACCGCTGTCACCAGGCCGGCGTGGGAGTGATCGTGGACTGGGTGAGCGCGCACTTCCCCAACGATGCGCATGGCCTGGCCGGGTTCGATGGCACCGCGCTGTACGAGCATGCCGACCCGCGCGAAGGGGTGCACGCCGACTGGGACACGCTGATCTACAACTACGGCCGCAACGAAGTGGCCGCCTACCTGATCGGCAGTGCGTTGGAGTGGGTGGAGCGCTTCCATGTCGACGGTCTGCGCGTGGACGCCGTAGCGTCGATGCTGTACCGGGATTACAGCCGTGCCGAGGGGGAGTGGGTACCCAACGAGCAGGGCGGGCGCGAGAACCTGCAGGCGGTCGCTTTCCTGCGGCGGATGAACCAGACGCTGCGGGAGCGCTTCCCGGACGTGCTGGTGATCGCCGAGGAATCCACCGCGTGGCCGGGGGTGACCGCGCCGGTGGAGGAGGGCGGGCTTGGCTTCACCCACAAGTGGAACATGGGCTGGATGCACGACACCCTGCAGTACCTGGGGCGCGATCCGGTCCATCGTTCGCATCACCACAGCCAGATCAGCTTCGGCCTGGTCTACGCCTTCTCCGAACGGTTCGTGCTGCCGCTGTCCCACGACGAGGTGGTGCATGGCAAGGGCGCGCTGCTGGCCAAGATGGCGGGCGAGCCGGCACAGCGGCTGGCCCAGCTGCGCGCGTATTACGGCTTCATGTGGGCGCACCCGGGCAGCAAACTGCTGTTCATGGGCGGCGAGTTCGGCCAAGGCCATGAGTGGTCGCACGATGCGGCACTGGACTGGGCACGGGCGGCCAGCAACGAGGGCCAGGGCCTGTCGCGCCTGGTGGGCGACCTCAATAACGTGCTCCGCGCCGAACCTGCGTTGCATCGCGACGAACGCGACGAACGCGGCTTCGACTGGAGCGTGGCGGACGACAGTCGCAACAGCGTCTACGCCTTCATCCGCCGGGATCCTGCCGGCAGCGGCCGCACCCTGCTGGTGGTGAGCAACTTCACCCCGCTGCGTCGCGACGGCTACCGGGTCGGGGTGCCGCAACCGGGGCGCTGGAGCGAACGGCTCAACACCGACAGCGCGTATTACGGTGGCGGCAATGCGGGAAACCTCGGCGCAGTGCATACCGAGCCGAGGCCGATGCACGGCCACGCGCAGTCGCTGCGGCTCACGCTGCCGCCGCTGTCCACGCTCTACCTGCAGGTTGATGCATGACCACAGTGGCCCCGCGCCTGGGCGCTTGGCCGGTGGCCGGTGACGGGGTGGAGTTCCGCGTGTGGGCACCGGACGCAAGAACGATGGCGCTGTGCCTGCAAGGCACCCAGCGGCCGATGCAGCGCGACCCGGACGGCTGCCACTGGCTGCGAATACCGGCATCGCATGGCGACCGCTACCGGTTCCGCCTGCCTTCTGGCCAGGACGTGCCCGACCCGGCCTCGCGCTGGCAGCCGGACGGCATCGACGGCGACAGCGCGGTGGTGCTGGATACGGAGGCAGCGCGGCCTGCCTGGCAGGGGCATGCCTGGCAGGACCTGGTGATCTATGAGGTGCATATCGAGGCCGGGGGCGGCTTCGCGGCGTTGACCGCGCAACTGCCGATGCTGGCCGCGCTGGGCATCACCGCCATTGAACTGATGCCGGTCGCGCAGTATCCCGGCCAGCGCAACTGGGGCTACGACGGCGTGTTCCCGTATGCGCCGGCCCATGCCTATGGCGGGCCGGCAGCGCTGAGGGCCTTCATCGAAGCGGCGCACGATGCAGGGCTGTCGGTGCTGCTGGATGTGGTCTACAACCACTTCGGACCCCAGGGCAACCACCTGCGCGACTACGCGCGCGGGTTCTTCCGTGACGACCGCAGCACGCCGTGGGGCGAGGCCATCGACTTCCGCCAGCCCTGGGTGCGGCGCTTTTTCATCGACAACGCGCTGATGTGGTTGCGCGACTACGGCTTCGATGGCCTGCGCCTGGACGCGGTGCACGCCATTGACGATGACCATTTCCTGCAGCAGCTGGCCGATGAGGTACGTGCGGTGGCCCCGCACGCGCACCTGGTGCTGGAGAACGAACGCAACCAGGCGCGGTGGCTGCGCGGCGCCTACCAGGGACAGTGGAACGATGACTTTCACAATGCGCTGCACGTGATGCTGACCGGCGAGCAGGAGGGCTATTACGCGGGCTATGCCGGTCGCGCCGAAGCACTGCTGGCGCGCTGCCTGGCCGAGGGATTCGCCTGGCAGGGCGAACCGGACCTGCGCGGCGATCCCCGCGGCGAACCCAGCGCCGACCTGTCGCCCGCGCGTTTTGTGGTATTCGCGCAGAACCATGACCAGGTGGGCAACCGCGCTTTCGGCGAGCGCCTGTCGATGCTGACCGATCCTGCGCCGCTGCGCGCGGCGCTGGCCCTGACCCTGCTGACGCCGATGATCCCGCTGCTGTTCATGGGCGAGCCGTGGCAGGTGCAATCGCCCTTCCTGTTCTTCACCGACTACGCGCCGCCGCTGGACGAGGCGGTGCGTGAAGGGCGTCGCCGTGAGTTCGCTGGTTTCAGCGCCTTTGCCGACGCCGCCGCGCGCGCGCGTATTCCGGACCCGAACGATGCGGCGACCCTGCAGGCGTCGTACACGCCGCCGCCCGGCGATGATCCCTGGTCGCAGCACTGGCTGCGCTGCACGGGTGAGTTCCTCGGCCTGCGCAGGCGCTATCTGCAGCCGGGCCTGCTGCAGGCGCGGTCGCTGGGCGCGCGCGTGCTGGGCCAAGGCGCGGTGCAGGCGGGCTGGCAGTTGCCATCGGGCCAATGGTGGATCGCGATCAACGTGGGCCCTGTGCCGGTGGCGCATGCGGTGCCGGCCGGCGAGTGCGTCGTGGGGCCGGACGCTGCCGGGATGCTGCCGGCAGGCGGCGGCGTGCTGGCCTGCTGGGTCGCCGCATGAATACGGATGCAGCGGTGCGGGAGACGGCCCGCCGTGCGGGCCTGCTGGTCCGCTGGACCGACGTGGCCGGTGCCGCGCGCGAGGTCGCGCCGGACGTGCTGCGCGCCGTGCTGGAGGGGCTGCAGTGCGAGGCGGTGCCCGAGCACGCTGGCCTGCGCACGGCCTGCTGCGGACAGCTGCTGGTGATGCCGGAGGCAGCCGGCGCAGCGTGCTGGGTGGATGAGCAGGGCGCAGCGTTGCCCGCCCGTGCCGATGCGCAGGGCCGCTGGCGCGTGCCGGACCAGCCGGGTTACTGGCAGTGGCGCCGGGGCGACCAGCAACAGGCGGTTGCGGTGGCGCCACAGCGTGCCTGGTGGCCGCGGGGCACGCTGCGCGGCTGGGGCCTGTCGGCGCAGGTCTACAGCCTGCGCGCGCCCGGTGATGCCGGCATCGGTGACAGTGCCGGCTGTGCACGATGGAGCGAGCTGCTGCACCGGCACGGCGGCGACGCACTGGCGTTGAGCCCGCTGCACGCGGGCATGCCACCGGGCCCAGGCTACAGCCCCTATTCGCCCAGCGACCGGCGCTGGCTCGACCCGCTGCAGGTCTCCCTGCCGCAGGTATTGCCCGATGCCGCCAACAGCGTGCTGGGCGGGGACGAGGCGCTGGCGGCGGCGGTGGAAGCGGGGACTGCCGCACGTCGCATCGACTGGCCGCACTCGGCGGCAGTGAAGTGGCGCTGGATACGGCAGGTTCGCCAATGGGTTGCAGCGCAGGCACCGTCGCAGCACGCGCAGATCGAAACCTGGCGTGCCATGCAGGGCGATCCGCTGCGGCACTATTGCCAGCATGCCGCCGACCGGTTCACCGGCAGCGCGGACGACCATGCGTTTGCGCAGTGGTTGGCACAGCAGGGCTGGGCGCAGGTACACGCCACGCTGCGCGACGAGGGCGCTTCGATCGGGTTGATTGCCGACCTGGCCGTGGGCTGCGCGCCGCAGGGCGTGGAGGCACGCACCGGGGGGGCTGATCTGCTGCAGGGACTTGAGCTGGGGGCGCCGCCGGACGCGTTCAATCCGCTCGGCCAGGCCTGGGGCATCACCAGCTGGTCACCGATGGCGTTGCTGCGCGAGGGCTTCGCCCCCTACCTTCGCGTGCTGCGCGCCGTGATGGCCGGCCGCGGAGGCCTGCGCATCGATCACATTCTGGGCCTGCTGCGGCTGTGGGTGTTGCCCCGTGGCGCGGGCGCTGGGCAGGGCGTGTACCTGCGCTATCCGTTCGATGATCTGATCAACCTGCTGGTGCTGGAGTCCTGGCGGCATCGCTGCGTGCTGATCGGCGAAGACCTGGGCGTGGTTCCGCCGGGCATGCGCCAGCGGCTGGCAGCCCGGGGCATTCTGGGCATCGAGGTGCTGCCGTTTGCCCGAAACGGCGCGCGCTTCCTGCCGGCGCCGCAGTGGCGCCGCGATGCAGTGGCGATGCCCTCCACCCATGACCTGCCACCGCTGGCCGGCTGGCTGCGCGGGCGTGACCTGCGCTGGCGTGCACGCCTGGGTGAGCTGGCGGATCTGCCAGCGGCACTGCGCGCGCGCGCCAGCGACGCGCAGGCACTTTCTGCGGTGGCCGGCGGCGAGGGCGCGCCGCTGGACGCCAGGGCGCTGTCACTGGTCGCCCACTCGGCGTCCCGGCTGGCGTTGCTGCCGCTGGAAGACGCGCTGGGCGGTCGCGCACAGGTGAACCTGCCAGGCACCGTCGGCGGCCATCCCAACTGGCGCCGCCGCCTGCCGCCGACGTGGGATGCTGACGCGGCCGATGCGCGCGTGGCGCGCCTGAGTGCCACGCGCCGCAGGACCTGGCAATGACGGGGTTGCGTGCCACCGCGCGCCTGCAGCTGCACGCAGGCTTCGACCTCGGAGCGGCTGCCGCGCAGGTGCCGTACTACGCCGCGCTGGGCGTCAGCCACCTTTACCTGTCACCGATCGCTGCGGCGGTGCCCGGGTCGACGCATGGCTACGATGGCGTCGACCCGGCTCGCATCAATCCGGAACTGGGCGGTGAAGCGGGCTTCCTGCAGCTGGCGGAAGTGACGCGCGCGCACGGCATGGGCCTGATCCTGGACATCGTGCCCAACCATCTGGCGGCGTCCCCGCACAGCCAGTGGTGGAGCGATGTGCTGATGCACGGGCCTCGAAGCCCGCACGCAGCTTGGTTTGACATCGAGTGGGAGGCGCCGGGCTGCGAGGGCCGGCTCTGGCTGCCGGTACTGGACCGGCCGTTGCACGACGCGGTACGCGACGGCGTGGTGCGCGTGGTGGTGGACAACGCGCGGCCCGTGCTGCGCCACCATGGCCTGGCATTGCCGTTGTCGCCGCGCAGCCATCCGCTGGAACCCGCGCAGTGGCCGGCGTGGGCCGAACGCTGCAACCGCAGCGTTGAACGGTTGCACACGCTGCTGCAGCGGCAGCACTACCGTCTGGCCTGGTGGCGCACGGCCGGCGATCAGGTGAACTACCGGCGCTTTTTCGATATCAACGAACTGGCCGCGCTGCGGGTGGAGCGCGAGGATGTGTTCGAGGCAGTGCATGCGCTGCCGCTGCGGCTGGTACGCGAGGGATGGGTGGACGGCCTGCGCATCGACCACGTGGATGGCCTGTCCTGCCCGGGCGCGTACCTGCAGCGCCTGCGTGAATCGCTCGACGCCGCCTGCGCGGCCGGCGGTCGTGAGCCGCAGACCGTCAGCCTGCATGTGGAGAAGATACTGGCCGAGGGCGAGCAGCTGCCCGACGGCTGGGCCTGCGACGGCACCACCGGCTATGACTTCATGGACCAGGCCGGTGCCTGGTTGCACGATCCGGCGGCTGCACCCGCGCTCTCGCGCACGTGGCAGGCGCTGGGTGGTGACCCGCGCAGCTTCGACCGGATCCAGCAGGACGCCCGCGCCATGTTGCTGCGCCAGGGCCTTCATGCCGACTTCCAGCGGCTGCTGCGCAGCGCGCAGCAGGTCCTGCAGCCGCGGCTGGCCGAAGCCGATATCGGAGTGGCTGCGCTGGCCCGCGCATTGGCTTCCGTGCTGGGGCATTACCGCACCTACCGGCCCTATTCGCTGCAGGGGGCGGGTGAACGAAAGGCGCTGGCGGACGCTTCCGCCGCAGCGTGCCAGGCACTGGACGGTGCCGCACGCGCGGCGCTGGACCTGTTGCTGGCAGCGCTTGCCGGCGAGGCGCAGGCCGAGCGCGTGCTGCGTGCGCGTTTCGGTCAACTGGCCGCGCCGTTGAATGCCAAGTCGGTGGAAGACACCGGGTTCTATCGCTATTTCAGGCTGCTCTCGCGCAACGACGTCGGCAGTGATCCGCAGCGGCTGGGCATGGAGGGGCGCGCGCTGCTGGAACACGCCGCCGCGCGCCTGCGTCGCCATCCCAGGGCGTTGCTTGCGCTTGCGACCCACGATCACAAGCGCGGCGCCGACAGCCGGGCACGGCTGGCGGTTCTCAGTACCTGCACGTTCGAATGGCGGGACGCTGTGCGGCGCTGGAACCGGATGTCGACCCGCGCCGGCGCGCCGATGCCGTTGCCGGGTGCCGAGGCCTACGCACTGTGGCAGGCGCTCGTGGCCGCATGGCCGATGCACGGTGCCCCTGGCGCCGACTTCGCCTCGAGGATGGTGCAATGGCTGACCAAGGCATTGCGCGAGGGCAAGCGGGTCAGCAGCTGGTCAGACCCGGATGTGGCCGTGGAGGAGGCCGCCGCGCAGTGGCTGCACGCGCTGCTGGACGCAGCGCCCTTGCAGCCGGTGCGCGAGGCGCTGGCGACGTTCGTGGCGCGCATCGCGCCGGCCGGCGCCTGCAACGGCCTGGCGCAGCTGTGCCTGCAGCACTGCCTGCCCGGCGTGCCCGACCTCTACCAGGGCGGCGAAGGCTGGGACCTGAGCCTGGTGGACCCGGACAACCGGCGTGCCGTGGACTATCCAACGCGGCAGGCGTGGCTGCGCGATACGCGCGGGTGGCCCGCGCTGCTGGAAGACTGGCGGGACGGTGGCATCAAGGCATTCCTGCTGCGGCAATTGCTGGAGTGCCGCCGCAGGCACCCGCACCTGTTCCTGCATGGCCAGTTGCAGCCGCTGTCCGCGCCTGCGCGCTCGCCGTGGCTGGCGTTCACGCGCAGGCATCAGGCGCAGGTGCTGCTGGTGATCGTGCGCCGGGGTTCGCCCGCCGCCGTGCCTGGGCCCAGCCTGCACGCCGCGCACGACGTCGGCACCGGCGTAGCACTGCACGGTGTGCCGACAGGCCCCATGCGCAACCTCCTGGACGGGCGCATCGAACATTTCAACGCAACCGCGGACGTGGGCAGGCTTCTGGCTGGCAGCCCGCTGGCGATATGGATCAACGAGGAGACAGGTAGGGATGGACAGCAGGGAACGACGGCAGCGGATTGAGGCACTGGCCCACCAGATCTGGGAAGCGGAGGGGCGCCCGGACGACCAGCAGCAGCGGCACTGGCACATGGCCGAGCGCCTGGTGGAGGCCGAGATTGCCGCGGCGCGCGGCGAGGAGGGCACCGATGGCCAGCCGTAAGTGGACGCAGACCTCGCGCGTGCGCGAAGGCCGGCCGTTCCCGCTGGGCGCGACGTGGGACGGGCTGGGCGTGAACTTTGCGCTGTACTCGCGGCATGCCACCCGGGTGGAGCTGTGCCTGTTCGATGCGCGCAACCGTGAAGTCGAGCGCATCGTCCTGCCTGAGTACACCAACGAGATCTGGCACGGCTACCTGCCGGACGTGCGGCCCGGGCAACGTTATGGCTATCGGGTGCACGGCCCGTATGCGCCGGAGGAGGGGCATCGCTTCAATCCCAACAAACTGTTGCTGGACCCCTACGCCAAGCAGATCGTCGGCGAGCTGAAGTGGGCGCCGCACCTGTTCGGCTACACCCTGGGCCACCGCGATGGCGATCTCAGTTTCGACCGCCGCGACAGCGCCAGCTACATGCCACGCTGCGCGGTGATCGATCCGGCCTTCAGCTGGGGTGTCGAACGTGCACCCGCAACGCCCTGGGACCGGACCGTGATCTACGAAGCGCACGTGCGCGGACTGACCATGCAGCACCCCGATGTTCCGCAGGCCGAGCGCGGCACTTTCTCTGCCCTGCGCCACGACGCGGTGGTCGACCACCTCAGCCATCTGGGGGTGACCGCCATCGAGCTGCTGCCGGTGCATGCCTACGTGGATGACCAGCAGCTGCTCGAACGCGGGCTGCGCAACTACTGGGGGTACAACACCATCGGCTTCTTCGCGCCGCAGCCACGCTACCTCTCGCTGGGCACCGTGGCCGAGTTCAAGCAGATGGTCGCGCGGCTGCACAGTGCCGGCATCGAAGTGATCCTGGACGTGGTCTACAACCACACCGCCGAAGGCAATGAGCTGGGCCCCACGCTGTCCTTCAAGGGCATCGACAATGCCAGCTACTACCGCCTGGCCGATGATCGCCGCTATTACATCAACGATACCGGCACCGGCAACACGTTCGACCTGACCAATGCCGGCGCGCTGCGCATGGTGATGGACTCGCTGCGCTACTGGGTGACCGAGATGCGGGTGGATGGGTTCCGTTTCGACCTGGCCACCATCCTTGGCCGCGAGCGGCATGGCTTCGATGCCTCGGGCAGTTTCCTTGATGCGGTACGCCAGGACCCGATCCTGAGCCAGGTGAAGCTGATTGCCGAGCCATGGGACATCGGCCCGGGCGGCTATCAACTGGGCCAGTTCCCGCCGGGCTGGGCGGAATGGAACGACCGCTTCCGCGATACGGTGCGCGCGCTCTGGCGCGGCGATGGCGGCCAGTTGCCGGAATTCGCCACGCGCTTCACCGGCTCGGCCGACCTGTTCGAACATCATGGCAGGCGGCCCTCGGCCAGCATCAACCTGGTGACGGCGCACGATGGGTTCACCCTGCACGATCTGGTGAGCTACAACGATCGCCACAACGAGGCCAACGGCGAAGACAACCGCGATGGCCACTCGCACAACCTCTCCAGCAACCACGGTGTGGAGGGCGACACCGATGATGCGGCGATCCTCTCGTTGCGTGCGCGGCAGATGCGCAACCTGCTGGCCACGCTGCTGTTCGCGCAGGGCACGCCGATGCTGCTGGCCGGCGATGAGTTCGGCCATTCGCAGCAGGGCAACAACAATGCCTACTGCCAGGACAACCCGCTGAGCTGGATCGACTGGGAGCGTGCGGCATCGCCGGCTGCACAGGCGCAGGTGGCGTTCGTACGCCGGGCGCTGTCGCTGCGCCGACGCTATGGCCTGCTGCGCAGGAACCGGTTCCTGCGCGGCGAATACGATGAAGCGCTGGGCCTGCGCGATATCGACTGGCGGCATCCTGATGGCCGCAGCATGGAGGAAGCGGACTGGCATGACGCAGGGCTGCGTGCGCTGCTGATCGTGCTGGACGGCCGCAGCCCGGACAGCGGCCTGCGCGAGCCCGGGCGGCATGTCAGCCTGGCCCTGCTGTTGAACGCCGGAGACCAGCCGCAGCGGTTCAGTGTGTCGGATGAAGCCTTGTCGTTCCGGCGCGTACTGCTGCAGACCGACGAAACGCCGTTGGAGCCGGATGAGGAAGGCGCCTGGACGCTGCCGCCGCGCAGCCTGTGCCTGCTGGCGGCCAGCAGCAGCGCCTGACGGCAGCGCGCGTACAGGCGGTGCTGCGATGACTGGCCAGCGCCGGGCCTTTGCCCGGCGCACCGCAGTCAGCCCATCAGGTAGCGCAGCAGCCCGGCCGAGGCCACGCCGATCAGCACCGTCGGCAGCATCGACAGCCGCGTGGCGGCCAGCAGGGTGATCGCCAGCGCGGCCAGGTCGGCGGGCTTGTCGGCGACGAAATCCGGAGCGATCACCGAGATCAGCACGCAGCCCGGGGCGGCTTCCATCACCCTCACCGCGCGCTTGCCCAGCGTGCGGTTGCGCAGCGCGAGGAAGCCGACGATGCGGGTCAGGTAGGTGGCGGCGGCCATCAGCATGATGGTCAGCACCGAGGACCAGTGGATCAGGCCGTTGCAGATCATGCTGCGTCCTCCGCCAGCAGCCAGGCGGCGGCCAGGCCGGCCAATGCGCCGCTGGCCACGTACCACGCACCCGGGATCAGCAGATAGGTGGCGGCGGCCACGACTAGGCTGACCAGCCACGGGCGCGCGGCCTTCATGCCCTGCCACATGCCGCGCAGCAGCACCAGGAACACGGCGGGGAAGGCCATGTCGAAGCCGTAGGCGTGGATGTCGCCCAGCAGCGGCCCGACGATCGCACCCAGCGCGGTGCAGGCCACCCAGACGGTGTAGAGGCCCGCGGAGACGCCCAGGTAATAGGCCAGGCTGAAGCCGAGCGCACGGCGGCGCGCATCGGCCACGCCCATCGCCCAGCTTTCGTCACACATGAAGAACAACGCCGGCAGCACCCGGCGGCGCGGCAGGTGCTGCAGCAGTGGGGCCAGGCTGGCGCCCATCAGCAGATGGCGGCTGTTGACCAGTGCGGTGATCGCCACGATCAGTGCGATGTGCGGTGGCGAGGTCCACAGTTCGACGGCGGCGAACTCCGAGCCGCCAGCGAAGTTGAGGCCCGTCATCAGTGGCACTTCCAGTGCGCTCAGGCCTTTCTGCGCGGCCTGCGCGCCGAGCACCAGGGCGAAGGGAATGAAACCGATCATCACCGGCACGGCGGCGCGCAGGCCGCGCAGGAATTCGGCACGCGGCGCGGTATCGCAGGTGTCGGGCAGGGGGAGGGTGGTACGGGCGTCCATGGAACGGCACAACGAGGTGGGGGTGGCCCATGCTAGCGGTCCGATCGCGAAATCGGGTTGCGTTGATGCCACTGGATTCTGGATGATTGATATTTCATGCGGCCAAAAGTGACAAGGGCGAAATCCCATGCAGTATCAGCTCGACAACCTCGATCGGCGTATCCTCGACGCCCTGCAGCGCGACGGCCGCCTGCAGAACCTGGAGCTTGCCCGGCTGGTCGGGCTGTCGCCGTCGGCCTGCCTGCGTCGGGTGCGGCTGCTGGAGGAAGGCGGCTACATCGACCGCTACGTGGCCTTGTTGAACGAGGCCAAGGTGGGCCGTGGCTTCACGGTATTCGTCCGCGTGTGGCTGCGCGGGCAGGACGAGGACACCACCAATTACTTCATCAACAGCATCAAGTCGTTCCCGGAAGTGCTTGAATGCCATCTGATGGCCGGTGACTGCGATTTCCTGCTGCGGGTGGCGGTGGCCGACCTTGATGCCTACCGGCAGTTCCAGATGCAGCACCTGAACCGGATCGCCGGCGTGCAGAACACCAAGACCGAGATTCCGATGCAGCGGATCAAGCAGACGACCCAGCTGCCGCTGTGAAGGGCGGGGGTTTCCGCCCGGGTGGCGCCCGGCACCCGCAGGTAGTGCCGGCCGCTGGCCGGCAACCCCAGAAGCAACAGCCGAAGCAACAGCGTGCATTCCGTTGGATGGCGGGGTGGGTCCGGTTGCAGGGGACGCCGTAGACCCTTCCATGGGGGCTTGGCCGCGGCATCCATGGCGCGGACGCCCCTGCAACCAGACCCACCCCGCCTTCGACAGTTCCCCGCAATCTGCCGGAACGGCATGAACTGCTCCTGGTGGGTGTCGACCTTGGTCGACACGTTTGGGCCGGCACGGGGTCGGATCCCGTTGCTTCGCAACGGGCTCTGACCCCAGGCGTGGATGAGGTGGTCTGTTCGATTTATTGATTCCTGATGGGTGACTGGCTTCACGTCGGCCGTAGGCGGCGGTCATCGCAATGACATGTGGCCCCGCTACGGTTTGAGCCCGCTTGCGGGTCGCGCGCGGGCCGGGGTTCCGGTCCTGGTGCGCGTCCACTGCAGCTGCTGTCGCTGCCGAGGGTCATGTGTTCTACGTCAGGGGGCTGAATGGACACCATGCGGTCAGAACTTGGAAGGTGGCCATCGTCGCGTGGCTGCTGCTGTCCTTTGCCGCTGCCGGGCAGGACGGAGTTCATGCCTACGACATCCCTGCGCAGCCGCTGGAACAGGCGGTCGAGCGCTTCAGCGTCATCAGCGGGTGGTCGGTGATGTACCCGGGCGACCTTGCCGCCGGGCGCAGCAGCTATCCGCTGCACGCCAACCTGCCGCCGCTGCCGGCACTGCAGGTGCTGTTGCAGGACTCCGGTATCGAGGCCGAGGTGATCGGCGAGCAGCGTGTGGTGCTGCGCCGGGGCACGCCCTTGGCGACCGGCCCCGATGTTGGTGCTGAACTCCCTGAGGCCGAGCGTCGGCGTCGCTACGGTGGCCTGCAGCAGCGCCTGCGTGCGGCGTTCTGTGACGACCCGGAGATCGCGCCCGGCCGCTACGCCGCGACGCTGCGCTTCCGCATCGACGGCGCGGGCCGGGTGCGCGAGCCCGAGCTGCTGTCCGGCAGTGGCAGTGCCCGCCGCGATGCACGCCTGCTGCAGGCGCTGCAGGGCCTGGTGCTGGCGACCGAGGCCGCCGCGCTGGCGCAGCCGGTGACCCTGCAGATCCGTCCTTCCGGCACCGACCACGACTGTGGCGGGCGCGCGCCCCTTCCATGACTTCAAGGATTCGAACATGAGCAACGGTACGGCTGGCGCAGTTGACCTGATGGACCACCTTCTGGGGGCCTACGACGAGCTGAAACGCCGGTTGGTGCGCAAGCTGGGATCGGAGGAGCTGGCCGGTGACGCGCTGCAGGACACCTGGATGCGCCTGAGTGCGCGCCGTGACCGCCTGGACGCCGTGCAGAACCCTGCGGCCTACCTGCTGCGCATGGCGATGAATACCGTGATCGACCGCCAACGTGCCGACCATCGCCTGCTGAGCCTGGAAGAGGTGGAGACGCTGATGGACATGGCCGACCCTGCACCTGGGCCGGCGCAGGCGGCCGAACTGGACTTCGCGCTGGAGGACATGGTGGGCCTGCTGCAGCGCATGCCCGAGCGGCGTCGCCGCATCCTGCTGGCAATCCGCGTCGATGGCCTGCAGCAGCGTGACGTCGCCGATCACCTCGGCGTGTCGCTGCGGCTGGTGCAGCGTGAGCTGAAGGCGGCCCAGGACTACCTGGCAGAGCGCAGCGGGCAGGGGCGCCAGGTGCGGTTCTGAGCGGCGGCAACCGTCTACACTTTGACGCCGAGCAGAACCCCGCAGCGTGCGGGTCCGGCATGAGCCCCCATGGATCCTGACGATCGCCCGCAACGCCCGCTGGATGCCGTCGAGCGCCAGGCGCACGCGTGGGTGGTGCGGCTGACCTCGGGCGAGGCTACCGCGGCCGACGGGCGCAGCTTCCGCGCGTGGTGCGAGGCTGATCCCCGTCATCGCGAAGCATTCGGCCGTGCGCGCCGGCAATGGGAGCAGGTACGCCTGGCCGGCGAGCAGCTGCCTGCCGCTGCACGCCAACCGGTCGTGCCGACGCCGACCCAGCGCTGGAGCCGGCGTGCCTTCCTGGGTGCCGCGATTGCCGCCCCGGCCAGCCTGGCAGTGGTGGCGGCGATCCGTCCGCCGCTGGGGCTGTGGCCCTCGGTGACGGCGATGACGGCCGACTTCCACACCGGTACCGGTGAACGGCTGCAGATCGCACCTTCGCCACAGCTGAAGATCGAGCTGGATACTCAGAGCAGTCTGCGCCGCCGTGCGGACACGGAGGGCGAAGGCTTCGAGCTGGTGCAGGGCCAGGCCGCGATCGAGACCCGGGCCGGTCTGCGCCTGGCCCTGTTCGCAGGGGCGGGCTGCGTGATTGCCGATGAAGGGGCGGTGCGCCTGGACGTGCGCAACACCCACGGCCAGGTACGGGTGACCTGCCTGCAGGGCAGCGCCCGGATCGAGCACCCGCAGGGCCGCCTGCAGCTGCAGGCGGGCCAGCAGACCCGGTACGACGAGCGCCTCAGTGGCGTGGTGGCCGAAGCCGTGGCCTCGGAAGTGAGTGCCTGGACCGAAGGCATGCTGGTGTTCCGCCGGGCGCCGCTGCGCGAGGTGGTGGAGGAGATCAACCGCTACCGCCGCGGCAAGGTGCTGCTGGGTGAATCGGCATTGGCGCGCGCCCCGGTCAGCGGCCGCTTCCGCATCGATGATCCGGATGCGGCGCTGGAGCAGCTGCGACTGACGATGTCGCTGGATCTGCGTCGCTTTCCAGGTGGCATTGCCGTCCTTGGTTAGGTGAAGACGCTGGCCGTGCGCGCCGCGCAGGGCTGTTGCAAGCAAGGAGACGCCAAGGATGCGCAACGAGACCATCGGTGTGCTGGATCTGCGCCGCAATCTGTCGGCGTTGCTGGAAACCACCCAGCGACGGCCGTTGATGGTGCACCGCTACGGCTCGCCATGGGTATGCGTGGTATCGGACGCACAGTGGCAGCAACAGGCCGTGCTGCTGGACTTCGATCCGCAGTCGCACCCGTTGGCGATGCTGTTGCGCCTGCAGCAGCAGGTGCTGCCGCTGGCTGAAACCGGTGTGTTGCCGCCTGCGGCGCTGGCACGCGCACTGCTGCTGATGGACATGCATGGCATCAGGGATCTCGCGCAGCTGCACGAGCAGGTGCTGCACCATCGGCTGTGGCACTGGTTCGTGGCGGGCACCCGCGGGCTGATGGACGGCTGGCAGCTGCCGGCGGTGCGCATTGCGATGGCGTCATGGTGCGATGACGTGGAGATGACCGACGCACTGATCGCGTTCGCCGCGCGCAGCGACGTTGCGGTACTGGCCCGCCGCTGCGGGGGTGACGCACCGCGCCTGCAGCGCGAAGCCTGCAGGCGGATGACGCTGCGATAACGTTGCCGATGAAGCACCACCCAGCGCACAGAGCGGCATTCGCGCTGTCGCTTCACCTGCCTTGCTGACGTCTTCTCCAGAGTACGACGCACCACGCGTCGCGGAGCACGGGCGACGCAGATGGCAGACAGTCGCAGGATCAGCATGCTGGAGCTGGATCGCCACCTGAGCCGGTCGCTGGAGCAGGCGCGGCACACGCCCTTGAATGTGCAACGCTACGGGCACTCGTGGGTCTGGGTGCTTTCCAGTGATGCCTGGGCCGATGCGGCGCGCTGGGCGGCACTGGACAGCAGCGCGCATCCATTGGCGGCGCTGCGGCGCGCCCTTGATCTGCAGCTGCGGCCGTGGTCCGAAGCAGCCATGAACGCGCTGCCGCTTGACGCAGGCGATGCGCGGCTGCTGCAACGTGCGGCCCTGCTGGTGGTCGTGCGTGATCTCAACAGTGCGCAGCGCGTGTACGACGATCTGCGCTATCACCAGGCCTACCGCACGTTCATCGGCCTCGACCATGGCACCGCGTGGTCGCCGATGCAGTGCGTGCGCCTGTTGCAGGCGTGCGCGCTTCCGCTGCTGCGCGGCTGCATCGACGAAACGCTGTCCAGTGTGCCGCCACACCTGCTCGAGGCGGCACGCGTACCGGCTGCGCCGGCGCCTGCGCAGGCACATGCGCAGCGAATTGCCGGCGGATGTTTATCGTACTGACACATGCACCGCTGACCATGGCGCAGCGGTCTCTTCCAGGATGACGAGGGCGGAACAATGGCAAGGCAGGTGGGTGGTCGCAGGGCTCGGCAGCAGGGTTTCAGCCTGATCGAGATCATGGTGGTGGTGGTGATCATCGGCATTCTCGCGGCATTGATCGTGCCGCGCTTGATGGACCGTCCCGACCAGGCGCGCGTGGTGGCGGCGCGCCAGGACATCGCGGCGCTGATGCAGGCGCTGAAGTTGTTCAAGCTGGACAATGGTCGCTATCCCAGCGCCGAGCAGGGCCTGCAGGCGCTGGTGAAGCCGCCGCAGGGCAGTGGCGTGATGCCGGTCACGCCCTATCTGGATCGCCTGCCGAATGACCCGTGGGGCCATCCGTACCAATATCAGGTGCCTGGCACACATGGCGACATCGATGTGTTCTCGCTGGGTGCGGACAGCAGGCCCGGTGGCGACGCCGGGAACGCGGACATCGGCTCGTGGCAGCTGTGAGGCAGGCCGATGTCAGCCCGGATGCGGTCTGTTTCGAGTGTCCGTCAACGTGGCATGGCGGTGATCGTCGCCCTGCTGGTGGTGGCACTGGTGGCAGTGATTGCCACTGCACTGCTCACCCGGCAGTCGGCCCAGCTGCGCGCGCTGCGTGGTGACCAGCTGCGCGCACAGGTACGCATGGCCGTGGACGCAACGCTGGAACGTGCGGCGCAGCAGCTGCGTGAGGACGCAAAGGAACAGCTGACCACGGTGCGCAGCGGGCGCTGGGCGCGCCCATTGGAGCTGCAGGCGCCGTTGCCGGTGCAGCTGCAGCTGGTCGATGCGCAGTCGATGTTCAACCTGCGCAATCTGCTTGCGCATGGCAGGCCGGACCCCGAGGCGCGGCGCGCGTTCATCGCGTTGTGTGCCGGGCAGGGGCTGGGCCAGGGCGCCTGCACATCCGCCGCGGACCACATCCAGGCGCGCCTGCGCGATGGCGACATGCAGGCGCAGGCGCCGCTGCCGCGCGAATCACTGATCGAACAGGTGCTGCCGGGTGCCGATCCGGCGGCGTTGCAGGCGCTGGCGCGACGCACCGTGGTGTTGCCGGCACAGACCCTGGTCAATGCCAACACCAGCGACCTGCGCGTTCTGCAGGCGGTGACGCCTGCGGTCGAGCCGGCACGGCTGCAGGCGCTGCTCGGTGAGCGCGACGCTGGCCATTGGCTGCTCAATCGCGGCGACATCGCCAACCGACTCCAACTGAGCAACGAACAGATGGCGGTACTTCCCTTGGGTATCCATAGCGAGTGGTTCCTGGCTGTCGGCCGGGTGCAGGCTGACGGCAGCACGGTTGATTTCCGCGCGCTGCTCTGGCGCGAGTACCGCGACGATGGCGTGCGTGTGCAACGCGTGTGGACGAGGATCGGCGCATGAACGGGCAGCTTCGGGTGCGCCTGCCGACGCTTGAGGGTCTGCACGCCGACAGCGCGGTGGACTGGGCGCAGCTGCACAAGGGCGAGGTGCTGGCCCACGGTTGCGCCACGCTGGCGGCGCTGGGTCTGCGGCATCCGCGGGCTGCGGTGCATGCCTGCCTCGATCCGAGCGACCTGATCCTGCTGGAACTGCAGCTGCCACCGTTGTCCGGGCGCCGCCTGCAGTTGGCGTTGCAGGGTGAGGTGGAGGCGATGTTGCTGGATGACCTGCAGGACGTCGCGCTGGCCCACGGTGCGCAGGCGGCTGACGGCACGGTTCCGGTGGCCTGGCTCGGCCAGCAGGCGGTCCTGCAGGCGCAGCAGTTGCTGGCTTCGTGCGGACTGCAGCTGCAGGCACTCCATCCGACGCCGCTGCTGCTGCCCTGGCAGGACGGACAGGCCACCCTGCAGGTCAGCGGCGAGCACCTGCTGGTGCGAAGCGGGCGCGATCGGGGGTTCGTCCAGTGGTATGGCGGACGTGATGCGTGTGCAGTCATGCAGGCGCTGGCCGTGCGCCTGCGACAGGCCGGCGTGCAGGCCGTGCAATGGATCGGCAGCGTACCGCCGGCGTGGCCGGACAGCCTGCCGGCCACCGCCGTCATGAAGGAACGGCAGGCATGTGGCCCTCTGCCGGGGTGGTCACTGCCGCTGCCCGGTGCGGGTCGGCAAGCGCCACGCCTGGCAATCGGCCTCGCGTTGGCGGCAGTGCTGCTGGCCGCGCTCGGCCTGCAGCTGCAGGTCTGGCGTTGGCGGATCGAGGGCGAGGCGCTGCAACAGGACATGGCGCGGCAGTTCAGCGCACGCTTCCCGGAGATCACCGATGTGGTGGATCCGGTGCTGCAGGCAAGGCGTGCTCTGGCGGTGCCGCCACCGGCGCCACCGTTGCCGCCGCTGCAACGGCAGGTAGCCAGCACGCTGCTGGCGGTTCCGGAACTGGCCGGGCAGGTGCGCAGCCTGCATTACCAGCCCGGCCAGCTCGACATGGAGCTGGATGCCGATGCCCAGGCATTGGCCGACGATCCGCAGCGGCTTGAGCACTGGCAGCAGGCGCTGCAGGTGCAGGGCCTGCTGCTGGCGCGCGACGCCGGTGGGCGCCTGCGGGTGAGCGGAGCGGGACAGTGACGGCCCGGACCCTGCGGCTGGGCGGGGGGCTGGCCGGCCTGCAGCAGCGCTGGCAACGCCTGCCACCGCGCGACCGGCGGATGCTGTGGGTGATGGTGGTGGCGCTGCTGGTGGCGGGTCTGTGGTCGTTGTGGCTGGAGCCACTGCTGAAGCAGCGCACGCACTGGCAGGCCGAGCTACCGCGGCTGCAGGCGCAGTGGCGCGCACTGGCACCGCTGCTGCGCGTCCGTGAGCGCCAGCAGCTGGCGCAGGGCCAGCATCCGACACTGGCCGGGCTGCGCGATGGAATCAAGACCGCCGGCCTTGCCGACGGCCTGCATATCGAAACGCGCGACGGGCGCTGGCACCTGCAGGTACAGGCGGTGCCCGCCGATGCGCTATGGAACTGGCTGCTGCCGCTGCTGGCCGACCCGGCCATCGAGCTGCAGCAGCTGCAACTGACACGCACAGGGGACGCGAACATGCCGGCGGCACGGATTTCCGGAAACATCGTGATGGTGGCCACTGCGGGTGCCCATCCATGAGGGCGATGCGCAGCCTTGCCTGCAGTACTGCATTGGCCCTGATCGTGGGCATGGCCCACGTGCCGGCGCCGGTGGCAGCGCAGGACACACGCGATGAGCCGGTGCAGCTGAACCTGGTGGATACCGATATCGGTGGCGTGCTGCGGATGGCGGCACGGTTCACCGGCCGCCAGTTCCTGGTCGACCCGCGGGTGACCGGCAAGATGACGGTGGTCTCCGATGGCCCGGTCAGCCGTACCCAGGCCTACCAGCTGCTGCTGGGCGCGCTGCGCATGCGCGGCTTCGCCGTGGTCGAGAATGGCGGCGTCAGCCGGGTGGTGCCGCAGGCCGACGCCAAGCTGCTCGGTGGCCGGGTGGGCAGTGGCGGTGCAGGGGGCGAGATCGCCACGCGCACCTTTCCGCTGCGCTACGAGAACGCCGCCGCGCTGGTGGCGGTGCTGCGGCCGATGATCAGCCCGGACAATCCGATCACGGCGAACCCGGGCAACAACACCCTGGTGATCACCGACTATGCCGACAACCTGGAGCGCATCGCGCGGGTGATCGCCAGCGTCGACACGCCGGCCGGCATGGACACCGATGTGGTGAAGCTGCAGCAGGGCATCGCCGTAGACGTCGCGGCGATGGTCGCGCCGCTGCTGGATGCGCAGGGCGCAGAGCCCAGCCAGAAGGTAGTGGTGATGGCCGACCCCCGCAGCAACAGCGTGCTGCTGCGTTCCAGCAGTCCCGGGCGCACCCGTCTGGCCCGGCAGCTGGTGGAGAAGCTGGACCGCGCGCAGGACGAGTCCGGCAACCTGCATGTGGTCTACCTGCGCAATGCCCAGGCCAATCAGCTTGCCGGCGTGCTGCGCGGCGTGGTTGCGGGGCAGAGCGATGCGCCGGCAGTGGGCAGCAATGAAGGCATCACGCCACTGCCTGGCGATGCAAGCCGTTCCGCACCGGCGCAGCCGTCGCAGCCACAACAGGCCAGGACCGGCAGCAATGCGCTGGAATCGCAGCGGCTGGATCCGAACCGCCGCGACCCGATCGACGCCGGGAGCACCGGCTTCAGCCAGAACGGCATTTCGGTGCAGGCGGACGTGGCCACCAACACGCTGTTGATCTCGGCGCCGGAACCGGTGTACCGCAACCTGCGACGGGTGATCGACCAGCTTGACCAGCGCCGTGCACAGGTGCTGGTGGAAAGCCTGATCGTGGAGGTCAACCAGACCGACGCGGCCGAACTGGGCGTGCAGTGGATGCTGGGCAATGGCCGCACCTTCGGCGGCACCCACTTCGGCGGCACCAGCGGTGGCAGCGGGCTGAACACCACCGCGCGCACGACCCTGGACGTGCTGCCCAAGGATGGCCTGAAGATCGGGGTGATCGACGGCACCATCAACCTGCCCGGCGTCGGCCAGATCCTCAACATGAAGGCGCTGGCCAACGCGCTGCAGAGCAAGGGCGGTGCCAACATCCTGTCCACGCCGAACCTGATGACGCTGGACAACGAGGCGGCCAGCATCATGGTCGGGCAGACCGTGCCGTTTGTGAGCGGCCGCTACGTGACCGACGGTGGCGGCGGCAGCAACAATCCATTCCAGACCATCGTGCGCGAGGACGTGGGCCTGAAGCTGCGGGTACGCCCGCAGATTTCCGAGGGCGGCACGGTGAAGCTGGACATTTACCAGGAAGTCAGCAGCATCGATGCGCAGAGCGCGAACAGCACGGCCGGCATCATCACCAACAAGCGCGCACTGGATACCAGCGTGCTGCTGGACGATGGCCAGATCATGGTGCTGGGTGGCCTGCTGGAAGACAGCGTCAGCCATGGCCGTGACGCGGTGCCGGGGTTGGGGAAGATTCCGGTGCTGGGTGCCTTGTTCCGCAGCGACACGCGCAGGCGCGCCAAGACCAACCTGATGGTGTTCCTGCGTCCGCACGTGGTGCGTGACCCGGCCGCCGGCCAGCGCCTGACCCGCGACCGCTATGACTACATGCGCAACGCGCAGGCTGGCGCGCAACCGGTGCAGAGCTGGGCATTGCCGGCGCTGTCGGCACCGCAGCTGCCGCCGCAGGACCTGTCTGTACTCGGCCAGGGCAATGCGCGCGATGGCCAGGGCCAGCCGCTGCAGAACACCAGCCTGGCAGCGTTGTATCCGGCCGGTGACGGCGATGCGCAGCTGGTGCAGTTCGCACAGGGGCTGGACCCGACCCGTGCCCGCCAGGGCGTGGCGCAGGTGCGGGCGCTGGGCCTGCAGGCCTATGCCGAGGCGACGCCTGGCGAGAGTGGCCAGCGCCTGCGGGTGCGGCTGCCGCGCGACCCGGCGACGCTGGACCCGGCACTGCAGCAACTGCGCGGGCTGGGCTACACGCCGGAACTGGTGATCGGACCGTGAGCGCCGCCGCGTCACTGCCGTACGCCTGGGTGCGCAGCCATGGGGTGATGCTGTCCGAGGTTGGCGGTGAGCCTGTGCTGCTGGGTACCGTCGATACCGCAGCGTGGGCCGTGGCCGAACTGCGCCGCCGGCATGGACCGTTGCCCTTCCAGGCACTGGATGCCGCGACGTGGCAGCAGCGGTTGGCTGAGCAGTACCGTGACGGCGGCGACGCCGCTGCCGTGGTCGGTGCCGCCGAGAGCGAAGTCGATCTGGACCGGCTGATGCAGGACATGCCGGAAGTCACCGATCTGCTGGACGCGCAGGATGATGCGCCGGTGATCCGCATGATCAACGCGCTGCTGGCGCAGGCCGCACGTGATGGCGCCAGCGATCTGCACATCGAGCCGTTCGAGACCCATTCGGTGGTGCGCTACCGGGTGGACGGCACGCTGCGCGACATGGTGCAGCCACGGCGCGCACTGCACGCAGCGCTGGTATCGCGCATCAAGATCATGGCCCACCTGGACATCGCCGAGAAGCGCCTGCCGCAGGACGGGCGCATCGCGATCCGCGTGGGTGGGCGTCCGCTGGATATACGAGTCTCCACGGTGCCGACCGGGCATGGCGAGCGCGCCGTGCTGCGACTGCTGGAGAAGGATGCCGGCCGTCTGCAGCTGCAGCGCCTGGGCATGGCCGATGACACCCTGGCCACGTTCACTGGATTGATCCGGCAGCCGCATGGCATCGTGCTGGTCACCGGCCCGACCGGTAGTGGCAAGACCACCTCGCTGTACGCCGCGTTGGGGCAGCTCGACAGCAGCACCAGCAACATCCTCACCGTGGAGGACCCGGTGGAGTACGACTTCGCCGGCATCGGCCAGATCCAGGTGAACGCGCGCATCGGCATGAGCTTCGGCACCGCGCTGCGCGCGATCCTGCGCCAGGACCCGGACACCATCATGATCGGCGAGATCCGCGACCTGGAGACCGCACAGATTGCGGTGCAGTCGTCGCTGACCGGCCATGGCGTGCTGGCGTCCCTGCATACCAACGACGCGATCTCGGCAGTGACGCGCCTGGCCGATATGGGCGTGGAACCGTTCCTGCTGGCCTCGTCGCTGCGCGGTGTGCTGGCGCAGCGGCTGGTGCGGCGGCTGTGCACCCAATGCCGGCGTGCCGAGGTGGATGGGGACGGCCGTACCGTATGGCGCGCGGTGGGTTGCGCGGCCTGTGCCAACAGCGGCTACCGGGGGCGTACCGGCATCCACGAGTTGTTCGTGGTGGACGATCGCGTGCGTACGCTGATCCATGAAGGGCAGGGTGAACCTGCACTGCGCGAGGCGGCGCGGCGTGCCGGCATGCGGACCTTGCGTCAGGACGGCCAGCGTTGGATCGACAGCGGGGTGACCACGCTGGAAGAGATCCTGCGCGTCACCGGCGACGACTGAGGCTTGCATGGCGCTGTTCGACTACCAGGCCGCCAACGCGCAGGGCCGCATCGAGAAGGGCCAGCTGGACGCTGACAGCCCGCGCGGTGCGCGACAGGTGCTGCGCGGTCGTGGGCTGACACCCGTGCAGGTCAGCGTGGCGCGCAGTGCCGGCAGTGGCTGGGCTGCCCGGCGGCTGTCTGCCAGCGAGCTGGCCTGGGCCACGCGCCAGCTGGCCAGCCTGCTGGCCGCCAGCCTGCCGTTGGAAGGCGCCTTGAGTGCGGTGATCGAGCAGGCCGAACGCCCGCACGTGGCCCAGGCGCTCACCGAAGTACGCGCCGACGTGCGTGCCGGCCAGCGCCTGACCGTGGCGCTGGCAGCGCGGCCGCGCGATTTTCCGCCGATCTATCGGGCGCTGGTGGGCGCTGGTGAAGACTCTGGTGACCTGGCACGGGTGATGGAGCGCCTGGCCGACTACATCGAAGAACGCAATGCGCTGCAGGCCAAGGTACTGACCGCCTTCATCTATCCGGCGGCGATCAGCCTGGTGTCGGTGGCGATCGTGATCTTCCTGCTCAGCTATGTGGTGCCGCAGGTGGTGACCGCGTTCGTTCAGGCACGGCAGACGCTGCCGATGCTGACCCAGGTGATGCTGGCCGCCAGCGCGTTCGTGCGCAGCTGGGGCGTGTGGGCAGGGCTGGGCATGGCTGCGCTGGTGGTGGCCTGGCGGCTGGCGTTGCGCCGGCCGGAACTGCGCCTGCGCTGGGACGCGATGCTGCTGCGGGTCCCGATGGTCGGGCGCTTCGTGCTGGGTGTGAACAGTGCGCGCTTTGCCTCGACGCTGGCGATCCTGCTGGATGCCGGTGTGCCGCTGCTGCGTGCGCTTGAAGCGGCGCGGCAGACGCTTGGCAATGCGCTGCTGGCGCGCTGTGCCGATGATGTGGCTGCTCGCGTACGCGAAGGTGCGGCACTGGGTGCTGCGTTGAAGGTACAGAAGGTCTATCCGCCGATCCTGGTGCATCTGGTGGCCAGCGGCGAGAAGACCGGTTCGCTGGCGCCACTGCTCGAACGCGCCGCGCAGACGATCTCGCGCGAGATCGAGCGCCGCGCGATGGCGCTGACCGCACTGCTGGAACCGACCATGATCCTGGTGATGGGTGGCGTGGTGTTGACGATCGTGCTGGCGGTGCTGATGCCGATCATGGAAATGAACCAGCTGGTGCAGTGATGCGCAACGCGCATCACGGGTGGAGTCGACTGCTTCCCAAGCGCACTTCGACACGACCAGCGCTCCGTGCACCAGTCGACGAACAGTCGACTCTACCCGGTCGCCGTCTTCGATTCTCCACACAATCCTCCACACCTTTCTCCGATCTTCCACAGGTTTCTTAAGCGGCCTGTCATCGGCGCGGACCAGCATGGACACGTCGCCGCAGAGTGGGCTGGGAGGCCCTCGGCGGCAGCAGGCGTGTAGTGACCGTTCCTCCCTTGGTGTTTCCCTTCGCAGTAAACCCTTCAGGAGAAGATCATGAACAAGTACAAGACCCTGGCCGCGCTGGTTGCCACCGCGCTGCTCGCTACCGTGGGCGCCGCCTCGGCGCAGACCGTGACCGGCGGCGGTGCCTCGTTGCCGGCCGACCTCTACAAGGGTTCGTCCGACAGCATCCTGCCGGCGAACTTCAGCTACGCCGTGACCGGTTCGGGCACCGGCAAGAAGGCCTTCCTGGAAAACAACTCGCTGCTGTTCTCGACCACCGGCACCGTGCACTTCGCCGGCAGCGATTCGGTACTGAGCGGCACCGAGCTGAACACCTACACCACCAACTTCAACCAGCCGACCAATGCCAACCGCTACGGCGCGCTGATCCAGGTGCCGTCGGTGGCCACCTCGGTCACCATCCCGTTCAACAAGGCCGGTTCGGCGGTGAACCTGAGCGTGGCGCAGATCTGCGGCGTGTTCTCGGGCGCGATCAGCGACTGGTCGACCATCGATGCCAACCGCAGCGGCCCGATCCAGGTGGTGTACCGCGCGGAAAGCAGCGGCACCAGCGAAATGTTCAGCCGCTTCCTGACCGCGGCCTGTGCCGCTGAGAATGCTGACACCTCGAAGCTGGTGGGCGGCAAGTTCGCCATCAAGTCGACCTTCGCCGACCTGTACAAGCGCGATGCCAACGGCAACCTGCCGGCGTTCCTGGTGGCCGCCCCGGCCACCGGCGGCACCTCGCTGTACAACGCTGTCTACGCGGCTGAAGGCCGTATCGGCTACGTTGGCCCGGACGTGATTCCGAACCTGACCGATGCGACCAAGGTCGCCAAGGTCAAGGGCTTCTCGCCGGACCAGGTGAGCGTGCAGGCCACCCTGGACACCGTCGCTCCGCCGACCGGCACCGATGCAGAGAACCCCGCCAACTGGGTGCCGGTGTTCGGCAACCCGTCGGCCGGCTATCCGATCGCCGGCTACACCAACCTGGTGATCGGCCAGTGCTACAAGGATTCGAGCGTCGCCACCAGCCTGCGCGGCTTCCTGGCCCGCCACTATCCGGCGACCTACACCGTCGCGTATGAGAAGTCGATCACCGACCACGGCTTCATCCCGCTGACCAAGGCCTGGCGCGATGCGATCCGCAACCGCTTCGTGCTGGCCAGCAGCACTGCCGGCCTGAACAACCCCAGCACCTGCGCCGGCATCGGCCGTCCGCTGTAATCCGCAGCACGGGTTGAATCCTGCTTGACCCGACGCCGGCCTCTGGGCCGGCGTCGCCATTTCCGCGACGGTGCCGCGGTTGCAGCGTTTGGCTGTCGGCTTCGTCTCGCGTGAACCGTCTATCAGTGGCAGGGCATGCGTTGCGTGTGCCTCCCCGATCGTCGCCGCAGCTGCGGCCCACCAGGTTGATGAGGTTCCGATGTCGCACCCGCTCCCGTCCGCTGTTCATCCGGCCGCGTCGATGCGCCGCAATCATCCGATGGCGTGGGCCATCGCGGTCGCACTGGGGAGCATGGTGGCCCCGGCCAGCCAGGCGCAGCAGGCGTTCAGTCCGGGCTGGTTCGCCGAACGGGGCGCGGCCCAGGGCAGCGCGGCACAGAGTGGCCGGATGCCCAACGGCGTGCCGATCCAGTTCCAGTTGCCGGCCCAGCAGCAGGATGCGGCACGGCAGAAGCTGCAGCAGTCGATCGACAATCTTGGCACTGCGGCGCAGGCGATTGCCCTGCAGCAGCGCCTGCAGGAACAAGCCCGGCAGGCGCGCCGCGAGGCTGGCTTCATCGTTGCCGATGGCCTCGGCAAGGACGGCCTGAGCGTCGACCAGAACCCGCTGACCCGTGGCTGGCTCAATGCGCGCGACGCGATCCAGTCGCAGGGCAGCGACGGGAGGGTGCAGGTCACGGTCGAGCAGACCGCGGACAAGGCGATCCTGAACTGGGAGACCTTCAACATCGGCGGCAACACCACGCTGAATTTCCTGCAGAACCCTGACTGGGCCGTACTGAACCGCGTCAACGATCCGCAGGCGCGGCCCAGCCAGATCCTGGGCCAGCTGAAGGCAAGTGGCACGGTGTTCGTGGCCAACCGCAACGGCGTGGTGTTCGGCAACAACAGCCAGGTCAATGTACGCAATCTGCTGGCGGCTGCAGCACGGATCAGCGATGCGCAGTTCCGCGACAACGGCCTGTACAGCCCCGACGCCAGCAGCAGCGCGCTCAGCGATGCATTCGGCAAGGTGATGGTGCAGCGGGGCGCCCGCATCGCGACCCATGAGCCGACCAGTGCGACGCGCGGCGGTGGCTACGTGCTGCTGGCCGGGCACAGCGTGGACAATGCTGGCCAGATCGAAGCGCGCAAGGGCCAAGTGCAGCTCGCAGCCGGTGACAGTTTCGTGATCCGGCGCGGCGTGGGTACGGCCGCCAACACCAGTTCCACCACCCGCGGCAATGAAATCGCGCCGCGCTTTATCGCTGGCAGCACGGCTGGCAGCGTGCGCAATACCGGCCTGCTGCGCGCACTCGAGGGGGACGTGACCCTGGCCGGACGCAGCGTCGAGCAGGCCGGTGTGGCCGTGGCCAGCACCACGCTTGCACAGCGCGGCACCGTGCATCTTCTGGCCTCGGCCAGTGATGCAGGCAGCAGCGTCACGCTTGCTGACGGAGCCACCACGGCGGTGCTGATCGAGGACGATGGCAAGACCACGGTGCTGGATACGCAGCGCGACGCCCTAATCAAGGAATCGGCCGAGCAGGACGCGATCCGCGCTGGCGCGCGTTCGGCAACCTTCGACAATCTGTCCCAGCACAATGATCGCCGGGACCAGTCGCGGGTGGAGATCGTCTCGGGGGGCAACATCCATTTCAGCGCGGATTCGCTGACGGTTGCCACGGGCGGCCAGATCATCGCCGATGCGGCGGCCCGTAGCTACGTGGACGATGCCGCGCGCGTGGACGTGTCCGGCGCAGTGGGCGTGCGGGTGTCGATGGAGAGCAACAATGTCCAGGTCAAGGTGCAGGGCAACGAACTGCGCGATGCCCTGGACAACCGCGACAGCGGCAAGCTGACCAGCAGCGAAGTCTGGGTCGACCGCCGCAGGCTGGTCCACGTTCCGGCCGGTACCGGGGGCTACGAGGGTGAGCGCTGGTACGCCGCAGGCGGCCTGCTGGAAGTGGGGGGCTACCTCGACAACCAGGGGCACTCGATCGGCGAATGGGCTGCGCAGGGAGGCACCGTCCTGCTGGGCGGCAGGGAAGTGATCACGCAAGGTGGCTCACGCATCAACCTTGCCGGCGGCAGCCTGGATGTGCAGAGCGGCGTGGTCCGGCAGAGCTGGGTGCGCGGCGTTGATGGCCAGGTCTACCGTCTTGATGAGGCGCCAGCGGAGATGCTGTTCGATGGCCTGTACAGCGGCCATGAAGTGAAGCAGGAACGCTGGGGCATCACCGAGACCTTCCGTGATCCGATCGTATTCGCGGCGCAGCGGGTCGATAACGGGTACACGGTCGGCCGCGATGCAGGACGGCTGATCGTCTCCGCACCGACCGCGGTGCTGGATGGAAAGGTTGAGACTGCAACCTTCCAGGGCGCGCAGCAGAACCGCAGGCCGGATGCCGCGCTGGATGGCTATGCACAGGCGCAGACGGCGGTCGCGCGCAATGCGCAGTTGTACCTGGGGCGCTACGACGGCCAGGGCCGCAGTGGTGTGTTCGGCTCGGATGTGCGCCTGGGTGACAAGGCTCCGACGAAGACGGCGTGGTCGCTGGCGGCTCCGGTCAACGAGGAGCGGCGTGACACGGTGTGGCTGGATATCGCAGAGCTGAGTGCCCAGCAGTGGGGGCGGATCGACCTGGCGACCGCCGATCGCATCCGCATCGACAGCAGCCTTCGGCTTCAGGCCGGCGGGCAGCTCAACCTGACCGGCAGCGAGGTGGAGCTGGCAGGCGACATCGGCATTGCCGGCGGCCAGTTGTCGGCGGGCAACCTGCTGGATGTCCAGGGCCGGCCGACGGCGCTGCTGCACGATGGCCGCGCCCGCACCGTCATTGCCGACGGAACGCGGATCGACCTCTCCGGCGAATGGAGCAACGCCTCACTGGCGATGCCGCGCGACGCGAGCGGTGCCTGGACGGATGGCGGCCGCCTGAGCCTGGGCAACAGTCATGACGTGGCCGTGGGCGCCAGGGCAACGGTTGACGTCGAGGCCGGTGCTGCGCTGGACCTGCGCGGCAAGGCCCATATCGGCAAAGGCGGCAGCGTCACCCTGCAGGCGAACAGCAGTACGGTGACGACCGACGGCAGTGGCCGGGTGCAACTGGGTGAGGGAAGCCGGTTCAGTGGTCGAGGACAGGGCGGTGGTTCTTTCTCGCTGGGTACCGGTGGCCAGGTGCGGGTGGGCGATGCGGACCTGGCGGGCGCGTCGCTGCGACTGGACCCCGGCCTGTTCGGCAGTGGCTTCGCGCAGTACGACATCAATGGCCACCACGGCGTGGAGGTGGCCGATGGCGCGCGGCTGGTCGCTGCCCTGCCAGGCCTGCGCCTGACCCAGGACGCGCCGATGGCGACCGACCGGGCGTCCGCACTGGCGGCGTGGGACGAACCGCTGTACAGCGCCGATCCGTCGAGCGGGCGCGTCAGCCAGCGCGCGGGTGCGAGCATCAGCCTGCGTTCGGAGCGCAACAGCGTGGGCGGTGACCTGCGGGTCGGCAAGGATGCACTGGTGGCGGTCGATCCAGGCCAGACGATCTCGCTGCTTGGTGCGGGCAACATCGATGTTGAAGGCACGCTGCGCGCGAAGGGCGGACGCATCCTGATCGACGATGTGCGCCCGGAGAACGCGCTGTACGCCGGGCAGCGCACCGAACGCACCTGGCGTTTCGCCGAAGGCGCGCTGCTGGATGCCGATGCAGACGCGATTTCGCTGCCCGATTCCAGCGGCCGTCTGCGCGGGCAGGTGCGCGCGGGTGGACGCATCGAGATCGGCGGGGCGCTGGACTGGGAGACCACAGCATTCGTCGACAACCGACCACCGGAAGCCTTCGTGGTGGTCGAACGCGGTGCGCGCCTGCAGGCGCGGGGTGCGTCGGCCGAGCTGGACGTCGACGGCCAGGGCCGCGTGCGCGTGGACAGCGATGGCGGGCAGATCGTGCTGCGCTCGGCCAATGCGCTGTACCTGGACGGCGGGATGGATGCGGCCGCCGGCGGTGCCGGCGCACGCGGCGGCACCCTGGGGCTGGCCTTTGGCGGCAGCATCCATGCACGTGGCGCCAGCGAGGAGGTACTGCGGTCACGTGCGATCACCCTCAGCCAGCACAGCGCGCCGGGGCAGCCACTGCCGACCACATTGGAGTATGGCCACGCCGCGTTGTCGGTCGAGCAGCTGCAGGCTGGCGGTTTCGACAATCTGTCCGTGTTCGGTGACATCCGCGCGGTCGGCGACGTCGACCTGCGCCTGGCCCAGAGCCTGCGCATCCACGGCCAGGGTACTTCGAGCCTGGGCATGGCCGTGGATGCCGGGCCATCGTCGGGGCTGCGACTGAGTGCGCCCTACGTTCGCCTGGCGCAGGCACGCTGGCGCCAGATGCCGGGCGAGAACCTGCAGGGCACCGCCGCGGTCGCTTCGTCCGGGCCGGAAGATCACGCGCTGGCGGTGCAGGCCGGGCTGATCGACATCCGCGACGTCACCTGGCTGCCGGGTTTCAAGCATGTGGCGCTGGAAAGCCGCAGTGACGTGCGCCTGACCAACGGCATTGCCAGCAGTGGCAACACCAGCGCGTTGATGACGGCTGGTTCGATGGACGTGACCGCTGCGCGCCTGTATCCCACCACAGGCGCGGTCGGCACGCTGGTGGCCGGCGCGTCGGCGCAGACCGTGCAGACCGCTGATTACTGGTCCGATCCGGATGCCGTGCTGCGCATCCACGGCACCGGTGCGGCCACGAAGCCGGCGCCGGAATCGGCGCTGGGTACGCTTCGCCTGGTGGCCGCCACGGTGCAGCAGGGCGGCAACGTACAGGCGCCGATGGGCACGCTGCAGCTGGGTGGCCTGATCCAGAACGGAACCGTCGGCAGCCGGGTGGAACTGCTGCCAGGCAGCGTAACCTCGACCAGTGGCGCCGGCTTGTCGCTGCCCTATGGTGGCACCGTCGATGGTGTTGACTGGCGGGTCGGTACGCGCAGCCTGGGTTCGCTGACGCCGGCCGGTATCTCCTCGATGGGGGTGACACTGAAGGCCAACGAGATCGAGGTGGCGCCGGGGGCCCTGCTGGACATGTCCGGCGGTGGTGAGCTGACCGGCGCCGCCTTCGTGTCAGGACGCGGTGGCTCTGTCGACGTCCGGCGAACGGCGTTGGCCGACGCCAACCCGCGCTACGGGTTCAGTGCGTCGGGCAACCCGGTGTACGCGATCGTACCGGGACGCGCCGGGGCGTTCGCCCCCAGTGGCGAAGAAGGGTTCGCAGCTCCGGCGGTGGGCCAGCAGATCACGGTGCCGGCTGGCGTGCCCGGCCTGGCGGCCGGCACCTACACGCTGATGCCGGCAAGCTATGCGCTGCAGCCCGGCGCATTCCGGGTGGAGCTGGGCGCCACCGGCACCTCCGGCATCGTGCAACCGATTGCGACCGGCACCGGCACCTGGCGTGTGTCCGGGCAGCAGCGCACGGCGCTGGGCGCGGCAATCTCGCCGTTGCTCACCGACATCCTGCTGACTCCCGCGGCCGTGGTACGCCGGCACTCGGGCTACAACGAAACCTCCTACAACAGCTTCGCGCAATCGGTAGCTGACCGCCGCGGCGAGTCGCGTGGCTGGCAGACCATCGATGCGCTCGGGTTGACCCTTGCGCTGGGCGAAGGTGCAGGTCGTGCAGACACGCCTGCCATCCACTTCGCCGGCACCGCGCGGTTCGCGGCTGCCACCGACAAGGGGCGTGGTGGCACGCTGGCAGCCACGTTGGCGAGCCCGGCGGTCGGTTCGCTGGAGATCGTCGATGGCACCACGCAATCGCAGGCGCGTGATCGCGGCGCCACCTTCAGCGACGACGCGCTCAATGCCTTCCTGCCGGCGCGGATGATGATCGGCGGGCAGTTCAACCAGGAGGCCTCGCAGGTTGCGGTGACCGGCCAGGCGCGCAGCGTGGCGATCCGTTCCGGCGTCACCTTGAACGCACCGGAAGTGCTGGTGGCAGCGGCCTCCGGTGGCAGCGGCGTGCTGGTCGAGGCCGGTGCGACCCTCGATACACTGCCGTTCGCATCCGCCAACGCGAATGCCAGCGCGACCCTGCCTTACCAGGTCTCCGGCGGCCTGCTGGCGGTGTCCAACCAGCGCCTGAACCTGATCACCGGCACCACCGGGGTGGAGGCCGGTCCGGTGGCGATCGACATCGGCGGATGCCAGGCGGCGTGCGACGGCCAGACGCGGCTGGTTTCCGATGGCAGCATCGCGGTAGCGACCGATGGCGCGCTGCAGATGCGCGACTCGGCCAGCTATGGCACCCGCCAGCTCGGCCTGAGCATGGCGGCGCTGAACCTCGGCAGTGCCGAAGCGATCGCCCAGGCCGCTGCGGCCGGGGCGCTGCCCAGTGGCATGACCATGAACCAGTCCGTGCTGCAACAACTGCTGCGCGGCAATGATGCGACCGGCGCGCCGGCGCTGGACACGCTGAGCCTGGTCGCGCGGGAGTCTGTCAACGTGTTCGGCAGCGTCGACCTGGATGCGCGCGACAGTGCCACCGGCCGCAGTGGCCTGCAGACGCTTGTGCTCGGTGCGCAGGCCATCCGCGGGTACGGTGCGGCGACCGACCGCGCGCGCATCCTGGTGGACACGCTGGTCTGGGACGGCTCATTGGCGGCGGGCCAGGCGCCGGGCAGCGACGCGACGGTGCCGCCGGCCGAGCCGATGGTGGACCGGCTCGGGGCCGGGCAACTGGACATCGTCACCCGGCAGCTGCAGCTGGGGCGGGCGCCATTCAGCCGTCCCAGCTCTGAAGTACCTGCGAACCGGCAGGTGCTCGGCTTCAGTGCGCTGAACCTGAGTGCCTCGGAGCAGCTGTCGTTCTCCGCGCAGGGCACGCTGGACGTATTCCAGCAGCGTGGCGACTATCTGGCCGACAAGGGGTGGCAGTACAGCGGAGGCAACCTCGGTATCGATACACCGCTGTTGGCCGCCGATCCCGCCGCGCGGCTGCGCGTGCGCACCGGCGGCGACTTCCGCCTGCAGGGGGGCGCCGGCAAGACGGGTGGCGATGCACTGGGCAGTGAGTTGAGCATCGACGCCAACCGGATCGCGCTGGACAGCACGATCGCGCTGGCGTCCGGACGGCTGTCGGCGAACGCGCGCCAGGGCATCACGCTTGGCAGCCGGGCCGCGCTGGACCTGGCCGGGCGCAAGGTCTCGCTGTACGACGTGGACAAGTTCAGCTGGGGCGGCGATGTCCTGCTGTCCAGCGACACGGGTGACATCCGCGCCGATGCGGCCTCCCGCATCGATGTTTCCGCACGCAACAACCGCGGCGGACGCCTGACGGTCACCGCAATGGCCGGCCGAGCCGATCTGGCCGGTGTTCTGCAGGGTGCCGCCACTGGTCGCTACGATGCCGGTGGCACGCTGGTGCCCTACGACGGTGGCGAACTGGTGGTGCGGGCACGCCAGCTGCAGGACTTCGCCGGCCTCAACCAGCGATTGACCGCCGGCGGCGTCGTCGGCGGTCGCAGCTTCCAGATCGGTGAGGGCGATCTGCGGATCGGCGACGAAGTGAAGGCGCGCCGGGTCGATATCAGCGTCGACGCGGGCAGCCTGACCGTGGCCGGCCGCATCGATGCCAGCGGCGAGCAGGTCGGCAGCATCCGCCTGTACGCCCGCGATCAGTTGCAGGTGGACGGCACGCTGGACGCGCACGGTACCGGCCTGCGCGTGGACAGCCATGGCAAGATCATCGACAGTCCAAACCGGGCCACCATCACGCTGGGCAGCGCCGAAGGTGCCGTCGGCCTGGGCAGCGCGGCGCAGCTGGACCTGCGTGCGGGCAGCGACGTTACCGTCGGTGGACGTCCTGGCCAGAACGATGGCACCCCGCGCGGCACGCTGAAGATCGATGTGCCGCGGCTGGGCAGCAACGACGCGGCGATTGCCGCGGCCACCGGCCTGCGCATCGATGGCGCGGCCGACATCCAGCTCAATGGTGTTCGCCGCTACGACGATGCGCCCCTGGCAACCACCGCTGACGTGCGCGGCAACCGCGCGCAGCTGGTCACCCAGCAGTGGCTGGACCAGGTGGTCGATCCGCACAGCGTGGCCTGGATCGATGGTGCGCTGGGCAACGCGGATCTGCAGCAGCGCACGCGGGCGCTGGGCGATGTGCGCCTTCGTCCCGGCGTGCAGGTGCTGGCGCGGCGCAGCGACGCCAACCCGGACGGCGACCTGACCATCGCCGGCGACATCGATCTGTCCGGCTACCGTTATGGCCCCGATGCCAACCGCGCCGATCCATCGCGGCGTGGCTTCGGCGAATCGGCCTCGCTGGTGCTGCGCGCCGAAGGCAACATCAACGTCTACGGCAGCATCAACGATGGGTTCGCACCGCCGCCGTCCACGCCGGATGAGGGCGGCTGGCAGCTGTACGAGGGCCGCAATGGCAGCGCGGGGCACACCCCCTTTGGCGGTGGGCTGGTGGTGCCGGTGGACGGAGTGAAGCTGCAGCCCGGCACCGAGTTCCAGGCCGGCACCCGCCTGAACTATGACGTGCCGGTCGAATCGGTAACGCTTCCGGTCGGTACCGTGCTGCCCGCGCCGATGGTGATCTCGCAGAACCTGCGGCTGCCTGCAGGCACGGTGCTGGGTGCGGCGGTGACCACCGACTCCGGGCAGACGCTGGCCGCGGGCACCGTGCTGCAGGAGCCGCTGATGCTGGCGGCCGGTGCGCGGCTGGGAGCCGGCTTCCGCCTGCGCAGTGCGGTGCAGATGGCGGCACAGGAGTGGCCCGCCGGCGCGGTGCTGCCGGTTGCGCTGCGCCTGGCACGCGAAGTCGCGCTCAAGGTGGGCGCGTACATCCCGTCGTTGACCAAGGTGGAGCTGCCCGGCGACGCGCCGGTGAATCTGAGGCCGGCCGATGCCGGCGGCAACCAGGGGCGCAACTGGGCGCTGGCGCCGATGCTGGCCGAGGGCACCACCTCCTGGGACCTGACCGTTGTTGCCGGTGCCGATGCCGGGGCAGCCGACCCACGCAGCCGGCGCTGGGGCAGCGAAGGCAGCGTCGTGCTGGCCGATACCCACCAGGGCTCGATCGGCACGGTCAAGACGGAAATCATCTGGGTGGGGGATCGCGCGTTGACCGAGCAGGCATCGTTGGACTGGATCGGCGACACCTCCTATGCAGGCCGTCCGATCGCGGAGCTGGCCGACATGTTCGGCTTCACCGAAGACGAGTTCTGCGCGATGTCGGCCGACTACTGCGGGCCGGCACCCCGCCAGGTGGCCGCGCAGGGCTCGCTGGATTACTGGGGCGACGAGTCCTACGCAGGCACTCCTGCGAAGGACTTCGCCGCGATGTTTGGCATGACCGAAGACGAGTTCTGCAGCACCGCGCCTACCTACTGCGCCGGCGGCGGCACGCAGACCGAAGTGACCACTTACGGCAAGCGCGCAGGCACGCCGGCGTGGAGCGTACTGCGCACCGGCAAGGGTGACATGGAGCTGCTCGCGGCCGCTGACGTCGTGATGAAGTCAGGCTTTGGCGTCTACACCGCCGGCACTCCCGCCGCGCTGGGTGGGGGCCGCGACGCTGCCTTCAATTCGCACCGTGCAGCGGCCCCTTGGAACACCGCAGTGCTGGGACCGAACCTGGTGCCGGGCAGCTATGACGCCGCGATGGCAGGCTACCAGGCCTGGTATCCGGATCATGGTGGCAACCTGCGCGTCGAAGCCGGGCGCGATATCGTCGGCGACGCCTGGACCGCGCGCGCAGAGTCGGGCAGCAGCGATCGCGACTGGGCGCTGTACTCCAGTGCCGCGGTCGGCAACTGGCTGTGGCGGCAGGGTACCGGCGGCACCACTGGGGTGGAGCCGGTGCCGACCAGCTGGTGGGTGAACTTTGGCGCCTACACCAACGTGTCCGCTGCCGCCGGCGCTTCTCCACGGATGGTTGGTTTCACCGGCTTCGGCACATTGGGCGGGGGCAACCTGACGCTGGAGGCCGGGCGTGACGCCGGCGTGCGCGATGCGATAGGTGACGCGTTGGTCTCGACGATCGCACCGCGCTCGGGTGCGATCATTGCTGCGGTGGGATCGACCGGCCGGGTCAGCGATGGCCAGCTGCACCTGACCGGCGGCGGCGACCTGCAGGTGCGTATCGGTGGCGCGCTGAATCCGAACCTGCAGGCGACGATCTCCAGCCTCAACCCCTCCAGGGCGGGACAGAATCTCGACCTCAACGGTACCTTCAGCAACCTGCGTGGGAGCCTGCAGCTCGATGCAGGGCGCATCGGTGCAATGGGCGTCACCCTGGAAAGCTACGCGACGCTGGGTAAGCAGCGGGCGGCAGACCTGTTTGCGCCTGACGCCGCCCGCGCGATGGGCGGGCCGGTGCTGGTGCTGGGCGACGCCGCCGCGCAGCTGCAGGCGCGGGGCGATGTGGTGCTCGGCGGCGTCGCCGATGCGGGCCGGGTTCCGCTGGCCAACTACAGCGCGGTGCTGCAGGATGATGGCGCGCGCGCTGCAGGCAGTACGTGGTTCTCCCTGTGGACCGCCAACACGGCCGTGGATCTGTTCAGTGCCGGTGGTGACCTCGCGCCAGGCCTCGCCGGGCCGGAAAACGTGACGGGCAGCAATCTGTGGCGGGAGCAGGTCCAGCTTGTTGTGCGTGGCGGCGATGATCTGCTGAATTACTGGCTCTATCCTTCGCGCTTCAGCGCGATTGCTGCTCAGGGTGACATCAAGCTGGACCGGATCAGCGCCACGCCGGGGACGCAGGATGTGATCCTGCTGGCACCCTCGGCGACAGGACGGCTGGACGTCCTGGCCGGTGGAGGCATCTTCGCCCAGCCTGGCGCGACCCAGATCGCGCGCTCGGCCAGTGACGCGCGCCTGCCGGGACCCTTCGACCCGGCATTCATGGCCGAGCAGGGGGATTCCGCAGGCAATGTGACCCGCACGCGGCGCAACCTGTCGGTCGACGGCAACATTGCATCGCCGGACGCGTCGCTTCCGCTGTTCGCATTCGGTCCGAATACGCCGCTGTCCACTGTGTCTGCGGCACTGGCGCCGAGCCGCTTCTACGCGGTGCAGGGCGACATCATGGGTCTGGCCACCGGCGCCCAGCGCACGCTGAATGTCAACGCGGGGCAGCGCACGCAGCTGAACTGGTTCGAGGCCGCCGGCGCCGTGCAACTGCGGGCAGGCCGGGACATCCTCGGGGTGTCGATGACCGCGTTGAACACCGCGCCCACCGACATCACGGTGGCGGCGGCGGGCCGCGACATCGTGCATCTGAACGCGACCATCGCTGGCCCCGGCAACACCGAGATCAGTGCCGGCCGCCAGCTGCGCCAGGAGGATGCGGGCAGCATCGCCAGCCTCGGTGGCATCGTGCAGGGCGACACCCGTCCCGGCGCCAGCATCGCGCTGACGGCCGGCAACCAGCAGATCGATTTCGCGGCCCTGCGTGCACGCTATCTGGACCCTGCCAACCTTGCCGATCCCGCGCAATCGCTTGCGTCGCAGCCGGGCAAGGCAGCCAAGGTGTACGACCAGGAACTGAAGCAGTGGCTGCAGCGACGCTTCGGCGTGGCGGCCGAGGGCGACGGGGCGCTGGCCACGTTCGATGCGTTGCCGCAGGAACAGCAGCGTATCTTCCTGCGCCAGGTCTATTACGCAGAGCTGCGCGAAGGTGGACGCGAGTATACCGATGCAGAAGGGCCCCGCTTCGGCTCCTACCTGCGCGGGCGCGAAGCCATCGCCACGCTGATGCCGGACAGGAATGCGGCCGGTGCGACGATCGACCGTACCGGCGATATCGTGATGTACGGTGGCTCCGGCGTGCGTACCGAGGCGGGCGGCAACATCGAACTGATGGCACCGGGTGGGCAGATCGTGATCGGTGTGCAGGGCGTGGTGCCACCCGCCAGCGCCGGCCTTGTCACCCAGGGGCAAGGTGATATCCGGCTGTTCAGCCAGGACAGCGTGCTGCTCGGCCTGTCGCGGGTGATGACCACCTTCGGCGGCGACATCCTGGCGTGGTCGGAGCAGGGTGACATCAATGCCGGTCGCGGTTCGCAGACGACGCTGCTGTACACGCCACCGCGTCGCGTCTATGACGGCTGGGGCAATGTGATCCTGTCGCCGCAGGCTCCCGCCAGTGGCGCCGGCATCGCGACCTTGAACCCCATCGCCGAAGTACGACCGGGCGACGTCGACCTGATCGCACCGCTTGGCACCATCGACGCGGGCGAGGCCGGTATCCGCGTCTCGGGCAACATCAACCTGGCGGCGCTGCAGGTGCTCAATGCCGCCAACATCCAGGTACAGGGCGAGAGCAAGGGCCTGCCGGTGCTGGCATCGGTGAACGTCAATGCGCTGGCCTCGGCCAGTGCGGCAGCCAACAGCGCCAGCCAGGCGGCACAGGATGTGATGCGCAAGAGCCAGGACGAGGCACGGCGCAACCAGCCGTCGGTGATCAGCGTGCAGATCCTCGGCTTCGGCAGTGGCACCAGCACCATCAATCCGCCGGCGCGTGGCAACACTGCCAACAGCGGCTATGACGCCAACAGTGCCTTCCAGTTCCCGCAGGCAAGTCGCGACGAGGGCACGCAGCGCCGGTAGGTGCGGACCTTGGTCGGCACATGTTGCTGCCCACCAAGGTCGGCAGTAGATCCACGCCATGCGTGGATGCGACCGGGCCGAAAGAACGAACAGCATCGGGCCAGCCGCCACGGAACGGCAGCGGCCCCAGCCAGGATGGCGCGGACGGCAGGGAGCGGCCATCAGCGGTGAGGACCACCGACACGGCGCCGCCGGGTGCAGGAGCGCGCCCGGCGGCAGGCTCGGCAGTAGGTCCACGGCATGCGCGGATGCCCGGACCAGCCTCAGTGCCGACCAACGGTCGGCACCCACCAGGGCAGGCCGGGCAGTAGAAGCCGCTCGGCAGTAGATCCACGCCATGCGTGGGTGCTTTGCCTGGGAGGAATCCTAAAGCTCCAGCACGCGCCGGTAGCTCAGCGGTCCACGCCCGTCACGCAGGCCCAGCCGCAGTTCCAGCCCGGTGGCCGGCAGCACCTCGCCCTCGCTCGGCAGCATTGCCCAGCCGGCCCCGGGCTGCCAGGCGCGCACCTCGAACCGCTGCACATCCTTTGCCACTGCAATGCCTTCTGAAGGAACCGGCGCGGGCAGGGGATAGCGGTCCTTCGCCGTACCGCTGGCGCGCCATAGCGTGTTGCCTTGCCGCCACCAGCGCACCCGCTGCCAGCGCAGCCCATCACTGTCGACGCTGCGGGTGATTTCCAGCGCAAAGCTGCCATCCGGGTACCGTTCGCTCACCAGCGAAGGCGGCAGCAGTCGCTGCGGACGATCCGCCGGGCGCACCGCGCCGTTCATCAGCGCATCGTCGGCACGCATCTCGATATCGCGCTGGAACTGCTGCAGCACGCGTAGTGCCGTCGTGGTCTCGGCATCGGCCCGGCGCAGGCGCTGGTCGCTGCTGGCCACGCTGTCGAGCGCTCGCCAGCAGATCAGCGCCAGCACGCCCATGATGGTGATCGCGATCACCACCTCGATAAGGGTGAAGCCTGCTGCGGTACGCTTCATTGCGCCGCGGTCCACGGCAGCTGCATCCGCGCCAGCGACTGCCGCGGTGCATCTTCGGCAGCCACGCTGAGTTCCAGTTGCGGCTGTCCGTCACCCCCCGTGCCGATATGCTGCAGCACCAGGAAACTGCTTCGCCCCTGCACGCAGCGCAGCCGTGCATCCTGCGGCGGCTGCCCGGCCAGGCGCAGCTCCTGCCAGCGGTCCTGCGCGCACAGCAGCGCCAGGCGACGGTCGCGCAGGCGTGACTGATCGTCGATGGCCACCGCGACCGAGCGCATGACCGCAGCCAGCGCAATCGAAACGATCGCCAGTGCGATCAGCACTTCGATCAAGGTGAATCCGCGCATGTTCCGCTTCACTGCACGACCTGCAACTGTCCGCTGCCATCGTCACGAAGACGCAGCTGGCGGCCCTGCAACGACAACGTCAGTTCCCATGCCACGCCGATCCACTCCGGGCTCAGTTCAACCGGGGTGGCCGGCTGCACCACGATGCCGGCCGGTTGCCATGACTGTGGGCGCAGCAGGTCGTCGCGTTGCACGTCCACCCAGCGGGTGCCTTCGCGCCTGCTGAACCGGTAGCCGGCGGCGTCGGCCTGCCAGCGCAGGGGGCGGCCATCGATGCGGGCCTCGTCGCGCGCCACCTGCAGGCGCTGCGCCAGTCGTTCGGCCTCCTGCCGCAGCTGGCGCGCGGGGTCGAGCAGGCTGCCCAGGCCCAGGCCGATGCCCGCCGTGCAGATACCGATGATCACCAGCACCACCATCAGTTCCAGCAGGGTGAAACCACGCGGCACGTGCTGCATCGACGTTGCCTCCTGTCCAGGTCGATGCCTGCCAGCGTAGGCCCGCATGATGAAACAAAAGCGTCAGCGGCGGCTGCTAGCGTGGGCGGACACGAACGTGGCGATGGTGCGGAACATGGATGGCAGGCGCTGGGATCGCAATCGGATGTTGACCCTGCTGGCGGCCACCCTGCTGCTGGCGGTGGTGGCCTATTGGAGCGTCACCCTGTCTGCGGTGGCGCCTGCGGCGGCGGCCAGCGAAGCGCATGCCGATGCGCCGGCCCGGCCGCTGTTCGATGCGGTGGCCAGTCTGCCGCTGGTGCGGCTGCTGTCGCCCGGTGCGGTGCAGACCGAGGTGGTCGTGCTGGGTGTGATGGCGGGTGACCACGCGCCCCTGGCCCTGTTGTCGGTGGATGGACGCCCGCCGGAGGCTTACGCGCCCGGCCAGCGGCTGGGGCCCTGTACGGTGCTGGCCAGCATCAGCGCCAACGCGGTGGAACTGAACCAGGCTGGGCAATCGCGCAGCCTGCCGGTGCCCGCGCTGCCACCGGTGCCGAACGATGGCATCGTGCCGGCCGCTCCGCACGGCGGCGCTCGGTAGAGCCGAGCCCGCGCTCGGCTGCCTCTGCATGGCTGTTGAACGGTGTGCAGGCGCAGCCGGGCGTGGGCTCGGCTCTGCAGATGCATGGGTTCATCGCGCCGGACGCTGCGGTACCACGGACCGCCCGAAGGCATCGCCCATGCGTTGCCGCGTGCCTTCCAGGTTGTACTGCATCAGCTGGTTGCCGGGCTGCCGCATCAGGCGTTCGGCATCCGGCAGCGCCGCTGACTTCGCCGATTTCGGCGCCGGCGCCAGCCTGCGTTGCAGGCATTCCCACGCGGGGATGCGCTCGCCGTTGACCTGTACTTCGATGCACGGCGCAGCACCGTCCTGCTTCTTCGCCTCTCCGGCCCAGGCCGATGGCAACGCCAGCAACAAGGCAAGGGCGAGGGCAGGGCGAAGGCCCGCCTTCAATGGCTCACTCATCGCGAATCTCCTGCAACAACCGACGCTCTGCAATGAAGACGTGTGGCGAGGGCAGTCTCCGCCCGCGAGTGCACCGGCGCGGTCAGAAGATGACAGTGCTGTCACAAAACTGGTGGCGGTTTTGACGCGACGTGCACGTCCTGTTGGTAGACCCACGCGCCGCTCCCTGGCCCCTCCCTCCGATACGACGCGATGCCTTCGATGACTCCTGTTCCGTGCCGAGCCGTCCGCTTTCCGTTGCGCCTGCATCCGCTGGTGCTGGCGCTGGCCGCGATGCCGCTGCCATTGTTCGCGCAGGAGGCGGCGCCTGCGCCCAGCGTGAACATCAATGAATACATCGTGCGCGGCAACACCGTGCTCGATCCGCGTCAGATCGAACGGGTGGTAGAGCCGTTCCTCGGCCCGGGCAGGACCCTGGCCGATGTCGAGAAGGCGCGCGATGCGGTCCACGCGCTGTACCAGCAGGCGGGCTACCAGTCGGTCTACGTCGAACTCCCCGAGCAGCAGGTCAGTGGCGGCGTGGTGCTGCTGAAGGTGCAGCAGACGCCGATCGGCCAGCTGCGCGTGGTCGGCACCCGCTACGAATCGCCCGACCGCATACGCGATCGCGTACCGGCACTGGCCGAGGGCAAGGTGCCGGACTTCGACCAGGCCCAGAAGGAACTGACCGCACTGAACGAAGGCGGGCGTCGCCAGGTGATGCCGCTGGTGCGCGAAGGCCAGGTGCCGGGCACGATGGATGTGGACCTGCAGGTCGAGGAGAAGTCGCCGTGGCGTGCCAGCGCGTCACTCAACAACGACCACAGTGCCGACACCGAGAAGCTGCGCCTGAGTGCGTCGCTGGCCTACGACAACCTGTGGAAGCGCGGGCACAGCGCCAACATCGGCGTGTACCTGGCGCCGGAAGATACAAAGCAGGCCAAGGTGTTCTCGGCCTCGTACACGATGCCGTTCGAAGGCACGCCGTGGAGCCTGGAAGCCTCCGGCTACAGATCCGACAGCCGCGTGTTGAATGCAGGCGGGCAGGTCGGTACCGGCACCGGCACCAACGTGATCGGCAACGGCCATTCGATCGGCCTCAAGCTCAACTACCGCCTTGCCGGCAGCAGCCAGTGGTGGCGCCAGCTCAGCCTCGGTGTGGATTTCAAGGACACCGAGGAAGACACGCAGATGGGCAAGGACAGCCTGAAGACACCGTTGAAGTATGCGCCGATCACCCTGGCCTTCGTCGGCGTGCGCCAGGGCGAGCAGGATCAGCTGAGCATCAACACCCAGCTGGTGGCCGGTACCCGCCGCCTGTTCGGTTACGGCAGCGACGCCACCGCGTTCGGGCAGAAGCGCTACTGGGCTGACCCGAGCTTCGTGGCCTTCAAGGCCGACGTGGCCAACACCCACACCTTCAGCAATGACTGGCAGTGGTATGCGCGTGGCTCGCTGCAGGTAACCGATGCGCCACTGGTGTCGGCCGAGCAGTTCGCTGCTGGCGGCATGTACACCGTGCGTGGCTACCTGTCGGCCGAGGCGATCGGCGACTACGGCGGCCTGGCCAGCCTGGAATGGCGCACCCCGGCGTGGTCGCTGTGGAGCGGCACCGATCTGCGTGTCTACAGCTTCGCCGACGCGGCCTACCTGCGCCTGCGCCGGCCGCTGCCCGAGCAGCGTGACAAGTACAACCTGGCCTCGGTCGGCCTGGGCGCGCAGCTGCGCCTGGGTGAACACCTGCAACTGCGCCTGGACTACGCCTGGCCTTATGCCGATGGCCCGGTCACGCGCAAGGACGACCCGCGCCTGCATTTCAACATCAGCACCAGCTACTGACCCTTCCCTTGAACATGCGTTCTCCGGAGACCCTTCGCATGGACCGTTTGCTTTCCCGAGTGTTGCTGCTGCTGGCCGCGCTGGTTGCGTTGCCTGCGGCTGCGGCCGATGCCAATTGGTGGCAGGCCGAATGGAAATACCGCAAGCCGATCACCGTCGACGCCGGCCCGCAGGGCGCGGGCCTGGCCGGTGACCCGGGCCGCACGCCACTGCTGCTGCGGCTGCATACCGGCAACTTCGGCTTCGACGGCACCCAGGATGCGGGCAACGACCTTCGCTTCGTCTCGGGTGATGGCCGTACGGTGCTGGCCCACCAGATTGAGCAGTTCGATCCCACGCTGGGCCTGGCCCTGGTCTGGGTGGACCTGCCGGCGGTCAGTGCCGCCGCGCCGCAGACCATCTGGATGTACTACGGCAATGAAAAAGCCCCGGCCAGCGGCAACGGCCAGCAGGTGTTCGATCCGGACTACACGCTGGTCTATCACTTTGCCGAGGCCAATGCGCCGGCACGCGACACCACCGCCTATGGCAACAATGCCGGTGCGGTGGTGCCGCCGTCGGAAGGCGCGGTGATCGGCCGCGGCGTGCAGCTGGGCGCCGGCCCGCTGCCGCTGCCGGCCAGCGCGTCGCTGGCGCAGGAAGCGGGCGCGCCGCTCACCGTTTCGGCCTGGATCAAGCCGGGTAGCAACAATGCGGCTCAAGCCATCTACGCCCGCCGTGATGGTGCTTCCGAACTGGTGCTGGGCATCGAGAACCGCGTGCCGTTCGTGCAGCTCAATGGCCAGCGCAGCACGCCGGCGCAACCGATTCCGGAAGGGCAGTGGGCGCATGTTGCACTGACGGCAGAGAAGGGCGCGTTGCAGCTGTACCTCAATGGGCGCGTAGCTGCCCAGCTGAGCGGTGCGCTGCCGGCGCTGGCCACCGCGCCGGTGGTCGGCGCCGATGCGCCGGGCGCCGCGCAGCCGCTGGCCAACTTCGAAGGTGCCCTGGACGAGTTGCGCATTTCGCGGGTGGCACGCCCGGCCGCGCTGCTGCTGGCCGACGCCACCGCTCAGGGCGCCGACTCGCGCCTGGTCAGCTACGGCGCCGACGAGCAGTCCGCCGGGCAGAGCCACTTCGCCTTCATCCTCAAGGCGATGCCGTTCGATGCCTGGGTGGTGGTCGCCATCCTCGGCCTGATGATGCTGCTGTCGTGGGCGATCATGATCGCCAAGAGCCGCCACTTCGGCCGTACCAGCAAGGCCAATGCCGTGTTCACCGAGAGCTTCGGCAAGCTGTCCGGCGTACCGCTGCGCACCCTGTCCGACATGGACCGCCAGGGCAAGGCGCCGACCGCCATGCACGATGGCTCGTTGTGGCGCATCTACCAGGTGGCCATCGATGAAATGCAGCAACGCCACCAGCGCGATGGCAACAGCGGTTACCTCAGTGGTGCCACCATCGCGGCGATCCGCGCCTCGATGGATGCAGTGATGGTGCGCGAGCAGGAAGCGATGGCGCGGCGCATGAACTGGTTGTCGACCACCATCGAAGGCGCGCCCTACGTGGGCCTGTTCGGCACCGTGATCGGCATCATGCTGGTGTTCGTGGTTGCGGCAATGGCCGGCGCGGTGGACATCAACTCGGTGGCACCGGGCATGGCCGCGGCGCTGCTGTGTACCGCCGCCGGCCTCGGCGTCGCGATCCCGGCGCTGTTCGGCTACAACTACCTGGGCGCGCGTGCCGAAGCGATCGGTGCGGACATGGCGGTGTTCATCGACGAATTCGCCGCGCGCCTGGCCGAAGAGCAGGACGGGCGCGGCCCGGCCGCGGTCCAGGGCTGAGGGGCGCGCCATGGGCCAGAAGGCGAAGTTCGGCATCAAGAAGCGCGAGAAGGGCATCAACGTGACGCCCTTCGTCGATGTGCTGCTGGTGGTGCTGGTGATCTTCATCCTGACCAGCAACGCTTCCATCCCCGGCATCGAGGTCAACCTGCCGAAGGCCAGCAACAGCGTCGCGCTGGAGAAGCCCAAGACCAAGGCGATCACCATCGACCCCGGTGGCCAGGTGTTTCTGGATGCCTACCCGGTGACGATGGCGGAGCTGGAAGACCGCCTGCGCACCGAGCGCGCGACCACGCCGGATTTCCCGGTGATCGTGCGCGGTGACGCGCAGGTGCAGTACGCCCGCGTGGTCGAGGTGCTGGACCTGCTGCGGCGCCTGGAGCTCGCCCAGGTCGGTCTGGTCACCGGCAAGGCGCAGGGCTGAGGCATGACGGCCCATCAACCCCCTCGGCCGGAGCCCGGCATGCGCGGTCGCCAGCTGCTGGTGACTGTCGCGCTGGTGCTGGCCGCGTTGCTGGTGCTCGGCATCGCCGTGTGGTGGATGCTGTTCAAGGACACCGCCAGCACCCGTCGGCCGGTGGTGCAGCCGCCGATGCTGGCGCTGCCGCCAGCGCCTCCGCCACCCCCGCCGCCGCCGGAAAAGCCCCCGGAACCGGAAACGCCGCCGGAAGAAGCGATGCCTGAGCCGGAGCCGCTGGATCAACCGACGCCGGCCGAAGAGCCGACGCCGACCCCCGACAACGCTGACCCGGTGACGATGAACGCCGATGCGCAGGCCGGCGGTGACAACTTCGGCATCCAGTCCGGCAATGGTGGCGGTTCGTCCGGCGTCGGTCGCGGCGGTGCCGGCAATGCCACCTATGGGCGCTACCTCGGCTACCTGATGCAGCAGGCAATCTCGCGCGACGACAAGGTCAAGCGCCTGGCGTTCCAGCTGCAGGTGAATGTGTGGCTGGCCAGCGATGGCCGCCTGGAAAAGGTCGAGCTGGTGCGTGGCAGTGGCAACGAGGAGGCCGACGCGGCCGTGCTCGATGCACTGCGTCGCATCGGCAAGGTCGACCAGGCACCCCCACCGTCGCTTGATTTCCCCGCCCGCGTCCTGATCCAGGGCCGCCGGCCCGGGGCCTGATTCCCGACCTCCGTGATTTCCCTTCTTTCGATGAGAACCGTGATGAACGACCACGTCCGCGCACGAACCGATTCCCACCGCCCGCGGCCGGCCCGACGGGCGCTGCTGTGCTGCGCCGTGCTGCTCAGCCTGGCCGCCCCGGCCGGTGCGATGGCCGCTGAAACCACCATGGTCAAGCTGATCAAGGGCCTGATCGCCAGCGGCGCACTGAAACCAGAAGACGGCCAGGCATTGCTGGTGCAGGCCGAGGCCGAAGCGGCGGCCGCCCAGCGCAGCGCAGCCACCGCGACCTCGGCCGCCAGTGGCGGTGTCGCCCTGGAAGCCGGCGACGTGCGCGTGCCCTACGTGCCGCAGAGCGTGCGCGACGGCATCCGTGACGAAGTACGCCAGGACGTGATGGCGCAGGCCAGGTCCGAGGGCTGGGCGGCACCGAACGAAGTGGCTGAGTGGACCAAGCGCATCAAGGTCACCGGTGACATGCGCGTGCGCAGCGAATCGCGCTTCTTTTCCGAACGCAACAGCGATATCGTGAGCAACTGGTCGTCGATCAATTCCGGCAACGGCTTCGACACCAACACCAACACCAACCTGCAGCTGCCACCACTGCTGAACACCCGCCAGGACCGCCGCAACCTGTGGCGCATCCGCGCCCGCCTGGGCATCGAGGCGACCATCGGCCAGCACACCACGGCCGGTGTGCGCCTGGCCAGCGGCAGCAGCAATGGCCCGGTGTCGACCACCGAGCAGCTGGGTGGCGGCCTGAGCAAGAAGGATGTATGGCTGGACCAGGCATGGCTGGCCTACAGCCCGGCCGACTGGGTGACGGTGCGTGGCGGCCGCTTCGGCAATCCGTTCTGGACCAGCGACACGCTGTTCTCCAACGACCTCAACTTCGACGGCCTGGCCGCCAACCTGCAGTACGACTTCGGCGGCGGTGACCTCGGCCTGTTCGGTAATCTGGCGGTGGTACCGCTGGAGTACACCTCCGACAGCTCGCCCAGCCAGAGCCGGGTCAAGACCCCGAACGAGAACAAGTGGCTGTCCGGTGCGCAGGTGGGCGTGAACTGGCGCTTCAATGACGACAACGCGCTGCGCGCGGCACTGGGCTACTACGACTTCAAGAACATCAGCGGCCACCTGTCCTCGCCGTGCGCGCTGTATGCGGGCGCGGTGGGCTGCGACACCGACTGGTCGCGTCCGGCGTTCATGCAGAAGGGCAACACCCTGATGCTGATCCGCGACATCGCGCGCAATCCGCTGGATCCGGCCAATACGCCCACCCCGCAGTATGTCGGCCTGGCCTCGGCATTCCGCCTGGCCACGCTGAACCTGCGCTGGGATACGCAGCTGGCCCAGGACGTCGGCCTGCGCCTTGAAGGCGACTACATCCGCAACCTGGCCTACGACAAGCAGGCGATGTTCAGTCGCGCCAACAACGGCATCGTCAACAACTACGGTGCCGGTGGTGCCGCCAGCATCGACACCTTCCGCAGCGGCGACACCGCATGGATGCTGCAGGCCACCTTCGGTGCCACCGAGCTCAAGGAGAAGGGCCAGTGGCAGGCGCTGCTGGGCTACAAGCACATCGAGGCCGATGCGCTGCCGGATGCCTACAACGATCCGAACTTCCACCTCGGTGGCACCAACGCCCGCGGCTACTACGTGGGCGGTGCCTATGCGCTGGACGCGCGCAGCTGGATCAGCGGCAAGTGGATGGCGGCCAAGGAAGTGTCCGGTGCGCCGCTGTCGATCGACGTGTTCCAGCTGGAGTTCAACACCGGCTTCTGAGTAGCGGGCGTGATGCGGATCACGTAGTACGTGGCGGGGGCGCAGCGATGCGCCCGTCTAGGGAAAGGAGACCACGCGTTGTTCAAAAGGAGGAGTGGATGAGCCGTCGCAAGCTGTTCGAGAGTCCCGAACCGTCCAGCCAGATGCTGGGTGTTGGACCGGCCTATGTTTCCGTGGAGGGCCTGCGGCAGCACCTGGCCGAGTTCCTGCTGTACGCGGGCCGGCCGGTGGTGATCATGCGCGGGCGCAGCGAAGTGGGCTATTTCCTGCCGGCCCGCTGCTGGCGCCAGCGTGACGATGATCCGCTGGCGGCCGCGGCCGCCGACCAGCTGCTGGATGCCGCCGGGTTCCAGGCCGAAGACATCCAGCAGGTGGAGCAGGAATTCAACGCGATGCGCCAGCGCACGGTGCTGCATTCACGGCGCTGAGCCTTCTGTTACGCCGCCGCCCCACGCTCACTGGTGATGCGTGCACCTTCGCGCATCACCAGGGTCACCGGGGTCTTTTCCACCACCTCCAGCAATCGCTGCCACTGCGCATCGCTCAGCTCGGCACTGGCATGCAGCACGCGGTGCACGTGGAGGCGTCCGTCCTCGTCACGTTCCGAGCGCAGCTCGGCATGGAACTCGCCCAGGTCCCAGCCCTTGCGCTGCGCGTACATGCGCAGGGTGATGGCGGTGCACGCCGCCAGCGAGGCCAGGTACAGGTCGAACGGCGCGAAGCCCTTGCCCTGGCCGCCCAACGAGGCGGGCTCGTCCGCATCCACATCGAAGCTGCCATTGCTGATGTGGTGCAGGTAATTGTCGGCGGTCGAAACAATGCGTGCGTAGGCCATCACATTCTCCATCTATCCATGGCGTCGAGCCACGCTCGATTAAACCCACTGTAGCGTCGAGCCATGCTCGACGGCTCCCCAAAGGCGGCGCCAGCCAGGACCGGCGCCGCCACCCGGTTACTCGGTACGATCGTACGAGAACTGGATGCCCGCCGTACCGCCGGTTTCAATGAAGAGGTTCATGAAGGCCGGCACCGTTTCCGAACGGGCCCAGTCGCGCTGCAGCTCGCAGAACAGCTGCGGCACGCTGATCAGCTGGCCGCCGGCCTGTTCGATGCGGCGCAGCGCGGCATCGTGCGCGGCCAGCGAGGTGCCGCCGACGGCGTCGACCACCACATACACCTCATAGCCTTCCTTCAACGCATCCAAGGCCGGGAAGGTCAGGCAGGCCTCGGTCCACAGCGCGGTCATGATCAGCTTGCGGCGGCCGGTGGCTTCCACCGCCCTGCGGAACTGGACATCTTCCCAGGAATTGATGGTGGTGCGGTCGTAGGTCGGATAGTCACCCAGCACCTGGCGCAGCTGCGGAATCGGCGGCTTGTTCAGGCCGGTCTTGACGTTCACCGTCGAATGCACGATCGGCAGGCCATAAGCCACTGCGGCTTTGGCAGTGCCGACGATGTTGTTGACCAGCAACTGGCGGTCCATCGAAGCAATGGAGTTCACCTGCACCGGCTGGTAGTCGATGATGATGAAGGCGGAGTTCTGCGGGGTCAGCAGATGATCGCTGGCCGGGGCGCGGATCGGTTCACTGGACATGATGGGTCTCCGGTTGAGAGGCGTGCCGACAGCGGGCCGGCACCCCGGGCGCAGGTCAGCTGCGCTGCGAATCCAGCGGCTCGTGGTTCTTCTGCACGTCCTGCGCCTTCAGGTAGCTTTCGATCAGCAGCTGGTAGTTCGGGAAGATCTTCGTGTAGACCTCGGCCCACTGCTGGGCATCATCGCGGTTCCAGCTGCGCTGGATCTCCGAGGCCACCGCGGCGGTGTCCATCGGCACCACGCCGGCCTGCACCACCCGGGCCAGGGTGATCTCCTCGGCCATCTTCGAATAGGTGCCCGAGGCATCGATGACCGCGAACACCTGATAGCCATCGGCAACGGCGGCAATGGACGGGAAGGCCATGCACACGCTGGTGATGGTGCCGGCAATGATCAGCTGCCTGCGGCCAGTGGCCTTCACCGCGCCAACGAATTCCGGGTTGTCCCAGGCGTTGATCTCGCCCTTGCGCGCCACGTACCGGGCATGCGGGGCTGCGTCGTGGATCTCCGGGATCAGCGGGCCGTTCGGGCCCTGCGGAACAGAGGCAGTGGTGATCACCGGCATCTTTGCCAGCGTGGCCATCCTGGCCAGCGCGGTGGCGTGGGCGCGCACGCGGGTGAACGGCATGTCACCGATGGTCTGGAACAGGCCGCTCTGATGGTCGATCAGCAGCATCGCGGCGTTGTCCGGATCGATCACCGGGCGGGCACCGTTGAAGTTGGCGGGGGTACTCATGGTCAGTCTCCTGGAAAAAGCGGGCGATGGCCCGGAGGGTGCGGCGGGCCATCGCCCGCCGCTTTGAAACGATCAGTGCGCGATCTGGCCGAAGCGGCCGCTGTTGAAGTCGTTGACCGCCTGCGCGATCTCGGCCTGGCTGTTCATCACGAACGGGCCATAGCCCACCACCGGCTCGTCGATCGGCTCACCGCTGAGCAGCAGTACGGTGGCGTCGCTGTCGGCGTCGACGAACACGTCCTCGCCGCTGCGGTCGAAGGTGACCAGCTGCGCTTCGCCGACCGGCTGGCCGCCGTTGATCCGCACCGTACCCTTCAGCACCACAAGCGCCAGCGTGCGGCCCTCGGCCACCGGCAGGTCGGTGTGGTGGCCCTGCTGCAGGCGGATGTCCCAGACATCCATCGGCGTGTGGGTGCGCGCCGGGCCGGCATGACCGTGGAAGCGGCCGGCGATGACCCGCACGCGGCCGGCGCCATCGGGCAGATCCACCGAGGGAATCTCTGCGTCGAGCAGGGTCTGGTAGCCCGGTGCGCCCATCTTGTCGCGCGCCGGCAGGTTCACCCACAGCTGGACCATGTCCAGCGTGCCGCCGCGCCTGCTGAATTCCGGCGTGTGGAATTCCTCGTGGAGGATGCCGGAGGCAGCCGTCATCCACTGCACGTCACCCGGGCCGATGGTGCCGCCGGCCCCGGTCGAATCGCGGTGGGCGACCTCACCCTCATAGACGATGGTGACGGTCTCGAATCCGCGATGCGGATGCTGGCCGACGCCACGCGGCGTATTGCTGGGGGCGAAGGTGTACGGGCCGGCATAATCCAGCAGCAGGAACGGGCTGAGGTGCGGGCCGTGGGTGTTGTAGGAAAACATCGAGCGGGCGGGGAATCCGTCGCCCACCCAGTGCGGGCGCGGGGCGCTGTAGGTACCGGTGACACGCTTCATGGCGATCTCCTGGCCGGGGCTGCCGGCCGCTGTTCTTCGTTGCGAAGACGATATCGCCGTGACAATAAGGCCGGTAGACGCCAATATTTGCCGTCATAGTCCTATCTGGTGAACAATGTCTGCAGGCCGTGGCCGCAGGAGATCGCCCCGTGTTCATCGCAGATATCCGCCGTTGTGACCTCAACGACCTGTTCTACTTCGCCATGGTGGTCGAGCATGGCGGCTTCTCGCAGGCCGGCCGGGCGCTGGCGATGCCGAAGTCGAAACTGAGCCGGCGCATCGCGCTGCTGGAGGAACGGTTGGGCGTGCGCCTGATCCAGCGTTCGACCCGGCGTTTCTCGGTCACCGAGGTCGGCCAGGACTACTACCGCCACTGCAAGGCCATGCTGGTCGAAGCCGAAGCGGCCGAGGAAGCCATTGCGATGTCACGCGCCGAGCCGCGCGGCACCATCCGCCTGGCGTGCCCGATCGCGATCCTGCACGCGCGCATTGGCACGATGCTGGCCGATTTCCTGGCCCTGCACCCGCAGGTGACGGTGCAGCTGGACGCCACCAACCGGCGCGTCGATGTGGTGGGCGAGGGTGTGGACGTGGCGATCCGCGTGCGGCCGCCGCCGCTGGAGGACAGTGACCTGGTGGTACGCGTGCTGGCGCGCCGGGTCTGGTGCACCAGTGCCAGCCCGGCGCTGCTGCAGCGGCTGGGCACGCCGCAGGTGCCGGCCGACCTGGCGATGATGCCGACCGTGGATCTGGCATCGCCCAGCCAGCAGCATGCCTGGGAATACACCGGGCCGGGCGATGTGCTGGCCAGCGTGCACCATCGCCCGCGGCTGGTCAGCGATGACATGATCGCGTTGCGCACCGCCGCGGTGGCCGGGGTGGGCCTGCTGATGCTGCCGCGGATGATGATCAGCGACGAGCTGGCCAGTGGCGCGCTGGTGCCTGTACTGCCGGAGTGGGTGCCCAAGCACGGCATCGTGCACGCGGTGTTCCCGTCGCGACGCGGCCTGTTGCCTGCGGTGCGTGCGCTGATCGACTACCTCGCCGAACGCTTCGAGGCGCTGGAGGAACCGTAGATCCTCCATCCACGCCATGCGTCGATGATGCTTTCGTGGCGCGGCTTGCCGCCTGCGGCCCCGCAGCCCACAATCCACGTCCGGACCGTCGCCATCACGCCCATCATTCCCCGGTCCGGCCTTGGCACCTATGTCTCCCAATGCCCTGGCGCTGGTCGAGCTGCTGATCCGCGAGCGCCGTGCGTTGTCCCGCTTCGTCGCGCGCTACCTCGACCCGGCCAGCACCGAGGACACCCTGCAGAACCTCTACCTGAAGGCCAGCAGCGTGCCCGGTGATCCACCGATCCTGGAGCCGCGCGGTTATCTGTACCGGATGGCCTACCACCACGCGCTCAACCGCAGCCAGGCCGACGCCCGCGAGCGGCGCGCGATGGCCGAGTACGCCACCGGCATGGCCGAGGCAGGCCACGACGGCGAGGCGCGGGCGCTGGACCAGGCGCAGCTGCGCGAGATCACCCAGACCATCCTGGCCCTGCCGGCCCAGGTACGCGAGTGCTTCGTGCTCAACCGCTACCTGGGCCTGAGCGAACGCGAGATTGCCGCGCGCCTGGGGATCTCCAAGAGCCTGGTCGGCAAGCATGTGCTGCGCGCAGCGCTGCTGATCCAGCAACAGCAGCGGGGAATGGGCCGATGAGCGGCGATTGCCGTGGGCAGATCGTGCCCGCCGTTGTCACAACAGGAAAGCGCACCCATTCGCGGTGCGGCAGGCCACAACCATGACCACGTCCGAACCCTCGCCGCGTCAGGCCAGGCAGGCGTTGCGCTGGGTGATACGGTGCAGTGCAGGCCCGTTGCCGGGACGCCAGCAACGCACCCTGCAGCGCTGGCTGCAGTCCGATCCGCGCCATGCGCTGGCCTGGCGCCAGCAGCAGGCCTTCTGGCAGCGGTTGGACGCTGCCGGGCCCGAGGTGCTGGCCGCGCTGCCCGAGCTGACCGCCGACCGCCAGGGGCTGCGTCCGATCGCACCGCGCCGTCGCCTGCCGTGGCTGCTGGCTTCGGCCGCGGCCGTGGTGCTGATGGTCGCGGCCGCTCCGCATGCGTTGCTGCTGGCGCGCAGTGATGTGCGCAGCAGCGATGCGCCACGAGTGGTGCAGCTGGCCGATGGCAGCACGGCGGTACTCGATGCCGGCACCGCGCTGGCATTTGCGTTCGATGGCCAGCAGCGGCGCGTACGCCTGCTGCGCGGGCAGGCCTGGTTCCAGGTGGCGCACGAGGTTCGCCCGTTCCAGGTCGAGGCAGCGGGCGGCCTGGTCCGTGACATCGGTACCGCCTTCAGCGTGTCGATGCTGGATACCACGGTCACCACCCAGGTCAGCGCGGGTGTGGTCGATGTGCGCCCGGGCGATGGCAGCGTGCAGCGCCTGCATGCCGGACAGGCACGCGTGTTCCGTGACGGGCACTGGCTGCAGCCGGTGCAGCTGGAAGATCCGGAGAGCATGGCGCCGTGGCGGCGTGGCGAGGTAGTGATCGATGATCGGCCGGCCGCGCAGGCCATCGCCGACCTGGCGCGCTACCGTCGTGGCCCGGTCTGGGTACTGGGCGGGCAGGGCGCACGCATACGGGTCAGTGGCCTGTTCCACCTGCAGCAACCGGACACGGCCATCGTCGCCGTGGCCGCGCAGGCGGGACTGCGCGTGCAGCGCTTGCCCGGTGGTGCGTTGCTGCTGTGGTGAAGCACCCGCGGAACATGGACGAACCGGTCGCATGAAAAAAAACATGAAAAAACCGTGGGCAGTCGTCGCAGCCCGCTGTCTATAGAGGTATAGCCAGAGCGAAACAGCGTTTCTTCTCAAGCCAGACACACCACCGGGCACCGGACGTGTCCGTTGTCCCGCCCCGCTTGAGGAGTTCCTGTCCATGCCGTCCACGGCATCCGCCTGTCATCGTCGCGCCACCGCTCTGGCCCTGGCTGTTTCCACCGCATTGCTGCAGTTGGCCTGGGTGCCGGCCGGGCAGGCGCAACCGGCGGTCGTCGCGCCGCTGCGCCAGTACGCCATTCCGGAACAGCCCCTGGCCGCCGCCGTGCGTGCCTTTGGCCGCCAGGCCGATGTGCAGGTGGTGTTCCGCAGTGACCTGGTGGAAGGCCGTCGCTCCAGCGCGGTGAGCGGCGAGTACAGCCAGATGCAGGCCCTGCAGCTGCTGCTGCGTGGCAGCGGCGTGCGCGCGCAGCGTGGCATGGACGGCACCTGGAGCCTGCGTGCCGCAGCGGAGGCGGGTGAAGGGGAAGGGGTGCGGGTGACCGAGACACTGGACGTGGCCGGTCGCCTGCAGTCGGAAGGGGGCGAGGCCCGCGATCGGCGCGGCTACGATGATGTGTTCGCGCTGGACATGGCCACGGCGTATTCGGGGCGCGACCGGGTGGAGCGCTACCGCGGCTCCAATCCGGCCGACGTGGTCAAGGATCTGGTCGGTGTGTTCAGCGGCGATGCGCGCAACAGTGGCGCGCTGGACATCAACATCCGCGGCATCCAGGGGCCGGGGCGGGTGCCGGTCAGCATCGACGGCGGCGAGCAGGCACTTACGGTCTGGCGCGGCTACAACGGCGTCAGCAACCGCAACTACATCGATCCCAACCTGATAGGTGGCATCCAGGTCATCAAGGGGCCGGGGCTGGTGCGCGATGTGCACAGCGGGATCGGTGGCGCGCTGGTGATCAAGACCATCGACGTCGATGACATCGTGGAAGCGGGTGAGCGCTTCGGCGGGGAGCTGAAGATCGAAGGCAGCAGCAATGCGGTGGCGCCACGCCTGCCGCGGCTGCATACCGGCGAGGACTACCGCACGGTGCCCGGGTTCCCGCAGGGCTCGCCCTCGGCACCGTATGCCGACAGCACGCTGCTGGTGCCGGTGAAGTCGCGCGGTTCGGAAGCCAATGTGTTCGCCGGCGAGGACCAGGCCTGGCGGCTGGCGCTGGGCCTGCGCGGCGAACACGTGGACCTGATGGCCGCGTATGCCTGGCGCAAGCGCGGCAACTACTTCTCCGGCACCCAGGGCACGGCGTACTACGACCAGGACCCGCGCGAGCAGTTCGAGTACAAGGGCCTGGACTACATCACCACGCTGGCGCGCTACTTCAAGCCCGGCGACGAGGTGCCCAACACCTCCAGCGAGCAGGAATCGTGGCTGCTGAAGGCGACCTGGCAGATCAACGATGACCAGCAGCTGCGCGCCACCTGGCGGCGTACGCTCTCCCACTACGGCGAGATCATGCCCTCGCGCATCCTGTCCGCGCCCGACTACGGTCGCATCCAGTGGCCGCTCAGCCGCGTCGATGCCGATGCCTGGAACCTGGAATACCACTGGCAGCCTGCCGGCAGCCGCTGGCTGGACCTGCGTGCCAACCTGTGGCGCACCGAAACCACCAGCGATACCTACACCGCCGGCGGCTTCCCCAATTTTGCCAGCAACCCCGACTGGAACCCCGGCAGCAGCCCGATCCTGCGCAATACCGCGCTGGCCAATGCCCGCAACGACCGCACCGGCCTGACCCTGAGCAACCGCTTCGCGCTGCATTCCACCCTGGACCTGACCGTGGGCGGCAACTGGCAGTTCGAGAAACTGCGCTCGGCGGACCCGTACTTTGGCGTCAGCGATGGCTGGCGCATGTACCCGCGCGCCGGGCGTCGCCAGGAAGGCGAGGGCTACCTGGTGCTGGACTGGCGGCCGGTGGATTTCCTCTCCCTGAGCGCCGGCGTGCGCTACGCGCGCTATTGGGCCTTCGATGATTTCCTGCAGGAACACCCGGAGCTGATGACCACCTCTGTGTTCCCCAGGGAAGCCCGCTACCGGGTCAACGAACTGCCCGAACGCCCGGCCAGCCTGCAGGGCGAGATCGACGCCATCGAGGCGCAGCGCGCGTTCTGGGACAGCATCGGCATGGGCTTCATCGTCGATGATCTGCTGAAGGGCCTGCTGAGCAGGTACGAGACGCCGGTGGCGGTGGAGCACAGCATTCCGTGGCTGCCGGATGCGGACGGCAACTACCGCCGTGCCAGCAACCCGTGCCTGAATGGTCAGGTGGCGGCCATTCCCGGGCTGTTGCCGGTGCAGGGCGCGCAGATCCTGTGCAGCATCCAGAGCGGGCGGTCGCAGACGGTGGCCGGCCGCAACGAGCGCAGGCGCGACCATGCCTGGCTGCCGACCTTCTCGGCCACCGCGCATTTCTCGCCCAATGCGCGCGCCTATGTGCGTTACAGCGAGGCGGTGCGTTTCCCCAGCATGTTCGAGAGCACCATCGCGTTCTCCAGCAGCCTGAACCCGCTGTACCCGCTCAAGCCCGAACACGCCTACAACTACGAAGTGGGCTACGTGCACAACCTGTCGGCGCTGTTCGGCAACACCGCCGATGCCGACGTGAAGCTGGCCTACTACGTGCACAAGACCCGCAACGTGATCGAGCGCGACGGCAATTTCCTGTTCGACAACCTGGACAAGCAGCGCATCCGCGGCCTGGAGTTGCAGGCGCGGTTCGACAACCGGCGCTTCTTCACCGACCTGGGCATCACCCGTACGCTGGAAAACAAGGTCTGCGACGAAAGCATGGCGGTGCAGCTCGATGCGCTGGCCGGCAAGGTGCCCAACTGCGTGCAGGACGGCTTCGTCAGTGGCTACCTGCTGACCCAGGCCATTCCCCGGTTGTCGGTGAACGTGTCGCTGGGCACCCGGCTGTTCGATGAGCGCCTGGAGCTGGGCAGCCGCATCGTGCATTACCAGCGCCACCAGAACCCGGACCTGCAGGCCTACCGTGATCGCCTGTACGCCGGCAGCGGTGGCCTGATCTGGCAGAATGTGCCGTTCACCTGGGGAAACATCACCACCGTCGATGCCTACGCGCGCTGGCGCTTCAATGACCACGCCAGCGTCGAGCTGGTCGGCACCAACCTAGGCAACCGCTACTACGTCGACCCGGCCACGCGCTCCACGCTGCCGGCGCCGGGGCGCACGCTGAAGCTCGGTGTCACTGCGCGCTTCTGATCACCTGTTCTGTTGTTGTACCCGTTGTTCCCTCAACCCAAGGAGTAGTTCCATGAAGATGATCTCCCGTTCCGTACTGGCCATGGCCGCCACCTTCGCCCTGGCCGGTGCCGCCCAGGCCGCCGACATCGTCGGTGCGGCCAGCCCGGCCACCGATTCGCAGCTGTACGTCAAGGTCGGTGCCTCCGAAGTCAACGGCGGCCCGCACAGCGCAGGCAAGGCCGGCATCGGCGTCGGCGCCGTCTCCAACGGCAAGCCGGTCGACTTCCAGGGGCTGGCGGCCTACTCGGCCCCGACCACCGTCAACGGCGTTACCGTGCGTACCCTGGCCATGCCGATCACCGGTACGCCGGGCAGCCATTCCGGCATGGGCCACTTCAACTTCGTCAAGGTGGGCAGTGGCGATGTGTGGTTCGGTGAATGGTCCAAGGACGGCGCCGCAGGTGGCTTCAACAACCGCCAGGTGTACTTCGCTGGTGACCGCGCCGGCACCACCCTGCCCAGCGGTACCGCCACCTACGCGGTGGCCGGCCTGAACCGGTTCAATGGCAGCAACCTGCTCAGCGGCACGTTCGCGGCGAACTTCGGCACTGGCAAGCTGACCGGCGGCCTGACCGGTGGTGGCCAGACCCTGGCGATCAGCGCCAACATCAACAGCGCCGATGCATCCTTCGCCGGCACCGCCGTGGCCAACGGCTCGGTCACCGGCAACAGCCAGGGCCAGTTCTTCGGCGCCAACGCGGCCACGCTCGCCGGTATCGCCACGTTCGCCGGCAACAGCCAGTACGACACCGCCTTCGGCGGCAGCAAGAACTGATCGCCACGCCCCTGACGGGGCAGGGCAGGGACAAGCCGCGATCCGCCAGTCCCTGCTTCGGCCGCTGCATGCACCACCACGGATCGACCATGCGCCATTCCACCTTCCTTGTCGTACTGCTGTTGGCTGCCGCTGATGTGCGCGCCCAGCAGGACGATCTGCGCCGCGTGCTTGAACAGGGCAGCGAACTGCGCCACCAGCAGCAGGACCGGCAGCGCCTGCAACAGGCCGAGTCGGAGCGGCCGACCATCACCATCGATGGCAGGACGCTGCGCGTGGAGCGCACCGTCGACGATCTCGGCCAGGCCCTCTACCTGTCACTGCAGCATCAGCAATGGCGGGCCGCCGCGGCGTTCCTCGAGGAGTACATCGAACTGCAGGGGCATGACCCGCTGCTGCGCCATTACGCGCAGGGGGTGTTGGCCCGCGTGGCCGGCGACCATCGTCGCGCGGCGAAGGAGTACGAAGCGCTGCTGGCGGCGCAGCCGGATTTCCTGCCGGCCCGACTCGAGCTGGCACGTGTCTATGCGGAAGACCAGCGTGATCGCGATGCGGTCGCGCTGTTCACGGCCATCGCTGCAGGCATCAATGCTGATGATCCGGCCACGGCCGGCGTCCGCGCGCGCGTGGACGGTTACCTGGGTGCCCTGCAGGCGCGCCAGCGCTGGAAAGGCGCGCTGTCCGCCGGCCCCGCATGGAGTGACAACATCAACCGCAGCTCGGCCAGCCGCACCTGCCTGTTCGGCGTAGGCGACGCCTGCATCATCGAACGGAAACTGCCCGACGCCCAGCGCGCAGGGGGCCTCGACTACGACGCCAGCCTGGAACGGCGCTGGGTCCTCGACGGGCATCATGGGCTGTACGTGCGCGGTCTCGCCTTCGGTCAGGCATGGCGCGGGCACCGTGCCTACAACGAGCTCAATGCCAATGTGCAGGCAGGTTACAGCTGGCGCAGTGCGCGGCAGACCGTGCTGCTTGCCCCCAGCTATGACGTCCAGGGCCTGGGCAACCATGCGCTGCAGGGCGGCAGTGGCGTGCACGGCGAATGGCAGTACGCCCCGGATGCACGCAGCCTGCTCAAGCTGGAGGCCGACTGGAAGCGCCAGCGGTATCGCCAACAGGGCCTGGCCAGCAACTATGACGGCGAACTGGCATCGGTGTATGCCACCTGGTTCCGTGCGCTCAATCCGCGCTGGACGGTCTTCGCCGGGCTGGATGTCACCGGCAGCAGCGCTGCCGACCCGGCCAACGGCTACCGCCAGCGCGGCTTGCGGCTGGGCGCGGCGCGGCAGTGGAGCGGCACCACGGCCACGGTGTTCGTGTCGCTGCGCCGCCGCGACTACGACGCCTGGAGTCCATTGCTGGAGGCGCGCAGGCAGGACGACGAACAGAACCTGATCGCCATCGTGCGCAGCGAGCGGCTGGCGCTGGCCGGGCTGGTGCCCAGCCTGGGCCTGCGCTACGCCCGCATCGACAGCAACGTCGGCTGGCTGTACAGCCACGACCGCAGCCTGCTCAGCCTGAAATGGGAGCGTGCGTTCTGAACGCGCCGCTGCAATGCCCGGGTGAACGGGCCGTGGCGGCGATCTTCATCGATCATCACGCGCCCTTGTAGCCCGTTTCGCGCATCCTGCAGGCGTTGCGGCAGAGGTGCGCCGCGTGTATCGAGGAGCGCGGGTCGTGCTGGAAGCGGGCAACAAGCCAGAGGGCCTGAAAGGGCTGCGGGTGCTGGTGGCGGAAGATGAATTCGCCATCGCGATGTTCCTGGTGGACTATCTGGAACTGAAGGGGGCGCAGGTGGTGGGACCGGCCGGTGACCTGCAGGCGCTGGGGCGTCTGGTCGATGAGAACCCCATCGATGTCGCCCTGCTGGACATCAACCTGGGGGGTGAACTGGTCTACCGCTTGGCGGACGCCGGCACGCCGTTCATGTTGACCTCCGGCTACGATGACAATCTGCCCAGCCGCTTCGCTGGCGCGCCCCGCTGTACCAAGCCCTATCACATCGAGGCACTGGTGCAGCAGCTGGCACGGCTGGTGGCAGGCCCGCAGGCTGCTGCGGGCATCGCCTGATTGCGCGGCATGTCACACCGCATCCAGGGTCTCCCGGCCGTTGAGCGCCCGGCGGGCATGCCGCCGCCGCTGCAGGCGCATGCGCGCCATGACGGCATGGCCGCCCGTATTGCCCGCCACGACTGGTCAGGCACGCCACTGGGTGCGATCGAGCGATGGCCGCCGCACCTGCGCGCCACTGTCGACCTGATGCTGGCCCACGGCTTCCCGATGATCGTGCTGTGGGGCGAGCAGCTGGTGCAGCTCTACAACGATGGCTATGCCGAGATCCTCGCCGACAAGCATCCGGGCGGGCTTGGCCAGCCCACCCGCGAGTGCTGGCCTGAGGTCTGGCACATCAACGGCCCGATCTACCAGCGGGTGTGGCAGGGCGAGACCATCACCTACGAGGACAAGCTCTATCCGCTGGCGCGGCGGGGGCGGCTGGAGGATGTCTGGTTCACCATCACCTACAGCCCCATCCGCGGTGAGGAAGGGCGCATCAACGGTGTGCTTGTCACCATGTTCGAAACGACCGCCGCGCATGTCGCGCAGGCGGCCCGCGAGCGCGAGGAGCAGAAGCGCCGTGAGAGCGACCGGCGCCTGGCGCTGGCATTCAAGGTGCTGCCGGTGGGCGTCTGCATTGTCGATGCCGAAGGCCGACTGCAACTGTCCAACGACCGGATGCGGACCTATCTGCCCACCGGCAAGGTGCCGTCCACTGATCGTCCCAACCACTACCGCTGGCAGGGATGGCACCCCGACGGCTCGCGCATCGAGCCCCATGATTTCGCCATCGCCCGCGCCCTGCGGGGGGAGACGGTGGTCCCCGGCCTGGAGTTCCAGTTCATCCATGACGACGGGCGCGCCCGCTGGACACGCGTCGCCGCTGCGCCGCTGCGCGATGCAGACGGCGAGGTGACCGGGGTGTTCGCCATTGCGGTGGATATCGACGACCTCAAGCGCGCCACCGAGCGCCAGGCGGTGCTGCTGGCCGAACTGCAGCACCGGGTCCGCAACATCATGTCCACCATCCATGCCCTTGCCTGGCGGACGCGCAGCACCGTGGCCAGCGTGGACGAGTACGCCGAGCGGCTGTGCGGGCGTTTGATGTCGCTGGCGCGCACGCAGAGCCTGCTGACCCGCGGCGGCAATGCCGGGGTCTGCCTGCGCGGGATGATCGAAGAGGAAGTGTCGGCGCAGATGCCGGGCACGGGCCTGTGCGAACTGCACGGTGAGGACGTGCTGCTGCCACCGAAAGCGGCCGAGGTGCTGTCGTTGGCCATCCATGAGCTGGCGAGCAATGCGCTGCGCTACGGCGCGGCCGCGCGCGAGGCGGGGCGGATCGAGGTGTCCTGGCATCTGCAGGTGCAGGACGCCGAACCGTGGCTGGGCCTGCACTGGTGCGAGCGCCATGCCGACGTGGAGGGCTGGGAAATGCCACGCCAGCGTGGCCTGGGCCGGGCGCTGATCGAGCAGCGCGTGCCCTACGAGCTGGCTGGCAGCGGCGAGCTGCACTTTGGCCCACAGGGGCTGGATGCGTGGATCCGCTTCCCGCTGCGCGAACGCGACAGCCTGCTGCAGACCGACGCTCCGGACACCGCGCCCCTGCGGTAAAAGGGGATTTATCCCCAATTTGGCCAAATTGGGTATAGTGTCGCTCATCCACCCCGCCTGGAGCCGTGCCATGACCCTGCCGCTGGATCTGCCTGGCCTTGAAAAGGCCCCGGCCTCGTCGGTGAAGACCCGGGGCTGGCCGAGCCTGATGCGCACCGTGCGCGAAAAGCAGGCGCTGGTCATCACCAACCACAACCACCCGGAAGCGGTGATCGTGGACATCCGCACCTACCAGGAACTGCTGGCCAAGGCCGCCGGCGGTGATGCCGGTGAGCGCAGCGAGGAGCTGCAGCGCCTGCGCAGCGAGTTCGACCAGACCCTGGCCGGGCTGCAGCGCGGGGAAGGGCTGGGCAAGGTGCTGGGCCAGCCGATCCGGCGCGGCCGCAAGGTCACCCTTGGCCGTCCGCTCTGATCGATGGGACGCATCCTGGCGTTGGCCGGTGTCAATGGCGCCGGCAAGAGTTCGCTGCTGGGCACCTGGCTGGACGCCGAAGGGCTGAGCTGGTTCAACCCGGACTCGTTCACCCGCCGCCTGGTCGACGCCGGCTGGCCGCTGCCGGACGCCAATGCCGAGGCCTGGCAGGAAGGCACCCGCCGCCTGCGCCAGGCCATGGCCGATGGCACCGACTTCGCCTTCGAGACCACGCTCGGTGGCAACACCATTCCGCGTCTGCTGCGTGAGGCCTGCGAGCGGCACCAGGTGGCGATCTGGTTCTGTGGGCTGGCCGATGTCGGGCTGCACGTCGCCCGTGTGGCCGCGCGGGTGGCCGCCGGTGGCCACGATATTCCGGTGGAGAAGATCCACGCGCGTTTCGATTCGGCGCGCGCAAATCTGCTGGAGCTGCTGCCGCACCTGGCCGAGCTGCATGTCTACGACAACAGCGCGCCGGCCGATGCTGACGGCTGCGTGGTGCCGCTGCCGGTATTGGCCATGGCTGCAGGCCAGCTGCATTACCCGGTCGCAGTGGCCGACCTGTTGCACACGCCGGGCTGGGCCAAGCCCATCGTGATGCGCGCGATGGAATTGGACACCCCGGGTGATTGATGCCGCACGGGGTGCGGAGTCGAACCCATGCTCGGCTGATCCCCTGGAAGTCAGCCGAGCACGGGCTCGGCTCTACAACGCCGGCTTCGCCTGCTCGGGCTCGGCAACGTCCGGCAGCGGCGGCAAGGTCGGGTCCACCGTCACCGGCACATCGCTCTTCAACAGCGCGGCTGCTTCCTTGTCGCTGCCAACCGCTGGCGGTGAACCGCGCAGCGGCAGGCCGGCGGTTTCCTTCACGAACAGCATGGTCACCAGGCCGATCACCGCCGCGCCCATCAGGTAATAGGCCGGCACCAGCGGGTCGTCGGTACGCTCCACCAGCCACGCGGTCACCAGCGGCGTGGTGCCACCGAACAGCGACACCGACACATTGAAGGCGATCGACAGCGCGCTGTAGCGCACCGGGGTGTAGAACAGCGCCGGCAGCGTGGACGGCATCGAGCTGGTGAAGCACACCAGCGCCAGCCCCAGCAGCATCAGGCCGAGGAAGATCAGCCCGTCGTTGCCGCTACCGACCAGCAGCAGGCACGGAATGGCCAGCACCAGCAGCGCGATGCACGCACCGATGATCATCGGGCGCCGGCCCAGCCGGTCACTGAACAGGCCGCCGACGATGTTCAGCGGCATCATCACCAGCATCACGATGATGATCAGCAGCAGGCCCTTGCTCTCGGCATAGCCCATCGTGACGCTGAGGTAGCTGGGCATGTAGGTCAGCAGCATGTAATCGGTCACGTTGAACACCAGCACCAGGCCCATGCACACCAGCAGCTGGCGGCCATGCACCTGGAACAGCGCGCCCAGCCCCGGCCGCTCGTGCTCACGCTTCTCGGCTTCCTCGGCGAAGGCGCGGAACGCCGGGGTTTCCTCCAGCTTCATGCGCATGTACAGGCCGAGCAGGCCCAGCGGGCCGGCCACCAGGAACGGAATGCGCCAGCCCCAGTCCAGCATCTGCTCGCTGCTCAGCAGCATGTGCAGCGCGGTGACGGTGCCGGCGCCGGCGATGTAGCCGCCCAGCGTGCCGAACTCCAGCCAGCTGCCCATCAGGCCGCGGTTGCGGTCGGTGGAATACTCGGCGATGAAGGTGGCCGCGCCCCCGTACTCGCCGCCGGTGGAGAAGCCCTGCACCACGCGCGCCAGCAGCAACAGCACCGGCGCCCAGATGCCGATGCGCTCGTAGGCGGGAATCAGGCCGATTGCAAACGTGCCCAGCGCCATCAGGATCATGGTGAACGCCAGCACTTTCTGGCGGCCGTAGCGATCACCCAGCGGGCCGAACACCAGGCCGCCCAGTGGCCGCACCAGGAACGCCACGGTGAAGGTGGCGAACGCGGCGATCACCTGCGCGGTGGGGTTGCTGGAGGGGAAGAACACCTGGCCGATGGTGACGGCCAGATAGCCGTAGACACCGAAGTCGAACCACTCCATGGCATTGCCGAGTGCGGCCGCGCCGACAGCGCGCTTGAGCATGGGCTTGTCGACGACGGTGATCTCATCGACCTTCAGGTGGCGGCGGCGTTTGAACCAGCCGAAATGGGCATGTGCATCGGGGGTGTCCTGCATGGGGGCTCCCTTGTAGGCAGAAGAGGGGAAATGAGCGGTGAGGTAGGTCCCGGAAATCGGAAACGGCGATGCAGGCGCAGGTGGCGCAGGGGCATCGGTGAGTGGCGTGGGGGCCGGGGAATGTGTGCAGGCACGACGCCACGCGCACGGCAAAGCACCGCCGCAACGGCGGAAACGCAGCAACAGGATCACAGCGGTCGCGCAGTCAGCGGCCGGCGGTCACAGCAGCGTGGGGAGTGCAGGCCGAGGGCCTGCGGGCGTCATCCGCCAGGATCCAGCGCGAGGCGGTGGAACGGCAGGGCGGGAGCCATCGTGGCAAGCGAAGCGCCGGTCGGCAGTGCTTCCCACGTAACAGGTGCGCCCGTCACGTAGTGGGTCGTGTCGATCATACGTTCATCATAGCGGCATCGGCGTGAGCATGCAGCGAAGCGGACTGATCTGCACGCTGTGTTCCATCGCGCCTGTTCATCCGCGCGGCATGCAATGACAAGTGTTGAACGAACTCTGGCCGCGGCGCTCACGCGACGCTGTCTACGGTAGCGCTGAACGCAATCGAGAAGGAGCATTGCATGACCCGTCGCATTCCCGAAGGCACGTTGATCATCGTCGCCGATGGCGGTTCGGCCCGCGTGTTCACCAACGTCGGCAGCGAACATCAGCTGGCGTTGAAGCAGGAAGGTGAGCTGCGCCTGCAGGACATCAGCGAGCAGGGCGTCTCTGGTCAGGGCCCGGCTGGCGCGGTGCCGAAGGACATGTCCATTTCGCAGCTCAACGAGGCGACGTTTGCCAAGCAGGTAGCGGAGCAGTTGAACGAAGATGCGCTCAACAACCGCTATGCACACCTGGTGCTGGTGGCAGACCCGACCACGCTGGGCCGTATCCGCCCGCTGCTGCACAAGGAGGTCCAGGCGCGCCTGCTGGGCGATATCGCCAAGGACCTGACCAACGCCCCGCTGGCGGATATCCAGAAAGCGCTGGCGGCGTAACCGGCATGCCGTTCATGCGTGACTACCCGGCGGCGGAGCCTGCGGGCGCGGACGTGGAAGCTCAGGCGGGCTGGCAGCTGCTGGAGTTCGGTGCACCCTGGTGTGGCCATTGCCAGGCTGCGCAGCCTGCACTCCAGGCGTTTGTGGACGCCCACGATCTTGTGCATTGGAAGATCGAGGATGGCAAGGGAAAGCCGCTGGGGCGTGCGTTCAAGGTAAAACTGTGGCCCACCGTGGTGCTGCTGCATGACGGCCAGGAAGTGGCGCGCGTGGTGAGGCCGGTCGACAGCGCCGACCTCGCCACCTTGCAGGGCGCATTGCCAGATTGAGGGCAGCGATCGCTGCGTGCGGTGCGCACGGCGTCGAGCAGGCTCGGCTGCATCGCGGTCTAGTGATAGGTCACCTTCTCCGCTTCCGCACGCAGCTTCTGCAACAGGCACCGCCCATGCTGGCTCAGCATGACCATCGCGTTGGCGATCTCTTTGGCGTTGTAGCCCATCGGTGCGGGCGGCTTCGGCTCGGGGCCGTACTGTTCGCCGATGAGGATGGCCATGCCTTCGGCGCTGTTGAGGGCGTGTTCGATGCGCTGGAAGAGCGACTCCATGGCCGGACTGAGTGGACGTTGGGTCATGCGGGAACTCCTTGGGAAGCGAGGGCCACCGCAAGGGTGGCGGGCGGTGCGAGGTTGGAACTTCGGCTGAGCTACGAGAAAAGCCGGAGGGCCATGCGGCCGCCGCACACCGCCCGCCGTAGTTACGGCAAGCAAATCTCGTAGCTCAAAACGGGGTTCCAATCCCGGCAGCGGGATGTCCGCTGCGGCGCCATCTTGTATGGGTCACGACGTGGAATGCTCATTGATGCTTTCTGCCAAACGGGCAGAATCGAAAGGTCACGTCACTCCCCGCTGCAGATCCCGGCAAACAAGTGTCTGACGCGACAATCCCTGTCGCGCCCTTCACGCCGTGGCCGCGAACCCCAGTCCGGCAGCCACACCTCCCGCCTTGATATCAACCCGCAATCGAATCGATCGCGGGCTGAAGGCGACCGATTACCAGCTGTAACTGACACCCACCTGCGCACTGGTCTGGTGATAGCCACTGGCCTTCTGCAGCGACAGCCCGCCCCAGGCGCCGATGCCGTTGCTGAACTTCACCGACGCGCCGCCACTGAACTCGCCACGGCTGCGCGGCACGCGCGCATCGGCGATCTCGTCATCCATGCGGATCTGCGATTCGGCGCGGGTGTGCAGCCAGTTGGCGGCCAGGTACGGCTGCACCTCCGCCGCGCCATTGCCCCAGCGGGTCACGCCGGACAGGCGCAGGCCTGCACGCCCGAACACGCCATTGGCATTCTCGGTGCTCACCACCGTGCCGTTGGCCTCGGTGTGGCGGTTGCTGTCCCAGCGGCTGTAGCCCACCTGCAGCTGCGGCTCCAGGTAGATGCCGCCGTTGTTGGCACCGCCTACGCGGAACGCGTAGCCGGTTTCCACCGCCCCCTGCCAGGCACGGCTGTCGTAGCGTTCCGTATCCAGGCCGATGCCTTCCACGCGATTGCGGAACTGCGCGCGCTGCACCGAGCCGTCCACATAGAAGCCTGCATACGGGTCGGCACCGTTGCCGCCGCGCCAGGTGGCGTAGATGCCCAGCGCCTCGCCCTTCACCTTGCCGCGGGCGTAGTAGCCGGTCAGCTCATTGGTGGAGGTGCTGCTGGCGTTGCCGCTGGACAGCATCACGCCCACGCTGCTGCCCGAATCGTGACGCCACAGATCGGCACCGACGGTCAGTGCCTGGCTGTTGCCCCGGATGTCGAGCTGGCGGCTGATGGCATCGAAGCCGTTGCGCGAGCCATCCACGCGCGCCCAGGCGCGGCCGGCATTCTGGCCGGCATGGCGATCGTGGTAACCCAGCCGGAACATGGTCTGCGCCGCCTGCAGGTTGGCCAGGTAGGCGCCGGGCTCGGGGCGCAGCACCGGCTCCGGATCGACCGGATCGCACTCGGGCAGGCTCGGATCGACCACGCACGGGTCCGGCTGGGTCGGCAGCTGCGAGCGCAGGTACCAGTTGCCGTCGGCGCCGGTGCCTTTGTGCAGGAAGTACTCGTACTGGCCACCCACCGCACGCCCGGCCAGGTTGAACTGGCCGTTGGAAGCGCCGCCGACGGAGATCAGCTCGATGCCCTTGTCGGTCTGCGCCCCCGCGCCGCCGACATTGTTGACGCGCACGTTGGCGCTGCCGCTGGTGTCACCGCCGATGATCAGCTTGTCGGTGGCTGCGTCGTCGCCGGCCAGTACGGTGTTGAAGATGATCGTGCCATCGGCGCCGCTGAAGTTGCCGGCCACGTTGAGAGTGTGGAAGGCGGAGCCGTCGCCGAGGGAGATGGTGCCGTTACCGAGGCTTAGCGCACCGATCGTGGAATTGCCGGTCATGTTCCAGCTGGCCGAGTCCAGCGTGGCGCTGGTGACGTTGGTCATGACGCCGGTCAGTACCGCGCCATTGGAAAGCTTGGCGTGCAGCTGCGAGGTTGCATCGGCACGAAGCGTACCCTGCAGTTGTGACGCGCCGACGTTCAGATTCAGCGTACCGCCATCGACGGCTTCAGCAATCACGCCATTGCCGCCGCTTACAGTGCTGCCGTTTAGAACGTTGACAGTGGTTGGGGCGATGATCCCTGCACCGCTGACAACAATGCCCGAGCCGTTTCGACCGGCGACGCGTGACTTGTCGATGGTGAGGACGTTGTCACTGATCGGACTGGTGGGAGTTCCCCCGATGTCCTTCACAACGATGCCGTTCTCATCCCCCATGACGGAAGATCCGTTGGTGATGTTGACGCTTGAGTTCGAGAAGACTGCCAGACCGGACGAGATTTCGGACGGTAGGAGGCCGGCTCCGATGCCGGTTCCATCAATCGTCGTGTTGCTCAGGGTCAGTACGCCACCTTGAACATAGCCTCCGATTCCTTGGCCGATGATGCTCGAGTCAGTGACAGTTGCGGTGCCGGCAGCGCCACCAGAGATGCCATTGGTTACCGCCAATCCCGCGGCGCGGCTGTTCTGTATCCGGGTGCCGGCGATCGTTGCGCTGGAGGAGGCAATCTGGACGGCGGCAAACGGATCGGTGGCGGTGGCTGCTGCCCCCGTCATGGCGAGCGTGGATCCGTCGCTGATGCCTACGGATGTGGCGGCGCTGCCGGTGTTGAACGTCAGTGTGGCACCGTGGGCAGACCAGCCTTCAATGGGGTCTCCAGCATTGACTGTTGCGCTTTCACCCGGGTTGAGGGTGCCGGCCTGGCTGGGACCGGCAACGGCAAGGCCGGCGGCAATGGCCAGCGCAAGGGAACGGCGAACAGCGATCTTCATGACGTACTCCTGTTGGAATCAGAACCTCAGGAAAGGGGACCGCGTTCACTCGTCAGCGTTAATGAGACGCCGAGATGTTGTGAAGCCCAGGTGATACCCGTGCCCTTTTCCGGCCCGCCCGACGCAAACTGCGCGAGAGATCACACAACGGCAGGAAATGTCGTCACTCGCTTTGCCGCGCCGTTTTGGGCACGGGGACAGTGTGGTGAAGGGGGATGGATCGATCCATGCAATTAATTGCAGTCTTCATTCGCCATAGGCTGTGTGATTGGAACCGTTCAGCCGCACCGCAACATGCGGTGCCAGAACGCGGGTGCTAGGATCTGACCACCACTTGAATCGATCCAAATGCCGATGCCCACGCTGGACCGTCGTCTCCTGATCGCTTTCGCCGCGACCGCCATGCTTGCCTCCGGGGCGGTGCTGGCGGCTCCGTCGACATCCGCCGCCGAACGCGCCTATGGCTCGGTCGACCCGTTCATCGGTACCGGCGGGGAAGGCCATACCTACCCGGGGGCGACGGTGCCGTTCGGCATGGTCCAGCTCAGCCCGGATACGCGTATCCAGCCGCGCGAGAAGGCCTACGGTTGGGCGGCCGGCTACCGCTACGACGACAGCAGCATCGTCGGCTTCTCGCACACCCATTTTTCCGGCACTGGCCATTCCGATCTGGGCGACATCCTGCTGATGCCGTTCACCGGCAGTCCCGGCCTGGAGCGTGGCGATCCCGAGAAGCCGCGCAGCGGCTATGCCTCCCGCTTCCGCCATGATGACGAGAAAGCGGAGCCGGGCTACTACGCGGTCACCTTGGACGATTACAAGGTGCGTGCCGAGCTGACCACCAGTACCCGCGTGGGGGTGCATCGCTATGCGTTCCCCAAGGGCACCGACGCCAAGGTGCTGCTGGACATGCGCACCAGCATGTACGACTACCCGGGCAAGGTGCTGTGGTCGCGGGTGCGGGTGCGCGCCGATGGCACGGTGACCGGCTTCCGCGAGACGCGCGGCTGGGCACCGGGCCGCCAGCTGTATTTCGCGATGCGTTTCTCGCGGCCGCTGGCCGGCCATGAGCTGCACAACACCGAGCAGGACATCGTCTATAAAGGCTTCCCGCCGCCGGGCGAGAAGGATCCGGCGCAGCGCGCCCAGATCGAAGGCCGGCAGCTGGTCGGCACCTTCAACTTCGGCAAGCTGGACGCACCGCTGGTGGTGAAGGTAGCCATCTCGCCGGTCAGCGAGGCCGGCGCCATTGCCAACCTCGACGCGGAAGTGGCCAACTTCGATTTCGATCGCGTGCGTGCACAGGCGAAGCAGGACTGGACGCAGGCGCTGTCGGTACTCGATATCGATGCCCCCGAGCATGCGCGGCGCAGTGCCTATACCGCGCTGTACCACACGATGCTGGGGCCGACGCTGTTCATGGACGCCGATGGCCAGTACCGCGGTTCGGACAACGCGGTGCACAAGGCCGACGGCTTCACGCACTATTCGACGTTCTCGCTGTGGGACACCTACCGCGCGCTGCACCCGTTGCTGACGCTGGTGCAGCCGGAGAAGCGCAACAGCGACTTCGTCAATTCGATGCTGGCCCACCATGAGCACAGTCCGTACGGCATGCTGCCGGTGTGGTCGTTCCATGGCCTGGAAGACTGGTGCATGATCGGCTACCACGCCGTGCCGGTGATCGCCGATGCCTACGTGAAGGGCATTCGTGGCTTCGACGCCGACAAGGCATTGAAGGCGATGGTCGAGACCGCCAACTACGGCCCGTATGACGGTATCGCGCAGTACCGTGAGCTGGGCTATGTGCCGATCGACGAGGAAGGCGAAGCGGCCAGCAAGACGCTGGAGTACGCCTTTGATGACTGGACCATCGCACGCATGGCGCAGGCGATGGGCAAGGGCGATATCGCGGCGACCTTCGACAAGCGCGCGGCCAACTGGCGCAATGCGTTCGACAAGGACACCGGCTTCATGCGCGCACGCAAGCGCGACGGCAGCTTCCGTACGCCGTTCGACCCCAGCGCCAGCGGCTACGGCACCGACTACACCGAGGGCAACGCCTGGCAGTACTCGTGGTACGTGCCGCAGGACGTTGCCGGCCTGGCGGCAGCCCACGGTGGCAGCGACAAGCTGCTCGCGCGCCTGGACGAGGTGTTCAACGCCAAGGTGGATCCGTCCATCTTCGAGCACATGGAAGACATCACCGGGCTGATCGGCTGGTATGCACATGGCAACGAACCCAGCCACCATGTGGCCTACCTGTACTCGTACGCTGGCCAGCCGTGGCGCACCCAGGCGCGCCTGAAGCAGATCATGGACACCCAGTACGCCGACCGTCCGGATGGCCTGGCCGGCAACGATGACGTCGGCCAGATGTCGGCGTGGTATGTGTTCACCGCGCTGGGCTTCTACCCGGTGGCACCGGGTTCGGGCGAGTACATCCTCGGCCGCCCATTCCTGCCGAAGACCGCGATGCGCCTGCCCAACGGCAAGACGTTCACCATCGTGGCCGATGGCCTGGATGACAGGCACACCTATGTGGGCAGCGTGAGCCTCAACGGCAAGCCGCTGCAGCGCACCTTCCTGCGCCACGACGAGATCCTGGCCGGTGGCGAGCTGCGCTTCAGCATGCAGGCCGAGCCGAACAAGGACTGGCCGGGGCAGGACGCGCAGGCGCCGTATTCGATGAGCCGGTGATGCGCACGTGGTAGGTGCCGACCTTGGCCGGCACGCGGAAGATCAACGGCGCCCACCAAGGTGGGCCTCTACCGGACTCCGTGGGTCGCGGTGCTTTTGGTAGGTGCCAACCTTGGTTGGCACGCAGGACATCAACGGCGTCCACCAAGGTGGGCCTCTACCGGAACGCGTGGGTCGCGGTGCTTTTGGTAGGTGCCAACCTTGGTTGGCACGCAGGACGTCAACGGCGCCCACCAAGGTGGGCCTCTGCCGGAATCCGTGGGTCGCGGTGCTTTTGGTAGGTGCCAACCTTGGTTGGCACGCAGGACGTCAACGGCGCCCACCAAGGTGGGCCTCTACCGGAACGCGTGGGTCGCGGCGCTTTTGGTAGGTGCCAACCTTGGTTGGCACGCAGGACATCAACGGCGCCCACCAAGGTGGGCGTCTACCGGAATCCGTGGGTCGGGGTGCTTTCGCGAACGGAAACGCAACCCCACGCGCGCGCCACCGAGTGGCGCCGTTTCGATCATCAATATCGCGCCATGCCGCTGCGCGATCTCGGCCACGATCGCCAGCCCCAGCCCGCAGCCATCTCCCTCGCTGCTGGTCCGGTAGAACCGTTCCGTGACGCGCGCGCGCTCGGCTTCGGCGATACCTGTACCGTCATCGTCCACCCACACCTGCACGCCCTCGGCATCCCGCTGTAGTCCCAGGGTGATCACACCGGGCACGGCGCCGTAGCGCAGCGCGTTGTCCAGCAGGTTGCCCAGCGCCTCGCGCAGCAACTGCGGATCACCCTGTACCTTCACGCCGTCGTCGGGTCCGTCGTAACCCAGGTCCACGCCCGCCACCAACGCACGGTCGGCGTAGCGCTCGACCACGCCCCGTGCCAACGCGGCCAGATCCAGCGGCTGCAGCGGCAGTGCGCTGCCCTGTGGATCTTCCGAGCGGCTGAGCATCAGCAGCTGGTTGACCAGGTGCTGCAGCCGTGCCAGCCCGGCCAGCGTGCCGGACAGCGCCAGCTGCTGGGCCTGCGGATCCTGTTGGCGGAGTGAGCTCTCCAGCTCCACCTGCATTGCCGCCAGCGGCGTGCGCAGCTGGTGCGCCGCATTGCTGACGAAGCGCCGTTGCGCGGCCTGCATCGCGTCCAGCCGTTGCAGCAGTGCGTTGTAGGCTTCGACCGCCGGCCACAGTTCGCGTGGGGCTTCCTGCGCGGGCTCCAGTGGCGCCAGCGGGTCCGGACGCGGGCTGGCCAGCCGCCGCGCCACCTGGTTGGCATGGCGTGCAGCCGCGCCGGTACCGGACCAGGCCAGCCACGCGGCCAGCGCCAGGATCGCGGCCTGGAACGGGATGCTGGCCAGCAGCAGCTTGCGCTCCAGCCGGTGCCGCTTGCGCAGCGTCTCGGCCACGCGCAGGCGGATATCGTGGCCCGGCCCAGCGCTGACCACGACCTCGACCATGCGCACCGGCTGCCCACGCAGGCGCGCGTCGTAGTAGACGGCATCGTCGCTGCCGGCAGCGATCGCGGGGCGGGGCAGCGCTTCGGGCAGGTCCCCATACAGGCGCCCGCCCGCAGCGTCGACCACTTCGCCATGCACTTCGTCAGCGGTATCCCAGGTGAACATGCGCGACACCGCGGGCGTGATCTCGATCGAGGCACGCCCGTCCTGCACCTTCACCAGCTCGGACAACGACATCGCCGAGTCCAGCAACCAGCGGTCATAGACCTGGCCGGCATAGAAGCGGGCCAACGCGAATGAACCGATCGCGCTGCACAGCAGCAGCACCAGCAGGGGCAGCCACAGGCGGCGCAGCAGCAGGCCACGCAGGCTGTGCACACGCTCAGTCACCACCGGCTTCCAGCCGATAGCCCAGGCCACGCAGCATGCGGATGCCGACGCCGGCGCGCGCCTGTTCCAGCTTGCGGCGCAGGCGGCTGACATGCACTTCGATCACTGACAGGTTGGCCTCGTGATCCCAGCTGTACAGCGCGTCGAACAGGCGCTGCTTGGTGACGGTGCGGCCAGGATGCTGCATCAGTGCCTCGACCAGCGACAGCTCGCGCGCGGTCAGTTCGATGCGCTGGCCTTCCACCTGCACTTCATTGCGGATGCTGTCGAAGCACAACCGGCCCAACCGCTTCTGCGCCGGTGCGTCGCTGCGGCGACGCGACAGCGCACGCAGGCGGGCTTCCAGCTCACCGAGTGCGAACGGCTTGGCCAGGTAATCGTCGCCACCGCGGTCGAGGCCGAGGATGCGGTCCTCCACACCATCGCGTGCGGTCAGGATCAGCACCGGCAGGGTGGCGCCGTCGTTGCGCAGGCGCGAGAGCAGGTCCAGGCCATCGACGTCGGGCAATGAAAGGTCCAGCACCATCACGTCATACGGTGCGCTGGCCAATGCCGCCGGCGCGTGCAGTCCACGCGAGAGGTGGTCGCACAGATGACCGGCACCCTGCAGGGCGCGGATCAGTCCATCGGCCAGGGCGGCGTCGTCTTCGATCAGCAGGATTCGCATTGCAAGCTTCGTGCAAGGTTGGGGCAAGTTTGGCGCAAGTGCGTCACCTTACCGTGACGTGCATGAATTTCTCCCGTCGTCTTGCGGCCCTGCTGGCCGCCCTTTCGTGCGCGCCTGCGACTTCGGCGCTGTCCTTGCAGGATGCACAGCGTGCAATGGAAGCGCACAACCCGGACCTGCACGCGGCGGCATTGGAACTGCGTGGGGTGCAGGGCGATGCGCTGACCGCTGCGTTGCGGCCAGCGGCCGAGCTGTCGATCGGCAGCAGCAAGATCAGCCCGAAGCACGGCATCGGCCCGGGGCGCTGGCAGGACAAGCGGGTGGACAGCACGCTGGGCCTGGGCTGGACCTGGGAGCGCGGCGGCAAGCGCGCATTGCGCATCCGCCAGGCGGACGCGCTGCTGGAAGTGGCCGGGCTGGACATGCTCGATACCCGGCGCCGGCAGCAGGTGGCACTGCATGAAGCCTATTTCGGCCTGAAGGGCGCGCAGGAGCGGGCGCAGATTGCCGAGGCCAACCGCCAGAGTTCGGCCGAACAGATGGCGGCGGCCGACAAGCAGGTGGCCACCGGGGCGATGGCGCCGGTGGATCGCGCGCGGATGGCGGTGGACCATCTGGCGGTGGCCGATGCGGCGCGCGAGGCGGCCCTGGATCTGCGTGACGCGCGGCATGCGCTGGGCCTGCTGCTCGGCAGCGATGACAGCCGCGACCTCAGTGCCGATGACCCCTGGCCGGATGCCAGCAGCGTGGCCAAGGTGCGCGCGTTCGATCCGCAGCAGCGTGCCGACCTGCGCGCGGCACGCTCGCGCCTGGCCGCCGCCGACGCTGGCGTGGCCCTGGCACGTAGCGAGCGCCACCGCGACATCCAGCTGGGTGTGGAGGCCGAGCGCGAGCCCACCGATATCAGCGGTGTCACCTGGGGCGTGTCGTTGACCATTCCGCTGGGCGGCCCGTCGCGCGCACGCGGCGCGATCCAGCGTGCCGAGGCCGACCGTGACAGCGCCGCGCTGGAGCTGCAGGTACTGCAGCGCGAAGCACGCGCCGAGCTGGACCAGCTGCAGGCCAGCGCGCAGTCCGCCGCACAGCGCCGCAGCGACTACGAGGGGCTGCAGTCCGACGCCGCACGCAAGGCGGTGCAGGGCATCGAACTGGCGTACCGGCGCGGCGCCGCCAGCCTGACCGATCTGCTGGATGCGCGCCGCAGTTGGCGCGACTTCGAGGCCGCGCTGATCGATGCGCGCGCCGACCATGCCATTGCCCTGGCGCGCTGGGAAGCGGCCACATCCGTTGCTGAAGGAGAGTCCCGATGAAGTCCCCCGTCGCCCATCGCCCGCGGGCGCGACACGGCTTGCTGCCGGCCTTGCTGGCGCTGGCCTTGCTGGGCGGCTGCGGCCGTGAGCCGGCGTCCTACACCGAGGATGCGCCGCAGATCAGTGCCGGCCAGATCCTGTTTCCGGCCGGCAGCCGCCAGCTGGATGTACTGCGCAGCGAGCTGGTGACCGCCGGTGCCAGCGCCAGCCTGCAGCTGCCGGGCCGGGTGGTCTGGGACGAGACCCGCTCCAGCGCGCTGCGCACCCCGCTGGCGGGGCAGGTGGCGCGCATCGAGGCGCAGCCGGGCCAGAAAGTGAAGGCCGGCCAAGTGATTGCCTGGATCACCTCGCCCGAGTTCGGCCAGGCCCAGGCGGAGGGCGTGCGTGGCCGCGCCGAGCTGCAGCAGGCGCGCAAGGAGCTGGAGCGCACCCGCGAGCTGCATGCGGCGGGTGTGGCGTCGGGCCGCGAACTGGACGAGGCCGAGGCCAACTTCGCCGGCAGCCAGGCCGATCATGCGCGTGCAACCGCCTTCGCCAAGGCATATGGCAATGGTCAGCGCGTCGACCAGCGCCTGCCGCTGCGCGCGCCGATCGATGGCGTGCTGGTGGAGCGACGGATGAGCCCGGGCATGGCGGTCAGCCCGGACAGCGAACAGCCGTTGGCGGTGATTGGTGATCCGGACCGCCTGTGGTTGCTGCTGGATGTACCGGAGAGCCTGGCCGGACGCCTGAAGGCGGGCATGCAGGTGAGCGTGCCCGGCGCCGATGGACAGCCGCAGCAGGCGACCCTGCAGCACGTGGATGACTTCGTCGACAGCGAGCGCCGCGTGGTGCAGGCGCGCGCCGAACTGGACAACCGTGCGCGCGGTTTCAAGGCGGGCCAGTACGTGCGTGCGCAGGTGGCAGTGCCGGCCGAGGGCGGTGTCTCGCTGCCCGATGCTGCGGTACTGCTGATCGACGGCAAGCAGGTGGTGTTCGTGGAGGAGGCCAAGGGCCGCTTCGCGCGCCGGGCCGTGCGTGCCGAGGAGCTAGGTGATGGCCGCCTGTGGGTGCGCGAGGGCCTGGCCCAGGGCGCCAGGGTGGTGGTCGAAGGGGGCCTGTTGCTGCAGCAGCTGGTCGACAGTGCGCCCGCTGCCGCCAGCACCGGGACGGGGCATGCCGCGCCATGATCGATCGCCTGATTGCCTATTGCCTGCGCCAGCCGCTGATGGTGATGCTGGCGCTGCTGCTGTTCATCGGCGCTGGCATTGCCGCGTTCCGCGTGCTGCCGGTGGAAGCCTTTCCGGATGTGTCCGACACCCAGGTGACGGTGGTATCGCTGCACCCGGGCCGGGCCGCCGAAGAGGTGGAGCGCGAGGTGACGATGCCGCTGGAAGTGGCACTGTCCGGCATCCCGCATTCGGTGCGGGTGTTCTCGCATACGCAGTTCGGCCTGTCGATGATCATCCTGACCTTCGACGACAAGGCCGATGATTACTTCGCGCGGCAGCAGGTGCTGGAACGCCTGCAGGGCGTGGAGCTGCCCGAAGGGGTGACGCCGGAGCTGGAGGCGATGAGCTCGGCGGTGGGCGAAATCTACCGGTACGTGCTTAAAGGCCCGCACCTGACGCCGACCCAGCTGCGCACCGTGCAGGAATGGACGATGGAGCGCAGCCTGCGCACCGTGCCGGGCGTAGCCGATGTGATCAGTTTCGGCGGCTTCGCGCGTACGTTCCAGGTCAAGCCGGACCTGGACAAGCTGCGTGACCGCGGCATCAGCCTGGGTGAGTTCGCCGAGGCGCTGGAGAAGGGCAGCTCGAACGCAGGCGGCGGCTACGTGGAACGTGGCCAGCAGCAGTTCCTGATCCGCGGCGTCGGTCTGATGCGCTCGCCGGCCGACATCGGCAACGTGGTCGTGGCGCAGCGCAGTGGCACGCCGATCCTGGTGCGCGACCTGGCCGGCATCGCCGATACCGGCCTGCCCCGGCAGGGCCTGGTCGGCCAGGATGACAACGACGACGCGGTGTTCGGCATGGTGCTGATGCGCAAGGGCGAGAACCCGTCCGACGTGCTCGACGCCCTGCATGCGCGCATCGCCGAGATCGAAGCGAATCAGCTGCCGGCCGGGGTCAGCATCGAGCCGTTCTACGACCGCTCGTGGCTGGTCTCGACCACGCTGAAAACCGTCTTCAGCAACCTGCTGGAAGGCGCGGTGCTGGTGTTCCTGGTGCTGTGGCTGTTCCTGTACAACGCCCGTGCCGCGCTGATCGTGGCGGCGATGATGCCGCTTGCGCTGCTGTCGACCTTCCTTGGCCTGCATCTGTGGGGCGTGCCGGCCAACCTGCTGTCGCTGGGTGCGATGGACTTCGGCATCATCATCGATGGCGCGGTGATCGTGACCGAGCACATCGTCTCGCGATTGTCGAAGCTGCCACCTGCGGCCGACCGTAAGACACGGTTCTCGACCATTCTTTCGGCAGCGTCGGAAGTGGGCCGGCCGACGTTCTTCTCGATGCTGATCATCATCGCCGCGCACATCCCGATCTTCACCCTGCAGCGCCAGGAGGGCCGCATGTTCGCGCCGATGGCGTACTCGGTAACCTCGGCATTGATCGGCGCGCTGATCCTGGCGCTGACCGTGGTGCCGTTGTTCTGCTACTGGTGGCTGCGGCGCGACCGCATGCGCGACGGCAATCCGCTGATGGACCGCCTGACCGGCTGGTACCGGCCGGTCCTGGAGCGCGCACTGGCCCGCCCGCGTGCGGTAGTGCTGACCGCGGTTGCGCTGCTGGTCGGCACGCTGGCATTGGGCACGCGGCTGGGTTCGGAGTTCCTGCCCGAGCTGGACGAAGGATCGATCTGGCTGACGGCCACGCTCGACCCGAGCACCAGCCTGGGCGAAGCGCAGCAGCAGTCGCGGCGCATCCGAGAGCTGGTCGGCAGCTTTCCGCAGGTATCGACGGTGGTGGCCAAGCTGGGACGCCCGGAAGACGGCTCCGATGCCAAGGGCGCCAACCAGATCGAGGCGCTGGTGGCGTTGAAGCCGGAGAAGGAATGGCCGAGAGGCGTGGACAAGCGACAGCTGGTGAGCGACCTGCAGCGCACGCTGGAGCAGCGCATTCCGGGGCCCGAGTTCTCGATTTCGCAGCCGGTGCGCGACAACATCCTGGAGAGCATCTCGCAGATCAAGGGCCAGGTGGTGATCAAGGTCAGCGGCTCGGATCTGGACGTGCTGAACCAGCAGGCACAGGCGATCCTGGGCCAGGTACGCGGCGTGGAGGGCGTGGAGAGCGCCTTCATCGACCGCGACGGGTCATTGCCGCAGCTGCAGATCGAGATCGACCGCGACCGCGCCGCGCGCTATGGCCTGAACGTACGCGACGTCGACGAAGTGATCGAGACCGCACTGGGCGGGCGCCAGGTCGGCGAGCTGTGGGAGGGTGACCGCAGGTTCCCCATCACCCTGCGCCTGAACGATGCCGATCGTGACCTGCAGCGGCTGCGTACGGTGCCGGTTGGCATCGGCGATGGCCACACGGTGACGCTGTCCGACGTGGCCGACTTCCGCATGGCCAGCGGCGCGATCAACATCTCGCGCGAGAACGCACAGCGGGTGAAGGCGGTGAGCATCTTCATCGCCGGCCGCGACATGGGCAGCGTGGTGGCTGACATGCGCAAGCGCGTGGATGCCAGCGTACAGCTGCCGGAAGGCTATCGGCTGGAGTGGTCCGGCGAGTTCGAGAACCAGCAGCGTGCGATGAAGCGGCTGGGCTGGGTGATTCCGCTGTCGGTGCTGATCATCTTCGTGCTGCTGTTCGATGCCTTCAAGGACATCAGCAGCGCCGCGCTGATCCTGGCCAACGTGCCACTGGCGATGATCGGCGGCATCCTCGCCCTGTGGCTGACCGGCATTCCGCTGTCGGTGTCGGCGGCAATCGGCTTCATTGCATTGTTCGGGCAAGCGGTGCTGAACGGCGTGGTGATGCTCAGCCGCTTCGCCCAGTTGCGCGAGCAGGGCATGGACCTGCTGCAGTCGGTGGTGCAGGGTTCGCTGCAGCGCCTGCGCACGGTGCTGATGACCGCACTGCTGGCGATGTTCGGCCTGCTGCCGATGGCCACCTCGCATGCGATCGGTGCCGAGACCCAGAAGCCGCTGGCGGTGGTGGTGATCGGTGGTCTGCTGTCGGCGATGCTGCTGACCCTGCTGGTGTTGCCGACGCTGTACTACTGGGTGCATCGCCGCCGCGAGGCGCGCATCGCCTGACCTACCTGTAGAGCCGAGCCCACGCTCGGCTGCTTCTGGCCTTTGCGCGAAGAGCAGCCGAGCATGGGCTCGGCTCTACAAGGGCGTCGCGCCATGCGTGGATGCCACCTGTCCGATCTACACCATCCCGCCGTTGGCGCGCAGCACCTGGCCGTTGATCCATCCGCCATCGGCACCTGCCAGGAACCCCACCGCGCCGGCGATGTTCTCCGGCGTACCCAGCCGCTCCAGGGGGTTCATCTTCGCCAACCGCTCGATCAGCTCGGGCGATTTTCCATCCAGGAACAGATCGGTGGCGGTCGGGCCCGGCGCCACGGCGTTCACGGTGATATTGCGTCCGCGCAGCTCCTTGCTGAGGATTGCGCCCATCGTCTCCACCGCCGCCTTGCTGGCCGCATACACGCTGTAGTTCTCCAGCCGGATGCCGACCACGCTGGTGGACAGGGTGATCAGCCGGCCACCGTCGCGCACCCGTCGCGCGCTTTCGCGCAGCACGTTGAAGGCGCCCCTGAGGTTGATGCCGATCACCCGCTCGAACAGGGCGTCGTCGGTATCGGCCAGTGGTGCCAGCTGCAGCACCCCGGCGCTGTTGACCACCACGTCGATGCCGCCGAAACGGGCTTCGATGGCGTCGAAGAGCTGGCGCACCGCCTGCGGATCGGACACATCGGCCTGCAGCGCGGTGGCCTGCGCGCCGGCGGCGTTGAGTTCGGCCGCCAAGGCTTCGGCGTCGTCGCGGCGGCCCGCATAGTTGATCGCGACCGCGTGGCCATCGGCGGCGAGCCGACGCGAGATGGCGGCACCGATGCCACGGGATCCGCCGGTGACCAGGGCGACAGAGCGGGCGGGGGAGAGGGTCATGGTGGCTTCCACGGGGACACGCCGAAGTGGCGCAGCGCCATCTTCGCGAAATCGCGCTTTCGGATAATCCTGCATAATCCGCCAACATCATCCGGATAGCCGAACAATGGACCGCTTCACGGCCATGCGCGCCTTCGTCCGTATCGTCGAGCGCCGCAGCTTCACCCGGGCCTCCGAGGACCTGGGCCTGCCGCGGGCCACGGTGACCGACGCGATCAAGGCGCTGGAACAGCGGCTGGGCGTGCGCCTGCTGCACCGGACCACGCGGCTGGTGGTGCCGACGCTGGAAGGCGAGGCCTTCTATGGTCGTTGCCTGCGCCTGATCGCCGACATGGACGACGCGGAGGCCGCCTTCCGTGACGCGCCGCCGCGCGGCCCCTTGCGCATTGAGGTGCATGGCACGCTGGGCCGGCACCTGCTGTTTCCCCACCTGCCGGGGTTCCTGCAGCGCTACCCGGAGATCGAACTGGAGGTCAGCGAAGGCGACCGCTATGTCGATCTGCTGCGCGAAGGCGTGGATGCGGCGCTGCGGGTGGGGACGCTGGCCGACAGCGATCTGGCGGCGCGCCGGTTGGCGATGCTGCGCGAGGTCACGGTGGCCGCGCCGGGCTACCTGCAGGCCAAGGGCGTGCCAGGCAGCATCGAGTCCCTACTGGGCGGCCATGAAATGGTGGGCTATCGCTCCAGCGCCACCGGCCAGCTGATTCCGCTGGAGTTTCAGCAGGGCGGGCAGGTGCTCTACGTGCCGCTGCCGGTGCGGGTGCGTGTGTCCGGTGCGGATGCGTTCCTCGGCGCCGCGCTGGCGGGCCTGGGCATCATCCAGGCTCCGCGCTACCGGATGGACCCGTATATCGCGCGCGGGCAGCTGGTGGAGCTGTTGCCGGACGCGCCGCCGACCCCAAGCCCGTTGAGCCTGGTCTACCCGCGCAACCGCACGCCGTCGCCACGCCTGCGGGTGTTCATCGACTGGGTGGCCGGGGTGTTCGAGCAGACCGGGGGGGCCGGCCAGCGGCCGGCACTACCGGAGCGGCACGCGAAGCTGTCCGACCGCAGGGGGTAGTGCTGGCCGCTGGCCGGCAACCGCAATGCGCTTGATGTACCCCGGGGGGGCCGGCCGGCGGCCGGCACTACCGGGCTGCGGCGCTCGGCAGCACCAACTCGAACACGGTGCCGGTGTCATCGGACGCAACACTCACGCTGCCGCCATGCGCCTGTGCAATCGCGCGGGTGATCGCCAGCCCCAGCCCCGCACCTTCGTGGCGGCCACGCTCGCCGCGGTAGAAACGATCGAACAGGCGCGGCAGCGCTTCGGCGGAAATCGGCGTGCCGACGTTGTGCACGCTGACCCTGCACACGCCATCGGCCTCGGCCAGCCGTACCCGCACCTCGCTGCTGGCAGTGGCGTGCTTCAACGCGTTCGACAGCAGGTTGGCGATCGCCCGGTGCAGCATCAAGCGGTTGCCTTCCACGCTCGCCACGCCTTCGCGGCGCAGGGTCAACTGCCGGTCCTCGGCCAGCAGCTCGTAGAACTCGAGCAGCGAATCCACCACCCCATCCAGCGCCACCGGCTCGCGCGAAGGCAGCGCGCCCGGTGCTTCGGCCTGCGCCAGGTACAGCAGGTCGCCCACGGTCTGTGCCAGCTGCTGCAGTTCCTCGGCACACGACGCCAGCGTCTCGCGGTAGGCCTCGTTGCTGCGCGGGTGCGCCAGCACCACCTGCACCTGGGTGAGCATATTGGTGATGGGCGTGCGCAGCTCGTGGGCGAGATCACCGGAGAATTCGGTCAGCCGCGCGAAGTCCCGCTGCAGGCGTGCCAGCATGCCGTTGAGGGTCTGCGCCAGCTGCTCCAGTTCGGCCGGTGCACTGCGCGCGCTCAGGCGCCGCTGCAGGCGACCGGCGGTGATCTGCCTGGCCTCATCGGCCAGCGTGCGCAGCGGCCGCAGCGTACGCCGCACCACATAGCCGCCGAGCAGGCTGCTGGCCACGGCGGCGCCGATGATGGCGATTGCCAGCAGGTGGCGGAAGCGCTCCAGGAAGTCGGCGTGACGGTTGTCATCAATGGCCAGCAGGGTCACCAGCTGGCTGCCGTCGGCCAGCGTCTGGCGCAGGTGCAGGGCATGCATGCAGCGACCATCGGTGAGGATCCAGTCGTGCCGCCGTGGCGCGGCGTCGATGGGCTGGCTGCGTGCATGCTCGCGCAGCAGTGCCGGCGCAGTGGAGAACAGTACGGTTCCGCTCCCATCAACAATGTGGAAGGCGATATCCGGATGATGGCCGAGCGCCTCTGCCAACCGCGGTCCGCGCGCGGCGGCAGGCCCATTGTCAGCGAGGTCGCGGATCAACGCGACCTTGTTTTCCAGTTCGATGAAGTCCTGGGCAACAAGATCATGGCGGGCGCTGACATAGATTGCCACGCCCAATGCGGCCAGCACCAGCGTGGCCACGATGGCGAACAGCAGTGTCAGCCGTACCGCGATGGAACGACGCAGGCTCATCCGCTGTGCACGGCACCGTCGTCCGGCGCCTCCAGCACATAGCCCATGCCGCGCACGGTGACGATCAGCTTGGCATCGAAGTCATCGTCGATCTTCGCGCGCAGGCGGCGGATCGCCACGTCGATCACATTGGTGTCGCTGTCGAAGTTCATGTCCCACACCTGCGAGGCGATCAGCGAGCGTGGCAGCACTTCGCCCTGGCGACGCGCCAGCAGCTCCAGCAGGGTGTATTCCTTCTGGCTGAGGGCGATGCGCTGGCCGCCGCGTTCGACCCGGCGGCGCAGGGTATCCACCACCAGGTCGGCGATGATGATGCGCTCGGCCTGCGGCTGTGCCTGGCCGCGACGCAGCAGGGTGCGTACCCGCGCCAGCAGCTCGGCGAAGGCGAACGGCTTGGCCAGGTAGTCATCGGCGCCCAGTTCCAGGCCCTGCACGCGGTCGGCGATGCTGCTGCGCGCAGTCAGGAACAGCACCGGCACCTGCCATCCGGCGGCGCGCAGCCGCGACAGCACGTTCCATCCGTCCATGCCGGGCAGCATCACATCGAGAATGACCAGTTGGTACTCGCCGCTGCCGGCCAGGTGCAGCCCGTCCACGCCGTTGCAGGCGAGATCGACCACGTAGCCGGCCTCGATCAGGCCCTGGCGCAGGTAGTTGCCGGTCTTGGGTTCGTCTTCGACGATCAGCAGTTTCATGATGTGCCCATCATCGCAGCTTGCACGTGGGCTGGCTGCGCAGGCTCACGCCAACGGGTCCAGCGTACCAAGCACCGCCACGCAGGCCAGCACCAGCACGGCCAGCACCGACTCGCAGGCCAGGCTGTGGCGCAGGGAACGCAGCGGCCGCGGTTGCCAGCCGTCGCGGATGGAGGTGGCCAAGGCCGGCACCAATCGCCAGCGATGCAGCGCCGCCAACCCCAGCATGCCGATCACCAGGGCCAGCTTGAGCAGCAGCCAGCGCCCATGCGCGGTACCGGTCAGGGTCTGCACGGAACCGCCGAGATCGACATAGGTATAGGTGCCGGTCATTGCCAGCAGGGCGACGATGACCGTGCCCGGCAGGGCGAAGCTGTGCGCGGCCCGCCACAACTCGTAGGTGCGCTCGCGCAGGCGCAGGCCCTGTGGACGCAGCGCCAACTGCAGGATGGCGGCGATCGCGCCGACCCAGGCACCGGCGGCCAGCAGGTGCACGATGCCGGCCAGCAGCCGCAAGGTGCCGCCGAACCCATCGCCCGCAGCGGCGTGGCCGTTCCAGGACAGGCTGGCCAACGCCGTGGCAGACAAAGCGAGCAGGGCCACGCGGCGCAGGCCCGGCAGCGGCGTGGCGAATGCCAGCAGGGGCAGCATCGCCAGCACCGCCACGGTACGCAGCAGGCCGGCTTTACCCACCGGCGTACCGGTGAGGAACCAGTGCGCCGTTGCAGGGTCGATGTCGGCCGGTGCGATGCCGAGCACACCGGTCAAGCGGGTGATGGCATCGGTGACCACCACGGCCAACGCGATCAGGGCGAGCGCCAGCGAGACGCCGCGCGGCAGCCCCGGACGGACGAACAGCATCCGCCCGAACAGCAGCATCAGCACCAGGTACAGTGCCAGCCGCAGCGCATACGGCGAGAGCTCGGCCACGATGGCAGCCTTATTTCACGGTGAAACGGTACGTGCCAGTGATCGGGTGGCTGTCCTGGCCCACCGCGCGCCACTGCAGTGCGTAGCTGCCTGCCGGCAAGGGCTTGGCGAAGCGTGCGCGCAGGGTGTGGCCATCTTCGGAGAGCTCCTGCGCAGTGGTGGGCATGGCCATCTTCATGCGGCCATGGTCCATGCTCAGTTCGATGCGGGTGGCACGCGGCATCACCTTCTCGCTGAACTGCAGCTCGATCTGGCTGGCCGGCGCCACGGTCGCGTCGGCGGCCGGCGTCGAGCGTACCAGGCTGGGATGGGCCAGGGCCAGCGGCGCAACCGCGAGGCCGGAGACGAGGACAACAAGGGCGGTGGAGCGGAGCAGGGGACGGGCCATGCGTGGGACACCTGTGGAAGACATGGCCCACAGGGTGGAGGGCAGCGCCTTTCGCTGCCCTGACCCGTGCATTACCGATCTGTAATGTTTCGTCCGCCGGCCGCTGGCCCGCATCACAGCGCGTGCAGCGGCCCCTGCATGCGATGGAAACTGCCATCGGTGGCGGTGAACCAGGCCAGCGAATGCCCGCCCGCGAAGTCATCGACATGCACGACCGTAGCGCCATCGGCTTCCTGCCACGAAATGGCATAGACCCCGTCGCTGATCCGCTGCCACTCACAGGCGGCTTCGCCCCGCGCACCGGCATAGGCGCCGGAGACGATGGCGTACTGCACGTGGCGGCCATCGGCGCTGTAGACATTGTCGGCGGCCAGGCCGTCATAGCTGACGCGGAAGCGGCGGCCGGCGAACACGGGAAGGTCAGCGGCGGTGTTCATCGGATTGCCACCGGGTTGATGTTGACCTGGGTCGAACCGACGTACAGCGGCTGGCCGAGCACGAACAGGAATTCCCAGGCCTTGTCGCGCACCAGGGCACGGCTGTCGATCAGCTCCAGGTTGTAGATGCCACGCTTGGCCAGCATGTACTGGTTGATCGGGAACTCCTCGGCACCGTTCGGGTTCGGGTAGACCTCCGAGGCCCAGGTGTCGCCACCGAAGGCGACGATGCCCTGGTCGGCCAGCCACTTCGCCGCCTCCATGCCGATACCCGGTTCCACTTCCAGGAACTGTTTGTCGTCCTTGCCGATCAGTTCCAGCCAGCCGGTGTTGAACAGCACCACGTCGCCCTTGCGCAGGCGCAGCCCCTGCTTCTTCAGCACGGCCTGGATGTCGGCCACGGTGAACTCGGTGCCGCCGGGCACGATCGCCTTGCCGTAGTACGCGGTCATGTCCAGCACGACGCCACGGGTGACCATCGGCGGCACCTTCTCGACGCCGAGCTTGCGCACCCCGTCCACGGTGACGAAGTCGGCGGCCTTGTTGCCGTTGTAGTAGACGTTGTCGATGCCGATATGGCCGATGCCGTTGAGCTGGGTGCCAACGCCGGTCCAGGCGTTCACCAGTTCATCGTTGAAAGTGAACCTGTTGGGGCCCAGCGACTTGCCAGCCTGCTGGCCGACCTGCACGTTGTACAGGCGGAAGCTGCGGTGGCGGAACGCGGGCAGGTTCTTGTCCACCGGCACCGCCAGCGGATAGGTCTTGCCGGTCCTGACCAGCGAGACCGCGTGCTTGACCACGTCAGCGGTGAGCAGGTTGGCCGCGCCGATCTCGTCGTTGGCGCCGTAGGCAGAGGGATACCAGTCCTCGGCAGTGGCCTGGAAGGACAGCGGCAGGGTGGCCAGCGCAAGCGCGGCCAGGGTCTTCATCTTCATGGCAAAGCTCCGGTAACTGTCAGGCCGTCGCAGCGGCGCCGGCATGGGCCGGGAAGTGCGGCAGCACGTACTCGGCGATTTCGTGGAAGGTTTCGGCCAACGGCCGTTCGTTGCGGCGGAACTGCAGGCCGATGTGATCGACACCAGCCGCCTGCATGGCGTGCAGCTCGGCCAGCAGGGCGTTGCGGCCGCCGCGCAGGCCGAAGCGCCAGCGCTGCAGAGGAGCATCGGCATCGGCCACCAGGTCCAGGTGGATGAAGCTGGCATAGGGCTTGTTGCCGGCCACGGCGCGCCAGGCCGCCACGCGTTGTACATGGTCCTGCGGCGTGCCCGGGTAGGCCAGGCAGCCATCCATGTGCTGGCCGATCCACGCCGGTTGCTGCTGGGCCAGGCCGGCCACGAACAGCGGCAGGGCCGGGCCATCCGCGGGCAGCACGTCCAGGCCCTGCGGCAGGTGCGGGGCGGCGCCTTCGCGCAGCAGTGCGATGTGCTCGCGGAAGCGGCTGCCACGGCTGTCGAAGTCGCGGCCGAACAGTGGGTACTCCACCGGGCGGTCGCCACTGGCCACGCCCAGCAGCAGGCGGTCACCGCTCAGCCGCTGCACGCTGCGTGCCGACTTCAGGGTCAGCAACGGCTCGCGGATCGGCAGCACCACCGCGCCGGTACCCAGCAGGATGTGCTCGGTGATGCCGGCCAGATAGCCGAGGTAACTGAACACCTCGAACACCTGTGCGGCATCGCCGAAGGCCGGGTCGTACACCGGCACGTCGCGTACCCACAGCGCACGGAAGCCAAGGCGGTCGGCCAACCGTGCCAGCTCCGCATGGCGCTGCAGGTCCGGTTCGCCGGGCAGGCGTCGCGCGGCGTGTCGTGCCTGTTCGCCCAGCGGCGTCCAGTCATTGTCCAGCGGTGCTTCGATGCCGATGCTGAAACCACCGGCCTGCAGCCGCGTCAACGCACTGCCCATGGCGAGGCTCCTCAGTCCCAGGCCGGGGCCAGGCCCGGCGGATCGACTTCGCGGCCGTTGCGTTCAAGCGCGGCGATCGCGGCCATGTCATCGGCATCCAGGTGCAGGTCCTGGGCAAGCAGGTTGCTGGCCAGGTTCTCGCGCTTGGTCGAGGACGGGATGACCGAGTAACCCCGCTGCAGCGCCCACGCCAGCGCGACCTGGGCGACGGTGGCCTGGTGCTTGTCGGCGATGGCGGCCAGCACCGGGTCCTTCAGCACCTTGCCGTAGGCCAGGGTCATGTAGGAGGTGACGGTGATGCCTTGTTCCTGCAGGAAGGCAGTCAGTGCCGGGTTCTGCAGGTAGGGGCTCAGTTCGATCTGGTTGGTGGCGATCTCGCCGGCGCCGACCACCTCGATGGCCTGCCGGGTCAGTTCGATGTTGAAGTTGGACACACCGATCTGACGGGTCAGGCCCAGCGATTTGGCTTCGGCCAGCGCGGTCATGTACTCGCGCAGTTCAACGCCATTGCCCGGCGCCGGCCAGTGGATCAGCAGCAGGTCGACGTACCCGGTGCGCAGCTTGGCCAGGCTGTCGCGCAGGCTCGGGATCAGCTTGTCGGCGGCGTAGTTGTCCACCCAGATCTTGGTGGTCAGGAACAGCTCGTCGCGCGGGACGCCGGATTCGGCGATGGCCTGGCCGACCTCGGCTTCGTTGCCGTAGATCTGCGCGGTATCGATCGCACGGTAGCCGACGTCGAGGGCGTTGCGCACCGAATCGATGACGGTCTGGCCGGTCAGGCGGAAGGTGCCGACGCCAAAGGAAGGAACGCTCATGATGGACTCCAGGGACTTCGTTGAGAGCCGGTGGGCTCGGGACAGGGCGAAGTGTGGGCGCTTTACATTTGTTGATTAAGCCGTGTATACGGGAAACGCTTTTGCGCCGAGGTAAAAAATGAAAACCACCCTGGATGAGCTGAAGGCCTTCGTGGCCGTGGTCGACAGTGGTTCGATCACGGCGGCGGCCGAAGAGCTGGAGCTGACCATCTCCGCCACCAGCCGCACCCTGGCGCGGCTGGAGGACAAGCTGCAGACCACGCTGCTGCGGCGGACCACGCGGCGGCTGGAGCTGACCGAGGAGGGAGCCGCATTCCTGGAGTACGCGCGCACGATCCTGGCCACGGTGGACGAGGCCGAGGAACAGATGGCCGCGCGGCGGCTGCAGCCGGTCGGGCGCCTGCGCGTAGACGCCGCCACGCCGTTCATGCTGCACGTCATCGTGCCGTTGCTGGAGGGCTTCCGCGAGCGCTACCCGCAGGTGGAGCTGGAGCTGAATTCCAATGAAGGCATCACCGACCTGATCGAGAAGCGCACCGACGTAGCATTCCGCATTGGCGTGCTGCGCGACTCGACCCTGCATGCGCGGCCGATCGGCCACAGCCGCATCCGCGTGGTGGCCAGCCCCGAGTACCTGCGACGGCACGGCACGCCCACGCGCGTGGAGCAGCTGCACGAACATGACCTTCTGGGCTTCACCCAGCCCAGTTCATTGAACGAATGGCCGCTGCAGGATGCCGATGGCGGCCCTTTCGTGATTGAGCCGGCGATTGCTTCGTCCAGTGGCGAGACACTGCGGCAGATGGCGGTGACCGGGCTGGGCATCGCCTGCCTGTCCGACTTCCTGACCCGCCAGGACCGGCGTGATGGCCGCCTGGTGCAGCTGTTCGCGAAGCAGACGCAGGAGGTGCGCCAGCCGATCAACGCGGTGTACTACCGCAATACCGCGCTGGCCGCGCGCATTACCTGTTTCGTCGACCACGTGACGCAGACGCTCGGCCAGCGTCCGTTTGACGAATAAGGCGGCGTAGAGCCGGCCGCTGGCCGGCTGCCGGGTCTCTGGGCTGCCGGCCAGCGGCCGGCACTACCAGCTGCGTATCCCCTGATGCATGGCCCATGCATGGAGGGGTAGCGCCGGCCGCTGGCCGGCTGCCGGGTCTCTGGGGCTGCCGGCCAGCGGCCGGCACTACCAGCTGTGTATCACCTGATGCGTGGCCCATGCATGGAGGGGGTAGAGCCGGCCGCTGGCCGGCTGCCGGGATCCCGCAGCTGCCGGCCAGCGGCCGGCACTACCGGCGGTTGTGCAGCGCGCGCCGGTTGCCGATGTGCGCGCATGCCAGCAGCACGCCACCACCAGCTGTCGCCACGCCATGCCAGAGCAGTGATTCCTTCAGCGGCAGGTACAGCGAGGCCGACAGCAGCAGAATCGCGCCGGTGCAGGCCAGCTGCACAGGCCGCCAGCGCCCGTGCCGGTGCACCCCGGCCGAGGTACTCGCCAAGGCCAGCGACGAGGCCAGCAGCGCGAACAGCCATTCCCAGCGCGACATCATCAGCAGCAGTGTCATCGCGCCATGGCCGGGATGCTGGAACGAGCGCAGCGCCATCATCGCAGCCGGCACGAAGGCCAGCAGCAGGGGCAGGGCAATGCAGTGGGCGGCGCAGGCCAGGGACAGCCAGGCCCCGGCAAGATCGAAGCGGGGGTGCCAGCGTGCCGAAGTTGGCGGCTGGGTCAGGGCCCTTGCGGGCGTCGTGGGGATGTGGTCCATAATGTTACATAGTAACAACTGGAGCCTCCCCCATGAAGCGTTCTGCTGCTCTTTTCCTGCTGCAGGCTGCCAGTGCCGCGCAGGCCCATGACATCCGCCAGCACGCACCGCACGTGCACGGCCAGGCCACCGTCGATCTTGCGCTTGACCAGCAGACGCTGGAATTCGCCCTGCAGGCACCCGGCATCGGCATCCTTGATTACGAGCGACCGCCGGCCAATGCAGCCGAGCAGGCCGCGCTGACACGGGCTACGACAGTGCTGAAGGGCGGCAGCTGGGTCACCTTGCCCACCGCCGCGGGCTGCCGCCTTTCAGGCAACGATGCCAAGGCCGAGGGATTCGATGCGACGGCTGCCGCACCGCCATCAGGTGAGCACCGGCACGCGGGGTTCAGCGTAACGCTGCGGTACCAGTGCGCCAAGCCGGCCGAGTTGCGGGCCATCGTGGTGCGCTTGCCCGTGCTGTTCCCGGGCCTGCACGAAGTGATCGTCAACAGCGCCACCGCCCGAGGACAGAACCGCAGCGTGCTGACCCCGGACAACCTGCGCGTGGTGCTGGCACCGTGAGCATGCGACCGGTGATCGCGCTGGATGGCGTGCAGTTCGGCTATGGCCGGCGGCTGGTGCTGGACGTGCCGCGGTTGTGGATCGAGCAGGGCAGCAGCGTGCTGCTGCGCGGGATCAGTGGCGGTGGCAAGAGCACGTTGCTGGGCCTGCTGGCGGGCGTGCTGCTGCCTGGCAAGGGCCGCATCGAAGTCGCCGGCCACGCGCTGCAGGCGATGCGCGGTGCCGCGCGGGACCGCTTCCGCGCCGACCACCTGGGCGTGATCTTCCAGCAGTTCAACCTGCTGCCGTTTCTCAGCGTGCGCGACAACATCGCGCTGGGCCTGCGCTTCTCGCGCCTGCGCAGCGCACGCATCAGCGGCCCGCTGGATGCCGAGATCGCCCGCCTGGTGCAGGCGCTGCAGCTGGACCCGGCGCTGATGCAGCGGCGCGCAGGCACGCTCAGTGTTGGCCAGCAGCAACGCGTGGCGGCGGCACGCGCCCTGATCGGCCGCCCGGCGTTGCTGCTGGCCGATGAGCCGACCTCGGCGCTCGACCGCGACGCGGCGACCGCGTTCCTGAAGCTGATGTCGGCGCAATGCCAGGCAGCCGGCACCACCGTGCTGGCGGTCAGCCATGACGACAGCCTGGAGCGGTTGTTCGACCGCACGATTGCCCTGTCTCAGATCAACCAGGCAGGTGCCGGCCATGCTTGAGCTTGCCTGGGCCAGCCTGCGCAGCCGTGCGTTGAGCGTGGGCCTGACCGTGCTGGTCATCACCCTCAGCGTGGTGCTGTTGCTGGGCGTCGAGCGCGTGCGCACGCAGGCACACGAAGGCTTCGCCAGCACCGTGTCCGGTACCGACCTGATCGTCGGTGCGCGTTCGGGGCCGGTGAACCTGCTGCTGTACTCGGTGTTCCATATCGGTGACCCGACCAACAACGTGTCCTGGCAGTCCTACCAGGAGCTGTCCGCGTTGCCGCAGGTGAAGTGGGCGGTGCCACTTTCGCTGGGCGATTCCTGGCGCGGCTACCGCGTGGTCGGTACCAGCGATGGCTATTTCGAGCACTACCGCTACGGCGCCGGGCACGCGCTTGCGTTTGCGAGCGGACGGCCGTTCGATGACCTGTATGACGTGGTGATCGGTGCCGAGGTGGCACAGGCACAGAAGGTCGGTCTCGGTGACCAGATCGTGCTGGCGCACGGCACCGGCGCGGTCACCCTGGCCACGCATGCCGACAAGCCGTTCCGGGTCTCCGGCATCCTGCAGCGCACCGGCACGCCAGTGGATTCGTCGCTGCTGGTCTCGCTGCCGGCGATCGAGGCCATCCACGTCGACTGGCGCTCGGGTGTGCAGCTGCGCAGCCAGAGCGTCAGTGCCGAGCAGGCGCGCCACCTCGATCTGACCCCGACCAGCATCACCGCTTTCATGCTCGGCCTGAACTCCCGCATCGCCACCTTTTCGGTGCAGCGCAGGATCAACGAGTATCCCGAAGAGGCGATGCTGGCGATCCTGCCCGGGGTGACGCTGCAGCAGCTGTGGCAGTCGCTGGGCACGGCCGAGCGCGCCCTGCAGCTGATCAGCGCGATGGTGGTGCTGCTGGGCATGGTCTCGCTGGTGGCGTTGCTGGTCTCGACGCTGCAGCAGCGGCGGCGCGAGATGGCGATCCTGCGTGCGACCGGCGCGCGGCCGGGTTACATCGCCGGCCTGCTGGTAGTGGAAGCGGTGGCGACCAGTGCCGTGGCCTGCGTGCTGGCGTTGGCGCTGCTGGTGGCCGCCAGCATGGCCGGACGCGGCTGGGCCCTGGCCACCTTCGGCCTATCCATCACCCATGTCTGGCCGGATGGCCGCGAGCTGGCCTGGGTGGCGGGTGTGTTGGCGATCAGCGCGGTGGCCGGGCTGGTGCCGGCGTTGCTGGCCTACCGGCGCACCTTGGCCGATGGCCTGTCGCCGGGAGGCTGAGCATGCGCTGGATGCTGTCATTGCCGATGGTGCTGGCGCTGGCAGCCTGCGAGCGGCCGGCGGATACCGGTGTGCAGGCGTTGCCACCTTCGCCGGTTGTCGACCACGCTGGCGCTGTGGATGCGGCGGAGCAGGAACTGGAATGGTTGCAGATGATGCCCAAGGACGAGCTGGCCGCGCTGGAGCGCGGAGAGGGCCCGGAGGTCGAGCACAACGGCAACCGGCGCATGCCGCAGTTCGGCACGTTCCGTACCGTGGATACGGTGCTGCAGCGTCCGGTGCGCCTGCCCGGCTACGTGGTGCCGCTGGCCACTGCGCAGGACGGGCGGCTGACCGAATTCCTGTTCGTGCCGTACTACGGCGCCTGCATCCACGTACCACCGCCGCCACCGAACCAGATCGTGCACGTGGTGCTGCCACGCCCCATCGCGATGCCGGACATGTACTCGCCGTTCTTCCTGGCCGGCACCCTGCGTGCCGAACGGCTGGATGATGATCTGGCCGGCTCCGCCTACACCATGCGCGATGCACAGCTGAGGCCTTATGAACCGTAGCCCCTTGTTGCTGGTGCTGGGATGCCTGTGGCTGGCGGGCTGTACGTCGCCGGGCGGCGATGCCGTGGTGGTCACGCCGAAGGACACGCCGGCTGCAGTCGCTACGGACGCTGCCGCCATCGACCGTTGGGATGCACTGCGGCCCGATGAAGTCACCTATCAGCGCCCGCCGCCGCAGATCGGTCTGTCACGCACTGGCATGGATGATGTGGGCGGGCTGATCGACGACACCGGCTCCGGCACGCCGCCGGGGCAGGAGATCGACCACTCCAGCCCGGACCGCGCCAAGCAGTTCGGCTCCTCGCGCGTGGTCGACGCCGTCGACGGTCGCGCGGTCGATCTGGATGGCTACGTGGTACCGCTCGGCACCAACGATGCAGGCCTGGTCGATGAACTGCTGTTCGTACCGTTCTACGGGGCGTGCATCCACGTGCCGCCACCGCCGCCGAACCAGATCATCCACGTGACCCTGGCCACGCCGATCGCGCTGGGCGACCTGTGGGATCCGTACCGGCTTGCCGGCCGCCTGCAGGTGAAGCGTTTCGACGCGGACATCGCCAGCGCGTCCTACGATGCTGCGGCGGCCACGCTGACGGCGATCCGCAACTGATGCGCCGGCGATGGCTCATGGCTGCCGGGGTGCTGCTGGTCGCGGTGGTGCTGCTGGTGTGGTGGCAGCGGCAGCGCGCACCCACCGCGCCGCCGGCGGTTGCGTTTCCAGCACCGGCGTCCGATGCCAGCCAGCGCATCGAACAGCGCCTGGGTGACGATCACGCGTTCCGCAACGACGTATTGTTCCTGCTCGCGGCAACAGTGCGCGACCGCTGCCAGCCAGCGCAGGCGGGGCTGCTGGCGCGCATGGCCAATCGTGCATCGCTGCCGGTGCTGGCGGGAGTCAGCGCGGTGACCCAGCAGGATCCATCGCTGGACCGGCCGATCTACCAGTACATCCAGCATCGCGCCGATGCGACGCGGTGCGGGCAGCCGCTGCAGATGCCGTTGGCCGGTGGGCGCAGCATGGCGTTGGACATCGAACAGTACGCGCGCACCTTCCCGGACAGCTACTTCGACCCGCAGCGCAGCAGTGAACCCCGGGATTTCGGTGGACGGTCGTTGCAGCAGCGCGCTGGCAACGCCTGCAACAGCGTGGTGTATTCGGTGTTGCCACTGGGTGGCACCGATTGGCGGTGCAGCAGCCTGCGCGCGAATGCCCGCGCGCGGGTGCGCGGCCTGTGCGAGGACGAGCTGCGGCGCCAGCACGGGGCAACGGGCGGGGAGCTGGACATGGCCGTGAGGCAGGGCATGCAGGCGGCGGTGGTAGCGGCGATTGCTGCGCTGCCGGAAGACTGCCGGTGAAGATCCCGGACACCAGCCACGACCCGGCATGAGGGGCACGGCAACATGAACATTGCCCGCACCGCAATCTGAACCGCTGTCGCCGCCTTCATAACTATACAGGACATCCGGTATAGTTGTGATCGTAATCCACCCCCATCAGGTTCTCCCATGGCTTTGTCCCAGCCCTTGGCCGGTGCTCCGGCCCTGTCGCGTGCCCGTCGCTGGGCACTGCTGTTCACCGTTGCCGCCGGCCTGCTGCTGGTCACGCTCGACAACTCCGTGCTCTACACCGCCCTGCCCACGCTGACCGAAGAACTCTCGGCCAGTGCCGGCCAGGCGCTGTGGATCATCAACGCCTATCCGCTGGTGATGGCCGGCCTGCTGCTGGGCGCGGGTACGCTGGGCGACCGCATCGGCCACCGCCGCATGTTCCTGATCGGCCTGGTGGTGTTCGGCGTGGCATCGTTGGCAGCGGCGTTCGCCGACACCGCAGGGCAGCTGATTGCCGCGCGCGCCTTGCTGGCGGTCGGCGCGGCCGCGATGATGCCGGCCACGCTGGCGCTGATCGGCCTGAGCTTCCACGAAGCGCGCGAACGCAACATCGCCATCGCGATCTGGGGTTCGGTGGCGATCGTCGGTGCGGCGCTTGGCCCGATCATCGGTGGCTGGCTGCTGCAGCATTTCTGGTGGGGCTCGGTGTTCCTGATCAACGTGCCGGTGGTGGTGGTCGCGTTCGTGGCCACGTTGCTGCTGGCACCGGAAGGCCAGCGCGACACCTCGCGACCGTGGGACCTGGTTTCGTCGCTGCTGGCTCTGGCTGCACTGTCCGGCCTGGTGCTGGCGATCAAGTCACTGATCGCTACGCCGCCGTCGTATGCGCTGGGTGCAGGCGCGCTGCTGCTGGCCGCCATCAGTGGTGCGGCGTTCGCGCGCCGCCAGCAGCAGCTGCCGTACCCGCTGCTGGACTTCGCGATCTTCCGCAATCCGGCGTTCCTGGCCGGCACGCTGTCGGCGGTGTTCACCCTGTTTGCGATGGCCGGCCTGCAGCTGGTCACCACCCAGCGCTTCCAGCTGGTGGCGGGCTTTTCGCCGCTGCAGGCGGGCCTGCTGGTGTCGGTGGCCGCGCTTGGCAGCCTGCCCAGTGCGCTGCTGGGCGGCAGCATCCTGCACCGGGTGGGCCTGCGCCCGCTGATCTGTGGCGGCCTGGCCGCAGGTGCGCTGGGTGTCGGCGTGGTGGCATTCGGCTTCCCGCACGGCCTCGGCTGGGTGGTCGCCGGCATGGCGATCACCGGCTTCGGCATGGGTTCGGCCATCTCGGTGGCGTCCACCGCCATCCTCAACAACGTACCGGCGCACCGTGCGGGCATGGCCTCGTCGGTGGAAGAGGTGTCCTACGAGTTCGGCGGCCTGCTGGCGGTGGCGATGCTGGGCAGCTTGAGCGCGGCGATGTATGGCGCATTCCTGCCGGTCTCGGCCGACATGCCCGCGCTTGCACGGGAAGGCTTCACCCAGGCGCTGCACGTGGCACGTGAAAGCGGGCAGGGCGAGTGGTTCGCACTGGCCACGGCCGCGTATGACCGCGGCTACCAGATCGTGCTGCTGGTGATCACGGTGGTGCTGGCGCTGGGCGCGTCGATCATTGCGCGCCTGCTGCGCGGGCGCGTCGGCAGCCGCGAGGGTGCGGCCGATCGCGTAAAATGACGCGATGAGAACCAGCAAGCGCGACCGCATCCTCGACGCCGCCGTCAACGTGATCAATCGTGATGGCGTGCGCGCAGTGACCTTCGAGTCGGTGGCGGCCGAGGCCAAGCTGACCCGCGGCGGCCTGCTGTACCACTTCCCGTCGCGCGAGGCGCTGCTGCGCGGCATCGACGAGCACCTGGTGCAGGCCTGGGAGACGTCGATGGAAACGCTGCTGGGCAAGCGTGCAGACGAAGCCTCGGCGCTGGAGCGTTACCAGACCTTCGTGCGCGTCTCGGCGCAGAGCGCTACCCGTGCCGAGCTGATGTTCATGCTCGAATCGGCCGACCCGGACGCCGATGAGCGCCCGTGGGGGCCGGCGGTACGGCGTTGGGCGCCGTTGCCGCCGTCGACCGGGCAGAGCGACCCGGCCGCGCTCGACAATTTCGTGGCACGGCTGGCCGCCGACGGCCTGTGGATCTACGAGGCGATGTACGAGGGGCAGCTGGATGAAAGCGTGCGCGCCCAGGTGGCCGAACGGATCGCCGGGCTGCTGGCGAAGCCCGATGGAACGACCAGTTGAGCGGGCAGCCGGCGCGCCGACATCGCCCGTGGTAGAGCCGACCGCTGGTCGGCTGCCGTTCGGTCAGGCCACGGAAATGCCGCTTTGATCGCCCGTGGTAGAGCCGACCGCTGGTCGGCTGCCCTTCGGTCGGACAACGAAAATCCCGCGCGTCGCGCGATAGTCGACCAGCGGTCGACTCTACCCCTCATCCATCTACCCAGCCTGCGCGGCGCCCGCGGCCAACCACGCCCTCGGCGAAGCCCCCAGCCGCTTGCGGAACGCCTTCGACAACGATGCGGTATCGGCAAACCCCACCTCGATCCCCACCTGCTTGACCGCCACGCCGGCCCGCAGCTGCGCGCAGGCCAGGCTCAGCCGCCAGTCCAGCAGGTAGCTGGCTGGCGTTGCCTGCATCACGTCCTTGAACACGGCCGCGAACGCGCTGCGCGACATGCCGGCGGTCGCAGCCATGCGCGGCAGCGTCCATTCGTCCTGCGGTGCCTGGTGCATCGCCACCAGCGCGCGTGCCAGCCGCGCATCGGACAGCCCCCGCATCAACCCGTGGCTGACGCCGGCTGCATCCGGGTGGTCGACCACCCAACGCAGGATCTGGATCAGCGCCACCTCGAACAGGCGGTTGGTCAGCAGCCGTGACCCGCAGCGCTGGCGATCGGCTTCGGCGAACAGCAGCTGCAGGGTGTCATCCAGTTCGGTGATCGCGGCCAGCGGCACCACCATCACCGGTGGCAGCGACTGCACGATCGGATTGCGCGCGCCACCATCGAAATCCAGCGTGGCACAGGTGAAATCCGGGCCGTCCAGCGGAGCGTTGAAGAACACATGGTGCAGCGGCTGCGGATACAGCAGGAGGCTGGGTGTATCGATCTTCAACCGGGGCAGCGCGCTATCGCCCCCAGGATGACGGACTTCCATCTCACCCTGGCGCAGGATGTGCAGGAACGCACGACCGGGCTGCGGCTCGAAGACATGCTGCCCGCACAGCGGGCCACTGTGGAACAGCGCCGCCTGCACCCGGAAGCGTTCCAGCAGCGAGGAGAGTCGATCTGGCGCAGGGGTGGCGGCGCGCACGCTCATGGACGCATGGACAACATATGTGGCGAATTGAGGATGTTGCGTCCAGGGAGTCTACCTAGGATGAGCGGGTCGTCCAATCCCGGGCGCTTTCCCAAGGAGATCCACCATGTCCCGTGTCCCCCTGATCGATGCCGCCAACACCACCGCCGACCGCCAGGCCCTGCTGGGCCAGGTCCACGCTGCCTTCGGCGCCACCCCGGCCATGTTCCGCGCCGTGGCCAACTCGCCGGCTGCCCTGCAGAGCATGTGGGGTTCGTTCGGCGCGCTGGGCGGCGGTCGCCTGTCGCCGCTGATGGGCGAGCAGATCGCCGTGGCCATCGCCAACCGCAACGCCTGCGAGTACTGCCTGGCCGCGCACACGGCATTGGGCCGCAAGGCCGGCGCCAGCGGTGAGCAGATGGCTGCCGCGCAGATCGGCCAGTCCAGCGACCCGGCCACTGCGGCGGCGCTCGACTTCGCGTTGAAGGTGGTCGAGCAGCGTGCGCAGATCGCCGACGGCGACGTGCAGGCGCTGCGCGCGGCCGGCTTCGATGATGAGCAGGTCGTCGAGATCCTCGCGCATGTGGCGCTCAACCTGTTCACCAACTACGTCAACGTGGCGTTCGACGTGCCGGTGGACTTCCCGAAGGTCGCGCTGCGCTGAGGCGTACCGGGCCGGGGGACGCAGTGCTCCCGGCCATCCTCAGCGGGCGTGGCCGTCGTGCGCCTGCAGCCGCTCCGGATGGGTATACACATTGAACCCGCTTTCCCGCGCGAACCCGACCAGGCACAGGCCGGCGCTGCGGGCCAGATCGATCGCCAGCGCGGTCGGCGCGGACACTGCCGCCAGCACGCTGGCGCCGGCGCGCACTGCCTTGCTCACCATCTCGTAGCTGGCCCGGCTGGAAATCACCAGCAGGCCGCCTTCGATGGCGTGTTCGTTGTGGTGCAGGGCGCCGATCAGCTTGTCCAGTGCATTGTGGCGGCCGACGTCCTCGCGTACCCAGCCGATGCGCCCACTGGCGTCGGCCCAGGCCGCGGCATGGATCGAGCCGCTTGCCGCATTCATCGGCTGGTGCTGCGCCAAGCTGGCCAACGCCCGCTGCAGGGCGGTGGCGGAATAGCTGCGGCGTTCGCGGATCTGCGGCAGTGGGCGCAGCACTTCTTCCAGCTGGCGCGTGCCGCACAGGCCACAGCCACCACGGCCGGGCAGCAGGCGTCCCTTGTCGGGGTCGAGGTTTGCGCCGGGCGCAGCCTCGTCCACGGTCATCTGCAGCTCGATGCCTTCCAGCTGTGGGTGGATATCGATCGACAGCAGCTGCGAGGGCGCGCTGATCAGGCCTTCGCTGAGCGAAAATCCGAGTGCGAAGTCCTCCAGATCACAGGGTGTGGCCATCATCACGGCAAAGGCGGCATCGTTGTAGCGCAGCGCCACCGGCACTTCCTCGGCCACCACGTCGAGCTGCTGCTGTTGCGTGCCGCCGCGCCAGCGCTGCAACGGGCGTTGGGCGGTGCCGGCAGGCGGGGTGTGCGGCGGGATCGAATCAGGCATGCAGCGCGTCCGGACAAGGGAGAAACGCGGGCGGGCCACCGCCTGCGGTTTCGAGGATAGCGCAGTGGTCGCGCGCAGACGCGGCTGTAACCGTTGCCATGGCAGGTTGTGCTGAAATCAGCCTGTGCCCTCTGGCGAAGCGCCGTGGGCCGTGCTTGACTGTGCGGCTGGTCGTGCCACTGAATGCACCGCCGGACCGCGTTGTGCCGTTCGTTGTTGCGTTCCTACTGCCAGGTTCCCGAACATGTCCGAGCAGAAACCGCCGCGTTACAAGCCCTACAACCAGCCCGCCGGAGGCTGGGGGGCCGCCGGCGCCACGGCCAAGGTGCTGCTGCAGCAGAGTGTGATCGGCAAGGGATCGAAGGCATTGCTGGCGATGAACCAGCCCGGTGGCTTCAAGTGCCCCAGCTGCGCGTTCCCCGATGCCGACGAACGCAAGAAGCTGGAGTTCTGCGAGAACGGCGCGAAGGCACTGGCCTGGGAAGCCACCCAGTTCCGCGCCGGCCGCGAACTGTTCGCCCGGTACACCGTGACCGAACTGATGGCGCAGACCGACTACTGGCTGGAGATGCAGGGCCGGCTGACCGAGCCGATGCGCTACGACGCAGCCACCGACCACTACGTGCCGTGCAGCTGGGACGATGCCTTCGCGCTGATCGGCCGCCACCTGCAGGCGCTGGACAGCCCGCACCAGGCCGAGTTCTACACCTCCGGCCGCACGCCCAATGAAGCCGCGTTCCTGTATTCGATCTTCGTGCGCGAGTTCGGCACCAATAATTTCCCGGACTGCTCGAACATGTGCCACGAGCCGACCAGCCGTGGCCTGCCGCCGGCCATCGGGGTGGGCAAGGGCACCATCGTGCTGCAGGACTTCGAGCATGCCGAGGCGATCTTCGTGATCGGCCAGAATACCGGCACCAATTCACCGCGGATGATGAGCAACCTGGTCGAGGCGCGTAAACGCGGCATCCCGATCGTGGCGGTCAATCCGATGCCCGAGCGTGCGCTGATCCGCTTCGCCGAGCCGCAGGACGTGGTGCAGATGGCCACGTTCGGTTCGACCGAGATCACCAGCGAGTTCGTGCATATCCGCATCGGCGGCGACCTGGCCCTGATCAAGGGCATGATGAAGGTGATGTTCGAGCGTGAGGCACAGGGCGAGCGCGTGCTCGACCATGATTTCCTGTCGGAACACACGGTGGGCCTGGAGGCGCTGCGCGAAGACGTGATGGCGCAGGACTGGGACCAGATCGTGCAGGTGTCCGGCATTTCGCAGGCGCAGATCCGCCGCTGTGCGGAGATCTACATCCGTTCCAAGGCCACCGTGATCTGCTACGGCATGGGGCTGACCCAGCACCAGTATGGCTCGCGCCTGCTGCAGCAGGTCGCCAACCTGCTGTTGCTGCGTGGCAACTTCGGCAAGCCCGGCGCCGGCATCGGACCGATCCGTGGGCATTCCAATGTGCAGGGCGACCGAACCGTCGGCATCGACGAGAAGCCCAAGCCGGCCTATCTGGACCGCGTGCAGCAGGTGTTCGGTTTCGACCCGCCGCGCGAGCATGGCCACCACGTGGTCGAGTCCATCGAGGCGATGCTGGATGGCAGCGCCAAGGTGTTCATCGGCCTGGGTGGCAACTTCATCCATGCGGTGCCCGATACGCCGCGCGCGTACGAGGCAATGCGTGGCCTGGACCTGACCGTGGGCATCGCCACCAAGCTCAACCGTGGGCACCTGGTTCATGGCCGCGATGCGCTGATCCTGCCGGTGGTGGCGCGCTCGGAGCGCATCGTTACACCGGCCGGTGAGCAGTTCGTCACCATCGAGGACGCGATGTCCAATGTGACCGCCTCGCGCGGCGTGCTCGAACCGGTCAGCGCCGATGTGTTGCCCGAGGTCGAAATCGTCTGCCGCATGGCGCTGGCCACACTGCCCGACAGCAGGGTTGACTGGGCCGGCTGCATGCACGACTACGCACCCATCCGCGAGCTGATTGCTGCGGTGTATCCGGAGATCTACACCGGCTTCAACGAGCGCATCCAGCAGCCACACGGTTTCCATCTGGACATTCCGCCGCGCCGCCGGGTGTGGCCCACGCCCAATGGCAAGGCCAACATCCTGGTGATGCCCGGCCTGGACGTGGACGATCCGGTGCACGATCCAGACATGTTGCGGTTGGCCACCGTGCGCTCGCATGATCAGTACAACACCACCATCTACAGCTACAACGATCGCTATCGCGGCGTGTACAACGATCGCATGGTGCTGTTCATGAACATCGAGGACCGGCTGGCGCGCGGGCTGGAGAAGGAGGCGCTGGTCAGCCTGGAGACGATCAGCGGCGATGGCGTGCAGCGCCGCATCGAGGGCCTGACCGTGCTGGACTACCCGATGCCGCGCGGCGCGCTGGCCGGTTACTACCCGGAACTGAACCCGTTGCTGCCGCTGGACTACTACGACCGGATCAGCGGCACACCCGCAGCGAAGTCGATCCCGGTGCGGATGCGGGCGATGGCGGCGGCGATTGCGTGACGCGCATCGGCTATCATCGGCGGGTGAACCTGCCTGGCCTGCTGCTGCGATGGATGCTGCTCGTTGCCCTGGTGCTGAATGCACCGGCGCTGGCGCTTGGCTCGTCTTCGTACGGCGGGTCGGCCAACCAGGATCACTGCGCTGCACCGCACGCGGCTGCGCTGGCCGCAGCCGGCTGCTGCGATGATGCGGCTCCGTCGGCCTGCCAGAGTGGTGAATGCGAATGCCCGCCGGCCTGCCTTGGCATGCTGGCCACGTTGAGTGGAACGCCCGCCTCGCCGTGGCGTGAGGCGCCTGTAGCTGCCCGTTCCCAGCAACGCGCATCGCCGCCGATGCCGGACCCGTTGCGTCCCCCCATCGTGTGATGTCCTGCAGGCGCTCAAGCGCCTGCCATGACTGTTCGGCTCTTTCTCGCCTCTGCCTGCGCCTTCGATGCGCGGGCGGCGGGCCGCGTTGCCCGCCTCAGCAAAGGAATCACTCAATGAACCGTTCTCTCTCCCTCGGCCTGCTGCTGGGCATCGTGCTGGCCACCACCGCCTGTGGACGTGCCGCCGAAGAATCCGCCGCCGCACCGGTCGCCAGCAAGGCACCGGTAGCACCGATCCAGGCCAGCCCGGCCAAGGTCGATCCGGCCCTGCCGGTGGCCATCGTGCACAAGACCGCCAGCTGTGGCTGTTGCGGTATCTGGGTCGACCATCTGAAGGCCGCGGGCTTCCAGGTGGACGTGCGCGATACCGATGACATGAATCCGATCAAGGTCCGCCTGGGCGTGCCGGTCGGCAAGGCCTCCTGCCATACCGCCGAGATCGGCGGTTATGTGGTCGAAGGCCACATCCCGGCCGAGGACATCAAGCGCCTGCTGGCCGAACGCCCGGCCGCACGCGGGCTGGTGCTGCCCGGCATGCCGGCCGGTTCGCCGGGCATGGAAATGCCGGATGGTTACGTGCAGTCGTACACCGTCGAGCTGGTGCGGACCGACGGCAGCACCGAGCCGTTTGCCCAGCACGGGCAGGGTGGCTGATGGAAGGCGGGTGCCGGTCGTCCTGACCGGCACCCTTCGACGCGTCCTGTGTAGGGCTGAGCCTATGCTCGGCTGTGTTTGGCCGGCAAGCCGAGCATGGGCTCGGCTCTACAGGATCAGCGTGCCGTGGCTGTTTCCTTGGCCAGCTGTGCGTCGAACTTCTTCTCGGCCGCATCCGCGTAGGCCTTGCAGGTCAGGGCGTTGGCTCCGGCCTCTGCACCCGCGGCATAGTTCCAGTTGCTGGCGCCCGGATGCGGCGTCAGCAGCAGGTCGCAGGGCAGGGCGCGCACCGTAGCGAAGCTGCGCCGGTAGTCCTCGACCAGGCGTGGATAACGGGCGTTGCCCTGCAGCTGGTAGCCCGGCGCACTCAGGCTGTCGGCGTAGGCGATGCGCACCGGCTGGCCATCGCGGGTATCGGTCCAGGTCCAGGCGGTGCTGCCTGGGGTGTGCCCCGGCATGAAGTGCGCGGTGAACGCGATGCCGCCTACGGTGACCCCTTCGCCATCCATGATGATGCGGTCGGCGCTGGCCGGCGGAAAGGTGATGCTGTCGCCAAAGTGCAGGTCGTTGCTGCCGCCGCGCGCCAGCAGCACCGCCGATTCGGCGTTGGCCGCTACGCTGGCGCCGGTACGGCGCTTCAGCTCCGCCACTGGCCCGGCATGGTCGGCGTGTGCGTGGCTGAGCAGGATCAGCCGTAGATCCTGTGCTGCCACCCCGCGTGCCTTCATGTTGTCCAGCAGGTGACCGGCCATCTGCGGCATGCCGCCGTCGAGCAGTACCGCACCGTCGGCGGTCTGCACCAGCAGCGCGGTCAGGTCCTCGGTGCCGATCTGCCAGGTGTGGTCGGCAATCTGCAGCGGTGCCATCGGCTGCAGCCACGAGGCGTCCACGGTGTAGGCCTGCAGCTGCGGCAGCGGTGCGTCGGCGGCAGTCACATCAAAGGCAAGTGTGGCAGTCAGGGCAAGGGTCGTCAGGCAAAGGCGCATGGCGGAGAGGTGTCTGGGCAGGGTCGGATGAAACTAGCACGCGGGCGGGGCGGACCGTTTCGCGAATAATTCATGGCTGCAATAAGGTGCGCCGCAGCCTGCCCAGGGATTGTTCGCTGGCCATGGATTGTGAATCCACCTCCACGGGCTGGAGCGCAGAATCGGCCGGGGCTAGCCTGCTACCAGGCTCAAGGAGGTGGACCATGCACGTGCTCATGGTGATGCTGGGTGGCGTACTGCTGCTGGGGGTATTCGTGCTGTTTGGCCATCTCTGGAGCACGGGCACCTCGCAGCTGCCCACGGCACTGATCGCCTTCATCGCCACCTGGCTGCTGGTGGCCGTGGCCAACATGTGGGTAGGGGTCAGCAAGGCCGGCTACGCGGTACGCGAGGAGCTGCCGATCCTGTTGCTGGTATTCGCCGTGCCGGCGCTACTTGCCGGTTTCCTGTACTGGCGCCTGGCGCGCTGAAGGAGTTCCATGAGTACCCGACTGCGCCTGCCCGCGCTGCGCCACCGCGATGGCCATCATGCCCGCGTGACCTACGAAGAACTGTTCTTCGACCTGGTCTACGTGTTTGCGGTCACCCAGCTCAGCCACCATCTGCTGCACCACCTGGACCTGGCCGGCGTGCTGCAGACCCTGGTGCTGTGGTTCGCGGTCTGGCTCGGCTGGCAGTACGCGTGCTGGGTCAGCAACTGGTTCGACCCGGAGGCGCCGCGCATCCGGGGCGTGATGTTCGCCACCATGCTGCTGGCGTTGTTGATGTCCTCGTCCATTCCCGAGGCGTTCGCCGATCGTGCCTGGATCTTCGCCGGGGCGTACGCCACGATGCAGGTCGGACGCACCGCCTTCGTGCTGCTGGAAGTCGGCCGCAACCATACGTTGGCGCCGAACTTCCGCCGCATGCTGGCCTGGGTCAGCGTGTCGGCCTGCTTCTGGCTGGCCGGCGCGGCGGCCGAGGGCCACCTGCGGCTGGCACTGTGGGCGATGGCGGTGGCCTGCGAATACATCTCGCCGATGTTCGGCTTCGCGTTCCCGGGCATGGGCCGGTCGCACACCCGCGACTGGACCATCGAGGGCGGTCACCTGGCCGAACGCTGCCAGCTGTTCGTCATCGTCGCACTGGGCGAGACGTTGCTGGCCACCGGGGGCGTGCTCAGCGACGTCGAGCACTGGAGCCTGCAGGTGATCTCGGCGGTGCTGGCCACTTTCGCTGGCACGATTGCCATGTGGTGGCTGTACTTCGGCATCTCCAGCCGCGATGCCACAGAGGCCATCACCCACGCCGAAGACCCGGGCCGGATGGGCGCCAATTTCCATTACGTGCATGCCCTGCTGATCGCCGGCATCATCGCCACCGCGGTGGGCAACGATCTGGTCATGGACCATCCGGGGGCGGCCGTCACCACGGTCTACGCCACGGTGATGGTGGCGGGCCCGCTGATCTATCTGCTGGGCAGTGCCCTGTACAAGCGCGTGGTCTACGGGCGCGCGCCGCGCTCGCACCTGCTGGGCGCGGTGGCGCTGCTGGTGCTGGGCCTGGTGTTGCCCTGGACGCACCTGCTGGCCGCCGGATGGCTGACCAGCCTGGTGCTGCTGGGCGTGGGGTTGCTGGATGCGCGGCTGAAGCGGCGCACCCGGCCGTTGCCGGGCTAGAACCCGCCGCCGGTCTTGAAGTCACCGCCGCCGCTGATACCACCGCCGCTGTGGAAGCTGCTGCCGCTGGAACTGGAGCTGGAGCTGGAACTCGAACTCGAGCTCGAACCCGAGCCGGAACTGCTGGAGCCTCCCGAAAGCAGGTCGAACAGGCTGCCAGAGGAGCGGGTGGTGCTTCGGCTGCTGGTGGTGCTGAAGAAGGATGCGGCGACGGTGGCCGGCGCGGCGGCCCGGTAGCTCGGCGCCTCGTAGGCCTGGCGCTCGATGTCTGCTGCCGCCTGGTAGCTCCTCCGCGCCGCCTGCAGGCTGTCCAGGCGCTTTTTCAGCACGGCCATTTCGCGGGTGTGCTCGCCTACCATCCCATCGATCTCGCCCAGGCGCAGGCGACTGCGATGGATGCGCTCGAGCACGGCATCGTCCTCGCCGGAGGCGGTGGCGGCCACGCGCCGGTACAGGTCGTCCATGCTCTTGGCCGACAGCGTGCGCGCCAGCGCGGTGAGCAGGGCGCTGCCTTCGGCATCGGTCCAACTGCGGAAGCCGTCGATCTGTGCCTGCTTGGCATCCACGGTCTGACGATGCAGCTGCTCGGCCAGCAGCGCCTGCGCTACTGCGCCCTGTGCCGTCTGCAGCTGCTGGCGCAGCGGGTCGCCACCGGCGCGGGCGAGGGCGGCATCGCGGGCCTGCTGTACCGGTTGGCGGGCCGCCTCCACGTCGTCGCGGGCGCGTCGGGCATGTTCCTGCAGATAGGGCGGAAGCTCGACCAGCGTGGCGTACTCGCGACGGGCACGGTCAAAGCCGCACAGTTCGGCCAGCCAGCCGTCGACGGTGCGCACCAGTGGCCAGCCGCGGTAGGCCGTGCTGCCGTAGCTGCGCCGGTGCAGGTACATGAAGATCGGGTCGGCCTGATAGGCGCCGGCCTTGGCGTCATGCTCCGATTGGGCAGAGGAAGCCATGCGCTCGACCGTGTCGGCACGCGCCACGGCCAGCTGCAGGTCGTCCTGCAGCGCCCTGTAGGTAGGTTCCGCTTCCAGCGTGGTGTCCACCTGGTCCTGCAGGGCCTGCCAGCGTCCGCCGCCGGCGTCGCGTGCGGCAACGGCCTCCTGCGACCGCTGCTGCAACGACTGCTCGATGTCCAGCAGCGCCTGCAGTTCGTCGTTAAGCACCGCCGCTTTGCGGTCACGGCGCTGCAGATCGGCGCTGGACTGCTGCAGCAGGTCCCGGGCCAGCATCGGCGGCGCATCGGTGGCGGCCTCGGCCTGCAGGCGCGCCAGGGCGTTGAAGTCGTCGCGGACCCGCCCGTGCAGCGCTTCCTGTTCCTTGATCAGCTCCCGGCACTGGTCGCCACGCGCGGCCAGTTGTGCCTGCACCTGGCCGATATCGGTTTCGACATCGGCAATCGCGTCGTTCAGGTCTCTCATGTCAGTTCCTTACCCATCACCATTGGGTGATGTAGCCACCGGTGGCGGGCATGCGGAACCGCGGCGACAGGCTGCCGCGCGGCTTGCTGCCGATCTGGTCATCTTCGATGATGCCGTTGTCCTGCTTGTCGGCGGCAACCCGGTTGTAGGTGGCCTCGGGCACGCGCACGGCAAACACCGAGACCCGTTCCTCCTTGCCGGTTTCCTCGTTACGGATCGGCAGTTCGGCAGCATTGCCGGCCTCGTCCAGCGCTTCGGTCACCAGATAGTAGTTGCGGCCACCATTGGCCTTTTCGTTGTAGCGCCAGACGCCGGTGCGTTCATCGTCACGGTTGACGATGCGGTAGACCAGGGTCTGCGACAGCAGCCCCACCAGCTGGCTGACCTCGTCCAGGGCCGGCCCGGCTTCGGCCAGCGTCTCGACCCGGATCAGGCGGGCGGCCTGCTCCAGCGCACGTTCGAAGCGCTTGCGGTCTTCGCCGGCGACACCGGTGGCGAGGCCGTCGGCCTTGAGCTCGGCCAACCGCTCGTTGAGCGCGGCCAGCGTGGCGGCGCTGCCGATCAGCTCCTTCAGGGTCGCTACCGCCTGGCCGGCCGCGGCGATGTCGCCCGCGCGCAGTGCCACGTCGCCGCCGGTGTAGGCGCGTGCGTGCGCCTGCTCTGCATCCGGCGCGAGGCGTGCCGCCTTTGCAGCGGCGTTGGTGGTATCCAGCAGCTCGCTGGCCTCGATCGCCTGGCCGAGAATGTTCACCCGCTCGGTCAGCGGCGGCAGGGTTTCCCTGGCATTCGCCAGCAGCTGCGCGGCGGCCTGCCGATGCTGCTCAACCTGCGCGGCCGCCTGCTCGCCGGTGGCACTGCCACCACTGCTGAGCCGGGTGAGCTTGTCCTTGCGCACAAGGGTCGGCTGTGCGGCCAGTGCGGCGGGAACCCCGGCGAAGCGCCGCTGTGCTTCGGCCAGCGCGGCCTGTGCGCCTTCGGCCAGTGGCTGCAGGCGCCCACCGCTGGCGGTGGCACGTGGCAGCAGCCCCTGCAGGGCCTGTTCCTGTGCGGCCAGCAGGGCGCGCGCTGCAGCAGCCTCCTGTTGCTGCGCGGCCACCTTGTCGTTCAGCACCTGCACGTTCTTCTGCACGTTGCTCTCGTGCACGAACGCTCCGAAGCTGCGCGCCATGAACAGCAGCATGCCGAGCACCAGCAGCAGGAAGGCCGCCAGCAGCGCCCACTTCAACAGGCGGGCCCGATCGATCCAGCGCCGCGCCAGCCACGCCTTCCAGCCACGCGGCGCGGTGTAGAGGTAGCGCTGCTCGCGCTGGGCCTGGATGCCGGCCTCAAGGATCTCGTCGGAGACCTCGATGCCCTGCGAGCGGTACAGCTCAAGCAGGCGCTGCTTCAGCGTCGCCTTGTCATGGCCGCTGTCGGCCAGCGCCTTCATTTCGGCGTTGCGGTAGCGCAGCTGGTCGACCACATCCATGGTCAGCAGTGCATCCTGCAGCTCGGCAGGGGCCATCGTCGCACTCACCTCAGCGCGACTCCGGGCTCGGCGGCGCCTGCAGCAGGGCGGCGAAGCGCTGCTTGCCCTGTTCGACATACTCGGCGATCTCGGCCGAGTCGCGGGTCGCCTGGCCGCGCAGCTGCTCGATCTCCTGCAGCGAGGTCTCCTGGAAGTGCACCACCGCATCGACCAGCTTGCGCACCGAATCGACGCCGATGGTGGCGCCGTAGCCGGCCTTGAGGCCCTCGTGCAGCACGTCATCGCCGATGTTGGCCACCGCTTCCAGGCCCTTGGAGGTGCCCTCGGTCATCGCATTGAGCGCCTGCGTGGACTCATGCAGGCCCATCTGCGTGGTGAAGGCCAGGTTCAAGGCGGTGAAGCTGGTTTCATTGGTGGAGAAGAACACCACCGAGCGCTCGTTGACGCGGCGCTTGATCTCGTGCGACTGGTGCACGCGCAGCATGATCGCCTCGGAGGTGGCGTAGTTCACCTGCAGGTTCTCGGCCAGGTCCTTGGCCAGCTGGTAGCGCGACTCCTCGGCCTGGTTGTTGCGCAGGGCCTCATCGCGGGCCATGACCAGGCGGCCGGTGTCGGCGGCATCGGCGGCCGGATCGGCCGACTCCACGCGCTGCTGCGCCTGCTTCAGCGCCTCGCGGGCATCGGCCAGCGCCTGCTCCTGCAGCTTCAACAGCTCATGGGCCTGGATCTCGGCATCCTTGATCGACAGGCGGAAGTCGCCGTACATCTCCAGCACGCGCGACTCGCGCTGCAGCTGCTCGGCCGAATCGCGGCTGACTTCCAGAAATGTGCGGCGGATCTTCTCGAACCGGCTCGGGATGTCGCCGCGGGTGACCTTCATCCACAGGTTCTGCAGGCGCTCGCCCATGTCGATCCTGCCGTCGCGCACCTGCTCGACCATGGTGCTGGCATCGTCACGGATGCTGTCGAAGGCGCGGATGATCTCGGTATAGCGGTCGGACACCTTGGCCGAGCTGATTTCATCACGCATCACGGCATTGAAATGCCCGGACTGCTGCAGCACGCGGGCAATGGCCACCACGCGGCCCTGGTCAAGGGTGGACAGCTGCGAGACCAGCGCGATGGCCGGAGCGTTGTTGTCCTGGGGAGCGGCCAGGCCCAGGCTGCGCAGCGTGGCCATGGCGCGGTCGAGGTACTTGATCGGCGCGGTAGCGGCCGGCGTGGCAAGGAGGGTGTTCTCGGACATTTCGACGGCTCCGGTCAGGGCAGGCAATGAGGAACCTGCCGCGCGGAACGGGCAGGTTGCTGCGAAACGAAGGGGAAGGGGAGCGGCAGCCGTGCGGCGCACGACAGGCGGGCCCGGTCAAGGGCCGACGGCCCGGTATGGGCGAGGGTGGTGTCCTGTTCAAGCATGGCGCATTCCCTGCAGATCGCCCCCCTGGCGATTCCGTCCCATTGTAGCGGCGGTGATGGGCAGGTGAAGCCCCACCGATGGCAGGGTGGAGTAGCGTTGGCGCACGCTCATCGGTTGCGGCAAGCGAGGGCTTCGTGCAGAACGTACCGCAATGGTTGCTCTGGGCGGGACTGTCCGCCGTGTTCGCAGCGCTGACCGCGCTGTTCGCCAAGGTCGGCGTCAAGGGTGTCGATCCGGACCTGGCCATGGCCATCCGTACCCTGGTGGTGGCGGCGGTGATCCTGCCGCTGGTGGTGGCCACCGGCAAATGGTCCAACCCGTTGCTGCTGCCGGGGCGCACCCAGCTGTTCCTGGTGCTGTCGGCGCTGGCCACCGGTGCGTCGTGGCTGTTCTACTTCCGCGCACTACAGAGCGGTGAGCTGGCCAAGGTGGCCGTGGTGGACAAGTTCAGCGTGGTGCTGGTGATCGTGCTGGCCTATCTTCTGCTGGGCGAGCGGCCCAGCCTGCGGGAGTGGAGCGGCATCGGCCTGGTGCTGGCCGGGGTGATCGTGCTGGCCACGAAGAAGTAGCAGCGTTCAACCGACCAGAGGGGAGAGCAGGATGCAGGGCGAAGCACACGGTACGTTTGAAGTGGATCTGCGGCCGATCGGTGGCAATGACGGCCCGATTGCGGTGATGTCGATCAACAAGACCTTCGCCGGCGACCTGCACGGCAGCAGCGTCGGCCAGATGCTGGCCTTCCGCACGCCGGTGCAGGGCTCGGCCGGCTACGTGGCGATGGAACGGGTAACGGCCACGCTGGCCGGGCGCCAGGGTGGGTTCACCCTGCAGCACAACGGGTTGATGACCCGTGGCACGCCGCAGCTGAGCGTGGTGGTGGTGCCCGACTCGGGCAGTGAAGGACTGCTCGGCCTGAGCGGCACGCTGGAGATCACCATCAGCGAGGGCCGCCATGACTACCGGCTGGTCTACAGCCTGCCGGAAGAACCCTAGCGGAGTTCCGCTGCCATCGCCGCTAGCCTAGCGACGGTGTTGAGATTGCGCGCCGTGCCCTGTGCCGTGCCGGGAATGCGTAGGCGCGAGTCGGCCATGCCGGCGCCGTAGTGGATGAAGATCTCGCGCGTGCCGAGTGCAAGCTGTTCGTCGCGCCGGCCGGTCACGCCATCAAGCGGGTCCGCAGGCAGGCTGCCGTCCAGGAACAGGGCGACCACACGGTTGCCGGCGGCCTGCTGAAACGGATTGCGTGCCACCACACCTGCGATCTCGCTGGCCGATCGCACCAGTACGCCTACCGGCTTGCCGGCATATTCCTGGAGCTGCTGGCCGAGGGCCTGGCGCACGCCCGCCTCGTCGAGCGAGCTGCGCAACACCACGTTGCCGCTGGCGATGTACGTGCGGACATCGGCGAAGCCTGCGTCCTTGCACATCGCCGCCAGTTCGCGCATCGGCAGCCTGCCGGTACCGCCGACGTTGACCGCGCGCAGCAAGGCGACGTGGACGTTCATGGCGTCCCCGCCTGCAGGCGGTCGTACATGCGCACCAGGTCGACCAGGGTGCGCGCGCCCATCTTGCGCATCACCTGCGCGCGGCGCACCTTCACCGTGATCTCGCTGACGCCGAGGTCGCCGGCAATCTGCTTGTTGAGGCGGCCACGCACCACGCCATCGACCACCTCGCGCTCACCCGTGTTGAGCGTGTTCCAGCGCTGCTGGAGGGCATCGAGCGCCTCGCCCTCGCGGCGGCGCTGGCGGTCGATCTCGATGCCCTTGTGGATCGCATCCAGCAGTTCCTGGTCGCGAAAGGGCTTGGTCAGGAATTCGATGGCACCGTCCTTGATCGCGTTGACACCCATCGCGATGTCGCCGTGGCCGGTGATGAACACCACGGGGAGCTGCAGGCCATGGCTGCCCATCGTGCCATGGAATTCAAGACCGCTCTGGCCGGGCATGCGCACGTCCAGCACCAGGCAGGCCGGCGCGTCTTCCAGGTCGTGTTCGAGGAACGCCTGGGTGGAGGCGAAGGCCCGCACCTGCAGGCCCATCGAGGCCAGCAGGTCTTCCAGCGCCGCGCGCACCGACGGATCGTCGTCGACCACATAGACAATGGGCGCCGGATCGGCGAGGGGTGCAGTGGGCTTACGCATGGTGGACATCCGTGGCGACGGGCAGGTCGAAGACGAAGCAGGCACCGCCGCCTGCCGGTCGTTCGGCGCGGACCTGGCCGTCGTTGGCCTCGATCATCGAGCGGCTCAGGCTGAGGCCCAGCCCCAACCCGTGCGACTTGGTGGTCCAGAACGCGTCGAACACGCGCTCGGGATGCTCGGCGGGCAGGCCGACGCCACGATCGCGTACGCTGAGGCTGACCCGTTGGCCCTCACGCCGGGTCAGCAGCGACAGACGCCGGTCGCCTGCGGGTACGGCTTCCATTGCATCCACCGCATTGAGGATGAGGTTGCCGATCACCTGCTGCACCTGTACGCGGTCGGCCTGCACCGGCGGCAGGTCGGCGTCCAGCAGCAGGGCCACGGCCACGCCATGCCGGTCCAGTTCGCTGCGCGACAACGCCAGCATTTCCTCCACCGCCTGGTTCAGGTCGAAGGCAAGTCGTTCCGGTGCCGCGCCCTGGGTCAGGCCGCGGATGCGGGCGATCACATCGCCTGCGCGGTGCGCGTCCGCCAGGATGCGGGCTACGGTCTGCCGGGCCTTGTCCACGTTGGGCGGGTCCTGGGCCAGCCAGCGTTGGCAGGCTTCGGCGCTGCTGGCGATGGCCGCCAGCGGCTGGTTCACTTCATGGGCGATGGAGGTGGTGAGTTCGCCCACGGTGGAGGCGCGGGCGACCCGCAGCAGGCGACCCTGCGCTTCCTGCACGGCGGCCTTGGCCGCTTCCATGTTCAGGGCGAGGTAGGTGGTGATGCCGATCACCAGCATGCCGATCACCGAATTGACCAGGCCGATGCGGTAGGTGCCGAAGCGGGTCAGGAAGAAGCTCAGCCCGGTCAGCGCGATGCAGGCGATGGCCAGCGTGATCAGGCCGCGGGCGGCCAGCACGCGCGATGCCGCGAGGATGACCGCTGCGTAGAAGCAGGCAGCAGCAACCGCGTAATCGGTGACGGTGTCGATCAGGAAGATCGCGGCCATCACGACGATCAGGGCCAGCAGCACCAGCGGGCGACGGGGCGACAGCGATGGCATCGGGACGGCTCCCTGGCGTGGGGTGAAAGGATAGCAAAGCCGCCATCGGCAGATGCCGATCTTGGTCGGCAGGCTCTTTTGCTGTGGGTGCCGACCGTTGGTCGGCACAAGCCAGAACGATGCCTGGTAGTGCCGGCCGCTGGCCGGCAACTGCACGGTGTTGCCGGAGCGCATGAGGTTGCCGGCCAGCGGCCGGCACTACCGCAGGGATGGACACGGTCTCTGAGGGTTCTCTGCCGACCAAGGTCGGCACCTACCAAAGCGGTGCACGGTGTTGCCGGCCAGCGGCCGGCACTACTCCTCCAGGCTGGCGTTCCAGAATCCCTGCAGCACACCGGGCGTGGTCGCCAGCGTCGCAAGTACGGCGTCCAGTTCGCCGGCATCCACGGTGGTGGCATACAACACCGCTTCGATCTCCACATCGCGCTCGCCGAACGGGCGCTGGTCCACCGCGCGCACCGGGTACTGCGCCTGCTCAAGCAGCAGCAACAGCTGGTCCAGCACCTCGGCCTGCTGCTCGCGCTGGCAGACCACGTTGATCGCATAGGTCGCCTCGCTGAACGCTTCCGGCAGCGGTTGCCGCTGGATGCGGTTCACCACCGGCCGCAGCAGGGTATTGGCGGCCAGCACGAAGACGGCGGCCAGCACCGCTTCCGGCAGCAGCTTGATACCTGCACATGCTCCCACCGCCGCCGACCCCCACAGGGTGGCGGCGGTGTTCAGGCCGGACACCTGCGCGCCGTCCTTCATGATCGCGCCGGCGCCGAGGAAGCCGACGCCGGAGATCACATAGGCCACCACATGCAGCGGCGAGGGTGGTCCGCCGTACAGGTCATGGAAGCGCACCGCCAGATCGACGAACACTGCCGCACCCACCGCCACCAGCGTATTGGTACGCAGGCCGGCGGTGCGTTGCCGCAGCTGCCGCTCCAGGCCGATGACCGTGCCCAGCACGAACGCCACCGACAGGCTGATCAGCGAACTCAGGGTTGCGCCGGCGTTGAACGCCGGCAGGTTCGGATTGATGTCCATTGTGTTTCTCCCTAGACAAAGCGGCGGGCGCTTACTGCCAGCCGTAACGACGGGTGTAGAACTTCTTCAGCGCGGTGGTCAGCACCGCATAGCCGAACAGGATCGCCACCAGGAACGGCCAATAGCCAACCGGCAGCGCCTGCAGCTTGAAGTAGCCGGCCAGCGGGCTCATCGGCAGGGCCACGCCGATGGCCATGATCAGGCCGGTCATCAGCAGCAGTGGCGGCGCGGCGATGCTCTGCAGGAACGGCACCTTCGGCGTGCGGATCATGTGCACGATCAGGGTCTGGGTCAGCAGGCCGACCACGAACCAGCCGGACTGGAACAGGCCCTGGTCGGCCGGCGTGCGTGCATCGAACACGTACCACATCAGCGCGAAACAGCTCAGGTCGAAGAGCGAGCTGATCGGCCCGAAGAACACCATGAAGCGGCCGATGTCCGCCGGGTTCCACTTCAGCGGCTTGCGTACCAGTTCCTCATCCACATTGTCGAACGGAATGGCGATCTGCGAGATGTCATACAGCAGGTTCTGCACCAGCAGCTGCAGCGGCAGCATCGGCAGGAACGGCAGGAAGGCCGAGGCCACCAGCACCGAGAACACATTGCCGAAGTTGGAGCTGGCGGTCATGCGGATGTACTTCAGCATGTTGTTGAACGTGCGCCGGCCCTGGATGACGCCTTCCTCCAGCACCATCAGGTTCTTTTCCAGCAGGATGATGTCGGCCGCCTCCTTGGCAATGTCCACCGCGCTGTCCACGCTGATGCCGATATCGGCTGCGCGCAGCGCCGGCGCATCGTTGATGCCGTCACCGAGGAAGCCGACCACCTTGCCCTGCGCCCGCAGCTCGCGTACCAGCCGCTCCTTGTGCAGCGGCGTCAGCCGGGCAAACACGCGATGGTGGTGCAGCGCCCGCGACAGCGCGCCGTCGTCCATGCGCTCGATCTGCGGGCCGGTCAGGATGGTGTCCGCGTCCAGCCCCACCTGTGCGCAGACGCGGGCGGTCACCAGTTCGTTGTCACCGGTGAAGACCTTGACCTCCACGCCATGCGCGGCCAGCGCCTGCAGCGCCTGCGCTGCCGATTCCTTCGGCGGGTCCAGGAAGGCCACGTAGCCGACCAGGGTCAGGTCGCACTCGTCGGCCTGAGAATAGGTGGTCTGGCTGGCAGCGGTCTCCTTCATCGCCACCGCCACGACGCGCAGACCCTGCTCGTTCAGTTCCTCGGTGGTCTGCCGCACGCGGGCCAGGCGGTGCTCGTCCAGTGGCATGTCCCGGCCGTTCTCGCGAACGGTACTGCACACCGCCAGCATTTCTTCCACCGCGCCCTTGCAGATCAGCTCATGATGGTCCTCGCGCTCGGACACTACCACCGACATGCGGCGGCGCTCGAAGTCGAACGGGATCTCATCCACCTTGTGGTAGTCCTGCGACAGCCGCAGCGAACTCTGCAGCTCCACGTGCTCCAGCACCGCGCGGTCCAGCAGGTTGATCAGCCCGGTCTGGAAGTGGCTGTTGAGGTAAGCGAACTTCAGCACGTCTTCCGAATCGTGACCGAACACATCGGTGTGGCGCTCCAGCGCGATCCTGTCCTGGGTGAGCGTGCCGGTCTTGTCGGTGCACAGCACTTCCATCGCGCCGAAGTTCTGGATCGCATCCAGGCGCTTGACGATCACCTTGCGCCGCGACAGCAGCACCGCACCCTTGGCCAGGGTGGAGGTGACGATCATCGGCAGCATTTCCGGCGTCAAGCCCACCGCTACCGACAGCGCGAACAGGAACGCCTCGGTCCAGTCACCCTTGGTCCAGCCGTTGATCAGCAGCACGAACGGCACCATCACCAGCGCGAAGCGGATCAGCAGCCAGCTGACACTGTTGACGCCGGCCTGGAACGCGGTGGGCGCACGGTCGGTAGCGGTGCTGCGCTGGGCCAGCGTGCCGAAGTAGGTGCGGTTGCCGGTGGCCAGCACCACGGCGGTGGCGGTGCCTGACACCACGTTGGTGCCCATGAACAGCAGGTTGTGCTGCTCCAGCAGGCCGGCCAGGCCATCGCCGGGGTGCGCGAACTTTTCCACCGGCAGCGATTCGCCGGTCATTGCGGCCTGTGCCACGAACAGGTCCTTGGCGGTCAGTACGCGGCAATCGGCCGGAATCATGTCGCCGGCCGACAGCACGATGTGGTCACCGGGCACCAGCTCACGGATCGGCAGGTCCAGCAGGCGTGCCGGGCGACGGCTGTGCAGGTGCGCACCGAAGTACTGGTCGGCCACATCGGCGGCCTCGGTGCCCGGATTGCGGCGCAGCACGCGCGCGGTGTTGCCGACCAGTGCCTTCAGCCGCTCGGCGGCACGGTTGGAGCGGCCTTCCTGCACGAAGCGGATCAGCGTGGACAGCAGCACCATCGCACCGATCACCACGGTGGCCTTGATGTCCTCGGTCAGCCAGGACACCGCGGCCAGTACGGTCAGCAGCAGGTTGAACGGGTTGCGGTAGCACTGCCACAGGTGCCGCCACCACGGCAGCGGCTTTTCGTGATCCACCTCGTTGGGGCCGAGCGTGGCCAGCCGCTCCTCGGCTTCATGCGGGCTGAGGCCATCGGCATGCGACTCCAGCGTGGCCAGCAGCTCGGCTTCCTCCTGCTGGGCAAGGGTGACCAGGCCGGTGGTAAGCGCGAACGGCGCGGCCTCGGCGCTGCCCGGGCCAAAGCCGGCTTCGGGCATCGCGCGGCGGCGGAACAGGTTGCCTGCGCGACGGCTGCGCAGGAAGGCATTGAACCAGGCGTTGAGCAGGCTCATGGGACGCTCCTCGAATGTCAGAGCCGGCCGCAGCCGGAACACGAACGGAATGGGTGAGACAGTTCAGGCGTGGCGCATCGCCAGCACCGCCGGCGACCACGGCTGCATGTGCAGGCGCTGGCTGCCACCAATGCACAGCGGCTTCATCGCATCGCGCAGTGGGTAGGGCAGATGGCGCAGCACGGTGATCCGCTCGCTGATCGGCAGCAGCGACAGCGCGTCAGCCACCACGCGCGGCGAACCGAGCGACAGCGAACGGGCGAACATGACCGGGCCGTGCTGCAGCAACTGGCTGCGCAGGGCGGCAACATCGCGCTCGCCAATCAGGCGGCGCAGGGTGATGTAGAGGATCTTGTAGGACATGGGGGTGATCTCCAGGCAGGCGGCGCCTGGCGATCCCCCGTCACTCAGGCAGGCAGGGACCGGCGGGCAGGCGCCAGGAACAGGCAACAAGCGGGCATCCGGGGCGCGGTGCGCCCGGCAGGGTCGGGGTCCATCTGCGTCTCCATGAGGGGAGGGGGCCAGCCAGGGTTGCCCTGGCCAGTGGCGCTATTGTCCGCCCCTGAATGGGGCAGGCCTAGAGGCCCGTGGGTTAGCCCGGCTATACCTTGGTATAGCCGGGCGTATGCGGTGCCGATCGAGGGTTCAGTGGTGGGTCAATGCGCGCCGCTGGTCTGCTTGCAGACGTCGTACTCGCCACGGGTCAACGTCTTGTCACGGTCGGTATCGCAGGCATGCAGGCGCTCGGCCCAGTCGGGTGCCACGGCATCCACTTCGGCCAGCGTGACGATGCCGTCCTTGTCCTTGTCCAGCGACTCATACGGCGGTATCAGCTTCACTTCGGTGACGTCCTCGGCGGCGGTGGCCTTGCTCGCCTCCTGGGTTCTGGAACAGGCGCCCAGCAGCAGGCCGATGGTGATGAGGAGGACAGCAGAAACGCAGCGAATACCGGTCATGACAGGCTCCAGAAGTGGGGGCGCGGGCCATGGCTGTGGATGGCCACGGCCGGATATTCGGCCCGGATCGGTAAGCGAGCTGCGAAGAACCGACCGGGTCACCAGATGGCGGTGGGCCACCGTTCACCCGCACGCCCCATGCGTGTACCGGCCGTCGATGCTGTTCCAGGGCGTGCCGTAGCGAAACGTGCAACGGGCCGGTGCGCCGCGGCCGAGTGCGCGAACAGGATTTCCGGGCTGACCCAGGCGGAGTCGCTTTGGAAGGTCGGAAATATCTGACCTTTTTGCAAGTTGTTGCATGGCCTGATTGTAAATCTGCCGTGAAACTAACCGCTCGCCTCTCCCCCGCGAGTTCGTCATGCAACGCGCACTCATTCTGATCCTGCTGGCCCTGTTCGTCAGCAGCGCCCATGCCACGACACCACAGATCAACGTGGGTCTCCTGTTCGATCATCTTGCGCCCGCGCAGAGCAACCTGCTCAAGCGCATACGCAATACCGGTGATGTGACCGCATACGTGCGCGTTGAGGTCACCGAGATGCACTTCGATGCAGACGGCAAGGTTGTCGAAACGCCAGTGGACACCGTGGCGCTGGTACGCAATGCACCTGGCGCGCACGGGGTGATCGCCAGCCCCAGCCGCCTGATCATTGCCGCCAATGGCCAACAGGCGACGCGCCTGGTCTATCGCGGTGACCGCGATGAGGAGCGCTACTACCGGCTGCGCTTCATTCCGGTGGTGCCGAGCGCCGAGGAGTTTTCGCTCAGTGATGCGCAGGTGCAGGAGATCACCGGGCTGACTTCGGCAGTTCGCGTGTTCACCGGCTACGGCACCATCCTGTTCGTGGCACCGCGGAACACGCGCTATGACACCCGTGTGCAGGACGGTCACGTGCACAACGGTGGCAACGCCACGGTGGTGCTGGACAACCTGCGGTACTGCGAGCGAAGCAGTCCGGATGCCTGCACGCCCGGCATCATCGTCCATGTCCGGCCCGGGCGAACCTATGCGCTGCAGGCCGACGACAGCCGGTTCGCCCGCTACGACCTGAGGGAGGGCGACGACCGCCGCAGCATCGACTCGCGCCGCTGATCGTCCGCCCATCTCCCCTTTCTGCAACGTCCCCACCGGGTTCGCCAGGCGCCCGGCGGGGAGGCTGTGTCTTCGTCCTGGCGTCGTATCCCATCGTATCCATCCACCGATCCCGGAGCATTTCCATGTCCCTGAAGAAGTACGCCCTGGCTGCAGCCGCTGCAGCCCTCATCGCACCGGCTGTCAGCCTGGCAGCCACCGAATCCAAGTCGATCACCGTCAACGTGACCGCCGACGTCCCGAACACCGCTGGCCTGCAGGTGTCCACGCCTGACGGCTGGGAAGGCCTGCCGCAGAACCTGCCGTGGGACACCGCGCGCGAAACCCTGGGCGAACTGACCGGGCGCGTCATCAACATCAAGTCGCCGGCTGCCATCACCGCCTACCTGACGTCGCCGGCACAGATGGCGTCGGCCGCAGACGTCGTGGACCTGGTGGTGAAGCTGGACAACGTGGAGGTTCCGGCAACCGCCGCCGCCAAGATCACCGTTGCCAACGCGGCCCAGGCCGCCGCGGGCAAGTCGCTGGCCTTCGCCATTGCGCCGACTGCGCCGACGGGCGGCTACAAGCAGGGCAGCTACGGCGGCCAGTTCCACATGATCTTCGAAAGCGACATCACCCCCTGAGTCCTTTCAGGCGCCCCGTCGCATCCAATGATGCGGCGGGGACGCCGGAACAGCGCCCATGCTCTCGTCCTCCAACCACCGTCGATTCCGACTGGCCCGGCTCGCGACCGCGATCGGTGCCGTGGTCCTTGCCACCTCAGCGCATGCGGCCGGCCTCGCGCCGGGCGAGCTGCCCAGCCTGCTGCAGCAGCGCGAACGCATGCCGGCCGAGTTCCGCGAGCACCTGTTTGGCAACCCGCTCACCGTGCGCGTGGAGCTGGACGGCCAGTATCTGGGTGACGCCGAGGTTCTGCTGCACGAAGACAACCGGGTGCAGGTGATCGGCTTTGGTGACAGCCACGAAAGCCGGCTGGCACAGACCGAGCGTGCCCGTTGGGGCGAGCAGCTCGCTGAACCGATGGCGCTGGGCGTATGCAGGCAGCAGTGCCGGGGCATGGCAGCGCTGCACTACAGTCTGTCCAACTCGCTGCTGAGCGTGCTGACGCCTGCCGGCGCGCAGAAGGAGCGGCGCCACATCGCCTTGCCGGACGCGGGCAGCCGGGGGTTGATCGTGCGCAACAGTCTTGCCGTGCACGGCGGCCAGGAACAGCAGGCCACCGTACGCTACAGCGCCGAACTGCGCGGCAGTGCCGGCCACTGGAGCACGGTTGGCAGCTACCAATACTACGCCCAGCCCGGCAGCAGCGAGCACTACCTCAGTGCCCTGTATGCCCAGCGCGAACTGGGAGATCACTTCGTTCGCGCCGGCTACTTCCTGCCCAGCTTCGAGGGCATTGTGCGCCAGCCCCGCGCGCCGGGTACGCAGAACGATACGGCGCTGGGCCTGCTGTTCGGATCCTCGGACGTGCTGCTGGCCGATACGCGAAGCCCCAGTGTCTATCCCGTCTATGTCACCGCCAGCGGCGAAGGCGTGGTGGAGATCTACCGCGACGGGAACCTGCTGTCCACGCAGGCCGTCAAGCCCGGCATCCAGGAAATCGATACGCGCCGGCTACCCGGCGGGATCTACGATGTGGAACTGCGGGTGGTCCAGGACGGCCGCGAAGCGTCCCGCGAAAGCGCCTCCATCCACAAGCCCAGCCGCTGGCAGGATCCCAGCCGGCGGTGGCGCTACAGCGCGTTCGCAGGGCAGCAGCGCGGGTTGCTGGCCAGCGCCGGAAGCGCCCGCGAGGGCGGCGCCGCGGCCGGTGCCGTGGTCAATTACCTGTTGCATTCCCGTGCGGTGGCCGGGGCCACCGTGCAGCGGATCGGCGCGCGGCATGCGGCGGGTGTGTCGATGGACTGGCAGGCCAGTGACCGCTTCAGCACCTACACCAATGTCTATACCTCCAGCGACGCCGGGCGCGGCGTGGACCTGCAGGGCCTGTACGGCTATCGTGCCGGCTCGGTGGTGGCCAACCATGCGCGCGGTTGGGTGGAACAGCGCGAGCGCGTCGTGGCGGATGCGAGCAGCGCCCCACGCTGGGAGACCCGCGGCGGCTGGCAGGAGACCACGGCCATCTCGATCACGCATCGTTTCGGGCACCGCGACACTGCCAGCCTGCGCGTGGCCCGCAGTTCGGGCTTCACCCGCGGGACCGGCATCGATGTCTCGTACGGGCGCCGGGAGACGGTGTTCGGCAAGCATGATGTCAACTGGCGCGTTTCCGCCTATGACCGCCCCGGCGCCCGCTACACGGGGTACCGGCGGCAACGCGGCATCGACCTGACGGTGAGTGTGTCGCTGGGCAGCGATCGACGCAGCTACAGCGGCAGCCTGGGCAGCCGCACCGGCGAAGCCGGACGCCGCGACACCTATGTGACCGCGACCGCCACACAGCGCGTGGACGGAGCGGTACTGCAGAGCGTGAATGGCACGGTCACCGCCGAACGGGGCGGGCTGGGCGCAGGCGCGGGTGCCTCGCTGCAGGGCGCGTTTGTGGAAGGTGACATGCAGGTCTACCGCGGCGCGGCGTCGGGTCGCATCAGCGGCACCGCCAACCTCGACAGCACCGTGGTCATTGGCGGTGGGCGCGCCGCCGTGCTGGGGCAGGGGCGCGGCAGAAGCGCCGATACCGGGCTGATTGTCGATGTCCGCAGCGATTATCCCGATCTTGCCCTGCGTGCGGACGACAGCCACGGTGGCGGCGTTGCGCTGCGCCCGGGCCGCAACTTCGTTCCGGTGGCCGCGTATCGCGCAGGCCACGTGCAGTTCGATTTCCAGGGCCGGCATGCGCCGTCGGCAACGCTGCAGCCCTCGGTCGTCAGCTATCACCTCAACAAGGGCGGCGTGATGCATGCCACGCTGGACGTGCTGCGCACCTTCACCGTCATGGGCCAGGTACTGGATGCAGACGGCAACGGCGTGCGCGGCGTGCAGGTGATCAACCACGCCGGCCGCAGCGTCAGCCAGGAGGACGGCTTCTTTACCCTGGAACTGAGCGCCCGTGCGCCGGTGGTGGAGTTGCGTTACCCCAACCTGGTCAGCTGCACGCTGACGATGGAGGAGGGGCGCTACCCCAGGGAAGGGGATGTGTTGATGGTGGGCACCGTCGGATGTCCAGCCCCACTGGCAGGTCCGTGAGCGAACGCAGGAGAAACTACGTCATGGCAAACACTGTACTTCGTTCTCGAACATTCCAATCATCCATCGCACTCTACCTCGTTGGGCTCCTGCTGTTCCTGCCGCTGCCGCCTGCGCGTGCGGTAGATCTGCAGATTACCGCGGAGTTCAGGCCGACGGCGCTTGATCCCACCCACAACCGTTTCGTCAATACCACACCGCAATCAGGGTACTGTGCCCAGCACTCGGGCTACTGCAAGCCAGGCGACTTCACCATCAACACGGGCCTGAACGTCAGCCAGCGGCGGCTGTTCGGGGGGGGGGAGGAGGCGCGCGAGAAGTGGTACCTCGGCGCCGATGGAAACTGGCGCGACGTGACGGTTGTCAACGCCGCAGGCCATGAACTGAAGGCGCGCATACGACTGTTCCTCGTCGGCATGGAGTGGGGTTTGGCTCACGATGGCACGTCACCCGGGCTATATGGATCATCTACAGGAGGTTGCGCCGGACGAACGGGCGTTGGAAATGCGACGTTCTATCGATACGCCTGGGAAGTGCCAGAGCGCAGTGCGGTCTGCGCGCGCAATCCGCGTGCTACCACCGATTCCGTCGCGAACTATCTGCGATTCTCCATTGGCTATCACCTTGAAACCCCTAATCCGTTGCGGGCGCAGGATGGACAGTACAGCGGCAGCGTGACGTACACGGTTGGCAACGGGCAGCAGATCGACCTGGGGCAGGGTGACTATTCCGACTCGGAGCTGACACTGCAGCTGTTGCTGGACGTGGTCCACGACTTCAAGGTGCGTTTTGCAAGCGAGCGTCCAACCGTCAAGCTTGCCCCGGAAGGAGGCTGGGCACAGTGGAACGATCATGGCCTAACCCCGGCACGCCTCTATCAGGAGCTCCCTTTCTACCTGACTACGTCGATGGACTTCAGCATGAAGCTGCGGTGTGAGCACGACGCGGGCAATCGCTGCGGCATTCGCAATCAGACGCTTGGGGAGGTTGTACCGGTGGATGTGGACGTCACCCTGCCCGGCATGCGCAATCTGCGCGATGGGCGCCCGGCGCAGGACACACCGCTGTCGCCCGACGACGCACAGGCGCCGCGCTTCACACCGGATGGCTATCTGATGCAGCGGCGGTCGACCTTGCGGTTCACCGCAGGACGGGACGCCGTAACAGAGATGCTGAAGGCGCCAGGCTCGCATTGGGAGGGCAACATGACCGTGGTGTTTGACGCCAACCCGTAGTCGCACGCGGGAGTGTGTTGCGGGGTGCCGGCCAGCGGCCGGCACTACCCCAGGCGTTCAGAACCGGTCGGCAAAGGCATCCGTCGCCCGCACCAGCGCATCGACCGTGGCCGGCTCGTTGGCGCTGTGGCCGGAGGTCACCATCTCCAGGCGCGCTTCCGGCCAGGCCTTCGCCAGGTCCCACGCGCTGCGCGGCGGGCAGATGATGTCGTAGCGCCCCTGCACGATCACGCCGGGCAGGTGGCGGATGCGTTCGATGTTGCGCAGCAGCTGGTCCGGCTCCAGGAAGATGCCGTTGCGGAAGTAGTGCGCTTCGATGCGGGCCTTCGCCAGGGTATCCAGCGGATCATCGGTGGATTCGGTATCCACGTCGTGCTGCAGGGTGGCCGCATTGTCTTCCCAGCCCAACCAGGCCTGCGCGGCTTCGATGCGGGTTGATTGATCCGGGCCATCCATGCGCGCCCAGTAGGCCGCGATCATGTCGCCACGCTCGGCTTCCGGGATATAAGCCTCGTAGCGGTCCCAGCGCTCCGGGAAGATCCAGCGCGCACCGCCATCGGCCTCGGCGAACCAGCGGTTCTCGATCTCACGACCGAGGAATACGCCACGCACGATCAGGCCGGTGGCGCGTTCCGGATGCGCCTGCGCGTAGGCCAGCGACAGCGTGGAGCCCCAGGAGCCGCCATAGACCAGCCAGCGCTCGATGCCCAGGTGCTCACGCACCTTTTCGATGTCCGCCACCAGGTCCTGCGTGGTGTTGTCGCGCAGCTCGCCGAACGGCGTGGAACGGCCGCTGCCGCGCTGGTCGATCAGCACGATGCGGTAGCGCGCCGGGTCGAAGAAGCGCCGATGGGTCGGCGAGATACCGGCGCCCGGGCCACCGTGCAGGTACACCACCGGAATGCCCTCCGGCGTGCCGCACTCTTCGATATGCAGCGTGTGCAGATCGCTCACCGGCAGGGTGAATTCGCGGTAGGGCTCGATGGCCGGGTACAGGGTGCGCATGGCAGGTATCTCACAAGCAGGGGCGGCCAGCATAGCGCCGCCATCTCCGGCTTGCAGTGGCGGGCTCCTGCGCGGCGCTGGAAATGCGCTGGCCGATGCGCATAAGCTTCCGCGATGCAAGCGACCACGACCGGGACGTCCACGTTCAACCTCAGCCTCGGCAGCGGCGCGCGCGAGCTGTTGAAGTGGATCGCGCTGCTGGCCATGACCGGCGACCACGTGGCCAAGGTGGTGTTCGGGGGCTACGTGCCGGTGGTCAGCGAACTGGGGCGTATCGCCTTCCCGCTGTTCGCGCTGGTGATGGCCTGCAACCTGGCCCAGCCGGGCGCCGACCTGCGCAAATCGATCCGCCGGCTCGCGCTATGGGGGCTGATCGCGCAGCCGTTGCACGCCTTCGCGTTCGGTTCCTGGCTGCCGCTCAACATCCTGCTCACCTTCACCTTGGCGGCGGTGGCCGTGCATGCGCTTGCGAACAATCGGCCTGTGCTGCTGTTGCTGGCTGCCGGCGTGCTGCCGATGCTCGTGGATTACCAGTGGGCCGGCGTTGGCGCTGTGCTGCTGGCCTGGATCGCGTTCCGGCATCGAGCATGGTTGCTGCGCCTGCTCGCGCTTGCGGCGGTGTGCTGGGCCAACCACAACGGCTGGGCGCTGCTGGCCATTCCGATAGTGCTGCTGGCGACGCGGATGACGTGGCAACTGCCGCGTTGGCGCTGGATGTTCTACGGGTACTACGTGGGGCATCTGGCGGTGCTGGCGCTGGTTGCCCATCTGCTTGCGTAATGTCGGAACTGGCATGTCGCCTGTCTTGAAAGCCGGACGCGGTCAAGGAACGCGCGGTGCCGATGCGGGTGGAGCATGCTGCCATCGGCATGGTGCAAGTTGTTGAATTTTCGGCTCGATTATCGATATGCGACAATGCTGCGGCTGCGTGAACGTTGCTGTCTTTGCACTTGGGTTGTTGGCGCCTGCCACATCGTTGTGCACATGATGGGTTGCCATCGATAAAGGATGGCCGGGGCCTGGAAACCCCGTTGGTCGCATGTAGTTTGCGCTCGCCAGCCGGCGTCGCCTTGTGCGGCGTCGGCTGGCATTCCGTTCGAGCTTTATGGCGGGCGGTGCGTGGAGGTGGGTGAAAACCCACCTGCCGGTCAGTGCTTACGCGACCACCGGATTTCCAGCCACGTACCGTCCGCCGCCTTGATTGTTAAGGGCGGTGGTCCCGCATGCCTTGCACGGAGACCCGCCATGAATGCATCGGAGTTCCCCCATCAGCGCGCCCCGGCCAATGCCGATGAAGGACACGACATCCCGCCCGATCCCAACAACCTGACGGCCCTGCTGCATCGCATCGGGCTGGGCGCCGCCGCCGATGGCCAGCCCTGGCCAGAGCGTCATCAGCTGCCGGGCCGGTGCCTGGCGCTGGCCGACGCCGATGGCGCACTGGCCGGGCTGCGTATCGTGCAGGAGATCCTGCTGGCGGCCGAACGCGCCCGGCAGAACGGTGGCCCGGAACAGTACGTGGGCGATCGCGTGATGGAAGGTCTGAAGCTGGCCGCACTGGCGTTGACCAGCCACGCCATCTATCGCCTGCACCCTGAGTGAAACGAGCCAGGCATGGCCCGGCTCTACCGGGAATTTCAGTAGATCCACGCCATGCGTGGATGCTCTTGGCGGATCGGCCTGGCGCCAGCCAGGCATGGCCTGGCTCTACGGGTTCTTCGAGCGCCAGGTCGCCACGGCACCGGCACCCCACGCGATCCACAGGCCCATGGCGGCGAACACCATGGCCTGCAGGCTGGCAGCGAACACAAAGGGTTCGGCGCGCTGCGCAGCGGGCAGGCAGAACCCCGCCAACAGCAACAGGCCGGCCAGCAGCACGGCGGCAGAGCGCGCTGAGGACAGCTCCTGCGCCCGGCGTGGTGCAAATGCGCAGGCAACGGCCACGCTGAGCGGCAGCAGCATGGCCATGGTCCACCAAGAGAGGCCCGCCGCCAGGCTGGCGACCGCCAACACCGCCCAGCCTGCGCGCTCGTCGCGCCCGGGCTTCTGGCTGCAGGACAGCCGGCGCTCAAGCTCACGAATTGCCACTGCGGACAGTACGCCCAGCAACAACCCGACGCCTACGTCCGACCAGTAATGGACGCCCAGCCAGACCCGCGACAGCCCGGCCAGCAACCCGGCCATCAGTGCAAGCACCCCCAGCCCCAGGTGCCGCCAATAGCGGCCTTTGCCGGCGCTCCTGCCTGCCAGCCACAATGCAATCAGCAGGAAGAACGCCGTCGCGCTGGCCGTATGTCCGCTGGGCATGGCCGGGCCGCCGGCGCCGGACAGGCTCAGGCTGGGGTCGAAGCTGAAAGGCCGCGGCACTGCCACCCACGCTTTCAAGCCCTGCACGACCACGGTCACCAGCATCAGCGTCATCAGCATCAATCGCGCGACGCGCGCGCCGAAGACGACCCACAGCACCGGCATGGTCAGCAGGTAGAACCAGAACTCGCCCAGTACGTTGCCGACCGTGGCGACGGGGCCCAGCGGCCATTGCTGCGTCTGCTTGACCCGCTGAAGCTCTGCTTCACGGAAAGGCGTTGCTGGGTCAAACCCAGCCACGGGCTGCAGCGCGGTATCGGGCACATCGGGTAAACGTTCGAAAGCGCGCTCAAGCTGGTCCGGGAAACGGGTCCGCAGCTGGCGTGCTTCGTCGCGGGTGACCAGTCGCGCCTGGATGGTCTCGCGCCCAAGGTGCGGCGCGCCCAGTACATTGACGGCGTGGCCCTGCGCCTGCAGCGGGCTTCGGGCCTGGCAGCCGAAGACGTGTACGCTGCCTTCGGTCGCCAGCACGCCGGAGATCGTGGCTTCAATGCCGGTCTCCTCCAGGGTTTCCCGCAGCGCATTCTGCTGCGGTGTTTCAGCGGGCTCGGCGCCGCCACCGGGAAGTTGCCAGCGCGAAGCGAGGTCCTGCACCAGCAGCATGCGGTGGCTCGATCGGATGACACACACCGCAGCGGCGTTGGCGAAGTGGGGCGCCAGCAGGAGGCCGGCCAGCAGCGCGTATCGAGACGTGCTGGCCAGCCAGGTGATGATTGACGGACGTACGCCAACGGTCATGGGGCCATCGCAAAAGGTGGATTCGTGACGATGGTGCGACCGTGAAAAGGCAACCGCCATCGGATTCGTACGAATCCGATGGCAGATAAGCTGCGCGATGCGTGGATGCCTTTCAGAAATCCATCGTCGCAGAGAGCAACACCGTCCTCGGCGCACCCAGTGCCAGGCTCGACAACAACGGCATGCCCCAATAGGCCTTGTTGGTCACGTTGTTCACGCTGGCCCGCAGCGCAAGCGGTCGACCCTCCACGGTGGTGCTGTAACGCGCCCCCACATCGAACAACGTGCGCCCCGGCACCGACAGGCTATTGTCCGCACTGATGTACTGCTTCGACATCGCCGTGGCATTGCCGGTCAAGGTCAGGCCCTGCAAGGTCGGCACATCCCACTCCACGCCCAGCTTGGCCTGTCGCTGCGCCACGGCGGTGGCGATGCGTCCCTCATTCACGCCGCCTGCCGTGCGGGTCAGCTTCGGCCGTACATAGGCCACGCCGCCGAGCAGGCGCACGCCGTCCAGCGGTGCGCCGAAGAAGCCCCATTCCACGCCGCGGTTACGTTGCTCGCCGCCAAACGAGAAGATATTCGTGACCGGGTCGGTATAGCTGCTCGGTCGCTTGATCTCGTACATGCTGAAGGTGTGCGCGAAGCTGCCCAGGTCCAGCTTCAGGCCCAGCTCCTTCTGCCTGGTGCGGAACGGTGCGAACACATCGCCGGCATTGGCAGCGGTCATCGGCGCGGTGGCGCCCTGGCTGAGGCCTTCGATGTAGTTGGTGTAGAGGGCGATCGTGTCGGTGGCTTTCACCAGCAGGGCCGCTGCCGGCGTGGTGGCGCTCTCGTCGTAGCGCGAGGTGCGTGCACCCGTGGACACGTTGAAGGTCTCGCTGACCACCTGCTGGCGGCGCACGCCCAGCGTCAGCTGCACGTGGTCATCGGCGAAGGCGAGGGTGTCGGCGACGCCGATGCTGTCCAGCGTCAGCTCGGTATGCGAGATGTGCGGTGCCACGAACGGCGCGGCCGGGCCCCACACCGGGTTGTACAGGTTGGTGGTCCAGTCCCAGCCCGGCACGCTGCGGCGACCGTAGTCGTTCTGGGTGTGCTGGTAGTGGGTCACGTTGGCGGCCCACTGGTGGCCGACGCTGCCGGTGTGGAACGAACCGCGCAGGCCGGCATCTGCGGACTGCTTCCTGATGTCGAAGGCGAGCTGGCCGATCACCGTGGTGAAGTCGCCGGCTGGATTGAGGATCTGCGCGCTGATCGAACCGTTGTAGCGGTAGTCGGTCCTGCTGGTGCCGTACGCGAGGTAGGCCATCAGGCTATCGTTGACATCCAGCTCGCCGCGCACCATCGCGCCCTTGTCCTGGCTGTCCACGTAGGCCCAATCCGGGTTGATCAGCGTATCCCCGCGTGGCGGGCGTGGAATGGCCACACCCGGTGCCAGGCCGACGCCACGCGCCGGGCCGTCAACGCGGTCGTCGGCGCTGTACAGATCGGCCGACAGCCGCATACGTTCGCCGCGCCAGTCCAGTGCCAGCGAACCGAGCTGTACCTTCTTGCGCTGCTTGCCGACGGCGCCGTCACCATCACGGTAGGCACCGTTGAAGCGGATGCCGAACTGCCTGTCGGCGCCGAGGCGACGGCCCATATCCACGTGGGTGCCGAACTGCGCATCGGAGGCGAAGTTGGCACTGACCCGCAGCAGCGGTTGCTCGCTTGCGCGCTTGGGCACCAGGTTGACGCTGCCACCGACCGAGCCGCCCGGCGGCATGCCGTTGAGCAGCGCAGACGGTCCCTTCAGCACCTCGATGCGCTCGAACATTTCCGGCGAGGTGCGGTAGTACGGCGCCATGCCGCTGAGGCCATTGAAGGTGGTGTCGCTGGCGTTGGAGGCAAAGCCGCGGATCGCGTAGTTCTCACTCCAGGCACCGGTGACGCCGTTGCTGAACACCGTGGGGTCGGTGGCGGCAATGACGTCGGTCAGGTCCTTGGCCTGGCGATCGCGGATGAAGGACTCGGTGTAGCTGACCGTATTGAACGGCGTGTCCATGAAATCCTTGTCGCCGAGCAGGCCGACGCGGCTGCCGGCAGCCACTTGCCCGCCCGCATAGTCTGCAGTGACCCGGCGTTGTTCCTGCACCTGCACCGACGGAAGGGTGGACGGCGCGGCGTCGGCCAGCGCGGCGAACGAGGCCAGCAGCCCCAGCGCGAGGGCGGACACCCGGTAGCGCCGGACCATGCCCGGCGAATACATCAGGCCGGAGGATGCGGCGGCAGCGCGATGCTGTGCAGAAGTGAAGTTGAAAACGGTCATGCCAGAGTCCTGTGAATCGCAGGCGCGAGCGCGCCTGGCGCGCTGCCGACGGCAAGCACGGGGAAAGGGCGCAGCGTAGGGTTGTTGGCTGGGTGGGGACCTGGCGGGAGGTGAGCCATGGGCTCGGTTACGGGTGCGCGGCGGACGCATTCCGAATTAGTTGAGTAAAGTAAACTAAATCAGTCGAAGCGGACTAGAGGGTCCTTTTGCTGGCACCCTCAGCAGGGTATGGACGCGCACCGTAAGAGCAGGCACCGTATGAGCACGCACCCCGATCCAACGGCGCCGACCCGTGGCCGCCCGCCCACCATCACCCCGGAGCGTCTGGCCGACATCGGCATCCGCCTGGGCCTGCCCAACCTGACCATGGCCAACGTGGCCGCCGAACTGGCGGTGACCCAGGCAGCGCTGTACAAGCGCGTGGCCAACCTGCAGGCGTTGAAGCGCCTGGTGGCGGAGGCGGTGTTCCAGCGCTGGCAGATTCCGCGCGCGTCGGTCGACGCACCGGGTGGGCTGGAGGCCTATCTGATGGGGTTCGTGGAGTCGCTGTGCGAAGTGGTGAAGGCGCATCCCGGGCTGCCGCCTTACCTGCTGCGGCGCACGGTGGCGACCGCGCCGATGCTGGAAAAGATCGCCTCGCACCAGGCGCACGTGGCTGAGGTGTTCGGACTGCCGGTGGACAAGGCGCGCTGGCTGCTGGCCACGATCGCGTTCTACTGCATCGCCGGCGCCGACACCATCTACGCGCTTGCGGATGACGAAGAAGGGCAGGTGATCACCGAGTTCAAGCAGGGCATGCGGGCGTTGGTGATCGGTTCGCTGGAGGTATCGCGGCTTCGGTAGATGCACGCCATGCGTGGGTGATCGCGGCCGTTCACCATGACGCCAGCCAGGCGTGGCCTGGCTCTACTGGACGGATCGCGTAGTGTCGAGAATACAATGCGGCCATGCCTGCCACGCCCACTCTCGATGACCTTCGCCGCTACGCGGTGGCGCGCACCTTGTTCAAGCCGACCACGCTGCTGACCGCGATCCGGCGGTTGGGCTTCGTGCAGGCCGACCCGATCCGCGCACCCGCTCGCGCGCAGGACCTGACCCTGCGCCACCGGGTGAAGGACTACCGCGCGGGCGATCTTGAGCGCCGCTACACGCGTCTGCCGGTGGAAGAGGATTGCCTGGTGAACTACGGCTTCCTGCCGCGCGAGCATCTGGCGCTGATGCACCCACGGGTTTCCAAGCGCGAGTGGGATGCCGAGACCCATCGCCGTGCGGCCGACGTGCTGGCCTTTGTGCGCGAGCGTGGCAGCGTGCACCCGCGCGAGGTCGACCAGGCGTTCGCGCATGGGCGAGTGACCAACTACTGGGGCGGCACCAGCAACGCCAGTACGCATCTGCTGGATGGCATGCACTACCGTGGCCTGCTGCGCGTGCAGCGGCGCGACAGCGGTACGCGCATCTACGCGGTGGCCGATCATGCCGAGCCCGATTCCAGCGAACAGGTGCAGATCGAACGTGCCGCCGCCCTGATCGACCTGGTGGTGCGCAAGTACGCGCCGCTGCCCTCGGCCAGCCTGACCTATCTGGTGCGCCTGCTGGGCTATGGCGCGCCGCACCTGGCCGAGCAGACCCGCAAGGCATTGGCGCTGGCCAAGCAACAACTGGCCAGCTGCACGCTGGAAGGCACCACCTGGTACTGGCCGGCGGACGAGAATCCGCGCTCGCGCCGCCATGCACCGGATGAGCAGGTGCGCCTGCTGGCGCCGTTCGACCCGGTGGTGTGGGACCGCCGCCGCTTCGAACTGCTGTGGGATTGGGTGTACAAGTTCGAGGCCTACACGCCTGCACCGAAACGCCAGTACGGCTACTACGCACTGCCGGTGTTGTGGCATGAGCAGGTGGTGGGCTGGGCCAACTTGAGCGTGCGCGAGGGTGAGTTGGTGTCGAGCGTGGGCTATGCCGGCAAGTCGCTGGCCCGCGACAAGGTATTTCGTGGCGCGCTGGACGACGAGCTGCAGCGCATGGCGGAGTTCCTGTAGCGCCAAGCGGCGCATGGGTATCTATCGATCCCGGTAGCCGCCAACCTGGGTTGGCGCTGGCTTCCATCGGTGCCCACCAAGGTGGGCAGCTACCAGGGCAACACCGCTCAGGCCTGGTAGCCGCCAACCTTGGTTGGCGCTGGCTTCCGTCGGTGCCCACCAAGGTGGGCAGCTACCAGAGCAACACCGCTCAGGCCTGGTAGCCGCCAACCTTGGTTGGCGCTGCTCTCGTCGGTGCCCACCAAGGTGGGCAGCTACCAGGGCAACACCGCTCAGGCCTGGTAGCCGCCAACCTGGGTTGGCGCTGCTCTCGTCGGTGCCCACCAAGGTGGGCAGCTACCAGGGCAGCACCGCTCAGGCCTGGTAGCCGCCAACCGTGGTTGGCGCTGCTCTCGTCGGTGCCCACCAGGGTGGGCAGCTACCAGGGCAACACCGCTCAGGCCTGGTAGCCGCCAACCTTGGTTGGCGCTGGCTTCCATCGGTGCCCACCAAGGTGGGCAGCTACCAGGGCAACACTGCTCAGGCCTGGTAGCCGCCAACCTTGGTTGGCGCTGCTCTCGTCGGTGCCCACCAAGGTGAGCAGCGACCGGTCAAGCGACGCCCTTGTGGTCCGCATCGTCCATGCCGGGGCTGACGCGGCGGCCGATATCCTTCAGCCGCGCAAGCTGATCCACCATTGACGGCGCATCGTCCAGGCTGCCGACGAAGGTCCACAGGTAGGTCATCACCGCGTAGACGTGGCCCGGTGTAACGCCTTCACTGGTGGCAAGGCGGCCGATGGTCAGCGCGAACAATGCCGCGGCAGCCAGGCCGATCACCACATAGGCGCCGGCTTCGCGGTCGGACAGCAGGATGCGCAGGCGCGACAGCGTGGTGTAGTGGCGGCGCAGCACCCAGGGGCTGACCCGGTCGACCAGCCGGATTTCGTGTTCCAGGCGGTTGTTCAGTCGGCCGTGCAACTGCTCGTTGCGGCGTGCGAACGAGGGCAGCACCAGCAGGGCGCCGAGCAGGGTGGCCAGGCCAGCGGCACCGACCATCGGCTCGATCGCCAGCAGCATGGCCACTGCACCGAACATCGATGCCAGCGCGGTGGCGATGATCGGCACGTGCTTTTCAAAAAAGTCGACGAACTCGCGGGCCAGCACCACGCGTGCCGCCGAAGTGGACGTCGCCTGGCCCAACCGGCGCTGCGCCTGCACCACGCTCACTGCCAGATCGGCATAGATTCGGGTGAAGGTGCGCGTATCCACCGCCCGACGGGCGGCGCCCACCAGCCAGAACAGCAGTACCACGCCGGCATAGGAGATGGCATGGCCGATGTTGCCGCTGATGATCGCGTCTACCGCGAAGCCGGCGAACAACGGATAGGCCAGCAGCAGGGTGTTCTCCAGCGCCACCAGCGAGAACGTGCCGGTGAGCTGCCAGGGGTAGGTGCGCAGGATGGCCTTGAGCGTGGCGGCCGCATTCTGCTGGCCGATGCTGCCGGCGGCGGCCGCTGGATCGTGGGGGTGTTGCATGGGATGCCTGGGGGGTTCGGGGACAGGGCAGGGGACGGATGCCTGCCATCTGCCGGGTAGCGCCCAGTATCTGCAGCCCTTTGGAGCGGGCATGGAGGGATGATGGAGATTGCGTGGAGAAATCGGCGGCGTTCAGCCACGCGCGTGGTGCCCACCAAGGTGGGCTGCTACCAGGGCAGCGTCTACCGCCTCAACGGCGCACGTGCACCGGCCAGCGGATCTCGAACGAACTGCCGCCACGCTCGGTAGCTCGGCACTGCGCCGTTCCGTGATGGGCCACGGCAATCGCACGCACGACCGCCAGGCCGAGACCTGAGCCCCCACTCTGCCGCGAGCGCGACACATCGGTGCGCTGGAAGGCTTCGAAAATGCTGTCGCGCAGGTCGTCCGGCACGCCGGGGCCACCATCTTCCACGGCCACCGCGCAGTGCCCCTCAGCGAGGGTGACGCGCACCCGCAGCGGGCAGGGGATGGCATGGCGACGGGCGTTCTCCAGCAATGCCAGCACCGCCTGGCGGATGCGGGCCGGATCGCAGTCCGCCAGCGACGGCCGCGCGTCCAGGCTCACCGAGAAGCCACTTTCGGTCAGCGCCTCGGACATCGCCTCCACCACCGCCGCCACCTGCACGCTGACGTCGCTGCGTTGCATGCGCAGATCCAGGTGGCCACTCTCGGCCAGGCTGACCACGCGCAGGTCCTCGATGATGCGGGTCAGGCCCTCCAGCTGGGTGAGCATGCTGTTGAACTGCTCAGGGCCCGGCTCGAATACACCTTCGGCGATGCCTTGCAGGCGGCCGCGCAGGATGGTCATCGGCGTGCGCAGTTCGTGTGCGATCGCTGCATTCCAGAACACGCGGTTCTCGGACATCCGGCTGAGCCGCTCGGCCATGGAATTGAAGTCGCTGACCAGTGTGGCGGCCTCGGTCATCGAGGTGTCGCCGCCGCGCGCACGCGCCTCAAGATCACCGCTGGCGACGCGACGCAGGCTTTCGGCCACCGAGTTCAGCGGGGTGATGATGCGCCGGGTCAGGCGCGAGGCGATCAACGTGGCCAGTGCCACCACCACGGTGGCGGTCAGGCCGATCCACAGCCACTCCAGCCCGGAGGGCATCATGGACTTCGGCTCGTCATACCAGCGCGGATAGAACACCTCCAGCAGGTAGTAGAACAGGTAGAAGCCGCTGATCGACAGCACCGTCGAACACAGCGAGGCCACGGTGATCGACAGGCTGATCTGGCGGCCGATGCTCTTGCCTTTGGGGTTCATCATTCAGTCCAGGAAGCGGTAGCCGACGCCACGGATGGTGGCGGGAATGCCGATCACGCCGACATCCTCGAGCTTGCGCCGCAGCTTGCTGACATGGCTGTCGACGGTGCGCTCCTGCGCATCGCCCTCGGGCAGGCAGGCGTGCAGCAGGTCCACCCGCGCATGCACCTGGCGCGGCGCGCGCGCCATGTGCACCAACAGCCGGAATTCGGTGAGGGTGAAGTTCAGTGCGTGCACCTGCTCGCCGTTGCGGACCGTCACTTCGTGGCTGCGCAGGTCGATCTCGAATGGGCCCTGGCGGATCAGCCCGGTGGGTTCTTCGGCCACGCTGCGGGCACTGCGGCGCAGCACGGCCTGGATGCGCGCAACGATCTCAGCGGGATTGAATGGTTTGGCCACGTAGTCGTCAGCGCCCACGCGCAGGCCGGTCAGCTTGTCCACGTCCTGGTCGAGCGCGGTGAGCATGATCACCGGCGTGTTGCCGCGACGCCGCAGTTCGCTCAGCACCTGCCAGCCATCCAGCTTGGGCATCTGCACATCCAGCAGCACCAGGTCCGGGCGCAGCTGGCGGTGGCTGGCAAGCGCCGCCTCACCGTCGGCGGCGCGTGCGCTGCGCAGGCCCGAACGGGCCAGGTAGGCACCGAGGATGTCGGCGATCTCGCCCTCATCTTCGGCAATCAGCACCAAGGGCGGCTGTCGGTTACGGAGTTGGTGTTTCATTGCGAGCGGCAGGTTCGAGGCCAAGGGCGGGCAGGGCGGGACAGGGACGGGGTCATCGTCGGCGTTCCCTGGCCTGCGCCTCTTCGTTGGCCGCCCAGGCCAGCGTGGCCAGCACCAACGAGCGCTGCAGGCTGGGGTCCACCGAACCCGCGCCGCGCAGCTGCTGCAGCGTCAGGGTAGACACCGCGGCAGGCAGCGCGTTCCAGCGCGAGGCCATGGGGGTGGCGTTCACCCGGGCCTGCAGCCGCGAGGCCATGCCCACGATGGCGCGCAGGCGCACTGCCAGCAGGGCGGCGACCACGGCGGTGGCGGGCGCAAGCAGCAGATGCAGGTTGACGTTGGCGGCCGGAGGTGTTGCCGACCAGAACGCCAGGCCGATCAAGGCCAGCGATGCGAGCGACCCGGAGCGGCGGGTGCGTCCGGGCCCGTCACTGCGGAACCCCAGCAGGGCGGCGGCCCCGAAGCCGGCCAGCAACGGCAGTAGCGGATACGGTGCGACCCACATCCATGTGCTGGTCGATGCCAGCACCAGTGCGATCAACCACGGCGATGGCGCACACCACGCCAAGTAGGCACGGCGCACATCGAGGGGTGGCAGGTCCGGGTAGGAAAGGGGCACGGCAGGCTGGCAGTCGGCGAGGCCGCCGAGGCTAGCGACCGTTGATGGAGACTTGGTCGAGATTGTGTCGAGATTGCGTGGAGCCGCGCCATGGATTCAGCGGCCGACGCGGTCCCTGAACGGCGGTCGCGTCTCCATCCAATCTCCACAGCGGCTCCAAGAAACATCCACCTGGGGCTTCCAGACTGCGGCCCTGGCGGTCGCACCGGGCGACTGCACGCACCCCCGGAAGTTTCGATGAACAACCGCAGGACCTGGATCATTGCCGCAACGCTGGCCGTTCTTACCGGCGGCGGTTGCTGGTGGGCGTTTGCCGATGGCGAGGATGCCGCGTTGATCACCGCACCGGCAAGGGTCGCCGGTCTGGAAAAGACCGTGCAGGCGGTCGGCCGGGTCAATCCGAAAGAACTGGTGGCCGTGGGCGCGCAGGTCTCCGGGCAGGTCACGCGCCTGCATGTGGTGCTGGGCCAGCACGTGCAGGCCGGCGACCTGATTGCCGAAGTGGATTCACAACCGCAGCGCATTGCCCTGCGCAGTGCCGAAGCCGCCGCCAACGCGCTGCGTGCGCAACATGCGGCCAGCCAGGCGCGCTACCGCCAGGCCCTTCGCACGTACGATCGCCAATCGCAGCTGGTGGCGTCGCGGCTGGTCTCGCAGGAAGGCTTCGAAGCGGCACGTGTGGCGCGCGATGCGGCGCGCGCGGATGCCGCTGCGTTGCAGGCGCAGATCGATCAGGCGGTGACCCAGGTGGAAACCGCCCGCATCAACCTGGGCTACACCCGTATCGTGTCGCCGTCCGAGGGCTACATCGTGGCCATCGTCACCAAGGCGGGGCAGACGCTGAACTCGATGCAGACCACGCCGACCATCGTGATGCTGGCACAGATGGACACGATGACGGTGCGCGCCGAGATCGCCGAGGCTGACGTGGAACTGATCGCACCCGGCCAACCGTTGTGGTTCTCGACGCTGGGACCGAGCGGGCGCCGCTATGAATCGCACCTGCAGCAGCTTGAGCCAGCGCCGTCGTCGATTGCCGACGCGTCCAGCGGCAACAGCGGCGGATCGGCGCAGACGCCGAAAGCGGTGTACTACGCGGGGCTGTTCGACGTGGCCAATCCGGGCTTGATGCTGAAGCCTTCGATGACGGTGAAAGTGACGATCCAGCTGGCACGCGTGGCCAATGCACTGCAGGTGCCGCTGACCGCCCTGGGCGAGTCCGACGACAAGAACGGCAACGGCGCAACCGTGCGGGTGGTCGATGCGAAAGGCCGCGCCCACGAGCGCGCTGTGACTACCGGCCTGCGCACCGCCACCGCCGTGCAGATCCTCTCTGGCCTGGAAGCGGGCGAGAACGTGGTGGTCGGCCAGGCGCCCAGCGGTGGCGATGCCGAACCCACCAGCCTGCTGGGGATGTGAGCATGGCCGACGCACTGCTGCAATTGAAGGGCGTATCGCGCGCCTATCGCTCGGCCGCCGGCGAGGTGGTGGTGCTGAAGGAGGTCTCGTTGCGCATCGATGCCGGCGAGTTCATCGCCATCATCGGCCCCTCGGGTTCGGGCAAGTCCACGCTGATGAACATCCTGGGCTGCCTGGATCGGCCGACCGAAGGCAGCTACCGCGTGGAGGGGGCTGCGACCGAGCAGATGTCGCCTGACCAGCTGGCGCGCCTGCGCCGCGAGCACTTCGGCTTCATCTTCCAGCGCTACAACCTGATGGAGAACCTCAGTGCCACCGAGAACGTGGCCTTGCCCGCCGTCTATGCCGGGGTGGAGGCCGATGCGCGCACCACGCGTGCCCGCCTGCTGCTGGAAACGCTCGGCCTGGGCGAGCGGACCGCGAACCGGCCCAGCCAGTTGTCCGGCGGCCAGCAGCAGCGCGTCTCCATCGCACGCTCGCTGATGAACGGCGGCGCGATCGTGCTGGCCGATGAGCCGACCGGCGCGCTGGATCATGCCAGTGGCAGGCAGGTGATGGCCGAGCTCAAGCGCCTGCATGCGCAGGGCCATACCGTGATCCTGGTCACCCATGATGCGGCGATTGCTGCCCACGCGTCACGGGTGATCGAGATCGCCGATGGGCGTGTGGTGGCGGATCGCCAGGAGCGAGGCCCTTCGGTGCGGCAGCGTTCGGACGCACCGGCGCGCACATCCACGGCGGCTACCGAGCGGCGCGCCCGCATCGATGCCGTGCGCGAGGCGACGCGCATGGCAGTGCGTTCGATGCTGGCCCATCGCCTGCGCACCCTGCTGACCATGCTCGGCATCATCATCGGCGTGGCCGCGGTGGTGACCGTGGTTGCGCTGGGCAAAGGCGCGCAGGCGCAGGTCGAGGCGCAGATAAACGAGCTGGGCGCCAGCACGCTGGAGATCTTCCCGGGCGCCGATTTCGGTGACCCGCGCTCGGCGGAGATCGAGACGCTGGTGGTAGGCGATGCCGATCACCTGGCCGCCCTGAGTTACGTGGACAGTGTCAGCCCCAACCTCAGCGGTTCGGTAGCAGCACTGCAGGGCGGCCGACGAGCCAATACGCAGGTACTGGGCGCCGGTGCCGATCTGCCGCGCGTGCGCGGGCTGCGCCTGAGGGCCGGCCGGTTCTTCACCGATGCCGAGGTGGAGGCGCATCGGGCAGTGGGCGTGGTCGACCAGAAGGCAGCGAAGGCACTGTTCGCTGGCAACCCTATCGGCAGCACGGTGCTGCTGGGCGGCATGCCGGTCGAGGTGATCGGCGTGGTGGGTGCCAATGCATTCGCCGGTGGGGCCACGCCAACCGTCTACGTTCCCTATACGTCGGCTGCCTCCCGGCTGCTGGGCAGCCAGCGCCTGGAGAGCATCACCGTGCGCGTACGCGACAACGTACCCACCAATGCCGCCGAGGCCTCGCTGGGCGCCGAGCTGGAGCGCCTGCATGGTCGTCGCGATTTCTTCATCTACAACTCGGACCAGATCCGCAAGGCGGTGATGAAATCCAGCCAGACCATGGCGGCGCTGGTTTCGGCGATCGCGGCGGTGGCGCTGGTGGTTGGCGGCGTGGGCGTGATGAACATCATGCTGGTGTCGGTGAAGGAGCGCGTGCGCGAGATCGGCGTGCGGTTGGCAGTGGGGGCCCGGCAGGGCGACATCCTGCGCCAGTTCCTGATCGAGGCCGTGCTGATCTGCCTGTTCGGTGGGGTGCTGGGCGTACTGCTGGCCTTCGCCGTGGGTGCGCTGTCCAGCCTGCTGTCGCTGGGGGTGCCGTTCCTGTTCACGCCAGGGCCGGTGCTCGCCGCGCTGGCATGTTCGTCGGCAATCGGGCTGGGTTTCGGCTACTTCCCGGCCCGCAATGCCGCACAGCTGGACCCGATCCAGGCATTGGCGGCGGAGTAGGGCGCCCGCTGTGGCACCTGTTGAGCCGAGCCCACGCTCGGCTGCGCTCCGTTCGGCCGCGACGCACCCTGCGCTGCGCGCAGCGAGCCGAGCATGGGCTCGGCGCTACAGCTGCTCAGCGCACCTTGCCCTTTATCGGCAGGCTGCCCGGCAGCTGCGAATAGCCGCTGTCACCCCAGTGCCGGGTGATGCGCTGGAAGAACAACGAGTTCGGCACGCGCAGCAGGCAACCGCGCGCGCCTTCGCCACGGTCACTCAGCGTGGTGTAGATCAGGTTGATGTCCACCACCTGGCCGCACAGGCCCGGCTTGTCCACGCTTTCCAGCACTTCGATCGTGTCGTTGATGCGGAACGGGCGCGTAGCCACGATCAGGAACGAACAGAACAGGTTGGACAACACGCTCCATGCTGCGAAGAACGCCACCGCACCGACCGCCATGAACCCGGTCAGCGCGGTCCACAGCACCGAGCGCGAAACGCCAAGTCGCTCCAGTATCAGCAGCGCAGCCGCCAGATACAGCAGCAAAGCACCGCCGCGGCGCAGGCCTACATGAAGCTCTGGAGCCAGCCTGCCGCGCTGCCGGGCCTGCACGAGCAGCCACGCCAGTGCACGCACCATCAGCCAGGCCACCCCGAGAATGACCAGCACCTCGGCCACCGGCACCACCACCAGCAGCCAATCCGCGATCCAGGCAGGCAGTCCGGCCATGGGCGGTCACAGCGTTGCCGCGCCGCCGGAGATGGTCAGCAAGGCACCGGAGGTATAACTGGCGCTGTCCGAAGCCAGCATCACGTAGGCCGAGGCCAGTTCCGCGGGCTGCCCGGGTCGGCCGAACGGCGTCTGCGAGCCGAATTGCTCGACCTCTTCGGCGGCCATGCCTGCCGGAATGAACGGTGTCCAGATCGGGCCGGGCAGCACGGCGTTGACGCGTATCTGGTGCTCGGCCAGCAGGCCCGCCAGCCCCAGCGTCAGGTTGGCGACGGCGCCCTTGGTCGCAGAGTACGGAAGGATGTTCGGGGTCGGTCGCTTCGAATTGACCGATGCGGTGTTGATGATCGCGCCGCCACCGCGCAGGTGTGGCACGCACAACCGCGTCAGATTGAACACGGCATGGACATTGGTATCGAACGTCCGCTTCCAGTCATCCAGGGTGATGTCGTCGAAGTGCTCGTAGTAGCGCTGGTAGGCCGCGTTGTTGACCAGGATGTCGAGACCGTCCAGCTCGCTGGCCACGCGGTCGACGAGCGAGCGCGCCTGCGCCGGGTCGCTGATGTCGCAGGGCACCAGCACGGCCTTGCGCCCGGCCTGTTCGATCTGCTGCTGCACATGGCGGGCGTCGTCCTGCTCGCCATCAAGAAAGGCGATGGCGACGTCGGCACCCTCGCGCGCGAAAGCGATGGCCACCGCTGCGCCGATGCCGCTGTCACCGCCGGTGATCAGTGCCTTCTTGCCCTGCAGCAGGCCATGGCCGCGGTAGCTGTCCTCGCCGTGGTCCGGCCGCGGCTGCATCTGCGCGGTCTTGCCGGGGAAGGATTGCTGCTGCGCCGGGAAGGGCGGACGTGGGTAGTCGGGCAGGGCCATCGTCACTCTCCGAAAGGGAACCTGGCGGCAGTCTCGCTCGGAGCGGGTAAACGGCCGGAGGGCGCGGTGTCGTGGCAGCGTGGACGACTGCGCACGGTGCTTCACAACGGATGGGCGATCGTGGTCATGATGCTGTTGGCCGGCTGCCGTGAATCCAGCCGCGTGTGCTGCACGATGATCGGCTGGTCGGATTCGATGAGGGTGGCGAAGCCGGTGCCGCGTGGTACCGGCGCCGGATCCTGCAGGTCGTTGAAGCGCAGGTGGCAGGTGCGTCGTGCTGGCACGGTGATCCGGTAGGGACCGACAGGATCGCGGTCCTCGAAGTAGAGGGTCAGCGTGACATGCGCGTCCTCGTTGCCCGCATTGAGGACGCAGCAGGTCTCGTGACTCTGCATCTCCGGCGACGGGCCGTTGCTCCAGGCTGGAATGTAGCCTTCGGCGATAGCCCAGCGTCGATGCCCGATGCAGGAAGTGTTCGTTTCCATGACGCCGTTTTAGCTGGAGGGGTGTTGCCATCGTGTCCAGTCCCCGCACGGAATCCGTGATGACCATCGGCTACCACGCATCGCATGAGCAGTTCCCGCCCGCCACCTTGCTGGGCCTGGCGCTGCGCGCCGAACAGGCGGGATTCGAGGCTTTGATGTGCTCGGACCATTTCCACCCGTGGACGACCGCGCAAGGGCAGTCCGGCCACAGCTGGGTATGGGCCGGCGCGCTGGCGGTGCAGAGCGCATTGACCCTAGGCATGGTGACCTGCCCGATGCTGCGCCAGCACCCGGCATTGGTGGCACAGGCAGCGGCGACGCTGGAGCAGTTGGCGCCGGGCCGGATCTGGCTGGCGCTGGGTACCGGCGAGGCCCTGAACGAGCGCATCACCGGCCAGCCGTGGCCAGCCAAGCGCGAGCGGCAGAAGGCATTACGCGATGCGGCCGAGGTGATGCGGCGGCTGTGGGGCGGCGAGCAGGTCGACCACGACGGTGGCTTCCGGGTGCGCCAGGCACGGCTCTACAGTCGCGCGGCGCTTCCCCTGCCGCTGCTGGGTGCGGCCGTCACCGAGGAAACCGCACGCTGGATGGGGGGCTGGGCCGATGGCCTGATCACCATCAGCCAGCCATTGGCGCAGTTGCGGCGTGTGGTGGCGGCGTTCGAGGACGGCGGCGGCAGGGGCAAGCCGATGTACCTGCAGGCCAAGCTCTCCTACGCGCGCGCCGAACAGGCGGCGCTGGAAGGCGCGATGGAGCAGTGGAGCGCCAACGTGCTGCCGCCGGAACTGGCCGAAGGCCTGGACCAGCCCGAACAGTTCGAAGCACAGGCCCGATCGGTCAGCGCCGAGGTGGTGCGCGAGCACGTGCATGTCTCGGCAGACCTGGGCCAGCATCGGGCCTGGCTGCAGGAGCTGCAGTCCCTGGGGTTCGATCGCATCTACCTGCACAACGTGAACCGCGAGCAGGAACGCTTCATCGACGACTTCGCCGAACACGTACTGCCTGCGCTGCGCACTCAGGCACCCTCGGCAGCCAGCCACGTATAGCCATGGCCCTGCAGGTAGCAGCGGCGACCCTGCAGTTTGGCGCCGTGGCCCACCAGCGTGTGCAGCGGGCCGTGCAGGGGTACGTCCACCTCAACCGGGTTGTCGCCGAAGTTGATCAGTGCCAGTGCCTGATGGGGTGCCTCACCGAAGCGGAGCATCAGCAGCGCGGGTGAGGGTGGGTCGAGCGTGTGTGGCCCCTGCTGCAGCACGGGATGGGCATTGCGTTGCTGCAGCAGCTCGCGCACCCGCAGCAGCAGTGAGTCCGGCATCGCACGTTGCGCCTCGACATTCACCGTGCGGTAACCGTAGGGGCCGTCCGACGGTGGCGCGCGCCAGGCATGCCGCGGTTCGTCGGTGAACCCAGCCCCTGGGCCGTTATGCCAGTGCATCGGCATGCGCACGGCATTGCGTTCGGGCAGTTCTAGGCAATCACCGAGGCCGATCTCTTCGCCATAGCGGATCACCGGCACCTGGCCCAGCGACAGCAGCGCCGCCCAGGCCATGGCCTGCCATGCGATGTCGCCGTCCAGCATCGGTGCCAGCCGGCGGCGGATGCCACGGCCATAGATGCGCATGCCACGCTCAGGAGCGAAGCGTTCCATCACCGCTTCGCGCTCATCCGGCTCCAGCTGCTCCAGGTCCAGTTCATCATTGTTGCGCAGCCAGGCAATGCGTGTGTCCGGCGGCGCGTGCGGGCCGTACTCGGCCATGACCCGCGCCACTTCGCTGGCATCGCCGCGTGCCAGTGCCAGGAAGAAATGATTGTTGAGGTGGAAATCCAGCAGGTGCGAAAGCCGCCGCCCGTGGCACAGGAAGTCACCGTAGTGGGACGCGCGGACATCCGCTTCGCCGATCAACGGCAGCCCTGGCTGCTGTGCGTCTGCCGTCGCGCGCATCGCCTCCAGCAGCCACAGCCCGTCGTCGCGCGGGTCCGCGTGGCGGGCGCGCTCGACCATGTACGGGACCGCGTCGACGCGGAAGCCGGCCACGCCGCGCTGCAGCCAGAACGTCATTACCCGCAGCAGTTCCTCGCGTACCGGCGCATGCGCCAGGTCGAGGTCTGGCTCGTGCCGGTAGAACATGTGCCGGTTGAACTCGCCGGCCGTGGCATCCCATGTCCAGACAGCGGCCTCGATCGGCGGGAACATCGGCTGCAGGCCGTCGTCAGGCATGTGGTCGCTCCACAGGTACCAGCGGCGCCAAGCCGGGTCGCCCTGCTGTGCGGCGACGAACCACGGGTGCGCGCTGGCGGTGTGCTGCATCACCAGTTCGACGATGATGCCGATGCCGCGCGCGTCGGCGGCATCGACCAGGCGCTGGAAGGCGGCCTGGTCGCCCAGGCGTGGATCGATGCGGTAGTGATCGGTGACATCGTAGCCGCCATCACGGCCGGCGTTGCAGTAGAACGGCAGCAGCCAGACATGGCTGATGCCAAGCCACTGCAGGTAGTCCAGCTTTTCCGTGATGCCATCCAGCGTGCCCCAGCCGCGGCCGTCGCTGTCGCGGAACAGGTAGGGGTCGATCTGGTAGATGGCGCGCAGCGGACGCACCGCCATGGGCTTCTCCGGCACTGTTCACGGGTGACCAGCCTGCTGTCGCGCGTGGCAGCGGTTCGTGAAACGAATGGCACCGCATCATGACGTGGCATCCACGGCCCGTGCATGCCCGGGCGCGCAGAGTGAATGCTCATTTCCGGCACCGAGGAGGCTTCCTGCATGGCCCGACGCAAGACGCTTCGTATTGCCACGTTCAACGTCAACGGCATCGGCACGCGCCTGCCAAAGCTGTTGGACTGGCTGCACAGGGAATCGCCCGACGTGGTTGCCCTGCAGGAACTGAAGGCGACCGACGCCGCGTTTCCGGCCGCGTCATTGGAGGAGGCTGGGTACGGTGCGCTCTGGCAAGGTGAGGCGCGCTGGAACGGCGTGGCGTTGCTGGCCCGGGGGACCACGCCGGTCGAGAGCCGCCGCCGATTGCCCGGCGAGCCCAGCGACACGCAGAGCCGCTACCTGGAGGCGGCGGTGCACGGGGTCATCGTGGGTGCCCTCTACCTGCCCAACGGAAACCCGCAGCCCGGGCCCAGGTTCGACTACAAGCTGCGCTGGATGGAGCGCTTGATCCGGCATGCGCGCAGCCTGGTCGAACTGCCGCACCCGGCGCTACTGCTGGGTGATTTCAACGTGATTCCCACCGAAGCCGACGTCTACGACCCCAAGGCCTGGCGCCGCGACGCGCTGTTCCAGCCCGAGGTTCGCGATGCCTTCGAGCGGCTGCTCGCGCAGGGCTGGACCGATGCGCTGCGAAAGGTGCACGGCGACGCCACGATCTACACCTTCTGGGACTATTTCCGCCAACATGCCGAGCGCGACCGTGGGCTGCGCATCGATCATCTGCTGTTGAATCCGGTACTGGCGGAGCGACTGAAGGACGCTGGCGTCGACCGTTGGGTGCGTCTGCAGGAAAAGGCCAGCGACCACGCGCCGACGTGGGTGACGGTGCGGGCGGCGTGATCAACGCACGGCAGGGCCTTCGCGCCGCTCGCGGCGCACGCGCGCGCGGGTCCGGTAGAGGCGGCTGTCCGCCTTCTGGATGGTGTCGGCCACGGGCTCACCGGCCGTGTTGATGGCTGCACCCATCGAGAAAGCGCTGGGCGACAGCGCAGCGTGGTCCTGGTACCAGTGCTCCAGTTCGCTCAACCGGCCATCCGCGGGCGCGACCAGTACCACCATGAATTCGTCGCCGCCCAGCCGCACCACCGTCTCCTCCTTGCCCAGCGGCGAGCGCAGGAAGGTGGCGAACTCGACCAGGACGGCGTCGCCGCGGCGGTGGCCCTGGGTGTCGTTGATGTGCTTGAAGTGGTCCAGATCGAACATCACGCAGGCCCAGCGCTCATCAATCAGTTCATCCAGCCGGTGCAGGTAACGCCGGTTGTAGCACTGCGTGAGCGGATCCTTGAAGGACATTTCGCGCAGCTGCTGCTCCTGCATCCTCAGCGCGGTGACGTCCTGTGCATGCCCCAGCACGTAGGGCGGGCTGGCCTCGCTGTCGAGCACGTTGTGGTACGCCCAGTAGTGGCGCGTACCGTCGGCGGCGATCAGCTCGATCACGCCAGCGTCGGTGTGGTTTGCCTGGATCCGAGCGAGGTAGGCCTTGAAGCCCTCGCGTTTTTCCGGTGGCATCAGGTCGCACAGGCTGCGCCCGACCATCTGGCTTTCCTCAAAGCCCAGCGACTGCACCGCCGCGGGATTCACCGAGGTCAATGTCCCGTCCAGCGTGTGGGTGCAGATCAGGCCCAGGCTGTAGTGGAACAGTCGCCGGTAGCGGGTCTCGCTCGCTTCCAGCGCGTCGAGCGCGGCTCGCTCGTCCGTGATGTCCTGGATCGCCCCGACCAGACGCGGATGGCCGTCGACCTGTTGCCGGCTGCCGACCACCCGGGTCCAGATCGCGCGCCCGTCGGCGGTGGTCATTGGCAGCTGCACCTCCCAGGACGTGCCTTCGTCGATGCAACGCTGCACTGCCGCGCGGATGATGTTGCGGCTGTCTTCGCGATAGAAGGACAGCGCGGTGTCGAGCGTCGGTTCAAAGTTGCTGCGCACGCCGTGCAGCTGCTTGGTCTCGCGGGTCCAGCGCACTTCGTTGGTGACCAGGTCCATCTCCCAGCCGCCCACCCGGGCGGCGCGGTTGGTCCGCTCCAGGAAGTCTTCGCTGCGTTTCAGCTCGCGATGCAGCGCTTTCGCCTGGCCAACCTGCGCCATCAGGGTACTGCGCTGTTCCAGCACCTGGGTGGTGACCCGCGCCAGATGCACCATCAGTTCGCGCTGGGAGGGGGACAGCACGCCGGGCATCGGGTCGAGCAGGCACAGCGTGCCAATGCGTGCACCATGGGCCGAGCCCAGCGGGATGCCGGCGTAATGCCGGATGCGCGGCCCGGCGGTCACCAGGGGATTGGTCGAGAAGCGAGGGTCCTGGCGCGCGTCGGGTATCTCGAACAGCTCGTCGTGGCGGATCGCATGCGTGCAGAAGGAGATCTCGCGGGCCGTTTCGGTGACGCCCTCCAGCCCGATATTGGCCTTGAACCACTGCCGGTCTTCGGCCACCACGGTGATCAGTCCCATGGTCATGCCGGTCGCGGCGCGGGCGGCGGCGACGATGGCATCGAACACCGGCTCGGGGGGCGTATCCAGCAGGTGCAGTCGTTCGATTTCGAGCAGACGTTCGGCTTCGTCCATGGCGCTTTTCAGGGCTGGGTGGCGAGGGCGGTTGCGGCGGCTGGCTGGCGCTACGCTAGTGCGCACGGCGTTATGTATCGCCATGGCGGAGTGATGCCGATGTGAGGTGCCGCGCCCGCTCAGTATTGCTGGAGCGATGCCTGCAGGGCGGTGGCCAGTGCGGCATCGCCGGATACCAGGTCCTGCCAGCGTAGCGTGATGCCCTTGCGTCGCCCCTTTTCGACCAGCTTGAGGCCTTCAGGGTCCACGGTGAGGGTATGGGGCCGGCCATCGATGTCCAGTTCGCGTCGCAGTGGTTTGTCGAGCGGGGTCATCATCGTTTCCTCGCAGGGGCGGCAGTACGACGTGGCTGAATCGATACGTGACGATTGTCACGGATGTGCCAGCGCCAAGGGAAATCGACCGCGCGGGTGATGCCGATGCGTGGACCAATTACCGGGTCGGACGGAGGTGGGGTCCCATCGCTTGCGATCACGATGCCATGGCTGCCAGTCACCAGGTCGGCGCCGTCGAAACTGCGGTCCAGCCCGAATGCCTGCGAGAGCTTGCCGGGGCCGCTGGCCAGATCGTGATCCCGGCGCGCGGCGGGGCGCAGCTCGTGCATGCGCTCAAGGCCCGCCAATGGCTCGACAGCCCGCAGCAGCACCGCCACGCCTTCACCGACCTCTCCGCAGACCACGTTGCTGCCCCAGTGCATGCCGTAGGTGAAGTAGACATACAGGTGGCCGGCCTCACCGAACATGCTGGCCGTGCGCGGCGTCTGCCCGCGATAGGAGTGCGCCGCCGGATCGACGCTGCCCGCGTACGCTTCGACTTCAACGATGCGACCCGTTCGGCCATCGTCACGGACCAGAAGTTTGTTGAGCAGCTCGGGCGCAACCTCGACGGGCGGGCGCCGGTAGAAGCTGCGCGGGAGGATCTGAAGAGAGGCGGGCAACCAATCCGGCACGGTAGAGGCAGGCTCGGGCAGATGTTGGTGGCACTGTGGCATTGGACTGGTGAAACGGGCGCAGACGCAGCGTCATTCCGGCGCGGACGGTGCCGCCAGCGTGGCGCGCCGGGCGGCGTAGACCTCCGGCGTCTGCGGCTTGATGAACAGTGCCACCAGCTCCGGATACTCGCGCTTTACCGCCGTTTCGATGCGGGTGATGCAGGCTTCAATCTGTGGGGTCTGCCGATCGTCCTCGAACTCGGCGCTGAGCATGGCCACGACCTGTTCCGGTCCCATCTGCATGGTGGTCACGCCGTTCGCGCGACGCAGGTCCGGATCGGTTTCGGCCACCGCCATGATCCGCTCGGCCACCGCAGGGTGGGCAGGCTCTCCAACCAGCAGGCCCTTGGTTTCACGGGCCAGGAGGAAGGCGGTTGCGGCCAGCACGCCGGCGATGCACAGCGACGCCACGCCATCAAGCACCGGCATATCCAGCACCTGCGCGGCCACCAGGCCGATCAACGCGAAGCCCAGCCCGAGCAACGCAGCGCTGTCTTCCAGCAGTACGGTGAAGGTGGACGGATCCTTGCTGCGGCGGAAGGCTTCGAAGTAGCCCAGTCTGCCTTTGGTACGCCGGAACTCGCGCAGCGCCACCCACCAGGAGGCCCCCTCGAACAGGATGGAAATGCCCAGCACGCTGTAGCTCAACGCGTGGTTGGTGGCCGGCTCCGGCCGGCGGATGTGCTGGATGCCCTCGTACGCCGAGACGCCGGCGCCAGCGGCGAACACCAGCAGGGCGACGATGAAGCTCCAGAAGTACAGCTCGCGGCCATAGCCGAATGGATGTACCGGGTCTGGCGCCTTGCCGGCCCGGCGCAGCCCGTACAGCAGCAGGAGTTCATTCAATGTGTCGACCAGCGAATGCACGCCCTCGCTGAGCATGGCCGAGCTGCCGGAGATGCCGGCAGCGATGAACTTTGCGATGGCAATGGCCAGGTTGCCCGCGAGGGCGGCATAGATGACCAGACGGGAACCGGTGGGAGCGGACATTTCGGCGGCGGGGCGGGGCGGACGCCTGATCTTCCCGATCAGCGCGTGCCCATTGCGTGCACGGCGCGATCAGTGCCCCTTGGGATTGAGGTACAAACGCGCCCCATCCGATTCACGGTAGCCCGTCCAGCGCCCACCGCCTGACGCGCGGAAGCGCCCGAACACGGTGTTGCTGGTGTCGGTGAGCAGCAGCTGGTTGCCCGACAGTACCCAACGGTTGGCCGAGAAGAAGCCATCCGGGCAGCCGGCGGGCACGTAGGCACTGTAGCCGCCGAACCACTCGATGTTCTTCAGCTCGATGGAGCAGGTGTTGCCGTTCTCCTGGCCCAGCGTCCAGCTGCCGAACAGATCGCTGTCGCGCACATCGCGGCCGCCACGGTGGCGGTCGTGGCCCCAGTCGTCGTTGTCGTCGTGCAAACCGAAGCCCACGTCGATCTCTTTGCTTTCGCTGCGTGACCCGGACTGCGAGCTCCCGCTGGTGGTGGTCTGGGCGGTCACCGCGCCACTGCTCTGGGTCCGGGTGCTGCTGGATTGCGTGGTCTGGTCGGTGTGGGTGGTCTGTTCGCCGAAGCCGAACGAGGCGTCCTGGGCCAGGGCGGGCAGGGCCAGGCAGCACAACGCGGACAGGCAGGTACGGGCGAGCACGGCAGCCATTGCAGCATCCTCGGAAGGGTGGACCGCGCGAGTATCGAACCGGTGGGGCGGGAGACGGTGTGAGGGTGTGCGCGGCGGCAGCCCAGCGAAGGGTAGTGCCGGCCGCTGGCCGGCTCCCACTTGGCACCCAGGAACCGAAGGAATGCCGGCCAGCGGCCGGCACTACCCGCAGCCAGGCAGGGCCTGGCGCTACGGGTCGGGCTTTACCCGCACCACCCGTTTCCGGTACTCATACACATTGTCACCGCGGATACGCTTTTCCTCGGTGCCGGTAACCCGGCCTACCTGCTGGTCCGAGCCGGTGACCGGCTTGGCCTCGATGGCGGTCTCGTGCTCGAAGGAGTGCGATTTGTCGGTGTTGCGGTAATAGCGGTACAGCGCCCAGTACAGCGCGGTTGCGCCGGCCGGACCTGCCGCCAACAGCCAGAGGCCACTGTCGTCGCTCATGTCGATGCCACCAGGAAGGCAATTGCGAGGGCTTCAATGACGGTGCCGGTGGCCAGTGCCGCCAGCAGCATCTTCCATTGCTGCACGGGCACGCTGCCCATGGTTTCGCCGGTACGGCCGTTCACCGCGATGTAGTGCAGCATGCCGCCGTTCTTGCCGGGCTGGTGGTAGGAGTACAACCACACCGGCAGGTACATCGACACCCAGCGGGTGCCATGCACCTCCAGCTGCTCCTGTTCCCAGCGCACGCCACGGTTGTAGCGCTTCACCGAACCTTCCACCTGTGCGCGGGCGATCGACAGCAGCTGGTCTTCCAGCCGCGGCCGCAGCTTTTCCACATCCAGGTTGCGCTTTTCGGAGGTGAAGCCGGCCAGGTACGAGGCGTTCCATTTCACCGCGTTCTTGGTGTCGAACGGCAGGATGGTGTTGATGATGTTGTTCGTATTGGCGCGGGTATCGAGATTCCCGCGCTCGGCCGAGGATTCCAGTGGCAGGTCATCGACCGTGAAGTCGACCTGTCGCTCGACCTGGTAGACGTCTGCGTCGTACAGGGTGCGCTTGTTCTTCTCGCTGCCCACGGTGTACTGCCGGGTCTGGATCTCACCCTTGCCGGCCACGGCCGCGCTGACATTGCTGTCGACGATCATGTAGGGCAGGAACACGCCCACCACGTTTTCCGGGGTGAACTGGTCCTTGAATGCCTTCAGCGCGAACATGCGGCGCTTGTCGACGAACTGGCGGATGCGCGCGACCGCATCGTCCTTCCTGATATGGAAGGGCAGCACTGCATCGGGCACCGCGCCGTTGGCGATCTGCTCGTTGACGCCGAACACATGGCGGCACCAGTGGCAGCGCGCCGTCATCGTACTCTCGGTATTGACCGTGACTTCAGCACCGCACCCGGTGCATTTGAACGTCATCAGTGCCGAGGTGTCGGCGTCGATGTCACGTGCGCCAGAGGCAATGACCGTACCGCGCAGCTGGTCGATGGCCTCGCCCAGGCCGAACTCTTCCTCGACGCGTGCGCCATGCCATTCGTGACGGCAGTACAGGCAGACCAGGATGTCGGTGCCGGCCTTGGGCCGGATGTCGGTGGCACCGCACTTCGGGCAGCGGTTGAGGCCGTCCTTCAGCTCGCTGGCCGACGTATCGATGGCCACCGGGTCGGGCGCTTCCACTTCATCACGGATGGCCTGTGGCAGTTTCGAGGTGTCCAGCGGGAAGCTGCCGGGCAGGGGAGGGACGTCCTGCGGCGAACCGGGCCCATCCAACGACGCCGCCGGCAAGGGCGGCGGCGTCGCGGGCGCGGATCCGGGCAGCGGCGGCGGGCCGTTTCGGGGATCGGACATGTTCGTTGTGCGTCCTGCTGTTACAGGCCCAGTGCCTTGGCCTTCAGGGCGTCATAGTCGCCCTGGGTGATCAGGCCCAGATCCAGCATTTCCTTGGCCTTCTTCAGCTTGGCCACCGGGTCGTCGGCAGCCGGGGCGACCGGCTGCTGCATGCCGCCGACACCGAACATGCCCGAGGCCATGCCGACACCGACCAGGCCAGCCGCTCCGCCGTTCTCGCCGGCCGACTGGATGCCCTGGGCGACGCTGGCCTGCAGGTTGGAATTGCCGCGCGAACCCGACAGGGCATCGGCGCGCTGCACGGTCTTCAGCAGTTCGCGGGTGTTGGCGTCGTACTCGATCGAGACGATGGCGGTCTTGACGATGGCCAGACCGCGGTCGGACTTCCACTGGTAGCCCTGCTCGACGGCGGCAGACAGGCTCTGTGCAAAGCCCAGCGAATCCTGCTGCAGCTTGGTGATGCGGTTGCCCTTGCCCGGGTCGTTCGTGTACAGGCTGAAGGCCGGGGCCAGCGAACCGACCACTTCATTGAACAGTTGGCTGGCGGCGGCGTTGTCCAGGTCGGTGAAGTCGAACACCTGGCCAGGTTGCAGGTAGCTGGCCGGCACGAAGTTCTTCACGAACAGGATCGGGTCGACGATCTTGAGCGTGTAGGAGCCGCGCGTGACCGCACCCACCTGGGTGTTGAGGAAGCCGTCGTCCCAGTAGATTTCCGACTGGGTACCGAAGCGGTTGTCCGGCAGTTCCTTCAGCGACACGAAATACGCCGCCTGCTGCGAACCCGGCTGGCCGCCGAACTTGAAGCGCTCCCAGCTCTGCTTGATGAAGGTGCTGACCAGGCCGTCGCCGGCGAAGATCGACTGCGAGTTCAGATCATCCGAACGCCACTCGTAGCCACCCGGTTCGGCGACGAACGCGGTGATCGCGCCGTCCTGGAACAGCAGCAGGCCGTAGCCCTCCGGCACGATGATCTTCGAGCCGTTGGTGATGATGTTGGACGAGCCGCTGGTATTGGAGCCGCGGCCGGCATTGGTGCCGCGCGGTACCGCCGCGAACAGGGCCGCCGTCGAGGGCAGGCCCGTGGGCACGGTGTAGAAGTCCTTCCACTGGTCGGCCAGCACACCACCCACCGCACCCTTCACCGCCTGTACCAGACCCATGTCCAACTCCCTGTGATTCGAGGGCAGGCACCATGCCTGCCGAGCTGGACTGACTATAGAGGAGCGGGATGGGCCGCCGCCACCGCCGCGCGCGCCTGCCATTCATCATGGCGCGACGGCGACGGCAGGCTTTCAGGCCATGCCGCGCGCGATCAGGGCATAGCCGATCATCAGTGCCAGGCACAGTGGCAGGGTGACGAAGGAGGCGATCATCCAGCGCAGCGCCTTGCGCGAAGCCTCGGTGGCCGCGCCGATCTGGCCGCTGGCGACCAATGACGTGCTGCGGTTGGCGTAGACGGTGGCGACGATGCCGAACGGCCAGAAGCCGGCGATGATGCTCAGGATGGCCCACATCAGGTAGTTCCTGGGGGGCACGGGTGGCGGGGTGCGGTCCATGCGGTCGATCTCCTTGATCGTGCTGCGGTCGGGAGCGCGAGTATGCCGACAGGCCAGGTGCAGCGGAAGGCATGCCACCCGTGCGTGGTGCGCAATCTTCTGCTGGTCGATGGGTCATTGATCGGGGGCGGCGCCGCGGCAGGCAGGCGCGGTGGCCTGCGGGCCTGGGCGAGCAGGCGGTGCAGCCGTCACGGCGGCGCAATACGTGCCCGTCCCTGGTTCGCTCACACGCGTTGATCATCAGCGTGGATGGAATCCCGGCGCCTTGCCTTCACCTGCTTTGCAGTGCGCCGCGCACGGAAACGCGGGCGACAAATATCCGGCGCGGATATTCACGTCATTATCATGCTTATTTTCTGGAAACTCGTTTCCCATAATCCAGGGACGCGATGGCCGGAACACAGGGAGCGCCGCGTCACAGGCAGTGCCGCCCTGTGGCGCACGACCCCGGCCTGGACGACGTCCGCCTTGCCGACCTCCAGCAGCGATGGCAGTTCCCGGCACTGCGGGAGCGGGCAGCGTGCACGGCACCAGCGGTGCGACCAGCGGGTACGGCATGCGGCGTGGACGTCGCAGCATCCCGCGATGATGCCGGAGGGCCTGCATCGCGAGATCGCCCGTTGCAGATGCATCGGGTCGCCATTCCAAAGGGGAGTTTCGATGCACAGGCAAGTCAGTGAGATGCTGCAGCGCGCTTATCGGCCCTATCCGTCATTGCCCGAACTGCTGGGCGCGTTCGTGAAGGAGCTGTCCCAGCACAAGGTGATGCGGGGTGGCCAAGTGCGGTTGCGTGGTGCGGTGGCAGGGGCAGCTGCGGGGTTGCCAGCTGCGTCCGGGGAAGAGGTTTCCTTGCAGCGGGTTCCCATCCGCTATGGCGGCGAGGTGCTGGGTGAGCTGCACCTGGAAGGCGAGAAGGGCCGGCTGGATGGCAGTGCCCTGGCGCTGGGGGAGCAGTTTGCCCAGCGTTGCGCGCATCTGATCAAGCGCTACGAAGCCAAGGCCTGGGCCGAACAGGCATTGAGCCGGCCGCTGTTGCTGGTCGGCGCCGGCGAGGCGCTGAAGCAGATGGATGAATTCGTGGAGCGCGCGGCGGCCAGCCCGTTGCCGGTCCTGCTGCGCGGCGAGTTTGGTACCGAGAAGATGGAGCTGGCCGCCGCCCTGCACAGTGGCGGCCCTTCCCGGCAGGGCCCGTTTGTGGAAGTGAACTGTGTTCACCCGCTGGGCGAAGCCAGCGACTGGTTCGCGCGCGCGCAGGGCGGGACGCTGTACTTCCACGAAGTCGACGAACTGCCGGTGCCGCTGCAGGGGCAGCTGTCACATCGCATGCGTGGGCTGCCTGCCGCTCATGCTGAAGCGCTGGCGGCCGGCCCGATACGGGTGATCGCGTCGACCAGCGCGGACCTGGAACAACGGGTGAGAGAGAAGCAGTTCTCGCGCGCCCTGCTGGCCGGGCTGGAATTCCTGACCGTGGATATTCCACCGCTGCGCGAACGGGTGGAGGACATCGGCGCGCTGGCGGCGCGTTCGCTGGAGCTGCATGGATTCAATCCCCGCGTGCTGGGCGACGATGTGCTGGAAGCCCTGTGCGCGCACGACTGGCCCGGCAATCTGCTGGAAATGGAGCGGGTGGTGGTCCGGCTGGCGGTGATGACCGGTGGCCGATGCATCCGTCGTGAGGATCTCGCACGCCACGCGCCGGATCTGGCTGCAGGCCACGTTGCCAGCGATGCCGGGCGCGCCCCGCAACGGCTGCCCGCGGTTGAGCAGACCGTCGGTCCTGCGCCCGCGCAGCCGGATACGCCGCGGGCAGCGCATGAAGGCCTGCACGACGGCCTGAAGCGCGCCCTGGCCTACCTGAAGGACCATGCCGCAGAGCCGCTCACGCTGGGCGACCTTGCCCGTCAGGCCCATGTGAGCCAGTCACACCTGGGATTCCTGTTCCGCAGCGAGCTGGGCACGACGTTCAAGCTGCTGCTGCAGCAACTGCGCATCGAGCACGCCAAGCAGCTGCTGCGGGATGGGCAGCGTCTGCGCATTACCGATGTCGCACTGCAGGTCGGCTTCGGTGACCTGAGCCACTTCGAAAAGAGCTTCCGGCGCGCGGTAGGGGTCAGCCCGCGCAGCTACCGGCGAAGCCCGTACCAGTAAGAGCATTGCCCCGGTGCAGGCGCGGGCCTGCCCGGGGCGTTGGGATGGCAGATGCGGCGTCAGCGCGCGTTGGCTTCAGCAGCGCGCTGCACGGCCTGTTCGGCCGCTTCGTCCGCGCGTCGCGCTGCCTCGGCGGCGGCCTCGACCGCGCGTTGCGAAACCTTCATCGCGGCGCGGATGCCTTCTTCACTGGCAGCCATTGCGGCGTCCGCCAGTTCCTGGGCGATCTCCATCGGGGTTCTGCCCGCCGGATGGGCGGGAGTGGGCTTGCCGGGAAGCGGGGTCGGGAAGGTCATCGTCGGTGCTCCTGCTGGGGATGAGGGGGGAACACCGTCGCTGCGCTCCCCCAGGATGTGGCGCAATGCCGCCTGGGCATCGGCCAGGATCTTCTGCGCCTGTTGCCGGGCCGCCAGGCGTCCGGCAGCAACGGCCGCGCCGGCTGCCGAAGCAAAGGCCTCTGTTGCTGCCTGCACGCCATCGCCATCTGGCGCCGGAGCCGGGTTCACACTGCATCCTTCTGATAATCCACCCGCGCTTCATCGCCCAGGTAGCGGCGGGTTCGGCGGTAATCCTGCAGGGTGATCACATTGTCCTCCACCTGTATCAGCGCCTTCGCTCTGGAACCATCGATCGCGAACTGCACGCTGGCACCGTCCTGGCCCAGCCGGCCACGGGAAACCGGATGTTCGTTGAGGAATTCCTGTGCATCGCGCAGCTGCCACCGCGCGGCCTCGCGCAACCGGCTGTCATCCTGCAGCAGTTCGGGTTCGTCGTCGAAGCAGGCCGCCATCTGCTGGGCGGCCAGCGAGATGCGGGCATAGCCGATCTGCCGGTGCGCGGCCAGGCTTGCGTCGATCGCCTCGCGCACCTGCTCTGGCGACGGCAACTGTGGCAGCTGCGGCCCGTCCAGGAAGCCGAACAGGATCGGCAGCACCTGCTGCAACGCACGGGTGGCACGCGCCAGCCGATGCTCGCGGCTGCCACCCCCTGTGCTCACCCGCTGGTAGAAGCGGAAGTAGTCGGCAAACTCGATGGGCCTGCGCGCGTGCAGCAGCGCGAAGCCGGCAGCGTCGGCCAGGTCGTCGCGCCCTGCGGCGGACATGTCCACCTCACGGGCCAGCTGGTGGAGCGCCACCGATTCGCGAAAGTCCAGCTGCTGCAGCAGGGGTGCGTCGGCCGCGCCGATCGAAGCCAGGAACGCGCGCGAGGCGCCGAGCTCGGCGTTGGTCAGCAGCCGGTGTTTTTCCAGCACTCGCTGTGCCTCGTTGTGCGACAGGCGTGTCTCGTCATCAAACTCCATGTTGCGCAGGGCACCGAGGTCGCTGGCACCAAGGCTGAGCAGCTTGACCGGGCCGATCTGCAACCCGGTGCGCGGCAACCATGTCATGCGCGAACCGTGCAGGCCCTGTTGCACCCCATCAAGCATCGTGCCCTCGTCGGAGAAGGCGTAGCGGTGCTCATGCGATTCCATGGCCCACTTCAACCAGTGCTCGCCGCCGTCGATGAACTGAAGGACATGCCTGCAGGATTGACTGATCAGGTTGGCCTGGGGGATGGAACGACCGGCAATGAAAATGCTCATGCGTGGATCTCCTGGCGGCCTCACTGGGCCGGAAATTCCTTGAGGACGGTCGCAGCGGCATTGCCGACGCGGTTGAAGTCGGCGGTGGCCCCCTGCATCATGTTCTGCGCCTGCGTGAGCACCCTTGCGTACTTTTCGTCCCCCGTCGCCAGGTACTGGGCCATGGCCACGCCGGCCGCGGTGGTCGCGATGGTTGAGACATTGCGCAGGGCGTCGGCGGCATCCTGTACGGCGATCGCCGCAGACTGGGCCACCGACTGGTAGGCCTTGCCGGCACCACTGGTCGTCACGACGGTCGCTGACATGGTGGCCGTCTGCACCTGGTTGATCACATCGATGATCTGGGCGTTGACGTTGCTCGGGTCCATACGGGCTCCTTGATGGGCGGGTGGGGCCGCAGGCGGCCTGCAGTCTGTCAGGCCCCGGCGTCAGCGTCGTCCGCCGGGGAAGGGGAAGGGGAGTCTGGCGCGGGATCCTGGGCGGGACCTGCGTCCGGATCCGGACCGGACGCGGGGTCGGGCGCAGGACCGGGCGCGGGCGCTGCCGCATTGCCTGCAAGCGTTTGGAGTGCATGCAGGCTGCTGGTAGCGGCCGCAGCGTCGGCAGTGGCACCGTGGGTCTGTGCCTGCAGGACGCTGATGGCGGTCTTTCCTTCTGCGGTGGCCGCGGCGATCACCGCCGCAGGCGAAGGGGGCGCCGGCACCGGGCCGGGCAGGGGGATGACCTGCGGTGGCGGCGGCGGAGGGGGTTCCGGAGCGGGTGGCGGCACCGGCCAGGGAGCGTTGATCATCTTCGCGCAGGTGGCGGTGACCGCTGCGTTGCTGACCATGCCTGCACCCTGCTGGCGCGCGACGGCGTTGTGCATGGCGGTGCCCAGCGTCTCCAGCATCACCATGTCCAGCATGCTGAAGGACTGCGCCGGACCCTGGGCCACCAGCAACGTCGAGGCGGCGCTGACGCTGTCGACGATCTGGCTGTTGACGGTGTTCTCACTGCTCATGACGGAACGGCTCCCTTCTGGATGATCAGGGCCAGGACCTGGGCCAGGCTTGCGCCGGCGGTCACCTGGCCGCGTTGCTGGTTGGCCACCGCGTTCTGCATTGCCAGGCCGAGGCTGTCGGCCATCGCCAGGTAGGTGGCGGACATCGCGAACGAGGGGGCAAGGGCGATCGCCACACCGGATCCGGCGCTGGTGGTTGCCAGCAGGTAGCCGGTGGCGGGCGATGCGGCCATCGATCAGGGGCCCGACGTGACGCCGCCCTGGGCGGGGGCGCGGTGGTTGGCGTCACGCCGGGCCGACACGTCAGCGCAGGCCCAGGATTTCGCGGGTGGCCACGCCGTTGGAGGCGGTGTCGATCGCATACAGCGTGGACACCCCCTGGGTGGTCGACGCCTGCATGGTCACGTAGGACTGCTGCTGGTTGTTGGTGGCGTTGTGCGCGGCGTTGGACAGCGCCTGGCTGGTGGCCACGAACAGGTTGCCCATTGCGATGGCCGGCGCATCACCAAGCACCTTGGTGTTGACCTGCGAGACCGAATCGGTGATCTGGCTGTTGACGGCGGTGGGAAATGCCATGGTGGAAGCTCCTAGGGTGGACAGCACTACAGGAACGGAGATTGCCGGCACTCAATGGAATCAGCCGAGAATCTTCCGGGTGGCGGCGCCGGTGGCGCCGGTATCGACGGCGTAGAGCAGCGCGACGCCCATCGTGGTCGCGGCCTGCGCCGTGACATACATCTGCTGCTGGGCGAGCGTCGCGTTGTGGGCGGCATTGGCCAGCGCCTGCGCGGTGGCCTGGTATAGCGTGCCCATTGCCGTGGCAGGCGCCACGCCCAGCACCTGCAGGTTGGCCTGGCTGACCGAGTCGGTGATCTGGTCGTTGACGGCCGTGGGAAACGCCATGGCTCAGCTCCTTGCCTGCCGGCGCATCACGCGCCGAGGATCTGCTTGGTGGCCACGCCGGTGGTGGCGGTGTCGATCGAGTACAGCGTGGCCACGCCCATGGTGGTGGCCGCCTGCGCCGTCACATAGGACTGCTGCTGCGCATTGGTGGCGTTGTGGGCGGCGTTGGCCAGCGCCTGCGCAGTGGCCTGGTACAGATTGCCCATGGCCACGGCGGGCGCGTCGCCCAGCACCTTGGTGTTGGCCTGGGTGACCGAATCGGTGATCTGGTCGTTTACAGCGGTCGGGAATGCCATGTCGATCTCCTTGAGGTTGGCGGGTCAGCGATGGAACGACAGATCAGGAGCCCAGGCCGCGGACGCGGGTGCTGAGGATTTCCTTGCTCGCTACCGCCGTGGTGGCGGTATCGATCGAGTACAGGGTGGCCACGCCCATGGTGGTGGCCGACTGCGCGGTGACGTAGGACTGCTGCTGCGCGTTGGTGGCGTTGTGGGCGGCGTTGGCCAGCGCCTGTGCGGTGGCCTGGTACAGATTGCCCACTGCCACGGCGGGCGCGTCGCCCAGCACCTTGGTGTTGGCCTGGGTGACCGAATCGGTGATCTGGTCGTTTACCGCGGTTGGAAATGCCATGTCCTGCTCCTGCGAAAGGGTGGAAGTGCGTGGTATCCAGTGTCACGGTGCGTTGCCTGCAGCGGCCTGGGCTTCACCGTGGGGCCAGAGTAGGAAATGGCGCCGCCGCCGGATTGGCGGAATCGACGGAGAATGCGGGCGGATCACCGTGAAGGTGCGGCGTGAATACGGCGGAACTGATGATCATCGCCGTCGTCGCCAGCGCTGGCGCGTTGCCCTGGAGCACACACAGGGCCTGCGCGTGGGCAGCGCGATCCGGCGGCGAGGGGCTGTCGGCCACGGCGTCGCCGGATCGGGCGGGTCAGAGCATGTAAGGGATCTTGAACGCCAGCGTGAAGTCCGGTGCATCCGGGGTCAGCCCGATGCCCAGCAGGGTCACCAGCGTGGTGTGCTGGTTGAGCGCATACGTCACACCCAGATTCAGTGACGCCGCGTTGGCGTCGCTGCCAATCACTTTCATCCACTTTCCGCCCTGGAAACGGGTGGAAGCGCGGGCGCTGATGCGGTCGCTGAAGGACAGGCTGAGACTGGTGCGCTCGTTGAACCCAAAGGCCACGCCGGCGCCGAAGTAGACCGAGCCGCCGAGCTTCACGTCACCCGGGTTGACCGTGTCGGGGTTGCTGTCGATGTCACTGAAACCACGCGGGAACGAATGCACGTAGCCGAGGTTGGCGAACAGGATCGCCGGATCGGCTGTCTTGACCATCGACAGCCCGACGTTGGCCTGCCACACGCCATTGCCGGTCGGTTGTTCCTTGGGCACGGCGAAGCGGATGTAGTCATCGTCATCGCGCTCGATCACTTTCCAGTCCAGGCCGTAAGGTGCACGCCCGGTGGGTGCGGTCACTCCGGCGGTGAGTACGGCTTCCGGGCGCCAGCCGCGCTCGCCGAACAAGCGGTAGTTCGCACTCAGGCCGATATCGCCCAGGCCGTTGCCATTGGTTTGTTCCTGCGCGATCGCGGCCGCCGCACCGCCGGCACCGCCCTTCTGGTAGACGGTGCGCCGCGCCAGGTATGGCACGTCCAGGTTGAGCGTCAGGTTCGGGCTGACGCCCCAGCGCGCGGCCAGATTGTAGGTGAGCGAATCGGACTCGACGTTCTCGATGGCGATGTTGCCGAGGAAGATCGCATCCAGCGCCAGGAAGCCATTGAGGGTGAGCTGCTTGCGGTCGTAGCGGGCGTAGGTGAGGCTGTTCTCGACGGTGAAGCGGCGCGAGAACAGCGCCGACTGCTGCTGTTTCACATCATCCACGCTGCGCCGCGATTCCTGCTTTGCCTGCTGCGCCTCGGCGGCACTGCTGGCATAGCCTTCGCTGCCCGGCGACGTCTGTAGGGTCGAGCCATGCCCGACGGGCGCAGTCGTAGACGGGGCCATCGGGCCAACCTTCCCACTCAGGCGCGCCTGCATCGCCTGCACCTGCATGTCCAGTTCGCGCAGCCGCCGCACTTCCTGCGCGTAGTTGGCTTTGAGCTGCTCCAGCTGGTTGGCCAGCGCCTGCACGTCGGCGCCATCATCCGCCGCGGGTGGCGCGGCGAAGGCGGTGCCCGCCAACGCCGCCAGCGCCAACGGGGTGATCCTCATCAGGGTGCGCATGTTCGTGTCCTGCGTTGTGGAACGCTTCCCCCAACGCCGTGCCGTGGTACTACCGGCCCGGCCCCATGCCGCGGTTCATCGCAATCGCCTGGGCCACGTTCTGGCTCAACGGCAGGTTGCCGCCCGCGGTATCCCGCACCAGCTCCAGCCGCAGCTGGTTGCTGGCGATCTGGCCGTCACCGGCCAGGGCGATGCCCTGGCCGACGCTGCCGTTGCGTATCCATTGCTGGACCAGGCCCTGGCCATCTACCTGCAACAGCAGGCGTGCCTGGTTGCCGTCGAGCACCGCAGAGGCCGAGACGCCTGCGGCGTGTGCACTGATCGAATGGGCACCGTCACCCGGCAGGGCCGGCACCGCGCCATTGCGTACCACCAGCGTGGTGGCATTGCGGGCGACGTTGCCATCGCCGGCCACCTGCACGCTCTGCACCACGCCGCTGGCGTTGGCCAGGCCGTTGCTGTCGATGTGGCGACCCTGCGTGTCCGGCAGCGGCGCATCTGCGGCGGTGACGTGCACGCTGGGCTGGAAGCTCAGTTTCGGGCTGCCCCCGCCGCGGAAGTCCATGCCCAGGGTCAACGCACCCTGCAACACGCTTCCGTTGCTGGCCTGCCACTGCGAGACCATCGTCACCCCGAACCAGGCGACGGTATTGCCGCCCACGGTGTAACGGCCCCGCATCAGGTTCAGTTCGGGATCCGGGATTTCCTTCAGGCCGCGCCCGGGCGCCGCGTCCGCCGCCTGCAGGGGCAGGGCGGGGCAGGCCAGCAGCAGGACCATCAACAGGCGGTGACGGAACATGGCGGAACCTCCTTCAGAACAGGTCGGCGTGGCTGAAGCCGAAGTCGACCAGTTCGGCATCGGTGATCGGCCCCTGTCGCGCGTAGAGCGCGCGGGCACTGGGCCGTTCGCTGGGTTGCAGCAGAACCGTGTTGCGATCGAAATCGCTGCCGATCACCACGAAGACGGCACGCGATGGCCACGCAGCGAGGAATTCAGGCAGCGCCAGGCTGCGGTTGCCGAGGATGGGATCAGCCACCTCGACCACACCGTCGCGCACCTGCTTGAGCACCACGAAGTGGCGGAAGCCGCGCACGTCCATCAGCACAAGACCGGGAACGCGAAGCGTGCGCAGGCGTGTTTCATCGATACGATAGCCGCGCCCGCGCATGCCCAGCGATTCCACGTAGCGCTTGATGTCGAGCAGCGAGAAACCACGCTCGGCCACCAGCGCTGGATCGGACACCCCCATCATTCCTTCGATCACGGTCGCTTCGTCGGTCTGCAGGTGATAGGCATGGCGCAGGATGGTTGCCAGTGCGGCCGCCCCGCAGCTGTAATCGGTGTGCTGCCGCACCACGTTGCGGTAGCGCCGTTCCTGCATGCTTTCCACCTTCTGGTGCAGCAGTGCGCCATTGGGCAGCACGGCGGCGAAGCCGACGTCGCCCGCCCGCGCCGATGCACCGCCCAGCAGCAGCAGGCAGGCCAGCAGGCATATCGACAGACGGTGGCCGATCATCACGTTCTCCAGCAGCAGGAGGGAGCCCCTGCCCCAAGGGGGAGGAGGAACAGGGGCTCCCGGGAACCCGGCCATTGGCGGACGGCCGGGGTGGTGCACTTACTCGCCGTTGCCGCCACCACCGCCGGTGCTGGGCTGGGCTACGGCCAGAGCCAGGCTGTTGGCCTGCAGGTTGCCGGTACCCGCCGCCACGTTCACGCCGATGTTGCCGGAGGCGCCGGAGAAGGCACTGCCGGACAAGGCCGACGTGTTGGTGGCGTTGACGTTCACCCAGCGCGTGGTGCTGACCGTGCCGCTCAGGCTGGCGTACAGATCGGCCACGCCCAGTTCGACGAACTGGCTGGTGCCGCTTTCACGCGTATCGAAGCCCAGGCCGCCCACCCCCGGCCGGTTGGGGTTCATCGTGGCGTTCTGGATCTCGTTGTCCAGGTCGATGTGGCCGGTACTGTTGCCACCCGGGTGCGGCAGTGCGCCGTTCCACGTATCCAGGTAATAGTTGGCCATCTGGTAGGCATTGCCGGTGCCGCGGTAGGTGCCGGCGCCATAGCCCCACGTCAGGCCGCTGACGCCGCCATGCAGGCCGACCTGCACGGTATCGGTGTAGGACTGCACGAAGCCGGCATTGCTGACCGTGTTGCCGGTGGAGACCTGGTTGGAGCTGATGCTCGACTGCGCCACCGCCGTGGTTGCGACCGAGGCCGCGAGCGCGTTCTTCTGCTCGTTGTTGTTGCCCGAAGCAATGTTGACACCGATGTTGCCTGACGCACCGCCGAAGGCATTGCCACCGAGACCTGCGGCATTGGTGACGCCGGAGTTCATGGTCGCGTTGCCGAAGCCGGCCTGGTTGACGAACACCTCGGCGTCGGCCATGCCGAAGCTGAAGGACGCATCGGCAGCGGACAATGACGCGGCATTGTCCTGGGCGTTGTTGTCCCCCGATACCACGTTGAAGCCGAGGTTGCCGGAGGCGCCGGCACCCACGCTGTCACCGATGGAGGCACTGTTGGTGACCAGGCTGTTGCTGGTGGCGTTGCTGCTGATCGACTGGCGGTTGTCGATCACCGCAATGGCCGCCGAGTCGAGGTCGATGTCGCCGGTTATGGTGGGGTCGCCGGAGAAATTGACGTCGGTGCTGAGGCGCAGGTCCTTCTCCAGGTTCACGTCGACGCCGTGGTTGTTCTTTTCCTTGCGCTCGTCGGCCTGGATGGTGCTGTGCTTCTGCACATTGACGTTGACGGTGCGGATGCGTACGTCGTTGTCGGTGTGGTTGTGGGTGTCGTTGCGGGTTTCGCTGACGGTATGGTTGTGGTTGATGTTCGCGTTGGCGTTCTGGTTGTCCCAGCCATTGGCCGCAGCGGCGGTCGAGGCAGTGGCAATCGCCATGGCGAGCATGGTCCGTTTGACGGTCGCTTTCATGGTGCCCTCTCTCTCATCGGGTGGTGCATCGGTTGGGTGGTTGTCACGGGCGGTCCTGCACGACCAGGCCCAGCACATTGGCCGTGTCGTTGCCGTTGCCCGCGATCTGATTGAGTTGCAGGACCCCGTCGAATCCCCGCAGCGCGGTGCTGGTGACACCGGCGCTGCGGGTGCCGGTCGCGACGCCGCGACCGGCGTCGTCCCGCCCCCCTGCCAACGCGGAACCTTCGGCGGCCAAGGCCGTATCGTCGGATTCGCGTATGCCCTGTCTGGCCAGCGTCGCGCTGACGACGTTGAGCGTCGTGTTGGCGATGCCGCTGGCCTGGTTGATGGATGCGATGCCACTGGCGCCTGCCAGTGCGTTGCCGCCGATGGCGGCGGTGGCGTGCGCCGGTGCGCTCAGCACGCGGTTGCCGGCCCGCAGTTGCCGGTTGCCGATCGACACGTCGGCGCGTTCGCCGGTGGCGATGCCATGCAGGTTGGCCTGCAGGTTGAGGTCACCGGCCGCCTGGTTCACCGCGATGGCGCCGTTTGCACCCGCCAGGGCGTGACCGTCGATGCGGGCCACGTCGAGGTAGGCGAGCATGCCGCTGTAGTCGTCGGCCTGCGCCATCAACGGCGTGGCAAACAGGACCAGCAGCAGCCAACGTGCCCGCTTCACTTGCCACCTGCCGGGGCCGGGCCCTGCAACGGGAACTGGGCGAGCGCGCCGCGCACGGTATCGCCGATGCCGCGGGTGCTGTTCCCGACCGCGCCCAGTGGGCCACCCAGTGCGCCACCGAGGCTGCTACCGAGCATGCCGTCACTGCTGCGTCCCAGCGTGCCGCCCAGGGCCTGCTGGGCGACCCGTTCGACGGTGGTGCCAGTGGGGGTCGCGGTCGCAGCCGTGTGCCCCGCCCCCATGCCGGCATAGTCCTCATCGCTCAGCTCATCCATCGCGTTTGCCGGGGTACCCGCACCGAGCGCCAACGCAATCTCGCGCTGCGGTTTCGGATCGGCGATCAGCGCCATGCCCGGGGGCGCCATGCGATAGGCCGGTCGCGCGGCCACATCCCGCAACAGGACGATTTCGCCCGGTTGTGCCTTCACGCCCTGGCGGGCACCGGAGGCAGGGGCGCCCGCGGCTGCCGACAGCAGGGCCACGGCCAGCATTGCCAGCAGGCCGCGAATGGGGGTGATGCCGTCCATGCCGATCTCCCGTGATGGGTGCGGCGGAACCACGCATCATCCGTGCCAACCCTGAAAGGCTTGGCCGCCAGGGGGGCGGGCACTGGCGGGCGTGGGGCGTTGCTGCTGCACTGATACAGCCGTGTGGAAAAAATGTTGGGATTGCGCAGCGCCAAGCGCCGCAGGGCAAGGCAGGCGGCCGACTGTCGCACCGGTGTTACAGGTGCCGCCGCGGACTGTAACGATGCCGCTTCAGCCAGTGCTTTCTTGACGCGCCGCTCATTGCGCCGCCGTTTAGCGCAGCGCTAGGATCCGCGCAACAAAGGCCGCCGCGGTGGCCGTAGAGGTCCCGGCGGAGGGGCGGCACGCCGGTGATTGCCTGACAGTCCGCCGACGGTGTCCGGATGCTGGGGGAAGCATGGCAGCGGTCCCGGAGGCTTCTGCGTCACGATGCGTGCTCTGGTTCGGCGAGCCGCTGGCGAACGAGCGCAGCGCGCTGGCGGCCGCAGGCTGGTACGTGCGTCGCATCCATCCCGACCCGGCGATGGCCATCGGCCTGCGCGGGCGCGACCGGCTGCTCGCCGTGCTGGATCTTCGCCATCTGGATGCGCCAGCCCAGCAATTGCTGGCGCCGTGGATCGAACAGCACGCGCATCTGACCTGGCTGGCGGTGCTGCCGCCTGGCGCAGGGCCCACGCCTGCAGCGTGGCTGCCCTTGTTGCAGCGTTGCATCTCGCGGTTCACGCTGCCTTTCGGCCTGCTGGACCTGGTGGCGGCGATGCGCCAGCAGTTCGACGCGGAGGATACGTCTGCCGACGAAGTGTGCGGCGGGCAGGGGCCGCGCGCATTGATCGGCGAGAGTCCTGCGCTGCATGCGGTGCGCACCGTACTGCACAAGTTCGCGCCGGTCGATCTGCCGGTGCTGGTCACCGGCGAGACCGGCACCGGCAAGGAGTTGGCGGCACATGCACTGCACGCGTTGTCCGGCCGTGCGGGCAAGCCGTTCATCGCGGTCAACTGCGGTGCCATCCCTGCGAACCTGGTGCAGTCGGAGCTGTTCGGCCACGAGCGTGGCTCGTTCACCGGTGCCGACAAGCGCCAGATCGGCGTATTCGAGGCCGCATCCGGCGGAACCGTGTTCCTTGACGAGGTGGGCGACCTGCCGGCCGAAGCGCAGACCAGCCTGTTGCGCGTGCTGCAGGAAGGTACGTTCGAGCGGGTCGGCAGCAGCCAGCCGCTGCGGGCGGACGTGCGTGTACTGGCTGCCACCCATGTGGAACTGGAGCACGCGGTGGCGCAGGTGCGGTTCCGCAGCGATCTCTACTATCGCCTCAACGTGCTGCGCCTGCTGATGCCACCGCTGCGCGAGCGCGGCGCTGATGTGCAGCTGCTGGCGGAGCATTTCCTGCGCTGCTTCCGCCTGCGCCACAGCGTGCGTGCACGTGGCTTTGCACCCGCTGCGCTGCAGGCGATGCGGCGTTTCGAATGGCCCGGCAACGTGCGCGAACTGCTGAACCGGGTGCAGCGGGCGGCGATCATGGCCGAAGGCGAGCTGATCAGCGAGCGTGACCTCGAACTGGGAGGGCGCGTGCATGCGCCGCCGGGGGCGGTGCTGCACGATGCCCGCGGCCAGGCCGAACGTGATGTGCTGCTGCAGACGCTGCGGCAGACCGGCTACAACGTCTCCGAGTGCGCGCGGCAGATGCAGATCTCGCGGGTGACCGTGTATCGGCTGTGCCGCAAGCATCGGCTGGAGCTGCCGGCGCAGCGCTGATCAGCCGGCCGGCACGTGCTTGAACAGGCGCAGTGGCGTGCCTGGAAGACGCTCGATCACGCCCTTGGCCTCCAGGTCCAGCTGCACGGCTTTCAGCCACCAACCGGCCGTGGCGCCTTGCGGAAACAGCGATGCGGGCAGGTGCGGCAACAGCGCCTGCTTCGCCTGCGCCACCGTCATCCCGCGAGGTTGCCTGGGCAAGGCACGCAGCAGGGCCGCGCGCATGGCCATGTACTTGGCGCGATCCACGCGCTGGATGTGCCCGGGCGTGGTGATGCTCTCGATCTCGATCCGCTCGGGCTCAGGCATGGCTGTCTCCCGTGATCTCGATGCGTGGGCTGCGGAAGCCCATGGAGATCCACGCCTTCAACAGCCGGGCATAGAACCGCAGCGAGTGGGTCTTCAGGTTGGGCACATCGCCGGGAAGGACAGACGCGTCGGGAAGATCGTTGACCATCGTCCGCATCTCCACGGCGGGGCGTATCGCGTCCGGCCACAACAGCCCATACAGGCTCAGCCAATGGCCACCGCTGAACTCCAGGAAGAGCGGCGTATTGCAGCAGCCCGCCACGACGCGGCGGCTGCCGGCCGTGCTGGACAACCGCCACGCGTGCAGCCGGGAATGCCCGGCATCGATGCGGACGCGATCCTTGCGCTGCATTACGAAATGCGTCTGGCCCTGAGGCCCCAGCACCTGCGGTGCGCCGGGCATCGCCTGCATCCGGGCGCCGGCCCTGCGGCAGCTGTCGCAGCAGCATTCGACGCTGGCGATGGGGCTGCCGGTGGTGGTCAGGCGGACCTGGCCGCAGGCGCAGGCAAGGGACTGTTGGGAAGGCATCTGCATTTTCTCCTGGGGTACTCAACCTCTCGACGAACGGGCGCGTGGGAAATCGACACCCACTGCCTTCAGGGCGGCATCATCCGGTAGCGGACGCGGTACAGGTCCAGTCCCTCACCACCGGCGCGTCGCGCCGAGTAGGTCAGCGTGTCGCGGCGCGAGCCATCCAGCATCGCGCCGTAGCTGTCGCCGCTGGGCGCGTTCACGGGCGATGGCAAAGCATGGCCTGCGTCATAGCGGCCTCCACGTTCGTAGGCAATGAACTGGCGCACCGGTGCACTGCCGAAGTCCTGGGCGCGGGCAAATACCACCGTTCGGCCGTCGCCCAGGAAGGTGGCATCGAACTCCTTCGCTGCGGTATTGAGGTCTCCCGCCAGCGGCCGTGCCGGCTGCGCGACGCCGCCGATCATCGCCGCGCTGTAGAGGTCATGGCCGCCAGCACCGCCCGCACGATCGCTGGAGAACAACAGCGTACGACCGTCGGGCGAGAGCATCGGCGCGAACTCATCGGCCGCGCTGTTCACTGCGGGGCCAAGATTGACTGGCTCCCCGAATCGACCGTCGCTCCCCATGCTGACCCGATACAGATCGTCACCGCCCCGGCCGCCTGCGCGGTCCGAGCAGAAATACACCACGCGCCCATCTGCGGAAAATGCGGGATCGAAGTCGCGCCCCGGCGTGTTGAACGGCACTGGCGTGGCCGGCCGCCAGCGGTCACCTTCGCGGTGCGAGATCCAGATGTCGTAGCCCCCAGCCCCCCCCGGCCGGTTGCGGCTGAACCACAGGGCGGTATTGCCGTCCGGACTCAGGGTCAGCCGGATCTCGTCATGCTGTGTGGAGGCAATGCCGGGGGCGAACCGCTCGGCGGGGCCGATGATCCGCAGCACCACGGGCGGGGAGGGCACGGGCAATGCCGATGCCAGCAGCATCACGGCCAGAAGCGCCTTCATGCCTGTCGCTCGAAGTCGCTGACCCAGTTGGTTTCCCAACTGCGTCCACCATCGGCGGAGGCCGCCTGTTCCCAGCGCGCCGAACGCGGGGTGATGCGTGACCAGATCACCCGCGTCTGGATCGCCCGTCCCTCGTGCTGGTCCTCGCCGAAGAAGCGGCCGACACCGGCCTCGAATCCCCCACGCAGTGGCGCGCCGATCCGGGTCGGCGCGCGGCCATCCAGCCACCAGCTCAGCCAGTGCCGCTCGGCCGCATTCCAGGCGCGGATGCCCATGCCGCGCAGCGGTGCTCCAGGCACGTCCATCAGGTTGTCGCCCACGTTGCCGAATCCGCCCAGTACCGGCCAGTTGTGCAGGGTGCCGTTGAACGCGTCCCACGCATCGCTGCCTGCCAGCCGAGCCCGCAGGCGGCGATGGCGCACGTTCCAATGGCCCACCAGGAAATCAAAATCGCCCGGTGCATCCGGCAGCTTCGGAAGCGGAGTGGGGATCGCAGCAGTGCGGCGGAACCAGTTGCGCCAGTTCACTTCCCAATGGGCACCGGCATCGTCGGAGAACGCCTGCTCCCACCACGGCTCATCGCCGTGGATGTCATGCCAGCGGAACCAGACCTCGATGGGGCGTCCCTCGAAGTCATCGCGACCACGGAAGCTGCCGCCATCGCCTGCGAAGGCGCCGCGCACGGGCGCTTCGATATGGGCAGGGGTGCGCCCATCGATCCACCAGATCGACCAGGTGGAAGACACCGGATCGAAGGCACGCACGCCCAGGCCCCTGTAGGGGCCCGAAGGCAGTGCCATGACGTTGTCATCGATGGTGCCGAGCCCGCCCAGGGTGAGCCAGACCGCACTGGCGCCGGTGAAGGCGTCCCAGCGGGTATCGCCCACCAGGCGCTCCTTCAGGCGTTGGTGCCGGACCTGCCAGTTGCCCTGCAACCATTTCCAGTCTGCGCTGGGGCTGGCCAGGGCCCACCCGGAGGGCAGGGCGGTGGACGCTGCCGTGGCGGCCAGGGTGGCCAGGAACTGCCGTCGATCCATGTGCGTGATCCCTTGCCGGAGGTGCCTCCATCGTTGCGCGTGCGAGGGGGATTGACCACGCGGAAATCGGGGCTCAGGCTAAGCCACACTTATGGTGACCCAACGTCAGCTGCCATCGCTTGTCGCCATCCGCGCCTTCGAGGCGGCGGCACGGCTGGGCAGTTTCGCCCGCGCCGCCGAGGAGCTCGATACCAGTGCGGCATCGGTGAGTTACCACGTGCGCCGGCTGGAGGCCCAGACCGGGACCTGCCTGTTCCTGCGCCACGCCCAGCATGTGGAATTGACCGCCGCCGGTGCGAGCGTCGCAGTGGAGGCCACCCGGGCCTTCGACGCGCTGCGCGCCAGTTTCATGCGCGCCGCTGACATGGATGCGGCACGACTGCGCCTGTCCGTTCTGCCGACGCTGGGCACCAGCTGGTTGACGCCGCGCCTGGGCAGTTTCCGCGCGCGCCATCGAAGCATCGTGCTGGAACTGGACCTGTCGGCAGAGCCGCAGGACCTGGCCGCCGGGCGTTTCGATGCCGCCATCCGCAACGGGCATGGTGCGTGGCCCGGGCTGCAGGCCACGCCCCTGTTCCCCAGCATTTTCACTCCGCTGTGCGCGCCAGCGCTGCTGCCGGCGGCAGACGGGCTCGGTCGGCGGGCGTTGGAGGTTCCACTGCTCGGCAGGCCTGACTGGTGGGCGCTGTGGTTTTCCGCACATGGTGCTGTTCGGCCACCGGACCCGGAGAGCTTCGTCACCCCCTTTGCGATGGAGCATCTGGATGTCGGTGCTGCCATTGCCGGGCAGGGCATCGCCATCGGCTCGCCGATCCTGTTCCAGGCCGAACTGGACAGTGGGCGCCTGGTGCAGGCACATCCCGGTGTGGCCAGCGACGGGCGTGGTTTCTGGTTCGTGGCACCGACGGCGCGCAGCCGCAGCGCCAAGGTCATCGCATTCGGTGACTGGCTGGGCGAGCAGGCCGCGCAGGCCAGGCGTGCGTCGCGACATCATCTGGCACACGCGGTGACGCCATGAACCAGAGCCCGGAACTGTTGCGGCGCCTGCTGCGTGCCAAGGACCGGATGGACCACGCCAGTCACGAGGACTGGCCGGTGGCCCGCCTGGCCGAGGTCAGTGCGGTATCGCCTGCGCATTTCGCGCGTTCGTTCAAGCAGGCATTCGGCCTGCCGCCGCACCGCTACCTGCTCAGCCGCCGCATCGAACGGGCCGTGGCGATGCTGCGTGACACCGAGCTGCCGGTCACCGAGATCGCCGCGCAGACCGGCTGGAGCAGCCTGGGCACCTTCGGGCGCATCTTTCGTGACATCACCGGCGACAGCCCGGGCAATGTGCGCCAGCGCGAGCGCGCCGGCGAGGCGACGCCGGCCAGCGTGCCGGAATGCCACGCACGTGCCGCGCAGCGACCGGACCTGAACATCGCAGTTTTGGAGAAGCGCCGCCGCGAGGCGGTTGCTAACGTGGATCCCACCTGAGGGAGGTCCCATGACAAACACTGTGAACACGGTCGGCCTGTATGTGCGCGACCAGGATGAGGCGCTCGCGTTCTACGTCGGCACGCTCGGCTTCGAAGTGCATACCGACGTGCGCAATGGCAGCTACCGCTGGCTGACGGTGCGCAGCCCCGGCCAGGACGGATTCCAGCTGGGCCTGTTCGTGCCCGGTCCGCCCACCCACGATGCGGCCACCGCGCAGGCGCTGCAGCAGCTGGTGGCCAAGGGCGCAATGCCGCCGCTGGTGCTGGCCGTGGATGACTGCCAGGCGCGCTACACGCAATGGCTGGCGCAGGGCGTGGAGTTCACCCAGGAGCCGGTCGAACGCTACGGCGCCATCGATGCGGGGTTCCGCGACCCGTCCGGCAATGGCTGGAAGATGATCGAAGCGCGCTCCGAAGCGAGGCACCGTCAATGAGCCGCGGTGGCTGGGCGCGGCCCGTACATCGCTGGACCTCGATCGTCTTCACCCTGGCGGTGATCGCCAACTTCGTCGTCCGCGGGTTGGGGCAGGGCGAGCCTGCAGCGTGGATCACCTATTCGCCGCTGCCGCCACTGTTCCTGCAGCTGTTCACCGGCCTGTACCTGTTCGTGCTGCATTACGCCGGGAAACGCCGCGGCGCCGCGCTGGGCGCTGCGGGCTGAGGCCGCCTCAGGCGGCTGCGTCGGCGGCGTAGGCCGCCAGCACTGCCGGCAGCTGCTCCATGCGCTGGAAGATCACCTTCGCGCCCGCAGCGCGCAGGGCCTCCGGCGTGCTGTGGTGCGGGCCGCCCTCGCTGAAACCAAACACGGTCGCACCTGCCGCGACGCCGGCGGTGGCGCCGGTCACGGTGTCTTCGATCACCGCGCAGCGCTTCGGGTCCACGCCCAGCGCTGCGGCGGCGGCCAGATAGACATCCGGGTGAGGCTTGGTGTTCGGCATGTCCTGGCCACTGAACACATGGGCACCGAAGGCATCAAGGATGCCGACCTTGCCCAGCTGCAGCTTCACCTTGAACAGGTCGGCACCGGAGGCGCAGGCAATCCGCCCGCCGGTGGCCGCGGCAATCGCACGCACGGCCTCGGGCGCCCCCTGGATCGCCTCGAGGTCCTGCTCCAGCGCACGGTTGCGCTGCTGGCGGAATTCCTCCAGCCATTGCTCGGTGAACGGCTTGCCGGTGCGCTCTGCGATCAGCCCGGCCAGATGAGCCACGGATTGGCCGAGGAAGACCTCGCCCGCCTGCGCTGGGGTCAGCGGCCAGCCGCGTGCGGTCAGCATTTCCGAGAGCACACGGGCCACCAGCGGCTCGGAATCGACCAGTACGCCGTCGCAGTCGAACAGCACGGCATCGAAGGGGAAACGGGACATCTACTACTCCGGGAACCGCCAAAGGGGCGACGTGCCCGCTATTTTCCCATAGCGGGTCGGGCGGGGCACGCGGGCCACAGGAACGCTAGACTGCCGGGCCACCCCGCCCAGCGCCTGCACGGGAATCCGCCTTGAACCGATTGCGATCATTCTTCAGTGCGTACCCCATCCAGTTCGCGATGGCCGCCAAGCTTTACGTGCTTTGCCTATATCTGCCCGTAGCCCTCCGCCTGGTCGAATTCGGGCGCCGTCTGGGCCCGCCCGAGGCCTCAGGTGAAATCGGCTACGCGCTGGCTGAGCTCGGTTTCCACCTGAGTCTGTCTGCCGGAGCGGCGGTACTGGTGTCGATGCTGCTGTTCGGGCGTCGCGGCGCGCTGCGGATCCGGCATCCGGTGATCGCTTCGGTCGCCTTTTTCGGGTTGCTGATCGTGCTTGATCGCGCGATACGCATTCCACTGGCGCAGGCGCAGTTTCCCGTCTACGGCGTCGCCGCCATCAGTCTGGGCATGCTTGCGCATGCACTGGTCCTCACGCTGCTGGCCTTGGTGCCGGCGCTGCTGATGCAGCGGCGCATCCCTGCCGAGGGCGGGCACCATCACCTCATCAGTGCCAGCATCGCCGGCGCGGTGACGCTGGTGGCCGGCAGCTGCCTGCTCCCCATCCTGGTGGCGCAGCTGCCGGTGGGATTCTCGCCCGGCGAGTTCATCATGCCCGTTGCCGACGGCGCCGCGCAGCTGCAGATTGCGAGCCTGATCCTGCTGGTGGCCTGCGCGCTGGCCACGTTTGCCGGCCTGTGGGCCGGCGCGCCGTCGCCGAAACCCGCATCGACGGCGCGCACGATGGTGGTGTCGCTGATCCTGCTTGCCACGGCGCTGCTGATCATCCTGGCCAGCATGGCTCATCTGCTGCGAGCGCTGTCCGCTGGGGCGCCGACGACAGGTCGCGGGCTTGTCGTTGCCACCGCCGTCGGCGCCGCAGTGCAGTTCCTGTTGGCCAGAGTGCTGGCGTCACGATGGCTGCGCGCACAGGCATCGTGACGTTCCTCTGCCCCCCGATCAGCCCAGGTCACACCCGGCCGGCTGCGGCCAGGTGGTGGCCGGCAGCATGTTCTTCAGCGAGGCCGGCGCGTTGATCGCCACGTAGCTGGCGCCCAGCAGTTCCTCCAGATCCGCAATCGTCACCAGGTAGTTGTCCAGGCTGCCCAGGTTGGCCTCGTTGGGGATGATCCAGCTGATCGCCTTGGCGGTTCCGGTGTTCGGGTCGCGGGTGATGATCGTCTTCCAGAAGAACTCCGGCGTCGGAATGCCATGGCTGGCCAGGAAATAATCGTTGGCGGCATCGCCGTAGACCACGCCACCGTAGACGTCCACCGGCGCGATGTCGCGGTAGCACTCGGCCACGTTCTCGGCCTTCACCCAGATGCCCTGGTTGAAGCTGGACACCTGCGGCACGATGTTGGTCATGTAGTTGGCGCGACGGATGTAGGTCGCGTTGTAATCCATGTGGTTGGACGTGACCAGATGGCCACGGTCATAGCCGGATTTGATGCTGGCGTAGGACGCGGTGCTGGTCTGGCCCAGGCAACCGGCCGGCAGGTCCGGGTCCTTGTAGAAGCTGGACGGCCGTGCGGCCGAACCGGTATCGGCGGTGAGCGTGTACTCGTAGCGGGTGGCACTGTGGATGCTGCAGTCGTAGGTGAGCACGAAGCCGCCCTTGTTGAGGGTGACTACCTGGGCCTGGGCTGCGCCGGCAAAGGCGCTGAGGACGAAGGCAAAGACGAAGCTTGCAAGGCGCATTGCGATTCTCCAGCAAAGAGTTCAGGACGCAGCTGCCCGCCACGACCAGGCCGGGCCTGTGTCATGTGAAGGCGTTGCGGATACGGGTGATGCGGAGTGCAGTAGAGCGAGGCCGCGATGAGGAGGCCCGGAGGGCCGCGCGGTGTCGCAAGCGTCACAAGCTGTCGTCTTTTGGTCAACGACGAGAACGCGAAGCTGTGACCGGGTGCAAGCACTGGTGATGTGTCAGATCACGCGGTCCGTGGCTGACATACGTACGTGCTAAGCACCCTGCAGGTGTGAAGTGCATGCTGGACCGCGCATCCTCCGCGGCCCGGTTCCGCACCGATTGGCTCTACAAGGAAGCCTCTTGCCCAGCATCCGGCGCCAGGCAGGCGGCCCTGCTTTGCTCGCTCGAGTCCGCAATGACCGCCTCGCTGAAACCACTTCGGCTCAAGTACAGGCGATTCCACCGATCCAGGGCATCGCCGTCACGCGCCCAACAGGCGTAGCGCGTAATGGTCTCCAGATTGTCGATGGTCGGGTAGCGCTGTGCGATTTCGTCCAGCCCCTGGCGCATCAGCGGCCAATCGGGTGTCGCCGCGCGGAAGTGATCGGCCGAATACGCGGTGGCTGACCAGTACAGCCGTGCGTAGCGCATGGCCCGCTTTTTCTTCGGGATACTGGCCATCGAGCGCCGTGCGAAGGCTTCCATCTTCTGTGCGCTGCCGCCCCAGGCCGGCGTGAAGTGCTGCAGGGCAATGAAGTGCAGCGGCTCGTAGTCGGGGAAGGCCTTCGCTGCACGGTCGACGAGCGTCAGTAGTTCTTCGTCATCCGCGCCCTCGCGCAGCGCGATCAGCACGCTCATCTCGTGCCAGAACGGGTCGCCGCCGGCAACGCCCTCATGCGATTGCAGGTAGGCCTGCGAAGCCGCGTTGTACTCATGGAACTGAGCCCAGTCTTCGGCATTGACGGTGTTGGCGTAACCATTTCCGCGGTAGCTCCAGGCCAGGTTGAGCGGAATCCGTGCAGTCATCAGGTGGGCTGCCGGCGACTTTGGCGCATGCTGAACCCAGCGCGCCGCCCAGGCCGACCAGCGGTTCCAGGCCTCCACCTCCTGCCGCGCCGTGCCGATTGCACGCGACATGCAGAGATAGAAACGGCCCAGCCGGGATTCGCCGGCGGCGTTGAGCTCGCCCGTGCGGAGGCGCGCGGCCATCGCGTCCAGTGCCGGAAAGTCGTCGTTGGACATCAACTGCGCGATTTCGCTGCAGTCATCCGTGACGTCGGGGTCCCGGGCCGCCACGGCTGAAGGGGCGAACAGACTGGCCACGCTCAAGAGCGTGCCGACGAAGAGCGTCCTGCGCATCGGGGGGGGCATCCTTGCATTGATGGGAGCCTGCGGAGGACCGCAGTGCCGCGAAGCATACCAAGTTGCGCTTTGCGCCATGCTGCGTCGCAAGGTGCCAGCCACCATTCGCACTGGTACGGTCCGACCCGTTGCACCACCACCGACGGGGAGAGACGACGATGCGCAAGCTTTTGCTGCTGTTGATCCTGCTGACCGGCCTGGCGCCCACCGCCTGGGCCGCCACGGTCAAGACCACCCATCGCACCATTCCCAGCTGGGATGGCACGCCTCTCGGGGCCTTCGTCATCGAGCCGCAGGATGCCGGCAGCGGGCGCTATCCGTTGCTGGTCATGCCCAGCAGCTGGGCGGTGCCCAGCGTGGAGTACGTGGGCGTGGCACAGTCGCTGGCGCAGCGCGGCTATGTGGTCATCAGCTACAGCTCGCGCGGCTTCTGGGAGTCGGGTGGCAGCATCGACATCGCCGGGCCCGCCACGGTCGAGGATGTCAGCGCGCTGATCGACTGGGCGCTGGACAACACCCGCGCCGATCCGGCCAGGATCGGGGTCTCGGGCATCTCCTATGGCGCCGGCACCAGCCTGCTGGCGGCGGCGCGCGACCCCCGCATCAAGGCCGTTGCCGCACTCAGTGGCTGGGCCGACCTGCAGGCGTCGCTGTACAGCCATGACACACCCAGCGCCCAGGGCATCGCCCTGCTGGTGGCGGCGGGCCTGGCCACCGGCCGCCCCGGCGCGGAGCTGGCCACCATCAACCGCAATGTGCTGGTCGGCAGTTACCAGGGGGCGGTGGACTCGCTGCTGCCGGTGGCCGCACAGCGCAGCCCGGCCAGCAGCCTTGAAGAGATCAACGCCAACCAGCCGGCGGTATTCCTCGCCAATGCCTTCAATGACAGCCTGTTCCCGCCGGGCCAGCTGGTCGATTTCTTCAACCGCCTGAAGGGGCCCAAGCAGCTGCAGTTGCGCCACGGCGACCATGCCCTCAACGAGGCCTTCGGTGCGCTCGGCATTCCCAATGAGGTCTATGCCGCCGTGGGCAACTGGTTCGACCACTACCTGAAGGGCGTGGCCAATGGCATCGATCGCCAGGCAGCGGTGCAGCTGAAGTCGCAGAAGGGCAGCTGGAGCCGCTATCCGGACTGGCAGGCCACCAATGCGGGCGCCGTCAGCTACGGCCTGACCGCACCCTCCGGTTTGCTGCTGCCCACCGGCGGCCTGGCAGAGAACGGTGGCGCTACCGGCTGGAGCTACCGCATCGGCAGCGGGCTGCTGACGGCTGCCAATTCCGGCGTGGTGATGGCCTCCGGTGCACTGCAGATGATCAACCTGCCGCCCGGCGCCTATGTACCGTTCGTCGGCCGCAACGCCGCCGGCGTCTGGCAGGGCCCGATCTACTGGAGCGCACGTCGCCTGGATGGCGCACCGGAAGTGCGGGTGACGGTGACGCCCAGCCGCGCCAATACCACGCTGTATGCCTACCTGTATGCCGAAGACGTGCTGGGCAACGGCCAGCTGGTCAGCCACAAGCCCTACACCCTGCGCGGGGCCACGCCCGGCCAGCCGAAGACAATCGATCTCCGCCTGGAAGCCAGCAGCTGGAACCTCCCGGCCGGCAGCCGCCTGACCCTGGTGGTCGATACCGTGGACCTGCGCTATGCGGGCATCAGCCAGCTGGGCGGTGCGGTGACCTTCAGCTCACCGGCCAACGCGCCTTCGGTGCTGAAGGTGCCCCTGCATTGACGTGGCGCCGCGCCCGTTGCGGCGGGCGCGGCACGACAGACCTGAAAGTTGCCAGACTGGAGCGCAATCCAGTCGAGAGGTGAATCGATGGCGCTCGCATCGTTGCTGGTCGGTGCGGTACTGGCAGCAGGCACCCAAGGCTGTGCCACAGATTGGCCGAGCACGCTGTTGATGGATCTGGAGGCTGCTGACGCGGCCCTGCGCGGCAGCCATCCCGGGGTGGTTGACCCGCACAATCCCGGCTTCGTCGCCCAGATGGACGGCGCCCTGTCACTTGCACGGTCGCGCGCGCGCCAGGTCGACAGTTTCGCCGGCTACTGGTGGGCGATGAAGGGCTATGCGGCCACGTTCAACGATGGCCACGTGAGTCTCAATCCATTGGCGGGCGCCCCCATGCTGCCGGCCCGATGGCCCGGGTTCCTGACGGGCTTCGAAGGTGACGCGCAGGTGGTGATGGTCGTGGATGGACGCCCCGGTCGGCCGCCCATGGGCGCGCGATTGCTGTCCTGTGATGGCGTCGATGCACAGGCACTGGCTGAGTGGCGCGTGGGCGACTTCAACGGGCGCTGGAACCTGCAGGCGAGCCGTATCCACGCTGGCGGCGAGGTGCTGCTTGAACAGGGCAACCCGTTCGTGCCGACGTTGCACAGCTGCGTCTTCTGGGTGGATGGGCGCCAGAGCGCCTACACGCTGCAATGGCTTCCGATTGATACGGCAACACGCGAAGCGCGACTGGCCGATACCCGTCGCAGCTTCCGCCCAGCCAATGGCTGGCACACATTGGCCGGTGGCGGCTACTGGATCACCACCAGCAGCTTCAATGCCGATCCAGCCACGCGCAATGCCCAGCAGCTGACCGAGCTTTTGCAGCAACTCACCCCGGTGGCCGACGCACTGCAGCAGGCACCGCGGGTGGTGCTGGACGTGCGCGGCAATACCGGAGGTGCGTCGCACTGGAGCATCGCGCTGGCCCGTTTGATCTGGGGGCCTGCAGCGGTGGATGCATTGCGTGACGAGAGTTGGGCGGAATGGCGGACGTCGGAGGCCAACATCGCGCAGCTGCGCGGCTTCCGGCAGAAGCTGAAGGCAGCACACGACGCGTCGCCCGAACTGCTGCACATGCTGGAAACGGTCACCGCAGGGATGGCCCGTGCCGGTGCGAACGGTGAGGCGCTGTGGCGCGAACCGGCGGACGCGCCGGTTGGGCCGATGCGTCCGCCCGCTGCAGCCGTTCCGGATCGCAGCGGCAGGGTGGTGATCGTGGCGGACGCCTCCTGCGGCTCAGCCTGCCTGGATGCACTGGATCTATGGAGGCGGCTGGGCGCTCTGCAGGTGGGGGTCGAGACGTCCGCCGACAGTGTCTACATGGATATCAGGCCTCAGCCATTGCCCAGTGGGCTGAGCCGGATTTCGGTACCCATGAAGGTCTACCGCGGTCGCGGGCGCGGTTCGAACGAGCCCTACGTGCCGGATCGCCGCTACGCGGGGGACATGCGGGACACGCAGGCGCTGGAGGCATGGATCCTGGAGGGCAGCGACTGATCGGACCTGATCGGAACCCGCCGCCCGCGCTGCGCTGATGGAGGATCATTCCCCCTGTGGCAACAGCACCCGAATCATCTCGTGCTGCCTGGACAGATTCGCCCGTTGCACGAAACCCTGGACGATCGAGGCTGCCACCTTGCGCTGGTTGTCCATGTCCAGCAACGGTGCGATGGCCTGCCCGGAACCGTCGGGGCTGTCCCGGAACGGGCAACCGACCGGGCCAGCCGTGGTGAATGTCAGGATCGCCTTGGCTACGCGCGCCGACGGCGAACGCGGCGCATCGAAGATCACCAGCGTTCGCTCGTAACTGATACCCGTCGCACGTACGGTCGAGTGCAGGGAATCCTCGATGGTCATGTGCGCGCCGAGATCCTGGGCAAGCGCATTCAAGCAGTTGGTCGCCGTCGCCCTGCGCAGCGTTGCAGGGTCGGTGCGGATGATCATCGCGCAGTCGACGTCGGAGATCGGCACCTGGGTGACATCCAGGTAGGGGTTCTGCGCCAGCGTCCCGACCAACGCCAGATCGTCGCTGTAGCCACAGGATGCGGCAGATGTCTGCAGGCGCTGCAGCAGCGTTGCGACCCGCTGCGCGACCCACTGCCGCCCCTGCCGCAGGCGATGCGTGTGGGTGGCCGACAAGGCGCCGTGATCGAATCCGGAAGATGACGCCTGCATGCGCATTTTGACCTCACGCATGCAGGCATCGACCTGCTGGATGCAGTCCCTGTCATCGGCGAACACCGGCGCCGCCGAGATGCCATCGATCACCCTGCCGAACGTCGCCAGGTCGCCCTGCTGGTCGCGGTACCAGTCGTGGATGCGCTGCACATTGCGACGACGCTTCTCCAGCTTGTCCGCACCCGGCCAGCCGGGATAGGCGGCGATCTCGCACAGCATGGTCAGGCCTTCCCACAGGTGGTACTCCATGCTGGGCAGGGGCAGCCGCCAGCGCTCTTCCGCGCCGGCATCCTCGGCAATCACCAGATGGTTGCGGATGATGTCCGACCACACTGTCACGGCCTCCACGGTATCGCGGCGCGGCGTGGTCACATCGATCAGTTCCATCAGGATCGGCCGCGGCGTCACCGGGTCGTCGCCGGCAGGCGCCTTCGGATCCTTCACCCATCGCGCGTGCCAGGTGTAGCCCATGCGGTACAGCACGAACGGCTTGATGCCGTCGTTGAGGATGATGCCGGGTGGCGGCGGAGGGGTAGGTGGCGGCTGCACGGGCAGTGGCGGCTGCGGCGGTGGCAGCACGGACGGGCTGGCCGAGGCCGTGGAGGTGCCGATGCCCTTCAGCGGTTCACTGGTGAACAGATGCAGGCCCGCGCGGTCACGCTGGTAGACCTTCCGGAACGCCTGCGGCGTGTCACAGGTCACCAGGCACTGCTGGCCGGGCGGCACATGGATGTCCACCGGTGCAAGATCCACCACTTGGCCGGCCAGCGGATTCTGGTTGGGTGGGAAGACGCTGATCTCCAATGCGATGTTGAGGCCGGCGCCGAGCATCACCTCGATCACGATGTCCTCCACGCCGCCGTGCAGGGCGTCCTGGGCCGGGATCGGAATCCAGGGATTGATCACCACCTGCGTATCCCAGTCGGACCGGCCGAAATCGAACAGCGTCGGTGGCGGCTGGGCCGGGCGTTCAAGCAGTGCGTCCAGTGCGTTGCCGCCCTTGACGTAGAAGAACATCAGCGGCTCGTCAGGCTTCAGGCTGTAGTCGCGCCGTACCTTGCTGGACAGGCTGCGCAGCTGGTCCTTGATGTCCGACAGGGCCTTGACCACGACCGAGCGGACGTCGGGATACGCCTGCGCGTTGTTGATCTGCGCGGTGAGCTGCTTGCTGATGTGGCGCCGGGCCTCGCGCTCGGGCGTGCTCTCTTTCATGGAGGGGCCTCGCTGGGGTTGCAGGGGATCACACGGGTGCGCGCTGGAGACTCAGGCGGGTGACAGCAGAGCGGCGATCTCCCGGTACCAGTCGATCTCCTGGCTACCGGGCCTGGCGCTGGCCAGGGCCTCGTCAACCTCCAGTGTTCCTTCGCCCGGAACCTCCACACGTGCCCCGAGGACATTGCGCAGATTGGCCACCGGCACCCGTCCGATGCTCGCCACCTCCCAGTCGGTCACCAGGCAGGACTGGGGGCGCGCAGGGCTGCTGGCACTGGCCTGGACGTTGTTCTCGGCCTCCTGCGCCATCCGCAGGAGCTCCTCGGCCGTGGTGCGGAAGCGAACCAGGGAGAAGCTGCCTCCCCCATCCGGAAACAGCCGGGCACGCAGATCGCATGCGGCGCGTCCCTGCCCAAGCCAGATGCCAAGCTCCTCCTCGAACTCGCGGCGCGCGGCGCGCTCCTTGCGTTCGTTGTTCAGGCGGCCGCCGCCGGGCAGGGCACATTGCCCCGCCTGGTTCACCAGCGCCGGGGGCAGGCCATCCGACCACGCCCCGACTTCCGCCACCAGGCGTTGTGCCAGTATCAACGCAGCGGCCCAGTTCGGCGCACCCCGGGTGGGCGGCGGCAACGCGATGGAGAGCTCCCGCAAGGTTGCACGCGCAGCGCTGAACGTGGGAGGGGTTCTTGCGTCCTCGCGGAACAGGCTCTGCAGAGCGGCCAGCGTCTCCATGGCGATGTCATCGGTTTGCGGATGCGTGCGTTCGGCGCTTTCAAGCGCCCGGTCCAGTGCGTCCATGGTGCGGGGCAGCGTGCGTTCGCCGCGGTAGGCGACTGACCCTGCGGCGCGCCAGGCGCCGGAAAGCAGCTTCTTCACCAGATCCCAGTCCTGCTCTGTGCCACCGCCGGACGCGTTGCGGATGGCCAGCACAGCGGCCATCGCCTCGGCAGAAAGTACGACCACGGAATTGCTGCCCCACCAGCTGTTGAGCACCCGTTTGCGGACGACCAGATAGTGGGCTCCATCCCAGACTGCGACGTAGACCTGGTTCATGGTGCACCCCTCCGTTCAACCTGCGTGGAGGGGGCTGGGCGCATTGCCGCTGTGCCAGCGATAGTCCGGGAAAGGCATGCCATGTCTCGCTCCTGTGGGCTCGAAAAGTGGGGGCGGCGGCGTTGCCATCGGGGGTGCAGGCCATGCGTCGCCGCGAATCCACTGTAGGAGCGAGGGGCGAGGGAGGATCGGCGCCAGCCACGATGTATGCGGCGGAACCGACGGAACAGGAGCGCGGGTGCATTGATTTCCCCGCATTGGCGCAGAGCCCGTGGCCGCCCAGGGATCAGTGACTGCCGGCGCCTGCCTCCGGGTCGTGCAGCACGCGCAGCTTCTTCTTGTTGATCTTGCCGACGCTGATCACCTGGCTGTTCCTGAAGCACTACCTGCGTTGAGTGGCAGCCGCTGCAGCGTCAAGCCTGGCGGTCGAGACACCATGCTAGCCTTGCCCTTGGCAGAGGAGTGCCTGACAGGGGGAAGGCATGGACACACGACGCCGCGTTTCCAGCGTATTGACTGCATCCGGCATGCTCGCACTGGCACTGTCCGCCAATGCGCTCGCGCATCCGGGCGGGCTCGACAAGCAGGGGTGCCACACCAACCGGAAAACGGGTGAGTATCACTGTCATCGAGGCGCTCCAGCGGCACCTCGATACGTCGACACTCCGCGCAGCAGTTTCGCCCCCGCGCCCGCGCGCGGTTCCCGGGTGTTTGCCAACTGCGCGGAGGCCCGCGCCGCCGGGGCGGCGCCGGTACGGCGTGGTGATCCGGGCTATGGCCCGCACCTCGATCGCGACAATGATGGCGTGGGCTGCGAACCCTATCGGGGCCGCAGGTAGGGCATGGCCCGCCTGGCTTCAACTCCCGTTTCCCCGCATTCGTCGGCCATCGCCGGGGATCGGTCGCACGATCTCCCCGTATGGCAGGGCCATGCCCTAGGCTGTTGTGATTGAACTACTGGGATGCAAGCAACCATGAAGCGCTGGATTTTCCTGGCATTGGCCACGCTCCCGTTCACTGCCGGTGCCGTGGTCATCCGTGATGATGTGGACGACACCCGGTATCAGATCGATGCATCGGCCTTCCCCGCGCTGGCCGACATGCCGGGCGAGGGGCACGGCGTCCTGATCGCGCCGCGCTGGGTGCTGACCGCCGCGCATGCCGCGCCGATGGAAGGGAGGGGCGCCACCATCACCATCAATGGGAACGGCTACGGCGTCGAGCGTGTCTTCCTGCACCCCGGCTACCGGAAGATGCCCGAGGCGCTGGGCAAGGAAGCGATGGCAACCGGGAGCGCGTCGAAAATCCACGCGTTCCTGGCAGCATCGGATGACATTGCGTTGATCAGACTTGCCGCACCGGTGAGCGATGTGCCGCCGGCCGCACTCTACCGGGGCGCCGACGAGGTCACGCAGGTCGCCGCCCTGATAGGGAGAGGCGCCACCGGCAATGGTGCGACTGGCCTGGTGCCCGGCGGGCCGCATCGTACGACGCTGCGGCGGGCCTGCAACGCGATCACCGGCGGCAACACGCGCTATCTCTGGTACCGGTTTGATCCGCCTCCGCAGGGCCTTCCGCTTGAAGGCGTGCTCGGCAACGGCGACAGCGGCGGCCCGCTGGTGATCGAGAAAGATGGGGCCTGGCAGCTGGTGGGCCTCGGTTCCTGGATCACCGCCGTACCCGAGCATGCGCTGGAAGCGGGTTTCTATGGGCAGGTGGTCTACAACGTGCGTGTGTCCCGCTACATCGACTGGATCGAAAGCATCATCGAGCGTGACGCGTCACTTTAATTCTTGTTCCCGTAGCCCGGCGGTGCGGAGCAGGCGTAGCGGAAGCAAGCGCGCCTTAACGATTCATGGTCTCGAACAAGCGCACGGTGCGGATCTCAGCCGGTGCGACGGGCGCTCGTATCCTTCCCGACATGAGTCCTCCCTTCGATCTTCCAGAGTTCATGACGGTCACCCGGCCCTCCGGCTGGGTACGGAGCGGCGAGCGCTGGGACCTGTGGTGGAACGGGCGCTCGGTGGCCAACGTCGTGCCGCATGCCGAACTTGGCTTCCGGGTCTACCTGGATGCACGCAGGATGTCCCAGACCAAGGTGGTGGCCGCCACGAATGTGCGGCAGGCCAAGCGCTACGCCGAGCGCTGGTGTGCTGCGCGGCTCTGCCCACAGCTGCGGCTGCGCGAGGCAGTGGCACGCCTGGTGGACGTAGCGCCGGAAACAGGCGCTGCGCCGTCGCCCGCGCTTTCGCGGGAACAACGGCAGCAGGCCCGCCGCCTGGCCGAGGCCGGGGCGGGGGAGGTGGTACGGATCAAGCAGGCACTGGCGCCGCGACAGCCCGCGATGAAGACCCGACCGGAAGTGCAGGGGCGGGGTGGAGCCTGGTCGATACCCGGCCAGGCTCCGTCAAACCGACATTCGAACAACAATTCCTCCCCAGCCAGGGTTATGCCGAGAGTTCTTCGCGAACGATCCTCGCCCCCGCGCTGAGTGCGCGCAGCTTGCCCCTGGCCACGTCGCGCGCCAGTGGCGCCATGCCACAGTTGGTGCTCGGGTAGAGCTTGTCGGCGTCCACGAACTGCAGCGCCCTGCGCAGGGTGTTGGCCACGTCCTCCGGGGTTTCCACCGTGGTGGAGGCCACGTCGATGGCACCGACCATCACCTTCTTGCCGCGCACCAGCTCGATCAGGTCGATCGGCACATGGGAGTTGTGGCATTCCAGCGAGATGATGTCGAGGCTGGAGGTCTGCAGCTTCGGGAACGACTCCTCGTACTGGCGCCATTCCGAACCCAGCGTCTGCTTCCAGTCGGTGTTGGCCTTGATGCCGTAGCCGTAGCAGATGTGCACCGCCGTCTCGCACTTCAGCCCTTCGATCGCACGCTCCAGGGCGGCCACGCCCCAGTCGTTCACCTCGTCGAAGAACACATTGAAGGCCGGCTCATCGAACTGGATGATGTCAACGCCGGCGGCCTCCAGTTCCTTCGCTTCCTCATTGAGGATCTTCGCGAACTCCCAGGCCAGCTTTTCGCGGCTCCTGTAGTGCGCGTCGTACAGCGTGTCGATCATCGTCATCGGGCCCGGCAGCGCCCACTTGATCGGCTGCGTGGTCTGGCGGCGCAGGAACTTCGCATCCTCCACGAACACCGGCTTCGGGCGGCTCACCGCGCCAACCACGGTCGGCACGCTGGCGTCGTAGCGGTTGCGGATGCGCACGGTTTCGCGCTTCTCGAAGTCGACGCCGCTGAGATGCTCGATGAAGGTGGTGACGAAATGCTGCCGGGTCTGCTCGCCGTCGCTGACGATATCAATGCCGGCGTGCTGCTGTTCCTGCAGGGACAGGCGCAGGGCGTCCTGCTTGCCTTCAAGCAGGGCTTCGTCCTGCAGCTTCCAGGGTGACCAGAGTTTTTCGGGCTCTGCCAGCCAGGAGGGTTTGGGCAGGCTGCCTGCGGTGGAGGTGGGGAGCAGCGTCTTCGTCGGCATTGTGTCGTGTGTCCTGGGGCGGTTGGAAAATCGATGGGTCAGCGGGCGGCCCACTGCTCAAGCACGGCGCGGTACGGCTTGATGAAGTGCTCTTCGGTGAACCTGCCCTGCTTGACCGCCAGCTGGCTGCGCTCTTCGCGGTCGTAGACGATGCGGGTGGAGGAGTAGTCCTGGTGCTTCAGGCTGGGCTGGTAGACCTTGCCGGCCACGGAATTGGCGTTGTAGATCTCCGGGCGGTAGATCTTCTGGAAGGCTTCCATGGTGCTGATGGTGCCGATCAGTTCCAGGTTCGAGTAATCGCCCAGCAGATCGCCCTGGAAGTAGAACGCCAGCGGCGCGACGCTGCCCGGTGGCATGAAATAGCGCACCTGCAGGCCCATCTTGTCGAAGTACTGGTCGGTGGGGGAGAACTCACCCTGGCGGTATTCCACGCCCAGGATCGGGTGATGGTTCTCGGTGCGGTGGTAGGTCCTGCTGCTGGAAACACTGATGCAGATCACCGGCCCCTTGCTGAAGTTGGCGCGGTAGGCGTCCGAGCGCAGGAAGTGCTGGAACAGCTTGCCGTGCAGGTCGCCAAAGCCCTCCGGAATGCCGAAGGTGTCCTTGCCCTCGTTGCTGGCCGGCAGCACGACGCTGAAGTCGTAGTCGCGCACGTAGGACGAGAAGTTGTTGCCAACGATGCCCTCGCTGCGCACGCCGGTCTGCGTATCGACGATGGTCGGCCGCAGCACTTCGATCAACGGGAACGGATCGCTGCCGTCGGCGCCGTCGATGTGCATCTCCACGGAGATGATGTCCAGCTCGACCGCATAGCGGTCCGCATTCGGGTTGTCCCAATGTGCCAGGTCGTTGAAGCGGTTGTTGATCATGCTGATCGTGTTGCGCAGGTTCTCCCGCCGCGACGCGCCACGGGCCAGGTTGGCGAAGTTGGTGGTGATGCGCGTGCCCTCGGCCGGCTGGTAATCCTCGTTGAAGGGGATGCGCGTGATGCTGAAGGTGAAGGTATCGGTCGTCATGGCGGCGTTCCGGGTTGCGGGGGGACATCCAGATGCAGGTCGGCGGCGTCTGGCATTCAAAGCGTTGCGGTGGCCTCTGCGGTAGCGGGAGGCGCGGCGCGATGGGACAGCGCCAGCAGGGGCATCGCCCGCTGCACGGCCAGTCGCGCACGCTGGATCAGTGCGTCGTTGTGCACGCGGCCCTCGGCGAAATCGCGGTCGGTGGCGTAGACGCCCAGGGGCAGGGTGCGGGCCTGGAAGAAGCTGAAGAGCGGGCGCAGCTGGTGGTCGATCACAAGGGCGTGGCGCTCGCTGCCGCCGGTGGCGGCCAGCAGGATCGGGGTGTCGACCAGCGCATCCTGGTCGATGAAGTCGAAGAAGTGCTTGAACAGGCCGGTGTAGGAGCCGCGGTAGACCGGCGTGGCCACCACCAGGACGTCGGCCTGTTCAACCGCAACCAGCTGCCGCTCCACGGCCTCGGGCAGCTGCGAGCGCCACAGCGCACCGGCCAGCTGCGGTGCCAGCTCACCGAGTTCGATCAGCTGCTGTTCGCTGTGGATGTCCTCGCCGATCAGGTCCAGCAGATGCTCGGCCAGGGCGGCGGCCCGGGAGGGGCGTTGCAGTCCGCCGGAAACGGCGACGATACGGAGGGGGCGGGTCATCTGTTCGCTATCAGCGGGGGAGGGGAGCGCCTTCGGGCATCTGCAGGTGCGCAGCCCTGCAGGCCGGCTGGGTCAGCAGGCTGGCAGGCAACCGAAGGCATGACCCGATCCTAGTCATGCCCTTCCATGACGTAAAATGGTATTACTTCACCAATCCATGAATGAGATTCATCGTCATGCTGGAACGGATCCACCTCAGCATCGTGCAGCAGGTCGAACAGCAGGGCTCGCTCACCGCGGCCGCCGGCGTGCTCAACCTGACCCAGTCGGCGCTCAGCCACAGCATGAAAAAGCTGGAGCAGCAGCTGGGCACCGATGTCTGGCTGCGCGAAGGCCGCAGCCTGCGCCTGACCCAGGCCGGGCAGTACCTGCTGGCGGTCGCCAACCGGGTACTGCCGCAGCTGGACCTGGCCGAGGAGCGGTTGGGCCAGTTCGCGCAGGGCGAGCGCGGCGCGCTGCGCATCGGCATGGAATGCCATCCGTGCTACCAGTGGCTGCTGAAGATCGTCTCTCCCTACCTGGCGGCGTGGCCGGACGTGGATGTGGACGTCAAGCAGAAGTTCCAGTTCGGTGGCATCGGCGCATTGTTCGGTTACGAGATCGACCTGCTGGTCACGCCCGATCCACTGCTGAAGCCGGGCCTGAAGTTCATCCCCGTGTTCGATTACGAGCAGGTGCTGGTGGTGGCCAGCAACCACGCCCTGGCCAAGGTGGACCACGTAAAGCCGCGCCAGCTCGGCCAGGAAGTGCTGATCAGCTACCCGGTGCCGTTCGAGCGCCTGGACATCTACAACCAGTTCCTGCTGCCGGCCGGCATCACCCCGCGGCGCCACAAGGCCATCGAAACCACCGACATCATGATGCAGATGGTGGCCAGCGGCCGCGGCGTGGCTGCCATGCCGCGCTGGCTGGTGGAGGAGTACGCCACGCGCATGGACGTGGTGCCCGTACGGCTGGGCGCCAAGGGCATCCCCAAGCAGATCTACCTGGGTGCGCGCGAGGCCGATACCGGTATCGACTACCTGCAGGCCTTCATCGAACTGGCCCGCAACAGCTCGCCGCTTGCCGGCAATGTGGGCGGAGCGCGTTGATGTCGGCAGGCCTGTCACTGCGGGCGGAAGCCTTCATCAACGCCTTTTCACTGGAAGTCAGCGCGAAGGCCATGCCTGCGCTGCGCGCCGAGGCGGATCGGATCCCGCGCGGTACGGTCATCTCCATTCCCTGGCTGGCCAGCGAGGATGACGACGCCCGCCTGGCCGCCGTGCGCACCGTGCGCGCGCTCGGATTCGAGCCGATGCCGCATCTCTCTGCCCGCCGCATCCGGTCAGCCGCATCGCTTGCGCGCTTCCTGGAGCGTGCGGCCGGCGACGCCGGGGTCGCGCGTTGCCTGCTGATCGCGGGCGACCTGGCCACGCCCGCTGGGCCGTTTGCCGACAGTGCTTCGATCATCCAGACCGGTCTTCTGGAGCACTCCGGGATCAAGGTCGTTGGTATCGGCGGACACCCGGAAGGGCATCCGGTAATGAGCAGTGACGAACGCTGGCAGGCGCTTGAGCGTAAATGCCAGAGCATCGAAGCGCGCGGCATGGCCCCCTTGATCGTCACCCAGTTCGCCTTCGATGCCGATGCCGTGCTGGCCTGGCTGGAGGCACTGCGCGCGCGTGGCATCAGCGTCCCGGTGCTGGTCGGCGTGCCGGGCCCGGCCAGCGTCTCTCGCCTGCTGCGCTACGCCGCGATGTGCGGCGTGGGCGCCAGTGCATCGATGCTGGCCCGGTATGGCATCTCGATCGGCCGGCTGCTCGGCACGGCAGGGCCGGAGGTGTTCGTCGATTGCCTGGTGAAGGGGCTGACCCGCGCCCATGGCCAGGTCAGCCCGCATTTCTTCCCGTTCGGCGGTATTGCGCCGTCGCTGGAGTGGGTGGCGCAGTACCGGCACCACATTTCCATCAGCCAGCGCCGATGATCTGCGTCATGGCACGGATCGCGTTGTCCGGGTGCCGGGTTGATCCAGCGAAGGCGCCGGCCTGGAAAGCCTCCCATTGCAGCCACGCATGCCCAGGTCGAGGCGCTCTGCAATGCCCTGCGGGTTGATATCTCCGGCGCGATTGATCAGCACGACGAGCGTTCTTCGATCGGTGGGACGGTGCCGGAGATACCCGGTAAAGCCTGCGGTCCCGCCGCCATGGCCGACTACCTTTCCGCCATCGGAAACTTCCCAGCCGGCCCCCCAGCCCGCCTTGCTGCCATTGGCGAGGAGTGTGTCGCACCACATCCGCTTCAGGGCCGACTCGGGCAACAGTCGATGCTGGTCCAGCGCCACAGCAAAGCGCGCCATGTCGTCGATGCTGGCGAGCAGGCCGCCAGCGGCCCATGCCGAGCCCGGAGCAGTGGGTGGCGGTGCGCGCCAGTGGCCGTCCTGGAACAGATGCCCCTGGGCAACACGGCGCCGATCGTCGGCACGACGCGGTCCCGCATCGCGCATGCCCAGCGGCGACAGTATCTCCTCCTGCAGAACCCGCCAGTAGTCCATGCCGGTTGCATGCTCGATGGCCAGGCCGAGCAGGATGTAGTTCGTATTGGAATAGGCGTGCCGCGCACCGGGCGCAAACGCCAGCGGCCGCTCGGCCACCTCTGCGAGCAATTCACGGGGGGCTGGATTCGTCGGCATCAACCGCAGGAAGTTGTCTTCATTCAGATAGTTGGGAATGCCTGAGGTATGGCTCAGCAGCTGCAGCAGCGAAGTGGATGCCCATACGGAAGGCAACCCTTCGACGTACTCGCCGATGGGCGCGGTGACGTCGAGCAGATGCCGCTGCTGGAGCCGGAATATCAGCAGGGCCGTGAACAGCTTGGTGATCGACCCCAGTTCGAACACGGTATGGCGATCAATCGGTGCAGGCCGGGTGTCATTGAGCCGCCCGGTCGTGGACAGCGCGGCAATGCGCCCGTGATCGACCAGAACGGCCGCCATGCCAGGCTGCCGTTCGGCCTGCAGCAATGCGGTCAGCGAACCGCATCCCGCCAACGTCGCCCGGCTCGCCAGCGCCGATGGTGCTGACAGGCCGCAGCCGGTAGCCAGCAGCGCCGCACACAGGCGGCGTCGAACAGGGTCGTGGTACATGCACGTGGCTCGCAGCGGCGTCGTGGTGATGGTAGCGCGGACCGAGAGCCGGCCCGCTCAGGGTGAACCGGGTGAATCCACCCCGACAGCTGCCGGGGACGCGCAGCATGCCGGCGGGTCATCCGCGATGGCTGACAGCTGTCACTGGCTGCAACCCGGGCGGAAGCGAATAGTGAGCGCCAAGGCGAGGACACCTCGCCACCACTCAGCCACCACTCACCAGGGGGACCGCTCATGAACATGCTCCAGCAACTCGCCTCGCAGACGCCGATCTGGGTCTGGCTGCTCCTGGCCTTCCTGGTCACCCGTGGCATTGCCGCCATGAAGCCGGCCCAGACCTCCCTGCAGAAGCTGGCGATCGTGCCCGGCCTGTTTGCCGTCTGGGGTGCGTGGTCGATCAGCCATCGTTTCGGCGCGTCGCTGATCGCCTGGAGCGAGTGGCTGGCCGGCATCGCCACGGGGGCCGCGCTTGCCTGGCTGCTGTTGAGTCGATTGAAGCTGACGCTGGACCGCAGCACCGGCAAGCTCTGGCGCAGCGCGGACTTCAGCCTGCTGCCGCTGCTGCTGGTCACCTTCCTGGTGAAGTACGGCTTCGAGGTCGCATTTGCGGTGTCGCCGACGCTGACCACCAGTGCCGGCTTCAGCGCCGCCTACCTGCTGCTGACCGGCGGGTTCACTGGCGTCTTCGTGGGCAAGTACTGTCGCTACCTGGCCTCGCTGCGGACGGATGCGGCGGGGAAGGGGCTGGAAACCGCAGGTTGATTGACCTGGTAGTGCCGGTCGCTGGAGGCTCCGCAGGTCATCGGCAATCGAGTTTGGCGTTACCATCGGAGCGGCTGTACCTCCCGTGAGAGCCCGGGATGGATGGAACCATCTGAGCAGGAATCGATAGTGGAAGCGATATATCCGGTCGGCGTTGCAGGGGGAATGCGGATCATCTGGTTTGCCTGGGTATCAGGTGACCATGATCGGGTGATGTCCAGCAATGGAAGGCCTGTCTGCGATAGCAGCAAGGAAGGGCTGGAGGGTCAGGTTGCCGCGCGCGGCCGAGTCCTGGACTGGGAAGGAGAGTCCGTCATTGACCTCGACTGGCTGATCTCGTCTGTAGATTCAGGGCGGGAGGTCGACCCCGGGGAGGTCGTGGATGCATGGAATTTCATGACGGACCTCTCCAGGGTGATCGACAACGCCCCCAATCAGCTGTTTCATGCCGAGTTGATGGAGACCTATGACATCTTCTTCTCGCAGTGCGAGGTCGCTCAATCGCTTGGTCTGAGATCGATTTCCATTGCAAGGCGCGATCTGGATCGAGCCCTTGTTGTCCTGCGCGACGGAAGGCGGATGGTGCAGGGCATCCAGTTGAACATTGAAAGTCCTGTGCCGTCGCCAACCGTCGGGCGCACGCATGAGATCCATTGATCTGTGGACAATGAAACGGAACGCCAGGAAGGCTGGGTTGCGGGTGGTTGGCAACTTTCTGATTGCTTCGTACACGCGCGATGTGATCTCCGGGTTTGCCATCGACCCAGCGCCGTCCTCCATCTATGTGTGGACCTTCGCACTTCCGGTCTATGACGGCCTGCCACACCTGCATATGTCTCTCGGCCAGAGGGTCGCTTGCCCGGAAGATCCAAAGGACTTTTTCCGCGGCACGCACGAGGCTCACCTCGCAATGCTCGAAGGGGTGAGAACAGCTGCGGACCTTCTGATGTATGTTGAAGAGGCCGGTTTCGAGGGCGATTACTGCCAATGGGTGAAGTACCTGTCCACCATTCGCCTGGACGATTTCCCGGCCGCAGACGCTGCACTGGAGAATCTGCTCGCACTGCCGGTGTCCAGCGCGATCCGCGGAAGACTGGACAGGATGCTGGAGGCAATCGGGCGAGGTGGCGAATCAGGCGCGCGGCAGCTTCTGCAGGAATGGTCGATGCAGACGACCCGATTGATGGGTGGCAGCAGCACATTCGCCTGGAGCCAGGACAGCACAAGCGCGTGAACCGCGCGGTTGCTCACGCCTCCCCACGCCACTGGCTCATCAGCATCTGAAGGAATCGCTCTGCGGTGGGCGAGAGCAGGGCACCCCGTCGGCGGACGATGCCGATCGTGCGCGACACCACCGGGTTGCCGATCGCGCGCGTCACCAGGGTGGGGTGATCCCCGTCCGGCGTGGCCATCTTCGGTAGCACCGACACGCCGATGCCGGCCTCGACCATGCCCAGTGACGTCGACAGGTGCGTCACCTCGTAGTGCCAGCTCAACTTGAGGTTCTCGCGCGCCAGCGCGCCGTCCAGCAGCGTGCGGTTACCGCTGGTGCGATGCACGGTGATCAGCTGGTGCTCGGCCAGATCAGCCCATTCCACTTTGCGCTTGCGGGCCAGCGGATGATCGCGCCGGCAGGCGAGGACGAAGGGATCCTCGGCCAGCACGTCGAAGTCGAGATTCGGATCGTTGGCGCCCATGAAGTTGATGCCGAACTCGACTTCACCACGTTCCACTGCCTGCAGACCCTCCGTGGCCGGGATATCCAGAATGCGGAAGCGCACGTTCGGGTGTGCTTCGTGGAAACGCGCCATCACGCTGGGCAGGAAGTAGAACGCCGCCGTCGGCAGGCACGCGATGGTCACGGTGGCGCCGCGGGTGTCTTCGCGGCCGCGCAGCGAGAACAGCGAGCCATCGAATTCCTCCAGCATGCGGCGCACCAGTGGCAGCAGGTTCTCGCCGACAGCGGTGGTACTGACGCTGCGCGTGGTGCGCTCCAGCAGCGGCGAACCCACGGCCTGCTCCAGCTTCTGTATCCGTCGGCTGAGCGCCGGCTGGGAGACGTGCAGGATTTCAGCGGCGCGATGGAAGCTGCGTGTCTCCGATACCAGCAGGAACGCGCGTAGATCCAGGATTTCGCAATTGATGCTCATTGGGTATCAATCATCCAAAAATCAGCAATTCACAGATCAATTAGGGTCATGCCAGTATCGAATCACAGAGGGGTCATTCATCCCCTATACGCATCAATCTAGCACACGTATGTCCAACGATCTGCTCAGCATTCCCTGCGTGCTCATGCGCGGCGGCACCTCCAAGGGCCCGTTCTTCCTGGCCAGCGACCTGCCGGCGGACACCGCCGAACGGGATCGCCTGCTGCTGGAAGTGATGGGCTCGGGCCATCCGTTGCAGATCGACGGCATCGGCGGTGGCAACGCACTGACCAGCAAGGTGGCGATCATCGACCGCTCGAGCCGGGCGGACGCCGACGTGGACTACCTGTTCGCCCAGGTCCGGGTGGAGCAGCAGGTGGTGGATACCTCGCCCAACTGCGGCAACATGCTGGCGGCCGTGGGCCCATATGCCATCGAGCGTGGGCTGGTGCAGGCGCAGGATCCGCAGACCGAGGTGCGCATCCACAACGTCAATACCGGCAAGCTGATCATCGCCACGGTGGAAACGCCGGGCGGCACTGTGGCCTACCGCGGTGATACGCGCATTGCCGGCGCGCCGGGCTCAGCCGCGCCGGTCAGGCTGTCCTTCCTTGATGCGGCAGGCGCCCGCACCGGCAAGCTGCTGCCCAGCGGGCATGCGCAGGAAACCATCAATGGCGTGCCGGCCAGCCTGGTGGACTGCGCCATGCCGATGATGCTGGTGCGTGCCGAAGACCTGGGCGTGCGCGGTGATGCCTCGCCCGCCGAACTGAACGCGGACGCGGCGTTCATGCGCCGGCTGGAAGCGCTGCGCATCGAAGCGGGCGCCCGCATGGGCATCACCGACGCCGGCAACAAGGTCATTCCCAAGCCGGTGCTGCTGTCGGCACCGCAACAGGGCGGCGATCTGCAGGTGCGCTATTTCATGCCGCACCAATGCCACACCGCACTGGCCATTACCGGTGCGGTCGGCCTGGCCACCGCCGCCGTCACGCCGGGCACGCTGGTCCACACTTTGGTCGGATGCCGGTCCGTTCCCGGCAGCATTACCCTCGAACATCCGAGTGGGGCCCTGGAGGTGGGCCTCAGTCGCAGCTCGGGCGATTCGCCGGTGATTGCCAGCGTGGTCCGCACCGCACGCCGCTTGTTCGAGGGGCGCGTGTACGCGACTTCGCCCGCGCCCGCCACGGCCAGTGCCACCCAAGCCCGCCAATGGACGTCAGCGGCATGATCTGAACCCGGACGGGCCTGCGTAGACGCGCATGCCCGCCATTACAACGTAGATGCTTCACTCCTGGGAGGGATGATGTACAAGCAGTTCTTCTTGGCCGCGCTGTGCGCGGCCGGTCTGGCCGCGGCCGGATGCAGCAACAGCGGGCGCAGCGAAGGCGCATCCGCCGGCGGTGGCGACAATGCACCGGTACGCATCAGCGTCGGCTCCTACAACCTCAACAACCTGCCGTTCTTCATCGCCGACGCCAAGGGGTACTTCAAGGACGTCGGCCTGCAGGTGAAGACCGAGAACTTCGCCCAGGGCGGCTCCAAGGTATTGCAGGCGCTGGTGGCCAATTCCACCGACGTGGCCGTCGGCTTCTACGACCACACCATCCAGATGCAGGCCAAGGGCAAGGACGTGGTGGCTTTCGTACTGCTCTCGCGCAACTCCGGCCTGGTGATGGCCGGCCGCGAGGATGCCACCTTCGATCCGGCGCGCCCGGAGACCATCAAGGGCCAGAAGGTCGGGATCACCGCGCCGGGCTCCTCGTCCGACTTCTTCGTCCGTCACTTCCTCGCCCAGCACGATATTCCGGCCGACAGCATCTCGTTGATCGGCGTCGGCTCGGGCGCCGCAGCGGTGGCCGCGCTCGAGCAGGGCAAGATCGACCTGCTCGTCAACTATGATCCTGCCGCCACCCTGATCACCGAGCGCAAGGTCGGCAGGATCATCCTCGACGCGCGCAGCGACGACGGCGCCCGCCAAGTCTATGGCGGCCTGTACCCGACCTCGGTGATGTACGCCAACCAGAGCTTCCTGGACACGCGACCCGAAGCGGCCGAGAAGATCGCCCGCGCCGAGCAGATGGCCTTGAAGTTCATCGCCGACAACAGTGCTGAAGACATCGTGGCCGCGCTGCCGGACAGCTACGTCTCCGGTGACCGCGCCACCTATGCCCGCGCGGTGGAGAACGCGCGCGCGATCTTCACCCGGGACGGTCACTTCACGCCTGCCGATCTGGAAACACCGCTGAAGGTGCTGCGTGAGTTCAACACGGATGTCGCCAAGGCCGATATCGATCTGTCCCGGACCTATACCAATGCCTTCGTCGAGCGTGCCAACGCTGCGGCGCCGGCTGCCCAACCGTAAGCGGAGGTAAACCATGGCCCTCAATGCCACCGTGCGCCAGTTCAATGGCGCGCCGCAGCTGGAGCCTGCACAGACCATGGTCGCCATCAACAAGGTGACCATGTCCTTCGGCGAATTCACCGCCGTACGCGATGTCGACATCCAGGTGGGTGACGGCGAGTTCCTTGCCATCGTCGGACCCACCGGCTGCGGCAAGAGCACCATCCTCAATTCCGTGGCGGGCCTGCTGAAGCCGTCGTCGGGCCAGGTCAGCATCGATGGCCGTGCCGTCAGCGGCGTGCAGGAGTCGGTCGGCTACCTGTTCCAGCAGGACGCGCTGCTGCCGTGGAAGACCGCGTACCAGAATGTTGAACTCGGCCTGCGCTTCCGTGGTGTGCCCGAGGCCGAACGCAAGGCCAAGGCCAACGCGTGGCTGGCCAAGGTCGGCCTGGCCGGCTTCGAGCATCGCTACCCGCACCAGCTGTCCGGTGGCCAGCGCAAGCGTGTGCAGATGGCCCAGGCGTTGATCGTCGAGCCGAAGGTGATCCTGATGGATGAGCCGTTCTCGGCGCTGGACATCCATACCCGCCACCTCATGCAGAACGAGCTGCTGCGGTTGTGGCAGGAAGACCGGCGCTCGGTGATCCTGATCACCCACGATCTGGAAGAAGCGATCGCCCTGGGCGACCGCGTGGTGGTGCTGTCCTCCGGCCCGGCCAGCCGGGTGGTGCGCAGTTTCGATGTGGATCTGGAACGGCCGAGGAACGTGGCCGAAATCAAGCTGGATGACCGTTTCACCGACCTGTACCGCGACATCTGGGCCTGCCTGCGCGGCGAAGTGGAGAAGAGCTATGCACGCCAAGACTGACAAGTTCATCCAGCTCGCGCTGGTGGTCGCCGTGTTCGGTGGCTGGGAAGGCGGCATCGCGCTGGGCGTGATCGATCCGTTCTTCTTCCCATCGCCAACCGCCATCGTGCAGCAGGCCTGGACCTGGCTGTCCGATACGTCGTTCTATCAGCATGTCTACATCACGCTGACCGAAACCGCGCTGGGCTACATCATCGGCACCGGCCTGGGTGTGGCCGGCGGCGTCTGGCTCGGCCTGAGCCGCCGCTCGGCACGCATCCTCGATCCCTTCATCAAGGGCTTCAACGCGATTCCGCGCGTGGTGCTGGCGCCGATTTTCGTGCTGTGGCTGGGCCTGGGGCTGTGGTCGAAGGTGGCGCTGGCGGTCACGCTGGTGTTCTTCACCACGTTCTTCAATGCCATGCAGGGCGTGCGCGAGGTGAATCCGGTGGTGCTGGCCAATGCCCGCATCCTGGGGGCGAGCCGCAGTGACCTGCTGCGCCATGTCTACTTCCCCGCAGCGGCGAGCTGGATCCTGTCTTCGCTGCGTACTTCGGTCGGCTTTGCCGTGGTCGGTGCGATCATCGGCGAATACCTCGGCGCCTCGGCGGGCCTGGGCTACCTGATCGCGCAGGCAGAAGGCAACTTCAACGCTGTGGGTGTGTTCGCCGGCATCATCATCCTGGCGGCCTTCGTGCTGGTCATCGACGCGCTGCTGGACGTGGTCGAGAACAAGCTGATCACTTGGCGTCCCAACGCCCAGGCACAGGCCACCAGCTGACCCGGACGGGCTGAGCCCGCCTGCCGCGCCGCCGGGCCGATCCGGCGGCGCGCGCTTCCTTCCCCGATCTTCCCCCGCACCACCGCAACGGGCCAGCGCCAGGCCAGGGGGCCGGCTGGCCGGAGAGAGCCCATGAACCATTCCAACGTGCTGCCGCTGGCAGCGCTGTCGGTCGCGCTCGGCCTGCTGTTGGCCAGTGGCCATGCCGACGCACAGTCCACGTCGTCGCTGCCCGCGCCGCTGAGCCAGGCCGAGCTGTCACGCCTGGTGCAGCAGCAGGCACTGCAGATCCAGCAACTGGAAGCACGCCTCCGCGCCGTCGAGGGCGGGCAGGGCAGTGCGAGGGCACCGTCAACGCCGCCCGCGCCTGCGCTGGAAACGCGGGTGGCCGCACTGGAAACCAGCCAGTCCAAGCTGCCGAAGGTCTCCTGGGCCAAGGGTGCACCGGAGTTCAGCAGTGCCGACGGCACGACGGTGTTCCGCCCCCGTGGCCGCCTGTTCGTCGATGCCTCCAGCACCGACGGTTCGGCGGTCGCCGACCGCAACGTTTCGGGTACCGAGATCCGTTCGGTGCGCCTGGGGGCCGAGGGGCGCTACGGCACCCTGGGCTGGGTCGTGGAGGGCGACTTCGCCGACAACGCGGTGGCGTGGAAGTCGGTCTACGCCACGCTGGACCACACGCTGTTCGGCCTGCCGGCCGATCTCACGCTCGGCAACCGCTTGAACGATCGCGGTATCGATGGCTCAAGCAGCACCTCCAACACGCCGTTCCAGGAACGCAACGTGGTCGGCACGCTGCTGCTGCCGCAGCGGGGCCTGTTTGGTGTCGGGCTCACCGAGCGGGTGTATGGAAGGGGCTGGCATGCCAGCCTGTCGGTGGCCGGCAACGACCTCAACAACGCCGGCACCGACAACGACAGCCAGACCTGGGCCACCCGCGTCCACTGGAATCCGCTGGACACCGCCGACGCCACGGTGCATCTGGGCGCATGGGCCTTCCACGAGAAGATTCCCGCCGGGGCCAGCGGCGTGGTGCGCAGTTCGGCCATCGCGGGGCATTTCAACGATCTGGTCAGGATCACACCGGGCACGCTGGTGGGCGCCGAGCGCAGCACCGCCTACGGCGCGGAACTGGCCGGCTTCTTCGGCCCGGCGTGGGCAACCGGCGAGTGGGGTACGCGAAGCCTGCGCGGGGCCGATGCCAGCGGGCGCTATGATCGCGACCACGAAGCGTGGGCGATCTCGGCCGGCTGGTTCCTGGCGGGCGCGCTGCCGTCCTACTCGGGCAAGGCCGGCACGTGGGGCAAGGTAAAGGTGGCCGATCCGGTGACGCGCGGCGGCAGTGGCGCGTGGGAACTGAAGGGCCGCTATGAGGACGTGGACTATGCCGAACTGCCCAGTGGTGGTACCGGTCACGCGTGGACACTGGGCGCGAACTGGTACCTCAACGATTTCAGCCGGGTGATGTTCGAAGCCGTGCGTTGGCAGACCCGCCACCGCAGCGGCAGTGCTGCGGGCAGGGATGAAGGCACCACCTTCAATACCCGTCTGCAGCTGGTCTTCTAGGGCCGGGCCGCCGCCTGCATTCTGGTCACAGCAGCAACAACGCAGCGATGAGTGCAGGCGGCATCACCAGCGCGCCGACGCGCAGGAAGTCGAGCGCGCTGACATGCTCGCCCTCGCGGCGCAGCGCCACCAGCCACAGCATCGTGGCCAGCGAGCCGGTCACCGACAGGTTCGGGCCCAGGTCCACGCCGATCAGCAGTGCGGCACGGGTCTGTGCGGGCAGTTCAGCCATCTGGCCCAGCGAACCGGCGGCCAGGCCGACCGGCAGATTGTTGGCTACGTTGCTCAGCAGTGCAGCGGCGCCACCGGCCAGCCAGCTGGCCTGGTGGGGAGAAGCCTGCGCCATGGCCTGCAGCGCGCTTGCCGCGGTCTGGATGACGCCGGTCTGCGCCACCGCCTCCACCAGCACGAACAGACCGGCCACCAGCGGCAGCACGCCCCAGGCGACATGCCGCAGCAGCGGCAGCGGGCTATGGCGCTGGCGTATCACCACGACCGCCACGCTCAGCGCGCCGGCGCAGAACGTGGCCAGGCCCAGCGGTCCGTTCAGCGCGGACGTCACCAGCAGTACGCTGCCGGTGAACAGCACGCCCAATGCACTCAGTCGGCCACCCTCGGTCAGCGGGCGATGTTCCGGTGCGGCGACCAGCGGCTGCGCGATTTCGCGCCGGTGTACCCAGCGCAGCACCAGGTAGGTGGCACCGATCGCCGCCGCCGACGGCAGCGCGAACTGCGCCAGCCACTGCAGCAGTGGCGGCATGTGCTGACCGTACACCACCAGGTTGGCCGGGTTGGAGATGGGCAGCACGAAGCTGGCCGCATTGGCAATGAAGGCGCAGACGAACAGGTAGGGCAGGGGATTGGCGCGCGCCGCCTTGCAGGCCGCGTAGACCGCCGGTGTCAGCACCACGGCCGTTGCATCGTTGGACAGGAATACCGTCACCAGCGTGCCGACCAGGAACACCAGGTCGAACAGGCGTCGCCCCGATCCGCCCGCATGCCGCACCGCGTACAACGCCAGCCAATCGAACAGGCCTTCGCGCCGCGCCAGTTCGGCCAGCACCATCATGCCGACCAGGAACAGGTAGACGTCGCGGCCTTCGGCTACCGCGCCCCATGCGGTCTGCAGCGATACCGCGCCCAGCAGCGGCAACAGGGCGGCAGCACCCAGCGCCCACACATACTCGGGGATGCGGAAGGGACGGAACAGCAGGCCGATGGTGGCAACGGCGACCGCTGCCCAGATCACGAGGGGGGAATGGGGGGCGAGCATGGAGTGGGGGCTTCAGCGGCACCGGCAGCGACCCCGGCGCAGGTGCTCCTGGCGCACGCGATCAGCGGATGGGCGGCCGCTGCAATCATCGCAGGTTCCGGGATCGCCGCATCATACCGTGCGCACTGGCATGGCGACTGCTGGGGGGCCGGGCGCGTTGGTGACGAACCCGGTGTCCGGTGCGGATAGGCAATCAAGCGCGGCATGACTTCAGGCACTGCGGTGTGACTACATTTGTAGTCACACTGCACGCACACTCACTGGAAGAGAACGCAATGCCAACGTCCTGCTGGTTGTCCTGCGCCCTGGCCCTCGTGATCGGCATCGCGGGGCCCACCCATGCGACGCCGCCTGCCGACGCCCTCGCCACGATCGAGCGCAACGCGCGTGCCTCGCATACCGATGCGGTGCTCGTGATGCATGACCGGGACACGCTGCTTGAGCTGAAGCCCGCCCCCGCGCAGGAATCCGTGCACCTGATGTCGGCAACCAAGTCCGTCGTCGCGCTGGGCATTGCGTTGCTGCTGGACGAAGGCAAGCTGGCTTCGATCGACGTACCGGTCAGCCAGATCTATCCGGAATGGAAACAGGGCAGGAAGAGCCGCATCACCGTGCGCATGCTGCTGGACCACACCTCCGGCCTGCAGAACGTGGCCAACGCGGGCGCCGAACTGGAAGGGGCCCCGGACCTGGTCAAACTGGCACTGGCAGCCGAGCTGAGTGACGACCCGGGCGCCGTGTTTTCCTACAACAACAAGGCCACCAACCTGCTGCCCGGCATTGTCGAGCGCCTGGCGGGCGAGCCGCTGGATGCCTACCTGGATGCGCGCCTGTTCAAGCCGCTGGGCATTGCCCACCACACCTGGATGAAGGATGAGGCAGGCACTCCGCTGGGAATGGCGGGCCTGTCCCTGCGCGCCGCCGATCTTGCCGCCATCGGGCAACTGTTGCTGGATGGAGGCGTGGCGCCGGATGGCAAACGACTGTTGAGTGAACGGTCAGTGGCATTGATCACTGCTGAAAGTGCCCGTTCGCCTGACGTGGGCCTGTTGTGGTGGCGGATACCAGCGTGGGAACGCTATCAGCTCAAACCCCGGCTGGATGACCTGCTGGCCGGGCACGGCGTTGACGATGACGTGCGCCGCGCCGTGCAGGCCAGCGCGGGGCGCACATTCGACAGCCGGGGGCAGTTGATCGCATTCCTCACCGAACGGTTGGGCGCAGACGGGCCGCAACGTTACGCCAGCCAGATCACCGCGCGCGGCCTGAAGCTCGCCGATCTCTACGACATCACACGGGGACCGGTCGTCGGCTTTGCCGCCAACGGCTACCTGGGCCAATACCTGATGATCGTTCCGGAACAACGCGTCGTCGCAGTGCGCCTGATCCATCGGCGCGAGAGCCACCGCGCCCCACAGGACGACTACGCGTCCTTCTTCGCCGATGTCATGCAATTGGCGCGGGCACTGCAGTAGGTGCTGCCATCATCATGTCCACGCGCTCTGAACAACTTCCTGGAGCCTTCTTCACTGTCGTGCCGCCTAAGGTGGGATGACCCCTTGGCCGCCGGGATACTGAAGCATGTTTGATTACCAGGACTGGACCTTCCACGCCAATGGGCGCACGGTGGTGGCGCGCGTGGCGCTGGACGGCGACGGGGGCGGCACCATCAACCGATACCAGCTGATGCCCGGGCCGGCGCAGTCGGGGCTGTGCATCAAGGTCGCCTCCCAGGACGAGGCCGCGCAGAAACTGGAGGTCGAAGTGATGAAGCTGCTGGGACCAGAGTGGTAGCCCCTGCGTAGCACCACGGTGAGCGGCTCATCTGCTCCGTCCACGATCACGGCGTTGGCCGCGAAAACGGCGGAGCCGGACGGAACGAGTACGGCGAGCCGACTGCGGCGGCGATGCGCTGGAGAGCATTCACGGTCCGTTCCTTTCTGGATGACCCGCAGGCGCGGGCATCTTTCCTGCGGCGGGTGAGCGGTGACCGGATGCAGCAGCAGCCCGGTCATCAGTAGCGGGGTGATTCCAGCGCCGCTACGCGCGCTGCCGATTTGCTGCGCTGCATGGTGACAAGCGCGAACCCGGGTGATTACTCTCCGCTGCAACGCGATGGTAGCGCTACCAGTCGGACGGGGATCCAAGGTCCAGGGGCTGCCTTCTTTGCCGCGTGTTTGTCCTGGCAGGCTTGAGAAGCAAGTGTAAGTCGCGGCGTGCTCCAGCAGCCGTGCTGTTCGGTTTGGAATGCGGGCCACGCCCGTGCGTGCCCCTGGGAGGGGGCGGTACATCCATTCGATCGTATGTCAGAGGGGACTTTCATGAGCACTTGCAGTTTCCGTGGCACCCCGGGCCCGAGGTCCGGTTCATGAGCCGCGCGTTGGCGAAGTTCCGGTCCCGGGCCATGTTCACCTTCGTGGGTGGCGCCCTGGTCATCAATCCTGCGTTTGCGCAGGACGCAGCACCGGCAACCGGGCAGCAGCCGCAGAGCCAGTCGCAGCCCACCCAGCTCGATGCAGTGCAGGTCACGGGCATACGCAACAGCCTGAGCCAGGCCATGGACATCAAGCGCGACTCGGCGGGCGTGGTCGATGCGATCAGCGCCGAGGACATCGGCAAGTTCCCCGATACCAATCTTGCCGAGTCGTTGCAGCGCATCACCGGCATCTCCATCGAGCGCCGTGACGGCGAGGGCGCGCAGGTGACCGCGCGTGGCTTTGGTCCGCAGTTCAACATGGTCACGCTCAATGGTCGCCAGATGCCCGGCGCCGATGCATTCGGTGCCTCCGGGCAGGTGGCCATCGGCGGTGTCGACGGCGGCACTCGCGCCTTCAATTTCGCGCAGCTGGCCGCCGAGGCCATCAATGGCATCGAGGTCTACAAGACCAGCCAGGCACAGGTGCCCAGCGGTGGCATCGGCGCGACGATCAACATCCTGACCTCGCGCCCGCTCGACCACGCCGGCATCGTGGCCAATGCCGGGGCAAAGCTGGTCTCCGACCAGAGCCAGCCGTTCGACAACGACCTGACGCCGGAGCTGTCGGGCATCTTCAGTTACAGCAATCCGGAAAAGACCTTTGGCGTCAGCCTCAGCGCGAGCCAGCAGAAGCGCAAGGGCGGCTCGGTGCAGGCCACGGAGAACTACTGGAACGTGCAGCCCTGGACGGGGTCGATGCCGGGCAACCCGACCGTGGTGAACGCCCCGGCCGTCGGCCAGCTCTATGCGCGGCCCAACGACCTGCGCTACGCGTTCTCCGAATTCGAGCGCGAGCGAGTCAATGGCCAGGCAGTGCTGCAGTTCGCACCGACGGACAGCCTGACCCTGACGATGGATTACACCTACTCGACCAACGAGATCACCGAGAATCGTGGCGAGCAGGGCATGTGGCTGCAGAACAGCAACTACACCAATGTCCAGTTCGACACCTCCGGTGCGGTCGCCACCCCGGTCTACATCCGCGAGATCGCCGGCACCAAGGACTTCGGGCTGGAACAGCAGCGCAGCATGCAGGAGTACAAGCTGGGCTCGCTGGGCTTCAACGCGGTGTGGAATGTCAGCGACCGTTTCAAGCTCAGCTTCGATGCGCACAATTCGAAGAATGAAAGCCGCCCCAATGACCCACTGACCGGCGGCGGCTCCATCTTCATGAGCATTGCCGGCACCAACAACTGCACCCGTGGCCCGCATTGCGGTGGCTCCTGGGTACAGGAATTGAACTTCAACAATGGCCTGCCGGTCGGCACCCAGGTCTGGTATCCCAGCACTGCCGATGCGATCGCCGGGACCAATGGCGTGGTCAATCCGGGCTTCCAGGAAGGCGAGATCGGCACCCAGGTGCTGCGCGTCAACGCGCAGACCCAGATCAGCAAGATCAAGCAGGCGCGTGTCGACGGCGAATGGAATTTCGACCACGGCCGCTTCCAGTTCGGCGTGGATACGAACAAGTCCACCACCCACCGCATCCAGGCCGCCGAGGCCTATTCGACACTGGGCGACTGGGGCGTGGCCAACGTGGACCGGGATACCGCCGCCGGCCTGATGGACCTGCTGCAGCCGGTCAGCATCGTCGGCCTGTTCGATGACTACAGTGCCAACAGCTGGCCGGCCTGGCGCGGCAATGCCGGGCAGCTCGCGCAATGGGCATCGCGCGAGTACGGCGTCGGCCTGGGTGTGAACCCGCAACGCGCGGCCGACAACTTCGTGGAAGAGAAGACCAAGGCGGCGTACTTCCAGGTGGAACTGGACGGGGAGCTGGGCGGCATGCGCACCAATACCCGCCTGGGCGTGCGCTATGAAACCACCGACGTGGTGTCGACCTCGGTCATTGCCGTTCCCGAGTCCATCGAGTGGCAGGCCAACAACGATTTCCGCATCGTGCTGTCCGATGAGCAGCAGCCCTTCACCGAGAAGGCGCGGTACAGCTACATCCTGCCCAACCTTGATTTCAGCATCGACCTCACCGAGGAACTGAAGGGCCGCGTTTCGTTCGGCAAGAGCATCGCCCGCGCGCCGTACGGCAACCTGTATGCAGGGCCCGGTGCCCAGCAGCCGTTCGGCTCGGTGCTGATCGATCCGTCGTCGCGCGCCAGCGGCAATTCGCAGAACCCGAGCCTGAAGCCGCTGGAATCGGACAACCTCGACCTGGGGCTGGAGTGGTACTTCGCCGATGCCAGCTATGTGTCATTGACCTACTGGAACAAGTCGGTCAGCAACTTCATCGGCAACACGGTCGTCCAGGAAAGCCTGTACGGCCTCACCGACCCGACCTCCGGGCCGGATGCGCGGGCGGCGTTGGACTTCCTGACCAGCGGCGCCTGCGTGGCCCAGGTCGGGCCGGCCAATGCGGCCGCCTGCTCGGCCAACGACACCTCGCTGTTCACCGCACTGGCGCTGCTGCGCAACAATCCAGCTGGCCTGGGCGCCTACAACGGCACCGATGCGCAGGTACTGGCCACCGAAGCGGCCTACGATCTGTATGGGCAGGCCAACGACCCGCTGTACCAGTTCAACGTCAATCGCCCGATCAACCAGAACAAGTCCAAGCTGCATGGCTGGGAACTGGGCGGCCAGTACTTCTTCGGTGACACCGGCTTCGGCGTGCTGGCCAACTACACCGTGGTCAAAGGTGATGTCGGCTACAACAATGGCGGCGATCCGGGTATCGACCAGTTCTCGCTCACCGGCCTGAGCGACACTGCCAACGCCATGCTGATGTACGAGAAGTACGGGTGGTCGGTGCGCCTGGCATGGAACTGGCGCGACCAGTACCTGATCCTGGCCAACCAAGGTTCCAGCCGCAATCCGTACTACGTGGAGCCGTACGAGCAGTGGGATCTCAGCGTCAACTACGCGCTGGATGACCACTGGTCCTTCAGCCTGGAGGCGATCAACCTGACCGGCGAGGATGTGCGGTGGCGCTCGCGCACCTCGCAGATGATCGTCAAGCTGGCCGACCAGAGCCCGCGCTACATGCTGGGCGTCCGCTACAAGTTCTGAGCCTGGTTGCCGATGTGCCCGGCACGGCACCGCTGTCCGCGGCGGTGCCGCCCGGGGCCGAGTCGCCGCACCTGTCGCGCGCCTGCGCTACCCTGCTGGCCAGCCACCCCGCACTGGACTGGATACCTCGATGGCCCGCTATGAAATGCTCAACAACATCGCGCATCGGGACCTGAGGGTCGCCACCGGATTCGGGCCGCAGTTCGGCGATGCGGTGGGCATGGTGCCGGCCTATCCCAGCGAGTTCGCCGAACTGCAGCGCGAGTATCCGATCTTCCTGCGCCGGGAGGCCGGGACCGGGGCGTGGCAGTCCGTGGCCCTACTGGGTTTCGAGCAGCACGAGAACCTGTACCTGCAGGACGGACGCTGGAATGCCTCCTACCTGCCCGGCGCGGCCGCAAAAGGGCCGTTCCTGATCGGCTTCCAGGAGCACTACGTGGACGGCCTGCTCACCCAGGACGCGGTGATGCACGTCGACCTGGACCATCCGCGTGTCACCTCCGGCGCCGGTGAGCCGGTGTTCCTGCCGCAGGGTGGAAACACGCCTTACCTGGACCACATCGCCGGCGTGCTGCGCGGCATCCACGAGGGCAGTGCCTTCGCGGCCAGTATGTTCACAATGCTCGACGACTGTGGGCTCATCCAGCCGGTCACGCTTGATGTGCAGCTCGCGCCGCATCACCGCGTGGGCGTGAGCGGATTGCACGGCATCGACCGCGAGCGCCTGGCGGCGCTGGACAGTTCACGCCTGGCTGCGTTGAACCGCGCCGGTTACCTGGAAGGTGCGTACCTGATGCTTGCGTCGCTGCATAACATGCGCCGCCTGATCGCCGAGAAGCAGCGCCGTCTCCGCGTCCAGGACGGCAACGCGCAGGCGGTCAGGAACTGACCGGTGCAAGCCTGCCTGCCGATACGGAGCCTGGAAGGCATCGATCCTGCTGCCTTGCCATTGGCCGCCCTGGTGGAGGCCGGTGAGCCGGTCGTACTGCGCGGCATCGCCAGCGGTTGGCCACTGGTCCAGGCCGGACTGGGCGGCGTGCGTGACGCGATGGCGTACCTGTGCAGCGTCGATGCGGGTGCGCCCATCCAGTACTCGTTCGGCGGCGCCGAGATCGCGGGCCGCCCGTTCTACAGCGCGGACTTCACCCGGCTGAATTTCGAAGTGCGGCGTGGCGTGCTCGCCCAGGTGCTGGAAGAGATCGCCGCGGCGCTGCATGCGCCGCGGCCGCCAACCTATTACGTGGCCTCGCTGCCGATCACGCGGGCACTGCTGCCGGCATTCGCGCAGGCCAACGACGCCGGGCTGGCGAAGCAGGGCATCGATGCCGCCGCCAGCATCTGGATCGGCAACCGGGTGACGGCCTCGTGCCATTTCGACACACCCGACAACCTCGCCTGCTGTGCGGTGGGGCAGCGCGAGTTCACGCTGTTCCCGCCCGCCCAGGTCGACAACCTCTATCCGGGCCCGCTCGAACCCACGCCGGGGGGGCAGGTAGTCAGCGTGGTGGACTTCGAGCGCCCCGACTTCGATCGGCATCCACGTTTCCGCGAGGCGCTGGCGCATGCACGCAGCGCGGTACTTGGGCCCGGCGATGCGATCTTCATTCCCAGCATGTGGTGGCACCATGTACGCAGCCTGGAACCGTTCAACGTGCTGGTGAACTACTGGTGGCGAAGCTCACCGGCCTGGCTGGGGTCGCCGCTGGCGGCGCTGCAGCATGCGATGTGGTCCGTGCGCGACCTGCCAGCGCGTGAGAAGCAGGCCTGGGAAGGGCTCTTCCGTTACTACGTATTCGGCCCCGGCGAGCGCGCCGGTCAGCACCTGCCTGAGACGGCGCGCGGGGATCTGGCACCGTTCGACGAGCAGCGCGCCCGCCGCATGCGCGCGATGCTGCTGGGCAGGCTCAACCGTTGAGAGAGGGCACCGTGTTGGATACCCAGAGCACGCCTGCAGGGCGCATCCGCAAGGTGGTCATTGCCGGTGGCGGTACGGCGGGATGGCTGGCCGGCTGCGCGCTGGCGCATCAGTTCCGTGACCAGCTGCAGATCACGCTGGTCGAGTCCGAGCAGATCGGCACGGTCGGCGTCGGTGAGTCCACCGTGCCGCCGATCCGCACCTTCCATCGCTTCCTGCAGATTGACGAGCAGGAGTTCCTGCGCGCGGTGGCCGGCACCTTCAAGCTGTCGATCTCGTTCGAGAACTGGCGCCTGCCGGGGGATCGCTTCTTCCATCCGTTCGGCACCATCGGCCACGGCACCTGGGCGGCACCCTTCCATCACTTCTGGCTGGACAGCCTGCGCCGCGGCATGCCCTCGGAGCTGGGCGACTTCAGCCTGGAGAGCATCGCATCGCATGGCGACCGCTTCTCGCTGCACACCCAGCCGCAGGCCAGCTATGCGTATCATTTCGATGCCAGCCTGTATGCGCGGTTCCTGCGCCGCAGGGCCGAGGCCCACGGCCTGCGCCGGATCGAAGGCAGGATCGCCCAGGTCAGGCAGCACGCGCACGACGGTTCGGTGCAGGCGCTGGTACTGGACGACGGCCAGGTGATCGAGGGTGACCTGTTCATCGACTGCACCGGCTTCCGTGGCCTGCTGATCGAGCAGACGCTGGGCACCGGCTACGAGGACTGGCACGAATGGCTGCCGTGCGACCGCGCTGTGGCGGTGCAGACCGAAGCGGTGGCGCCGCCGGTGCCCTATACGCGGGCGATCGCCCACGAAGCGGGGTGGCGCTGGCACATCGCGCTGCAGCACCGCGTTGGCTGCGGGCTGGTGTATGACAGCCGCCACCTGTCCGATGACGAGGCCGCAGCGAAGCTGCTGCGCGATGCCGGGGCTCCACCTTTGCGCGATCCATGGAAGGTGCCGTTCCGCAGCGGGCGCCGGCTGAAGGCCTGGAACAGGAACGTGGTGTCGCTCGGGCTGGCCAGCGGCTTCATCGAACCGCTGGAGTCGACCAGCATCCATCTGACGATCAGCGCGGTAGTGCGCCTGATCCAGCTGTTCCCGTTCGACGGCATCAGTGCGTCGCTGGTGCAGCTGTACAACGATGTCAGCCGGCAGGAAATGGAGCACGTGCGCGACTTCATCATCCTGCACTACCACGCCACGCAGCGCAGCGAACCGATGTGGAAGGCCTGTCGCGAGATGCGCGTGCCCGAATCGCTGCAGCAGCGGCTGCAGGCGTGGCGCGAGCGTGCACATGCGTGGCAGGACCCCGGCGAGCTGTTCCGCGTGGAATCCTGGACCAGCGTGCTGCTTGGGCAGGGCATCGCGCCCGGTCCCGCCCACCCGCTGGCGCGGGCCGTGAGTGACGCCGACCTGCGCACCCTGTTGAGGGGGATCCAACAGCCCGTGCAGCAGGCTGCCGCGCAGATGCCGGCGCAGGCGGAGTTCATCGCGCAGTACTGCAGGTCCGGCGTGGACGTGTGGCGTTCGACGGCAGCAAGCGCGTAGCAGGGTTTTGCGTTGCAGCACGCTTTTTCCGCTGCAGCTGGTTACAGTGCGGCAACACCGCTGGCGATGACGCGCGCGGTGGCAACGAGGGGGCCGGACACCACGCCCCCTTTTTGAGTCCACGGAATGTTAGCGCTACCTTTTTTTGATCGGAGGCGGTTTCGATGGGTCTGGTTGCAGGGATCGATGCAGGGACGCAGAGCCTGAAGGTGCTGGTCTATGACCCGCGGACGCAGGTGGTGGTGGCCTCGGCCAGCGTGCCGCTCGCGCTGGACAGCGGTGCCGACGGCAGCCGTGAACAGGCGCCTGCCGACTGGGTGTCGGCCCTGCGCGACTGCTTTGCCAGGATCGATCCCTCGCTGCGCGCTCGCGTCGTCGCGCTGGCGGTATCGGGGCAGCAGCATGGGTTCGTGCCGGTTGATGATGCTGGCGAGGTACTGGCGCCGGCCAAGCTGTGGTGCGACACCAGCACCTCGGCCGAATGCATCCAGATCATGGACGCCGTGGGCGGGTTCCAACGGACCATCGCGCTGGCGGGCAATCCGATCCTGGCCGGCTACACAGCGTCCAAGCTGCCCTGGACCCGGATCCACCGTGCCGACGCCTATGCGCGGCTGGCGACCATCCTGCTGCCACACGACTACCTGAATTTCGTGTTGACCGGGCAGCGGTTCTGCGAGCTTGGCGATGCGTCCGGAACCGGCTGGCTGGACGTGCGCACACGCACCTGGACGCAGGAACTGCTGCGCGCCACCGATCCTGATCGTGATCTTGCCGCCTGCCTGCCGCCGATCGCAGCACCCGACGCCCTGTTTGATATCGCGCCGAAGGCCGCGGCCGCGCTCGGGCTTGCAGCGGCGGTGAAGGTGGCCGTTGGCGGCGGCGACAACATGATGGCGGCGATCGGCACCGGCTGCGTCACGGAAGGTCGGCTGGCGATGAGCCTGGGAACCTCCGGAACGCTGTTCGCCTATTCCGGCTCGCCGGTGATCGATCCGGACGGTGCGTGGGCGGCGTTCTGCTCGTCCACCGGTGGCTGGCTGCCGCTGATCTGCACCATGAACTGCACCGTGGCCACCGAACGCGTGGCCAGCGCCCTCGGTTTCAGCACCCGCGACGGCGATGCGCACCTCCACGCGACGCCGCCGGGCGCAGGGGGGCTGGTGATGCTGCCGTTCCTCAATGGCGAACGTACCCCCGACCTGCCGCTCGGCAAGGGCGTGCTGGCAGGCCTGGACATCGCCAATTTCACCCCGGCGCACCTCTACCGCGCCGCCATGGAGGGCGCGACCTACAGCCTGAAGTACGGCTACGACGCCTTCGTCCGCGCGGGCATGCAGTTCGATCGCATCGTGCTCACCGGCGGCGGCAGCAACAGCGCGGCCTGGCGTCAGCTGGTGGCTGATGTGTTCGGCCTGCCGGTGGACGTCCCGGTACAGGCCGAAGGCGCGGCGTTTGGTGCGGCACTGCAGGCGCTGTGGGCGCTCGCCCGGGCGCGGGGAGACGCCACCTCGATCAGCGACATCACCGCGCGCCACGTCACCGTCGATCCCGCGCTGTCCGCACGGCCGGATCCGGCCCGCAGCGATGCCTATGCACGGGCCTACGCACGCTTCCTCAGCCATCTTGATGCCATCACGCCGCTGCAGCGCGGCTGATGGCTCCTCCACGACACCTCGTACAACGACAGGAGCACGCACCATGAGCACGCAGCCCTTCATCGGCGCCAAGGAGTACTTCCCCGGCGTCGGCCGCATTCCGTTCGAGGGCAAGGGCTCGGACAATCCGCTTGCCTTCAAGGTCTACGATGCAAACCGGGTCATCGGTGGCAAGACCATGCAGGAGCATCTGCGCTTCGCCGTGTGCTACTGGCACACCTTCTGCAATGCCGGGCACGATCCGTTCGGCCCGGGTACCCGGCAGTTCCCGTGGGAGGCAGCCTCGCCACTGGCCACGGCCGAAGCGAAGGTGGACGCGGCGTTCGAGTTCTTCACCAAGCTGGGCGTGCCGTACTGGTGCTTCCACGATATCGACCTGGCGCCGGATGCCGACGACATCGGCCAGTACCAGAAGAACCTCTCGCATATGGTGGCCCTGGCCAAGGCGCGCCAGGAGGCCACCGGCGTCAAGCTGCTGTGGGGCACGGCGAACCTGTTCTCGCACCCGCGCTACATGAACGGCGCATCGACCAACCCCGACTTCGCGGTGGTCGCGCGCGCAGCGGTGCAGGTCAAGGCCGCGCTGGAGGCCACGGTCGAACTCGGCGGCGAGCACTACGTGTTCTGGGGCGGACGCGAAGGTTATGCGTCGCTGGCCAATACCCAGATGAAGCGCGAGATCGAACATTTCGCGCGCTTCCTCACCATGGCCCGCGACTACGGCCGCAGCATCGGCCTGAAGGGCAACTTCCTGATCGAGCCCAAGCCGATGGAGCCGATGAAGCACCAGTATGACTTCGACAGTGCCACGGTGGTGGGCTTCCTGAAGGAGCATGGGCTGGACAAGGACTTCAAGCTCAACATCGAAGCCAACCACGCCACGTTGTCCGGGCACACCTTCGAGCACGACCTGCAGGTTGCGTCCGACCATGGCCTGCTCGGCAGCATCGATGCCAACCGCGGCAACGCGCAGAACGGCTGGGACACCGACCAGTTCCCCAGCGATCTGTACGACACGGTGGGTGCGATGCTGGTCGTGCTGCGTCAGGGCGGCCTGGAAGGAGGCTTGAACTTCGATGCCAAAGTGCGCCGCGAATCGACCGACCTTGAGGATCTGTTCATTGCCCATATCGGCGGCATGGACGCCTTCGCACGCGGACTGGAGGTCGCCCATGCACTGCTGACCGAGTCGCCCTGGGAGCAATGGCGCAAGGAGCGCTACGCGAGTTTCGACAGCGGCGCCGGCCAGGAGTTCGAGCGTGGCACGCTCAGCCTGCCGGACCTGGCGGGCCTGGCCGCCCGCCTCGGCGAACCGCACCAGGCCAGCGGCAAGCAGGAGCGTTACGAAAACCTGCTCAACCAGTACCTGCTGCGCTGAGCGCGGCAACGGTGCACGCAAGGGGACGGGAATGAACCAGGCAGCAGGCAGCGGTGAGAACACCCGGCTGATCGTACTGATCAGCGTGGTAGCGACGATTGGCGGTTTTCTGTTCGGCTTCGACAGCGGCGTGATCAACGGCACCCAGGACGGCCTGCACCAGGCGTTCCGGTCCGGTGAATGGATGCAGGGGTTCGAGATCGCGTCGATGCTGCTGGGCTGTGCGGTGGGCGCGTTCAGTGCCGGCCGCCTGGCCGACCGCCTCGGCCGTCGCAACGTGCTGATCCTGTCGGCGGTGATGTTCCTGCTGTCGGCACTCGGTGCCGGGGCGGCGGCCTCGTCGGGCTGGTTCATTGCGGCGCGGGTGGTGGGTGGGTTCGCGGTAGGCGCGGCGAGCGTGATCTCGCCGGCCTACATTGCCGAGGTCGCTCCGGCCCGCTATCGCGGCCGCCTGGCCACGGTGCAGCAGATCGCGATCATCACCGGGCTCACCGCTGCCTTCCTGTCCAACTACCTGCTGGCGGCCGCAGCGGGCGCGTCGACCGAGCCGCTGTGGGCCGGGCAGGCTGCCTGGCGCTGGATGTTCTGGATGCAGGCCGCGCCATCGCTGGTGTTCCTGCTGCTGTTGCTGACCATTCCTGAGAGCCCGCGCTACCTGGTGGTGAAGCGGCGCAAGGACGACGCGCTGCGCGTGCTCACCCGGCTGCTCGGCAGCGACAAGGCCCGCGCCACGCTCGAAGAGATCGATGCCTCGCTGTCCAACGACCACCATCGCCCGCGCCTGTCCGATCTGAAGAGCCGGGCGACCGGGCGGATCCGCCCGATTGTGTGGGTCGGCGTCGGGCTGGCCTGCTTCCAGCAGCTGGTCGGCATCAACGTGGTGTTCTATTACGGCGCCGTGCTGTGGCAGGCGGTCGGGTTCTCCGAGAACGACGCACTGCTGATCAACGTGCTGTCCGGCGCGCTGAGCATCGGTGCCTGCGTGGTCACGGTGCTGCTGATTGACCGGATCGGCCGCAAGCCCCTGCTGTGGTTCGGCTCGGCCGGGATGTCGCTGTCGCTTGCACTGGTGGTGGTCGCGTTTGCAAGTGGTTCACTGGCCGACGGGCATCTGCAGCTACCCGGGCGCATGGGCACGCTGGCGCTGGTGGCGGCCAATGCCTATGTCGTGTTCTTCAACCTGTCGTGGGGGCCGGTGATGTGGGTGATGCTGGGCGAGATGTTCCCGAACCAGATCCGCGGTTCGGCACTGGCGGTCGCCGGCGCAGCGCAATGGACCTCCAACTTCGTGGTGACGGTGACGTTCCCGATGCTGCTGGCCGCGGCAGGGCTGGCGGCCACCTACGGCATCTACCTGGTGGCGGCGATCATCTCGGTGATTTTCGTGGTCCGGCATGTGCACGAGACCAAGGGCAAGGAACTGGAGCAGATGGAAGGATGAGCGCCATGACATCGCAGACCTCCTTATCCCGCAGCGGCGTGCTGGTCGCCGTGCTGACGCTGGCGTTGCTGGGCTGCCACGGCCAGGACCGGCCCGCCGCCACTGCGGGAGCCGCCAGCGGCCCGTGGCCACAGGTCACCTGGCCACTGGCCGCGGATCCTGCGCTGGAGAAGCGGATCACCGACCTGATGGCCGCCATGACGGTGGAGGAAAAGGTCGGCCAGCTCGTGCAGGGCGACATCGCCAGCCTCACCCCCGATGACGTGCGGCGCTACCGCCTTGGTTCGATCCTGGCCGGCGGCAATTCCGACCCCGGTGGCCGCTACGATGCGTCGCCAGCCGAGTGGCTGGCGCTGGCAGACGCCTTCTACGACGCCTCCATGGACACGTCGAAAGGCGGCAAGGCCATTCCGCTGCTGTTCGGCATCGATGCCGTGCATGGGCAGAGCAACATCATTGGCGCCACGTTGTTCCCGCACAACATCGGGCTGGGCGCCACGCGCAATCCGGAGCTGCTGCGGCAGATCGGTGGCATCACCGCGCTGGAAACCCGCGTCACCGGCATGGAGTGGACGTTCGCGCCGACCGTTGCGGTACCCCAGGATGATCGCTGGGGCCGCAGCTACGAGGGCTACTCGGAATCGCCCGAGGTGGTGGCCAGCTATGCCGGCGCCATGGTGGAGGGATTGCAGGGCAGGGTGGGAACACCGGAGTTCCTCGATGGCCGCCATGTGATCGCCTCGGTGAAGCACTTTCTCGGTGATGGCGGCACCACCGACGGCAAGGACCAGGGCGACACCCGCATCAGTGAGCCGGACCTGGTACGCATCCACGCCGCCGGATACCCGCCGGCCATCGCCGCCGGCGCGCAGACCGCGATGGCATCGTTCAACAGCGTCAACGGTGAAAAGATGCACGGGCACCGGCACTACCTCACCGATGTGCTCAAGGGACGCATGAACTTCGGTGGCTTCGTGGTGGGCGACTGGAATGGTCATGGCCAGGTCAAGGGCTGCACCACCACGGACTGCCCGGCCACGATCAACGCGGGCCTGGACATGGCGATGGCCTCGGACAGCTGGAAAGGCTTCTACGAGACGACGCTGGCTGCGGTGAAGGACGGCCGGATAACGCCGCAGCGCCTGGACGATGCGGTGCGCCGGATCCTGCGGGTCAAGTTCCGCCTGGGGTTGTTCGAGGCCGGCAGGCCGTCCACGCGGGCCGTTGGCGGGCAGTTCGCACTGATCGGCGCGCCGGCACATCGCGCGGTGGCCCGGCAGGCCGTGCGCGAATCGCTGGTCCTGCTGAAGAACCAGAACGGCGTCCTGCCGCTGTCGCCGAAGCAGCGGATCCTCGTGGCCGGCGACGGTGCCAACGATGTCGGCAAGCAGGCCGGCGGCTGGACGCTCAACTGGGAGGGCACCGGCACCACGCGCAAGGACTTCCCCAATGCGGACTCCATCTACGAGGGCATCGCGCGCCAGGCCAGGGCGGCCGGTGGTGAAGCCGTGCTTGCCGTTGACGGTCGCTATGCAGTGAAACCCGACGTGGCGGTGGTGGTGTTTGGCGAAGACCCCTATGCCGAGTTCCAGGGGGACCGGCCCACCTTGGCCTACAAGCCGGGCAACGAAACGGATCTGGCGCTGCTCAAGCGGCTCAAGGCCGATGGCATACCGGTCGTCGCGGTCTTCCTGAGCGGGCGTCCGCTCTGGGTGAACCGGGAAATCAATGCCGCCGATGCCTTCGTGGCCGCGTGGCTGCCGGGCTCGGAAGGCGCCGGCATTGCCGATGTACTGCTGCGCGGAAGCGATGGCCGGGTGCAGCACGATTTCAAGGGCAAGCTCAGTTTCAGCTGGCCGCGCACCGCCACCCAGTACGCCAACAACGTCGGCCAGAAGGACTACGATCCGTTGTTTGCGTTCGGCTTCGGCCTGACCTACGCCGACAACGGCGACCTGGCCGCGCTGCCGGAGGCATCGGGTGTGACCGGCAACGAGGGTGCGACCGGCGTGTTCTTCGCGCGCGGTCATGCAGGCCCCAGCATGGCGCTGCGCCTTGAGCAGGCCGCAGGCCAGGGCCTGACCGTGACCCGCGTGCCGGACGCATTGCCCGATGATCGGCTGAAGATCACCGGCGTGGATCATCTGGCGCAGGAGGATGGGCGCCGCCTGGCCTGGTCGGGCAAGGGCGAGGCCGTTGCTGCACTGCACTCGCACACGGCGCTGGACCTGCAGCGCGAATCCAACGGTGACCTGATGCTGCTGACCACGCTGCGCGTGGACGCTGCGCCGGAGGGTGAGGCGTGGCTGTCGGTCGGTTGCGGCGTGGGCTGCTCGGCACGCATCGCCATCGGGCCGTCGCTGGCGGCGCTTCCACAAGGCCAGTGGAAGCGCGTTGGCGTGCCGCTGAAGTGCCTGGCCAAGGCGGGTGCAAAGCTGGACGCGATCGACCGACCGTGGTCGGTGGTGACGGCCGATGCGATGACGATCTCCGTGTCACGCGTCGCGCTGGGCGCACTGAACGAAGCCGAGGTCGCCCTTGGATGCGGCGCATGATTGCTGCCGGCCTGACCGGCACCCTGCCGCCTACTGCGCAGGCGCAGGCATGAGGGCGGGGCCTGCGCTACCGGCGCGTGGGCGGTGCGGCTACCGAACCGCGAGCGATCAGCCGATGCGGCATCATATGTTCGCGCAGCACCGTTGCGTCCCCCGCAGGACGGCGGATGGTGCGCAGCAGGATGTCGATGGCCGCGTTGGCCATCGAGGCGATGGGCTGGTGGATCGTTGTCAGTTCCGGCCACACGGTGGTGGCGGCCGAGGTGTCATCGAAACCCACCACCGACAGGTCGCGTGGCACTTCCAGCCCGCGCCGATGCGCCACGGAGATGGCGGCGGCGCCCATGTCGTCGTTGCTGGCGAAAATCGCGGTCGGTGGCCGGCGCTGGGACAGCAGCTTCTCGGCCGCGGCCAGGCCGGACCGGTAGGTGTAGTCACCGTGCTGGACCAGGCCGGGCTCCACCGCCAGCCCGGCCTCGCGCAGGGCGGTGACGAAGCCGTCGTAGCGGAGCGCACTTGCGCTCAGGTCATCGCGCCCACGGATGAAACCGATGCGGGTGTGTCCCTGCCGGAGCAGGTGATCGGTCATTTCCCTGCCCGCACTGAAATCATCGATGCGGACGCAGGACAGGGCCTCGCTCAGGCGACCCGATGCGATGGCCACCACCGGAATGCCAGCCTTGACCAGTTCGCTTACGGCGGCCTGCGATTCGCACAGCGGCGGCGGCAGGATCACCCCGTCGACGCGTCCGGCGAGCGCACGCGCCGCCCTGCGTTCGGATTCGGCATCCAGGTTGTCCCAGTAGTCGATGACCAGCTGGATGGCGGAACTGGAGGCGACGCGCAGCAGGCCCACCAGCAGTTCGCGCAGGTAGGCGCCGCTGGGGTTGGTGTAGATCAGCGCAATGCGCGTGTGCTGTGCAGCGGCCAGCGAACTGGCGGCAAGATTGGGCGTATAGCCCAGCTCACGCACGGCGCGCAGCACGCGCTCTCGGGTGACGTCGCGCACCTTGCCCTGGTTGATTACCCGCGACACGGTCATCGGCGAAACGCCGGCAAGGGCCGCAACCTCGTCGATCGTCACGCCTGCGGTTCTGCGGCGAACCGATTTCTTCGGCTTGTCCAATGCACGATCCCTTTGTTCTTGGTGGCGCTGCCGCGCGGGTGCGAAGGACGATGATGCGCTGCCCCGGGCCCGGACGTAGTCTACAAAGGCGCATGTTAACGCCGTTGTTGCGCGCTGTCGGCACGCACCTGTGGGCCCTGCTCGTGCTGCTGGCCTGTGCTGGCGGGGCACGGGCGGAGGATGGCTATGCGCTGTGGATGCGCTACCAGCCGGTTGCCGCAACGGTCGCTGCCGATTACCGGCGGCAACTGGCCGAAGTGGTGGCCCCGGATCGCACGCCGATGCAGCGCGCCACCCGCGACGAGCTTGCGCGCAGCCTCCCTGGATTGCTGGGAGCGGCGCCGCCGATGCGAACGGCAATCAGTACCGAGCGTGCCCTGGTGCTGGGCACGCCGCAATCTTCGACACTCGTCGCCGCGTACGGCAACGAGATCGCCACGTTGGGCAACGAGGGCTTCCTGATCCGGCGGGTCCGGATCGAGGCGCGCGATGTGCTGCTTGTGGCGGCACGCCAGGATGTCGGCGTGCTGTATGGCATGTTCCATCTGCTGCGCCTGCTGCAGCGTGGCACCCCACTGCAGGCGCTGGATGTGCGTGAGTCGCCGCAGGTCGCACTGCGTGTGCTCAACCATTGGGACAACCTGGATCGTTACGTCGAGCGTGGCTATGCAGGCAGCTCGCTGTGGGACTGGCAGACGTTGCCGCAGTGGCGTGACCCGCGCTACACCGACTACGCCCGTGCCAACGCCTCGCTCGGCATCAACGGCACCGTCCTCAACAACGTCAATGCCAGTGCGCTGAGCCTGTCGCCGGCCTATCTGGCCAAGGCCGCCGCGCTGGCCGACCTGTTCCGGCCCTATGGCATCCGGGTCTACCTGAGCGCGCGCTTCAGTGCGCCGATCGAGCTTGGCGGCCTGGCAACGGCTGATCCGCTGGATCCGGCTGTGCGGCGCTGGTGGCGCGACAAGGTCGATGAGATCCATGCGCGCATTCCGGATTTTGGCGGTTTCCTGGTCAAGGCGAACTCGGAGGGGCAACCCGGCCCGCAGGATTACGGTCGTTCCCATGCCGACGGCGCCAACCTGCTGGCCGAGGCACTGGCGCCCTACAACGGCGTAGTGATGTGGCGCGCCTTCGTGTACTCGCACCAGGTTCCCGAAGATCGCGCCAAGCAGGCGTACAGCGAGTTTGTAGGGCTGGACGGTGCCTTCCGCCCCAACGTGATCGTGCAGGTGAAGAACGGTCCCATCGACTTCCAGCCGCGCGAGCCGTTCCATCCGCTGTTCGGCGCCATGCCACGCACGCCGCTGATGATGGAACTGCAGATCACCAAGGAGTACCTGGGTTTTGCGACGCACCTGGTGTACCTGGGAACGCTTTACGAAGAAGTGCTGCAGGCCGACACCCATGCACGTGGCGAGGGCTCCACGGTCGCCCGCGTGGTCGACGGCTCGTTGGAAGGTCATGCACTGACCGGCATCGCCGGCGTTGCGAACATTGGCGTAGACCGCACCTGGAGCGGCTCGCATTTCGACCAGGCCAACTGGTACGCGTTCGGGCGACTGGCATGGAATCCGCAGCAGTCCGCGCGCGGCATTGCCGAGGACTGGGCTGCGCTGACCTTCTCGCCCGACCCGCAGGTGACCGGCCCGATCGTGCGGATGATGATGGACTCGCGCGAGGCGGCAGTGGACTACATGACGCCGCTCGGGTTGCATCACCTCATGGCACGCGGCCATCACTACGGTCCCGGCCCCTGGGTGGACGGCGGCCCGCGTGCGGACTGGACGTCGGTCTACTACCACCGTGCAGACCGCAACGGCATCGGTTTTGACCGCAGCGCAAGCGGAAGCAACGCCGTGGGGCAGTACTTCCCGCCGGTTGCCGGGGTTTATGGCGATCCGGCGCGGGTGCCCGAGTCGCTGCTGCTGTGGTTCCATCACGTGCCGTGGGACCGCCGCATGCGCTCGGGCAGGACGCTGTGGGACGAACTGGTCGGGCGCTATTCGCGGGGTGTGCGCCAGGTGCAGTCGATGCAGGCGACCTGGGCGGGCCTGCGCGATCGGATCGATCCGCAGCGGCACCAGCAGGTGGCGGCGTTCCTGCAGATCCAGCGCGAGGAAGCGCAGTGGTGGCGCGATGCCAGTGTGGCGTACTTCCAGTCAGTCAGCGGCCGACCGCTGCCTGCGGGAGAACGGCCACCGCCACAGCCGTTGTCGTACTACCAGGCGTTGCAGTTTCCTTTCGCACCCGGAGATGGGCGATGAACCGGTTCGGATGGTCCGCCCGCGCGGCGGCGTTGATGGTGCTGGCGTGGCTTGCCGCACCGGTGGCGGCCGGCGAAACGACGGGTTTGCTGCACCCGCTGTTCCAGGACCATGCGGTCCTGCAGCGCGACCGGCCGATCACCGTCTGGGGCCAGGCAAGCCCTGGGCAGGCGGTATCGGCCACCTTCGCGGGCCAGGCGGTGGCCACACAGGCCGATAGGGCAGGCCGCTGGCAGGCCATGTTCCCCGCCATCGCCGCAGGCGGCCCGTACACCCTCGAGGCAACCGCCGGGACCCGGCGTGAGACGGCGCGGGATCTTCTGGTCGGCGACGTCTGGTTGTGCGCGGGGCAGTCGAACATGGAGCTGCCGGTCTGGCGCTCGCTCAACGCAGCCAGCGAGATCGCCTCGGCCACGCTGCAACGGATCCGGCTGTTCAGCGTGCCGAAGGACGCGGCCGTGCAGGCGCAGGAGAGCTTCAAGGGTGACCCTGGATGGACGCGGGCAACGCCCGATTCGGTGCGCGGCTTCTCTGCAGCCTGCTTCTATTTCGCCCGCGAACTGCAGCGCACGGTTACCGTACCGATGGGGCTGATCCAGGCAGCGTGGGGCGGCTCGCGGATCGAGACCTGGACCAGTACCGATGCCCTGCGCGGGCAAGGTGGCATGGACGAGGCCCTCGATATTCTCGCGCGCTCTGCCCGTGATCCGCTGGAGGCACGCGCAGCCTGGGGCCGCCACTGGCAGCACTGGTGGGAGACGCGCGAAGGGGCGCTGCCGGGCGACGCACCTTGGCGCGCGGATACCGATGACCGCGCATGGTCGCACGCACCGGCCACACTGGGCGCATGGGAGCGGTGGAACGAGCCCGCGCTTGCCGATTACAACGGCATGGTCTGGTATCGCACGCAGGTGGTGCTGAGCGCTGAACAGGCTGCACGCGGCGCGACCCTGGAGCTGGCATCGGCCGACGAGGTGGACGTGACCTGGGTGAACGGGGTCGCCGTCGGCAGCCAGTACGGCGCCGGCCAGAGGCGCTATCCGTTGCCGAGTGGCCTGTTGAAGGCGGGATCCAACAGCATTGCGGTCAATGTGCTGGACACCTACGGCGAAGGCGGCCTGGCCGGCCCCTCAACGGCATACGGCCTGCAGTTCGACAACGGCGAGCGCGTGGCACTGCAGGGCCCCTGGAAATACCGGGTGGCGGCGGGCCAGCAGGCGCCGCCTTTCGCGCCATGGCAGGCCGCCACCGGGCTGTCGACGCTGTACAACGGGATGATCGCACCGCTCGGGGGCTTCGGGCTGCGCGGCATGCTCTGGTATCAAGGTGAATCGAACACCAGCGATGGTGCGACGTATGCGATGCGGTTGCGTGCGCTGCGCGAGGACTGGCGGCGGCAGTTCGGTGCGCGCACGCCACTGCTGCTGGTGCAGCTGGCCGGCTACGGCCAGCCGCCGGTGGCGCCCGCCGCCAGCGGTTGGGCGCAGGTGCGTGAGGCGCAGCGGCGCGTCGCCGCCGAGGACGCGCTGAGCGGGCTCGCCATTGCCATCGACATCGGCGACGCCTATGACATCCATCCGCCGAACAAGCAGGAGCTCGGGCGCCGCCTGGCGCGCTTGGCGCGCCACGTGGTGTACGGCAAGCAGGACGTGGCGCCGTCGGGTCCGCGAGCGGTAACGGCCGTGCGCACGCCCGCTGGCGTGGCCATTGCGTTCGAGGATGTCGAAGGCGTGCTCACCGCGACCGGCGCGCTGCGTCCGATTGGTTTTGAACTGTGCGAGACCAGGGGTGATAGCGGCCACTGCGACTACGGCGACGCTGAACTGGATGGGCGCCGGATCCTGCTGCGCGGCCCGCTGTCGACGCACGCAACGCATGTCCGCTACTGCTGGGCCGATGGCCCGGTGTGCACGCTGCGCGACGGCAGCGGGGCACCGGCAGGCCCGTTCGAACTTCCCATTGCCGAAGCCGAGACGCGACGATGATGACGCTGTCCAAGCAGTCCCCTCCGGTCCGCGACAGGGCCGGCCTGAGGTCGATGGCGCGCCACCTGCTGGCGGCGGCACTCCTGCTGTCGGCCGCAACCAGCCCGGCCAGCGCGCCGCCGGACGCACCGCCGGTGTACTTCGACTGGTTCGAATACCGCGGCCACGACGCGGCCTTCGACACGCCGCTGCCGGCCGGCCACTACCGCAATCCGGTGCTGGCCGGCTTCCATGCCGATCCCAGCATCGTGAGCGCGAACGGCCGGTTCTACCTGGTCAATTCCAGCTTCACCTATTTCCCGGGCATTCCGGTGTTCGAGAGTGCCGACCTGGTTCACTGGAAGCAGATCGGCAACGTGATCGACCGCGCCACGCAGCTGGATTTCGACGGGCTGAGCGTCTCGCGCGGCATCTTCGCGCCCACCATCGAATACCACGATGGGGTCTTCTACGTGGTGACCACGGCCACCGACAGTGGTGGCAACTTCATTGCCACCGCGCGCGACCCGGCCGGTCCGTGGTCCGATCCGCACTGGCTGCCCGGCATCGATGGCATCGATCCATCACTGTTCTTCGATGACGACGGCAAGGTGTACCTGGTCAACAACGACGCGCCGCCCGGCACACCACGCTACGACGGGCACCGCGCCATCTGGATGCAGCAGATCGATCTGGCTGCCTTCAAGCCGGTGGGGCCGCGCCGGGTGCTGGTCGACGCGGGCGTGGAGCCGGCGAAGAACCCGATCTGGATCGAAGGCCCCCACATCTACAAGCGCCAGGGCTGGTATTACCTGTCCGATGCCGAAGGCGGCACCGGGCCGCAGCACTCCCAGGTGGTGCTGCGCAGCCGCACCGTGTGGGGCCCGTATGACCCCTACGCGGGCAATCCGATCCTGACCCAGCGCGAGCTGCCCGACGACCGACCGCTACCGATCACCAATGCCGGCCATGCCGACCTGGTCGAAGGCCCGGACGGTTCGTGGTGGGCGGTGTTCCTGGCCAGCCGCAACTATCAGACGCGGCACTACAACACCGGGCGCGAGACCTATCTGCTGCCGGTGCGCTGGCAGGACGGCTGGCCACGGATCCTGCCGGCCGACCAGCCCATCCCCTATGTGGTCAAGGCGCCGTCGTGGATGCAGGGCGAGGCATCCCAGGCCCCCTCGACCGGCAACTTCGTCGAGCGCGACAACTTCGATGGCCCGAGGCTCGATCGCCAGTGGCTGCGCGTGCGGGTGCCCAAGCACGCCTGGGCCGACCTCGCCACGCGCCCGGGAATGCTGGCCGTGCACCCGCTTGCCGAGGATCTGGACACGCTGCGCAATCCCGCGTTCCTTGGCCGACGCCAGCAGCACCTGCGCTTCGAGGCGAGCGCCGCGATGAGCCGGCCGGGGCCTGGCGTGGCGGCCGGCCTGGCGGCGTTCCAGAGCGAGGCGTACTGGTACTTCCTTGGCGTTCGCAGCCTTCCGGACGAGCGACTTTCGCTCTTCCTGGAAGTGCGTGATGGCGGTGGCAGTACGCGCATCGTGGCGACCCGCGAGGTGCGGGCACCGGATGCGTTGCGCCTGAAGATCGCCGGCAACGAGGGCGACTACGCGTTCTCGTTCGATACCGGCGACGGGCAGGGCTGGCAACTGCTTGCAGGCAAGGTGGATGGCACCGTTCTGAGCACGGACCGGGCGGGCGGCTTCGTAGGCGCACTGCTGGGTCCCTTCGCGCGCGATGAGCGCACCGGGAGAAGCAAATGAGGCTGTCGCTGTCGTCCAACGCCCGTCGCCGCACGTTGCGCCGCGGGCTCACTGTGTTCGTTCTGACCTGCATCGCGGCGGCCGCATCCGCAGCCGCGCCGCGGCCCTGGCTGGACGTTTCGGCCAGCTTCGAGCAACGGGCTGCCTCACTCGTCGCGCAGATGACGCTGGAAGAGAAAGCCGCGCAGATGCAGAACGCCGCGCCGGCAATCGAACGCCTGGGTGTGCCCGCCTACGACTGGTGGAATGAGGGACTGCATGGCGTGGCACGGGCAGGGCAGGCCACGGTCTTTCCGCAGGCGATCGGCCTGGCCGCGACCTTCGATGTGCCGTTGATGGGGCAGGTGGCCACGACGATCAGCGATGAGGCCCGCGCAAAGCACCACCAGTTCCTCCGCGAAGGCGCGCACGGCCGTTACCAGGGGCTGACCTTCTGGTCGCCGAACGTCAACGTCTTCCGCGACCCGCGCTGGGGCCGCGGACAGGAAACCTATGGCGAGGACCCGTACCTCACCGCGCGCATGGGCGTGGCCTTCGTACGTGGCCTGCAGGGCGACGACCCCGTCTACCGCAAGCTGGACGCCACCGCCAAGCATCTGGCCGTGCACAGCGGGCCGGAGGCCGACCGCCATCACTTCGATGCACGGCCCAGCCGGCGCGACCTGTATGACACCTACCTGCCGGCATTCGAGGCGCTGGTCAAGGAGGGCGACGTCGATGCTGTGATGGGCGCCTACAACCGCGTGTACGGCGAGTCCGCCAGTGCCAGCCGTTTCCTGCTGCGCGATGTGCTGCGACGCGACTGGGGCTTCAAGGGCTACGTGGTCTCGGACTGCTGGGCCATCGTCGACATCTGGAAGCACCACCATATCGTGACCACGCGCGAAGCCGCTGCGGCGCTGGCGGTCAGGAATGGCACCGAGCTGGAATGCGGCCAGGAGTACGCCACGCTTCCGTCAGCCGTGCGTCAGGGTTTGATCAGCGAAGCGGAGATCGACGATGCGGTGACCCGTCTGTTCACCGCACGGATGCGCCTGGGCATGTTCGACCCGCCGGAGCGGGTGCGCTGGGCGCGCATTCCGGCCTCGGTGAACCAGGCCCCGGCCCATGATGCGCTGGCGCTCAAGGCCGCGCAGGCGTCGCTGGTGCTGCTGAAGAACGACGGCATCCTGCCGCTGTCACGCGACATCAAGCGCATTGCCGTGGTCGGACCCACTGCCGACGACACCATGGCGCTGCTCGGCAACTACTTCGGCACACCGGCCGCGCCGGTCACGATCCTGCAGGGCATACGCGAGGCGGCCAAGGGCGTCGAGGTTCGCTATGCCCGCGGCGTGGACCTGGTGGAGGGCCGCGACGATCCCGGTGCCACGCCGTTGATCGAGCCGACCTTCCTGCGGCCTTCGGCGGACTCGCCCGAGCGTGGCCTGCGTGGCGAGTACTTCCGCACGCCCGACCTGTCCGGTACGCCGGCCCTGGTGCGTACCGACGCGCAGATCGGCTTCCGCTGGGACCGCGGCTCGCCGACCGACAACCTGCTGGCACGCGGCGAAGCGGCACCGGGGCAGGGGATCCCGAACGACCGCTTCAGCATCCGCTGGAGCGGCCAACTGCTGCCACCCGTGTCCGGCCGCTACCGGCTGGAGGTGGCCGGCGATGATGGCTACCGCCTGTACCTGGACGGCAAGCGCGTGATCGATCACTGGGTGAACACAGATCGCCTGCATGCCGAGGGCATCGAACTGGAGCTGCAGGCCGGGCGTGCCTACGCGCTGACGCTGGAGTACTACGACGACGAGCGCGATGCCGGCGTGCGCCTGGGCTGGCGCATGCCCGGCGCCAAGGCGCCGTTCGATGAAGCGCTCGATGCCGCACGCGAAGCCGATGTGGTGGTGTTCGTCGGTGGCCTTACCGGCGATGTCGAAGGCGAGGAAATGACGGTCAACTATCCAGGCTTTGCCGGTGGCGACCGTACCGACCTGCGGTTGCCCGCCCCGCAGCGCACCCTGCTGGAGGCCCTGCACGCTACCGGCAAGCCGGTGGTGATGGTGCTCACCGGCGGCTCGGCGATCGCCGTGGACTGGGCGCAGTCGCATCTGCCGGCGATCCTGATGAGCTGGTACCCCGGGCAGCGCGGCGGCACCGCCGTCGGCCAGGCGCTGTTCGGCGACGTCAATCCCGCCGGCCGGTTGCCAGTGACGTTCTACAAGGCCAGCGAAGCGTTGCCGGCATTCGACGACTACGCCATGGAGGGCCGCACCTATCGCTACTTCCGCGGCACGCCGCTTTATCCGTTCGGTCACGGCCTGTCGTACACGCGGTTCGACTATGGAACGCTCCGCCTCGATGCAGACAGCCTCCGCGCCGATGGCCGCCTGGGCGTGGCGGTCGATGTGACCAACGCAGGCACGCGCAGCGGTGACGAAGTGGTGCAGCTGTACGTGCGGCGCGAGCACGCTGGCAGCGGCGATGCCGTGCAGGAGCTGCGTGGCTTCCAGCGGATCCATCTGGCCCCGGGCGAACACCGCACGGTGACGTTCACCCTGGAGGCAGCGCAGGCCCTGCGCCACTATGACGAAGCGCGCGCCGCGTATGAGGTGCGGCCCGGTGCCTACGAGGTCAGGGTGGGGGCGTCCAGTGCCGATGCACGCGCGCAGGGCAGGTTCACGGTGGTGTCCGCGCATGACTGATCGCTCTCGCCGGCATCGATTTCCCTCCGCCCAGATCCCTTTTCCAGGACGTCCGCTGCATGGCAAGCACTGAACACGCGCTATCGATACGCGAGAAGCTCGGCTACAGCCTGGGCGATCTCGCCGCCAACCTGATCTTCCAGACCCTGATCACCTACCTGGCGTTCTTCTACACCGACGTCTACCGCCTGCCAGCTGCGACCGCGGCCACGATCATCTTCGTGGTGGGCCTGCTGGGTGCGTTCGTGTTCACGCCGTTGATCGGCATCGCGGCTGACCGGACGTCCACCCGTTGGGGCCGCTTCCGGCCGTGGATCCTGTGGACGGCCATTCCCTTTGGCGTACTGTCCCTGCTGGCGTTCAGCACGCCGGACCTGGGCGAGCGCGGAAAGGTGATCTATGCACTGGCCACCTACGCGCTGCTGGTGTGCGTGTACGCAGCGAACAACCTGCCGTACTCGGCGCTGAGCGGCGTGCTGACCGGCAGCATGGCCCAGCGCAACAGCCTTTCGGCCTACCGCTTCGTGGCCGTGATGATCGCGCAGTTCATCATCCAGGTGCTGCTGATGCCGCTGGTGCTGATCCTGGGTGACGGCGACCGGGTGCGCGGCTTCGAGCAGGTCATGACCGCATTCGCCATCATCGGCACGGCGTTCTTCCTGATCACGTTCGCCACCACCCGCGAACGCATCGTGCCGACGCGTGAACAGACTGGCGGCATAGTGCAGGACCTGTCGGACCTGCTGCACAACCGCCCGTGGCAGGTGATGCTGGCCCTGACCGTGCTGGTGTTCATCAACCTGGCATTGAAAGGCGGTACCTACATCTATTACTTCCAGTACTACATGAGTGAAGCGGCGCTGGCCGGCTTCCTTGAAAACTCGGGGTTCAACGGCCTGGTCAGCGCGTTGAATGCTGCGCTGGCCAGCGCCGGCTTCGCGGCGTTCACCTGGCCGAAGGACGCGGCCACCTCGGCGTTCAGCCTGTTCAACGCGTGCGGCATCCTCTGCATGATCCTGGGTATCGGCGCGTCGCGACGGCTGGCGGACCGCTTCGGCAAGCGCGACGTCTTCGGTGGCGCCCTGTTTGTCTCGACCCTGTTCCTGCTTGCCTTCTACCTGTTTCCACCCACGGCGGTGGCGGTGGCGTTCGGCGCCTTCATGCTGCATGGCTTCTGCTATGGCATCACTATCCCGCTGCTGTGGGCGATGATCGCCGACGTCGCGGACTACTCGGAGTGGAAGAACCATCGGCGGGCAACCGCGATCATCTTCTCGGCGATGCTGTGCGGGCTGAAGATCGGCCTCAGCGTGGGCGGCGCGCTGGTCGCCGCGATCCTCGCCCACTACGGCTACCAGGCCGGCCTGGCGCAGCAGCCTGAGGCCGTGGTGCAGGGCATCCGCCTGACCGTGAGCGTCTACTGCTCCCTTCCTTTCCTGCTCGCCGTGGCGCTGCTGGTCTTCTACAGGATCGACAAGCGCACCGAAACCCGCATCGAGCAGGACCTCCACCTGCGTCGCCGTTCCGCCGACGCCTCCGTGTAACTCCAAGATGACGACCATGATCGACCTCTCTGCCGGCGAAGACGGCCAGGCCAGCGAAGCCCGTCTTGCGCAGCTCACCGCGCACGCCATTTCGCAACCGCTGGTGACCCACATCTATACCGCAGACCCTTCGGCGCATGTGTTCGAGGGGCGCCTGTACATCTATCCGTCGCACGACATCGACGGCGGCCAGCCATTCGACGACGAAGGTGGCCACTTCGGCATGCAGGATTATCATGTGCTGAAGATGGATACGCCCGACGGCACGGCCGTCGATTGCGGCATGGCGTTGCATGTGCGCGACGTGCCCTGGGCCCGGAAACAGATGTGGGCCCCCGATGCCGCCTGCCGTGATGGCCGCTACTACCTCTACTTCCCGGCCAAGGATGCCGAGGGCCGGTTCCGCATCGGCGTGGCGATCGGTGCGCGGCCGGAGGGCCCGTTCGTGCCCCAGCCGGAGCCGATCAAGGGTGCGTACTCGATCGACCCGGCCGTGTTCGAAGACGAGGATGGCAGCCACTACCTGTACTTCGGCGGCATATGGGGCGGGCAGCTGCAGAAGTATCGTGACAACCAGTACAGCGAGGCCCACGAGGAGCCCGAGGGCAGCGCACCGGCGCTGGGCCCGCGCGTGGGCCGCCTGGATGCCGGCATGACCGAGCTGGCCGAACCCACCCGCGAAGTGCAGATCCTGGATGAGCATGGCCAGCCGCTGCGCGCGGACGACCATGCGCGCCGCTTCTTCGAAGGTCCGTGGCTGCACAGGTACCAGGGTCGCTACTACCTGTCGTACTCCACTGGCAACACCCACCAGCTGTGCTACGCCATCGGCGACAGCCCGTATGGACCGTTCACCTACGCTGGCGTGATCCTCACCCCCGTGGTCGGTTGGACCACCCACCACTCCATCTGCCAGTTCGAAGGACAGTGGTACCTGTTCTATCACGATGCACTGATGTCCGGCGGCATCACCCACCTGCGCTCGGCCAAGTGCACGCCGCTGCACATGGAGCCGGACGGAAGCATCCGCACGATCAACCCGTATGGGGCCTGAGCGGATGCTGCCGGTGGATGATGCGCTGGCTCCGCTGCCAGCCGGCGAGCTGCACTGGCTGAGGTGCGGCGAACTGGAGGTTGCGTTCGCCGCAGGGGCGGGCGGGCGCGTGGCGCACCTGCGCTACCAGGGCGTGGAATGGCTGGTGGATGCGCAGCAGGCAGGCCCGGCGGCGATCGCGTGGGGCTGCTACCCGATGGTGCCGTGGGCCGGGCGCATCCGCCGTGGACAGTTCCATTTTGACGGCAGGCCGCATCGGCTGCCGCTCAACTTCGACGGGCACGCCATCCATGGGGTGGGTTTCTCGCGACCCTGGCGGATCGACCGCTTGGACGCGGCGGCAGCCCGGTTGTCGCTGGAGCTGCCGAGCGACGGCTACTGGCCTTTCGGTGGCGCTGCCGTGCTGGACCTGCAGTTGCAGGCTCACAGCCTGCAGATGGACCTCTCGGTCCAGGCCGGCGGCCAGGCGATGCCGGCGGTGCTGGGCTGGCACCCCTGGTTCCGGAAGCCGGAACGACTGCTGTTCAGTCCTCGCTCGATGTATCCGCGGGACAGGGAAGGTATTGCCACGCTGCCCCGCGTGGAGCCCACCACCGGCCCCTGGGATGACTGCTTCATCGCCGACGGTGACGTCACGCTGATACGCGAAGGCCAGCACCTGCGGCTGAGGTCGGACCACGACCACTGGGTGGTCTACGATGGTACGCCGCACGCCACCTGTGTCGAGCCGCAGAGCGGCCCGCCAGATGGCTACACCCTGGCACCGCACCGGCTGGAGCCCGGCCAGCGCCTCGCATTGACATTCGAACTGGCGTGGGCGGCGGACAGCACCTGAAACCCCGGCCAGGGCAGGCGATCACCCGGGTGCCGGGCGGTCGGTACGCCGCCTGGACCGGCCGTGGACCCGGTGCCTGACACGGGCCGCGCCCCAGGACCACCTGACATTTCCTACAGGTTCCAGTCGATCCGCATGCCCGCGATCAGCGCATCCGGCAGGTCGTGCTGGCGTGCGGGCTCATTGAACTGGTCGGGGTGCACGATGTAGTGCAGGTTCGGTGCAACACGAAGCTGCGGGGTGAGCTGGATGCCGTAGCTCAGCTCCATCATCACCTGGCTCCCGTGCGGGGTGCCGCTGCCACCGGCTGCGGCGCGGGCGAGGCGCAGGTCTTCCAGCGCGATGCTGCTGTACTTCTGCTGGGTCACGACGAAAGCGATGCTGTCCTGCGGCCGCCGGGCGAACGTGCCTTTCTGCACCAGCCCGGCCTGCAGGAAATGATCCTCGATCAACTGGCCGGAGGTGCCCTTGAGCGCCGCACCGAAAAGGGTCACGCCGCGGCCGGCACCATCACTGGTGAGCTGCTGCTCGAAGCGGGCGAACGCACCGGAGCGACCGTGACGCGTCGCGTACTCCTGGCCACTGAGCAGCGCGGGAATGCCGTTGGCATCGCGCAGCGGATCGCGATAGGTCGAGTTGTCCTGCCAACCACCGAGTTCGTAGCGGGCTTTCAGTCGTGCCGAAGCAGGGCTGCGCCAGCCGATCGTGTAGGGCACGATCCAGCCGGTGGCCTGGTTCGTATTCCACTTCAGGCCATGCTGGCCATCCTCGGCCTGGCTGGGATCAACCTGGTAGGCGCCGACGCGGACATAGACATCGGGCGTCACCCAGGCCGTGGCATCGGCCATCCAGCTCGATACCGGCCACCAGGTGAAACTGCTGGTGCGGAATACGTAGGTCGGGTTGCCACAGGCCGAGTTGCCCTGGAAGTACTGGCACAGGTCCGAACCCAGGTGGTGGATGTTGGCGACGCTGCGCCCTGCTTCCAGCACCAACCGGTCGTTGAACAGCTTCTGTTCGAGGGTCAGGTTGGCCAGGCGCGTGCCCTGGCCGCCGTAGATTTCCTGCACCGAGGTGCTGTTGCCTGTACTGCTGTTGGCGAGATTGGTGCCATGGCGGTTGATGCCGTAGGCCTTGACCGTCGCACCTCGCCAGCCAAACGCCGCGTCCAGGTCCACGTCGGCACCGAACATCAGCTGGCCGGCATAGGCCGTGCCGCTGCGCTTGCCACCGTCGAGCGTGGCGGCCGCTTCGCCGGTGTAGGCGAGCTTCGGAGCGAAGACGTCGCTCGCGTCGGCGGCTGCGGCCAGTGATGGCAGGGCCAGCAGGATCACTGTCGGCAGCAGGCGGCGGGAAGGGGAGGTCATGGGCGGGTTCCTTTTACAGGGTGGGAGCCGTGACCGGCTTCTTGAGCATGCGCAGCGCGATCGCGGTGACGGCGACGCCGGCCACGAGTGCCAGCAGGTAGATGCCAAGGTGGGTGACTGCGTTCGGGATCGGCAGCACGAACACGCCGCCATGCGGCACCTTCAGTTCGACGCCTGCGGCCATCGAGATCGCACCGGCCACGGCAGAACCAAGGATCAGCGCCGGAATGGTGCGCAGCGGATCACGCGCGGCATAGGGGATCGCGCCTTCGGTCACGAAACTGAGACCAAGCACGCCAGCGGCACCGGCCGTGCCACGCTCCTCGGCAGTGAAGCGGTTGCTGAACAGCCATGTCGCCAGTGCGATACCCAGCGGCGGCGTCATGCCGCCGATCATCGTCGCCGCCATCGGCGTGTAGACCTGGCTGGAAATCAATGCGGTAGAGAAGGCGTAGGACGCCTTGTTGACGGGGCCGCCCATGTCCACCGCCATCATGCCGCCCAGCAACAGGCCAAGCAGGATCGCGCTGCTGCCTTGCATGCCGCGCAGCCAGTCGGTCAGCCAGGCCAGCAGCCCAGCCACCGGCGTACCGATCACATACATCATCAACAGGCCGACCAGCAGCGTGCCCAGCACCGGCAGGATCAGCACCGGCTTGAGGCCTTCCAGGCTGCGCGGCAGGCGCAGCGCACGGTTGATCCAATGCACGCCGTAGCCGGCGATGAAACCGGCCAGGATGCCGCCGATGAAGCCCGCATCCATGTTGACTGCCACCAATCCCCCGATCATGCCCGGGGCGATGCCCGGGCGATCGGCGATGGAGTAGGCGATGTAGCCGGCCAGTGCCGGCACCATCAGCATGAAGCCGGACTTGGCGCCGATCTGGAACAGCGACCAGGCCAGCGTGCCCTTGTGTGCATCGTCGAAGGCATAGATGCCGCCGAGCGCGAACGCCAGTGCGATTAGCAGGCCGCCGGCAGTGACGAACGGCAGCATGAACGACACGCCGGTCATCAGGTGCTTGTAGGGGCCGGTGACCCTGGCCTTCTCGGTGGTGCGACCTGAAGCCACCCTGCCGGTCTGCACGCCAGCCTCGGCCAGCGCCTTGCGGATCAGGTTCTGGCCGTCATTGATCGCCGGCTTGGTGCCGCTCTTGAACAGGCGTTTGCCAGCAAAGCGCGACAGATCGACTTCGCGGTCGGCGGCGATCAGCACCAGGTCGGCGGCGGCGATTTCGTCGTCGCTCAACGCGTCCTGGGCGCCGACCGAGCCCTGGGTTTCCACCCGGATCGCGTGGCCCAGTGCCTTGGCCGCCTGCTGCAGGCCTTCGGCCGCCATGAACGTGTGGGCGATGCCGGTCGGGCAGGAGGTGACGGCGACGATGCGCTTGCCCGCGTCATCCCTGGAAGGGGGTGCCGATGCTGCGGCGAGCTGCGCCAGCACGGCGAGCGGGTCGTCCAGCACTTCACCGAGGCCGGCGCGCACGATCTGGGCATTGCCGAAGCGGGCGCTGTCCGCCTCGCCGTCACCCACCAGCAGCAGCTGCGTTGCGGCGGCAGCCTGCGCGTCGGACAGTGCCCCGGTCACGCCCTGATTGCTGCGGATTTCGATCGCCAATTCGACCCTTTGCTGGCGTGCGGCGCGGCGCAGCGCTTCGGCGGCAAGAACGGCCTCGATGCTGCGTTCGCCAGCGGCGATGACTACGGTGGAAGCTTGCATGGCAACTCCTGGAATTCTTCGGGTTCGTCCTTGCAGCAGGGGCCATCGGTGGCCCAAGGCCAGCCGCAGCCCCCTCTGCAGGGGTTTCAATCCAACCGCTCGATCAGTACATCGCCGGCCCACGCGCGCACCTGCGCCGGGTCCAGCCGTCGCGCGTCGCCACTCTCCAGCCGGCTCATCGAGAACGCCGTGGCCAGTCGCGCACAACTGGCCAGGTCGGGGGAGGGCTCCAACAAGGCGGCGGCGATGCCGGCGACCATGGCGTCGCCGGCACCGACCGTACTGCCCTGCGCCAGTCGCGCCGGTCGTGCGACCAGGGCGCCGCTGCAATCAATGAACAGCGCGCCGTCGGCGCCCATCGAGATCGCTACGAGTGCAACTCCGCGTTCGACCAGGGCCCGGCCCGCGGCGCGCAGGGCGCTGCGATCCAGCAGCGGCGTGCCGGCCCAGGCCTCCAGTTCATGGCGGTTGGGCTTGACCGCGTAGGGCAGTGCACCCTGTGCACCACTCAACGCCGCGGCAAGCGCGTCGCCACTGGTATCCAGCAGTACGCGCGCGCCGGCGGCGCGCACCTGCGCCTGCAGTCGGGCCCATGCATCGGCTTGCAGCCCGGACGGAAGGCTGCCGGACAGCACCACCGGCAGCTGCGGCTGGAGCAGTGCGTCGAGTCGGCGCGATACCGCGTCCAGATCGGCGTCGCACAGTGACAGGCCGGGCAGGTTGATGTCGGTGGTCTCGCCGTTGGCATCTTCCACCAGCTTGATGTTGGTGCGGGTACGGCCCGGAATGCGCAGACACGCGTCTGCGATGCCCCGATCGGAAAACAGTGCGCTGAACACGCCGTCGTTGCCATCGCCGAGCACGCCCAGCGCAGTGGTCGGCACGCCCCAGTCTGCCAGGCAGGCGGCCACGTTGATGCCTTTGCCCCCAGCGTCGTCGCGGGAACTGCGGGCGCGATGCACGTGACCCGGTTGCAGGTTCGCCAGCCGCACGGTCTGGTCGATTGCCGGGTTCAGGGTAATGGTGACGGCGCGGGAACTCATGCGCGCGCTCCATCGAGCGCACGCACCTGCTCAGCGGTTTCGCAGTCCAGCGCCGTCGCAGCCAGCGTTCGCAGATCGGCCAGCGCGCTGCCACGCAGGCGTGCTTTCACGGCCGGGATGTCGTTCGGGGTCATCGACAGTTCGTCCACGCCCAGGCCGGCCAACAGCAGTGCGCCGAACGGATCGCCGGCCAGCCCGCCACAGACGCCCACCCAGCGCCCATGCAGTCGTGCGCCTTCCACCGTGGCGCGGATCGCGCGCAGCACGGCCGGATGCAGGCTGTCGGCCTCGGCGGCCAGTTCCGGATTCTGGCGGTCGATCGCCAGCACGTACTGGGTCAGGTCGTTGGTACCGATCGAGAAGAAGTCGGCGTGGCGGGCCAGCACATCGCTCTGCGCCGCAGCGGCCGGCACTTCGATCATGATGCCGATCGGTACCCCGGGCGCCTGCAGTGCTGCGCGCTGGCGCTCGCAGATGGCGCGCAGTGCGACCAGCTCGCTCACCGAGGTGATCATCGGGAACATGATGGACAGGCGCGCGCCGTCTTTCGCCGCGCGGTACAGCGCACGCAGCTGCGGTTCCAGCAGGTCCGGCCGGCGCAGCAGCAGGCGCGCGCCGCGCACGCCCAGGAACGGGTTTTCCTCATGCGGCAGCTCCAGGTGCGCCACCTGCTTGTCGCCACCGATATCGAGCGCACGGACGATCAGTGGGCGGCCGCCGAGTGCCTTGGCCATCGCCACATACGTGGTGTACTGCTCATCCTCGCTGGGCGTACTGCCACGTTCAAGGAACAGGAATTCGGTGCGCATCAGGCCGACGCCTTCCGCGCCTTGCTCCAGTGCCAGCGGCACCTGCTCGGGCAGGTTGACGTTGGCGCCGATGTCGATGCGGTGGCCGTCCGGCGTCTGTGCCGGCTGCGCACGTTGCGCCGCTTCACGCTCGCGGATCTGCTGCTGTTCGGCGATCCACGCGCGCGCCGAGGCGAGGTCGGCCTCGGACGGAGACAGGTAGAGCCGCCCGCTGCTGCCGTCGATGATCGCCTCGCGACCGGCGCTGATCGCGAGCAGCTCGCCCCCCCCGGCGACCAGCGCCGGCAGGCCGAGGGTGCGCGAGAGGATGGCGGTGTGCGAGGTCGGCCCGCCCTGCGCGGTGGCCAGGCCAATCACGCGGGTAGTGTCGAGGTTGGCCGTGTCGGACGGCGACAGGTCCGCCGCGATCAGGATGCACGGGTGCGCGGGCAGGTCGGCCAGGCCGCCACCGGCGGCCGACGGATCAAGCTGCGCCAGCACTCGGCGGCCAACGTCACGCAGGTCGGCGGCGCGCCCGGCCAGCACCGGGTTGCCCAGCGCGGCCAGGCCCGAGGCGATGTGTTCGATGGCCTGGTGCCAGGACCATGCGACGCCATGGCCTTCGACCATCAGCTGGCAGGTACGGGTAATCAGGTCGGTGTCGTCCAACAGCGCGGCATGGGCCTTGAAGATGGCGGCGTCCGAGGCGCCAAGCCGGCGCTGGGTGTCATCCTGCAGCGCGGCCAACTGCTGGCGGGTACGTGCGAGCGCGTCCTGCAGACGCGCCCCGCCTTCGCCGAGCGGGGCCGGGCGATCGGCGACCTCGGCCTGCGTGCTGGCCAATACATGCACCGGGCCGATTGCCAGCCCAGGGCTGGCACCGATGCCGACGATGGCAGCCTGTGCCTCGGGCGGATTCCAGCCTGCCACCGGCGTGGCCTTGCGTTGTGCTGCGCGTTCGGCGTCGGCCTTTTCCTGTGCCACCAGGTCCTCCATGACCCTGCGCAGCGCGGTCAGCAGGGCAGGGGCATCCGCCCCCTCGGCAGATACGCTGACGGCATCGCCATGACGCAGGCCAAGTTGCAGCAGCGCGACCAGACTCTTGGCGTCCGCTGCCTGGTCGCCGGCACGCACCTGGGCGCGGGCCGCAAAGCGGCGCGCCGTCTCTGCCCAGCGCGTGGCCGGGCGCGCGTGCAGGCCGCTGGGGTAGGCAATGGTCCAGTCAAAGCGCTCGGCCAGATCGGTGGCCGGTACCTGGGTGGCCGTGATCGCAATGTCGCCGGTCAGCGCGTTGACGATCTCACCCGCATCGGTGGTCGCAAACAGGCGCTGCAGCGTTGCCTCATCCTGGATCAGCCGGGTCAGGCGGCGCAGCAGGGTAATGTGGGTATCGGACTGGGCAGCGATGCCAACCACCAGACGGGTGACCTGCCCCGGATTCCATTCCACGCCTTCCGGCAACTGCAGCACGGCAATGCCATCGCGGCGCACCAGATGGCGGTCCTCGCCAAGCCCGTGCGGGATTGCCACGCCATGGCCGAGGAAGGTGTTGGCCAGCGCTTCGCGCCGTCCCATGCTGGCCTCGTACCCCGGCGCCACGCAGCCGGCCGCGACCAGCATCTGCGCGACCTGGGCGATCGCATCGGTCTTGTCCTGCGCCCGCGCGTCCAGGCGGATCAGTTCCCGGCTGACGGGGGAGGGGAAGGTCTGGCGCGACAAAGGGCGGCTCCGGCAAAAGGATGGCTGGGCATATTGGGAACGTTCCCACCGCCTATTTCAATGTGCACTGCACAAAATGCCAATAGCTCTTTGGCGTTAGCATTGTCCTGAACAGCCGCCGGGCCATGGCAGGCGCACTTTTCCGGGAACGTTTCCAATGAGTATCAGCATCAATGACGTCGCGCGTGTAGCGGGGGTATCCAAGTCCACCGTGTCGCGGGTGCTCGGGGGCGGCCCGGTCAGCGAAGAGGTTCGCGGCCGGGTCGAGGTGGCGATCCGCCAGACCGGCTATCGGCCGAACCTGCAGGCAAGGCGGCTGCGCTCCCGGCACACCGGCATCATCGGGTTGATCGTTGCGGATATCCGCAACCCGTTCTTCACTGCGCTTATCCGTGCGGTGGAGGAGGTCGCCTATCGCGAAGGCCTGCGCGTCACGCTCTGCAACACCGACGAAGACCCCGAGCGCGAGGCGCTGTACCTGCAGTTGATGCACGAGGAGCGCATCAGTGGACTGATCTTTGCGCCCACACGGACCACGGTGGGGCGGCTGGAACGGCTCACGCTGGACTTCCCGACGGTACTGGTGGACCGCGCCGCGGCCAGCGGGTCGATCGACAGCGTGGTGCTGGACAATCCCGCGGCGATGGGCGCGCTGGTCGAGCATCTCGTCGAGCGTGGCTATCGCCGCATCGGCGGCCTGTTCGGCAGCACCAGCACCACGGCGGCCGAGCGCCGCGACGGCTATCTTGCTGCGATGCGCACGCACGGATTGGAGCCGGATTACCGTGAAGTCGAGCCAACGGCCGAGGCCGCCATCGCAACGGTCGACCAATGGCTGGCCGGCCCTTCGCGTCCCGACGCGCTGGTCACCAGCAACAGCCTGCTGCTCATGGGTGCATTGAAGGCGGCACGCAGCGCCGGTCTCGCCATTCCAGGAGAGCTGGCGCTGGCAGGGTTCGACAACGAGCGCTGGACCGAGCTGGTCGAACCTGGCATTACCGTGGTCGAGCAGCCGGTTGAAGACATGGGGCGCGCTGCGATGTCGCTGTTGCTGGAACGCCTGCGCATGCCGGAGCTGCCCGTGCGCAGGCTGGTGATGACGGGAAGGTGCGTCGTGAGAGGGTCGACGGCTGGGCGATAGTCCGGCACCGGCCTGCGGCAGCCGCCAGATGTTGGCGGGTCATGCGTTGTCTGCTACAAGCCAACTGTACGCAGACACAGTGGAGGATCGCCTTGTCAGAGCACTGCTCCGCCTGCAGGCATCCCACCACGATCCTTCCAGATGGCTGGCAGCGCCCGTGCCTTCAGCATCCCGCTGGTCCGACCGGCGACGCATCTCCGGGCAGTGGCGCATGGAAAACGGCCAATACGACGTATTCTGGAAGCCTCTACGATCTCATCGCGTTTCTCGGCCAGCTTGATCGGCTTTGACCTCTGCCGCGTGGCATCCATGAAAGCAACAGCCAGGGCCTCAACATGAAGGGACATCACCAACCCCAGGCGCGCCGCGTCATGCCTCGGCTCCTCGCACTTGGCCTCTGTGCGCTGGCTGGGTCCGCCGTGGCCGGAACAACGCAGCCGGCACGGACCTGGCTTGTCAGCGGCACGGAACTCATCACCCTCCTGCAGGGGAAAGGCGATGACGGGTTCTGCGACGGTGAACAGTGCCGGAGCCTGTCCAGCGCTCGCGCCAGCGGCTATATCCTGGGCGTCGCCGATGCCAGCCGCGGACAGTGGTGCGGGCAGGGCCAGATCCTTCCGCATGAACTGGTCGACCATGTGTCTTCCCATCTCCGGCAACTGCCCCGCGAGCGATTGCAGCAGGATGCGTCGCCACTGGTTGTCGAAGGGCTGCGCACGGCGTTTCCCTGTGGTCGCGGCACACCACGTGGCAACAGTGCCGAGCCCGGCAATGACCAATGAAGCATGCCGCGGCCGCTTGGCGACGATGCGGACGTCCTACACCCTCGCGACACGGTGCATTCACGGCCACCGACATTCGCGCTGCCACACTGCATGTTCCTTCCACAGCACGAGGTGCCCCATGGCTACCTGTGATGTCTGCGGCAACAACTACGACAAGAGCTTTACCCTGCAGCAGGGCGGGCGCAGCGGCACGTTCGATTCGTTCGAGTGCGCGATCCACGCATTCGCACCCCGCTGCGCACACTGCAAATGCGCGGTCATTGGGCATGGCGTTGAAGGAAATGGCCAGATCTTCTGCTGTGCACATTGCGCCGGTCATGCCGGCGTGCAGGGTATAGCCGACCGGGCCTGAGCTGCCTTCAGCGCCTTCCTGCTTCCTGCCCAGAGACAAGCGAAGAAAGCCGCGCGATCCGGGCTGCGCCCGAATCAGTCAGCAGCGCCAGTGCGCGCCGCTTCCGGGAAGGCAGCCCCGCCACGACCTCCGGTGCCAACACGACGTCGAACTCTCTGGCGTTGGCATCCAGCGCGGTGGCCAGAACGCACGAATCGGCCGTCATGCCACTCAGGCACAGGCGGCGCACGCCCAATTTGGCCAGCAGAATCGGCAAGGGACTGGCCAGGAACGCCGAGTGCTTGGGCTTGAGCACGAAGTAATGACCGGGCAAGGGCGAGAGAAGGCTGGCAATTCGCCCCGCCGGACCGCCGTCGCGCCGGCACTGTTCCACCTGCTGGCGGAAATCGCGCTTCCAATCCGAGAAATTGTCATTGGCGTAGATGACCGGCCACCCGCGTTCGTCGAAGTGATCCCTCAGGCGCCGGATCTGCCGGGCCGCCCGCTCTGCCGCGGGCGCCAGCTCCTGCGCGCCCGGGAAATCGAAACGGCTGAACATGTCGATGATCAGCAAGGCCGTCGACGGATCATCTGCCATGGTTCAATCTCCTGTCTGGGTATGCGGCGCCTCGACCGGCTTGGACTGCGGCGAATCTTTCTGGCGCAGGAAGATCGTCAGCACCACCAGAGACAGCACGGCCAGGAATTCGCTTTGCCAGTTCTGCATGGATTCGAACCAGAATGTGCTGCTGGCGAGGTGCTCCACAAAGCCTGGCGGCGGCAATCCCTTCAACTGCTGTTCGGCCTCCTCGGCGCGCCAGCTTCCCAATGCATGCAGCGTAAAGCTGAACAGGAACAACAGCCCGAACGCAATCGCCAGCGAATGACCGTAAAGAATCTTCCACAGGCCACCGCGCCTGACCGGCCAGGGCGTGCGGCCGGGTTCGATGCGATTCTTTTCCTGCGCAGGGTCCAGCGGCCGCGATTCGGCCGAACCGCGCTGGCGCAGGCTGACCGTCAGCAGAACGTACATCCCCATCTGCAGGAATTCGCTCTCCCAGTTCTCGAAAGTGGCGCTGACGAAGTGCCCGGTAGCCAGGTAGTGCCAGAAATCGATCGGTATACGTCCGTGCTCGACCAGTTCCTGGTTGTGCACGTGATGCCCCGCAACTGCCTGCCCCACAATGAACACCAACGTGAGCGCAAGCAGCACCAGCGAGAGACCGTTGCGTTTCCACATGCAACACCTCGTTCAGGCTGTTCCAAAGATCGTCCATGAAGCTTGCGTGGGCAAAGGGCCATGCCTCGTGATTGCTGCGCATCCGGGATGTGAGGCGGACTCAACGCTTTCCCGTCGGATCGGGATCAGGGCGCTCGTAGTCCTCCGGTACCGCCTTGGGGCCGTCGCCGTCGTCGGGCATGTCGTGCTCCTTCCATCTGGCTCGATCGTTGCGCCGTTTGTCCGGCGTGTGCGCTTTTGACTGATCGTCCACATCCGTCGTTGGATTGAAGGGCAGTTTGTCGTTCATGGGCAGCTCCTGCGGCGAGAGAGTGAAGCCTGCGCCGCGCCGGGTTAACGCCACGACGCTGCAGAATGAACGCCGCGCACACCGGGATGTCACTGCAGCCGGATGGCGGCCTTGCGATTCTGAAGACCCGAGCTCCTGGAGCAGCACGATGCAGGCATTGACCTATCACGGCCGCAGGGATGTGCGCGTCGAGACTGTGCCCGACCCGGTACTGGCGGCGGATGACGATCTGATACTGCGGGTGACCGCCACCGCCATCTGCGGTTCGGACCTGCACCTCTACCGCGGCAAGATTCCTGATCTGCACGATGGCGATGTACTGGGCCACGAATTCATGGGCGTGGTGGAAGAGGTCGGCAGCGGCGTGACCCAGGTGAAGCCGGGCGATCGCGTGGTGATTCCCTTCGTGATCGCCTGTGGCGAGTGTTTCCACTGCAGGCTGGCCGAATATGCCGCATGCGAGACCACCAATCCTGGCAAGGGCGCGGCGCTGAACCAGAAAGGGCTGCTGCCTCCAGCTGCTTTGTTCGGATACAGCCATCTGTATGGCGGCGTAGCCGGTGGCCAAGCCGAATTCGTACGCGTGCCGAAGGCCAACGTGGGCCCGTTGCGCATTCCGGAAGGCGTGGCCGATGAGCAGGTGCTGTTCCTGTCTGACATTCTCCCGACCGGCTATCAGGCCGCGCTGAACGCGGGTGTGAAGCCCGGCTCGACGGTGGCCATCTTCGGCGCCGGTCCGGTTGGGCTGATGAGCGCGGCCTGTTGCCGACTGCTGGGAGCAGAGACCATCTTCATGGTCGACCACCTTCGTTACCGCCTGGACTATGCACGCCGTGCTTACGGCGTGACCCCCATCGACTTCAAGGAGATAGAAGACCCGGCCGATTACATCCTTACCCAGACCAGTGGGCGGGGCGTAGACGCCTGCATCGAGGCCGTAGGCTTCGAGGCCGAGGGCAGTGCGCTGGAGTCAGCGTTGACCGCTGTAAAGCTGGAAGGCAGCAGTGGCGTGGCGATACGGCAATGCATCGCGGCAACGCGCCGTGGCGGCGTGGTCAGCATTCCAGGCGTCTATGCCGGCTTCATCCATGGTTTTCTGCTGGGTGATGCGTTCGATAAAGGTCTGACATTCAAGATGGGCCAGACCCATGTGCAGGGGCTGATGCCGGAACTGCTTGACGCAATCATGGAAGGAAAGCTGGATCCGGGTGACATCATCTCGCACCGGATGCGCCTGGCCGACGCTGCGCAGGGCTACGCGATATTCGATGCCAAGGATGACGACTGCCGCAAGATCGTGCTGACACCCTGAGCATGCTGCCATGAGCGCGATTGCCGCCGGTGTCTACGCACTGTGGCTGGCTGCCGGCTGGCTGGACTTCCATTTTCACCGGCGGACCGACCTTCCACACACCTCTGCGATGCGCGAAAGCCTGTTGCATGGGGTGCAGTTGCTGCTGATCGGAAGCGGGGTGCTCGCATGGCTCCTGCTGGAAAACACGCTGTCGCTCGTCACGTTTCTGGCACTTCTGGTCCTCGCGCACGCAATCGCCGGCTACTTCGACACCGTCAGCGCGGACGGCAGACGACGCATCAGCCCGGCAGAGCAGCATGTGCACAGCGTGCTCGATGCCGCGCCGTGGGTCCTGCTGGGCTGGGTGGGCTGGCAGGTCCACCCCCGGTGGTCGCTCGAAGTGAAGCCTGCAGCACCGGGCGTCTGGTGGCTGGTCCTGCTGCCGGCGCTGGGCGTGGTCGTGCTGCCATGGTTGTGGGAGCTGCTGCAGTGCCTGCGCGCACGACGGCAGCGCGGGCAAGCGAGCGCGTGAGGATCATCGCGCAGAGAATTCATGCGCCGGCTACGCCTCCCAGACAGTGATGTGACCGCTTGCCGCCTACGTTCGACATGTCTCTCCATTTCAGGCCCCTTCATGCAGCATGTGACGCCGCCATCCCCGCTGGAGAGCCGCGCTCGCGAGGTAGTGGTCCAGCGGCCCGACCTGCCATTGCCCGGAAGCGGCCTCACGCTGCGGCGGTGGCAGGCGCTGGCGGCATGGGGGGCGGAAGACCTGCGCCTGGCCAAAGTGCTTGAGGCGCACTACGACGCCCAAGCGATCATTGCCGAACTGAACGCGCCCGCCCTGGCTGAAGGCCAGCTACTGGCGGTCTGGGCCGCGGAAGGTCCAGCCAACACACTCCGCTTCGATGTTCACGGTCAGCTCCATGGTGACAAGCCCTGGTGTTCCGGCAGCGCGTGGGTGGATGCGGCATTGGTAACCGTCCGCAACGCGCAGGGCGTGTGGCTGTGCCAGGTGGCAGCGAAGCACTGGCGCACGCTTGCAGATGAGCCCTGGCCGGCCGTTGGCATGGCCGGCGTTCCGTCCACCACGGTGCGGTTCGACGGCGCACCGATGGCGCTTCTGGGAACGCGCGATGAGTACCTGCAGCGACCGGGTTTCTGGCACGGCGGTGCGGGCATCGCGGCAGTCTGGTTCGGCGCGGCGGCCGCCCTGGCCGAGCGCATGCGGCCAGCCTGCACCGAGGGGAATCGCGCGCGATTACTGGGTGAAGTGGACCTCGCCTTGGGCCCGGCGGCGGCGCTGCTTCGCGAAGTGGCGGCGCGCATCGACGCCGCGCCGGAATCGGCGCACCGCGAAGAGGTCGTACGCCTGCGCTGCGTGGTCGAGCGCGCGGCGACGCGTGTCCTGGATCTGGCGGGGCGCGCACTGGGCCCGGCGCCGATGTGCCTGGAAGATGCCCACGCCCGTCGCTGCGCGGACCTGACCGTGTTCCTTCGGCAGAGCCACGCAGATCGCGATTGGGAATGGCTGGGCGGCCAGCGGGCGAGCCAGGAGGCGACATGGGCGCTGTAGCCAGGACACCCCTGCAGGGGGAAGGAACGCAGGAGCAGGCATGGCTGCGCTGCGATTGGCTGTGGCAGCGGCCGGCAACATCGGCCAATGCCCTGTGCGCCGGCCATGATCGCGTCGTGGTGGTCGCACCCCATCCAGACGACGAGATCCTCGGCTGTGGTGGACTGCTACGTCACGCTGCGGAGCAGGGCATGGAGGTACGCGTCGTCGCCGTGACCGATGGCGAAGCGTGCTATCCGGACGAGCACTGGTGGACGCCAGAACGCCTGCGCTCGGCGCGACGCGCCGAGCTTGCCGCAGCGCTGGGCGAACTCGGTATCCGGCCTGGATCCGCGTTTCATCTCGGCATCGCCGACGGCGCGGTCAGTGCGCACGAACAGGGCCTGGAAGATTGGCTGCAGCAGCACCTCCAGCCGAGCGACCTGGTCCTGGCACCCTGGCGCTTTGATGGGCATCCCGATCATGAAGCCGCAGGGCGTGCTGCCTGCAGGGCGGTGCGGACAGTGGGCTGCCGACGCCTGGAGTACCCGGTGTGGGGCTGGCACTGGCTTGACCCCGCCTGCGCACACATGGCGTGGGAGGTTCCCAGGCTGATCGACATTTCAGCAGTGGCTGCCGCAAAACGAAACGCCATCGCGCACTTCCGGACCCAGACCGGCGAGGTGCCGGAATTGAACAGCCCGCCGGTGCTGCCCGCACATGTATTGACCCGATTCTTCCGGAACTACGAGGTATTCCTGGCATGAGCGCGCAACCGTACTTCGATGAACTGCATGAGCAGGAGGATCCCTTCGGCTATCGCAGCCGATGGTATGAAGAACGCAAGCGTGCGCTGCTGCTGGCCAGCCTGAGCCAGCGCCAGTTCATTCGGGGCTGGGAGCTGGGATGCTCCAACGGCGTGCTGACCGAGGCCTTGGCCGCCCGCTGCGAGCGCCTGCTGGCCACCGACATCAGCCCACGCGCAGCGTTCCGGGCCCGCCGCAACCTGGCCCACCTGCCGCATGTGCAGGTCCATTGCGCCAGCCATCCCGAGCAATGGCCGCCGGGCCGCTTCGACCTGATCGTCTGCGGGGAAATGGGCTACTACCTGGGTGCAGCAGCGCTACACGAGCTGCGCGCCGGCATCGATTCGGCCCTTCGCGACGACGGACTGCTGGTCGCCTGCCATTGGTTGCCTTCGTTCCATGGGCGCGCAAGTCGCACCGACGTCGTGCATCGGCGCCTTGGCCAAGGCCTGCACGAAGCCTTCCACTATCGTGATGCGGACTTCGTGCTGCAGGGCTGGACGCGCAGCGCACTATCGCTGGCCCGCAACGAGGGCCTGCGATGATCGGCATCCTGGTTCCGGCCCATGACGAGGCAGCCAGCGTGGAGCGCTGCCTGCAATCGATCCGAAGGGCAGCCCTGCATCCCGGGCTGCACGGCGAAGCAGTGCAGGTGGTGGTTGCACTGGACAGCTGCTCGGATGCCACCGCGTCCATCTGCCAGCAGCAGCGGGTCGATACGGTGCGCCTGGAAGCACGCTGCGTCGGCGTTGCCAGGGCAGCGGCCGCCGCTGAGCTGCTCGGACGCGGTGCGAGATGGCTGGCGAGCACCGATGCCGACAGCGAGGTACCTCCCGAATGGCTGGTTGCCCAGCTTGAGGGCCGGTGCGACGCCTTCTGCGGACTGGTGGACATAGCAACCACCTCCAGGACGGAGAAGCGCCTGCGACGCGCGTTCCAGAAACGGCAGCAGTGGGGCGACGATCATGGGCGCATCCACGGTGCCAATTTCGGCGTCTCCGCCCAGGCCTATCTGGCGGCCGGGGGATTTGCTCCCCTGCGCTGTGGAGAGGATGTTGCACTGGTGAGGAGGCTGCAACGCCTCGGCGCTGACGTAAGGTGGGCCGGCGCTCCCATCGTCATGACCAGTGCCCGCCTGGTGGGACGCGCGACCGGAGGGTTCTCGGCCTACCTGGCCGGAATGGAGGGTGCGCGCCCCCGCCACGGCGGCAGATCGGCGGAAGGTGGGAGCTGGAAGCGCCTCGAAAACCACGCTGAATTGGGCATGATGTGATGTTTTCCCGGCCGGCGTTTACGGTTTCGCCACGATGCCCGTTCTAGAGTGAAGCGCTGGGAAGCAGGAGTGGCACCATGCCGAATCGAGCCATCGTCTACGTCAGCGAGGCCGTCAGTGGATTCTCGCCGGAACGTCTGAAAGCGCTGATGGACGATGCCGCGCGCTTCAATCGGGGCGCAGGGGTGACCGGGGTGCTGCTGTTCGACGGCGAACGCTTCCTGCAGTACATGGAGGGCCCTGCCGATGGACTGGATGTGGCCTTCTCCCGTGTCGCCGGCGCCAGCAGTCACATCCACCTGATCGAACTTGCGCGGGGGCGTGTCGGCCAGCGGCGGCTGCCGTTCTGGCCCATGCGTTGCCTGTCCGTCACTGCAGATGAGCTGCGCGAGATCGCCTGTGCCGACTGGACCAGCTTCATCCAGCGGGCAGCGACCGAACAGGCCGATGCCACGGCGATGGGCAAGCTGCTGCTGATTGTCGAGCCCTACGCAAAGGCCGCCTGAGCCGGAAACCTGTTACTGCAGTGTGCCGCAGGGGAGAGGATGGAGCGAGGCAGGTTGTGAACCGCCTCATTTGGCGCTACGGCAAGGGCAGCATCATGGAAGGGCAGGACACTTCCTGCGTCAGAAGGAATCAACGTGCCCCTCCGCGCAATCGCTTACGCAAGTGAGGCGATACCGGGGCTTTCCATGGACCCTGTGGACGACCTCGCCAGGGCCGCTGCCCGCTTCAACTTCGAAGCAGGCGTGACGGGTGTGCTTCTTTACGATGGGCACCGCTTCCTCCCGTACATCGAGGGACCGGAAGACAGCATCAACGTGGTGTACAGCCGTATCCTCGGTGCCCGCAGCCATTGCGAACTGCTTGAGCTGGGCCGGGGCAGGGTGTCCGGCCGGTTCTTTCCCTATTGGTCGATGCGGCTGCTCTGGACCGACCCTGCCGACATCCGCAGCGTCGCTCGTGGCAACTGGAGCGGGCTCTCCCGTGGTGGTGCGCTGCGCCAGCTGGGCCAGGTGGCAGCCCCACACCTGGCATAATCCCGGCGTCTGCCGCTCAATGCGTGGCAGGGGGCGCGCAGGCGTCTCCCACGACCTGCTGGACGGCTTCCTGCAACTGGTCGATGTGGAACGGCTTGGCCACGAAGGTTGCCCGGCGGTGGCGCAGCGGCACCAGCTGGTCATAGACCGCAGACACGAACAGGTAGGGAATGCCGAGTTCCGCCAGTCGATCGGCCACCGGGAACACCACGCCATCGCGGAGCTCCACATCCAGAACCGCGCCATCGAAACGTTGCGTATCCAGCAACCCCAGCGCATCGAACACGCTGTAGGCGTGGGTCACCCGGCCGCCACCGTCTTCCAGCGCCTGTTCCATCAGTGCAGCCAGATCGAGCTGGTCTTCAACCAGCAGCAGGTTGCACCTGCGCTGGTTCATTTCCGATTGCATGCGCGCATGCCTGTGTTGCCTTGGGAACTGCAGTGTGTGCTGTATTGCATCAACGGCGCGCGTGGGCCGTGTCAGCCCAGCGCGAAGCCGCCTTGCGCACCCGGTGCCGTCGATGCGGCGTGGAAGGCGCAGCGCCTTTTTTGACAGCGCGTTGGCGGCGGGCATGGATACTGCCGCCGTCCCCCAGCACTGGAGCCATGACCATGCCTCGATCCGCCACCGACCCCACCGCCCCCTGCGCATTGCGCGTGGAGTGCATGTCCCTGGATTGCGGCGGCGCTGCGATCGTCGTGGAGCTGGATCGCACCCCCGAACGGGCATGGATGAAATCGCTCAAGCGCGCCCTGCAGGAAGATGACGTGCTGGAGGGTGCCCAGGCCAAGTTCGATGGCCGCTTTGTCTACGTCGTGGGCGTGGAAGGTGGCGCGCACCGTGCGCAGCACCGGGTGATCCAGGCGTTGAAGGCGTCCGCAGGCGCGCGCGCACCCGCAGCAAGCCCCCGTCGCGACGCCGGCAGCGCTGTAGTGTCCGGCGCGATGCCCGCCTGACCCTACGGTCGGCGTTGCCAGTCGCCCGCGGATGTTATGACCGCATCAGCGCCAGGTGCAGCGCGCACGCCCGCCGGCTCACGCCGGCCGACGAGGCAGTGATTGCTGCCTCGCCACCATGGTCTCCGGAGGCATGTCGCCCCACTACCGGAGACCGTGATGGCAGACCAGAACACCGTCCGCAGCGAGCGCCTGCTGAAATGGCTGCAGGATGCCTACGCCATGGAGCAGGAGGCGGAGACCATGATGAAGGCCATGGCTTCGCGCATCCAGAACTATCCCCATCTTGCCGCACGCATCGGCCAGCACGTGCTGGAGACGCAGCAGCAGGCCGCCTCCCTGCGCGAGTGCATTGAAGCGCTCGGCGGAGGCGTGCCCACCGCCAAGGGGCTGTTCGCGAGCATGACCGCAGCGATCCACGCCGCCGGCAACACCCTGATGGAGGACGAGGTCGTCAAGAGCATCGGCATCTCCTTTGGCTTCGAGAACACCGAGATCGCCACCTACCGGGCACTGGTGATCGCGGCCGAGCGGGCCGCCGCGCCGGATATCGCGGCCGTGTGCGGCCAGATCCTGCAGGAAGAGATCGCCATGGCGCGCTGGCTGGAAGAGCACCAGGACAGCCTGGTCGGCGCCTTCCTCAACCGTGACGAAACGCCTGGCGCCCAAGCCAAGCGTTGATCCCGATCCCGCCTGCCATACACAGGAGACAGTCCCATGTTCTTTCACCACAAGAAGCTGATGTACACCGTGCGCGTGCGCGAATCCAACCCGCAGCTTGCCAGCCTCATGCTGGAACAGTTTGGCGGCCCGCAAGGCGAACTGGCGGCTGCAATGCGTTACTTCACCCAGGGACTCGGTGAATGCGATCCGGGCCGCAAGGACCTGCTGATGGACATTGCCACCGAAGAGATCAGCCACCTGGAGATCATCGGCACCATCATCGCCATGCTCAACCGCGGTCCGAAGGCCATCCAGTCCGAGGGTCTTGCCGAAGCCGAGGACATGCGGCTGCTGGGCCAGAACAGCACCAGCCATACCGAACAGATCCTGTATGGGGGCGGCCCGGCGCTGGTCAATTCCAGCGGGGTGCCGTGGACGGCGGCCTACGTCGATTCGATCGGGGAGCCCACCGCCGACCTGCGCTCGAACATCGCCGCCGAAGCCCGCGCCAAGCTGGTCTACGAACGACTGATCACGGTGACCGATGATCCAGGCATCAAGGACGCACTGCGCTTCCTGATGACGCGCGAAATCGCCCACCAGAAGTCCTTCGAAAAGGCATTGCACAGCATCCAGCCCAACTTCCCGCCGGGCAAGCAGCCGGGTGACCCCGCCTTTACCGACCTGTACATGGACATGTCGCAGGGCGACGGCGCCGATGACCTGCTGGGCAGCTGGAACAGCGGCGAGCTGTGGGAGCGGGTCAGCGACCGCGAGGCCCAGGCCGCTGTGGACGGCGGTGACGGCAGCGCCACGGTGGGCCTGGACCCACGCGAGCAGGCGGCGGTGCAGGCCATGACCCTGCGAACGCTTTCCGATCCCGAAGCACGGCCGACAACCGGTGCCGAACTGGGCGCCGGGCCGGGCGCCGGTGCGCTCGACCTGCCGCCACGGGAGCCTTGACGCGGGACAGGCCGGGGCGGGCCTCCGCCCCACGTTTCGCGTGGAAAAAAAGTGGGCGGACACGCTGTCCGCCCACATGGGGTGCAACCGGTCAGTCTCGATCAACACTGCTGGCCACCGCGATTGTTGTTGCCGCCACGTTCCTGCTGTTGCTGCCGACCGCCCTGGTTGCCACCCTGGTTGCCGCCGCCATGGCTGTTCTGGCCGCCTTCGCGGCCGATGTCGGCCATGTGCTGGCGATCCTGGCTCACCGCTTCGCCGCCCTTGCGACCGGCTTCGCGCGCTTCTTCAGAGCTGAATTCATGGGCGTTGCCCGACTCATGCGCGGCGCGGCCGCCCTTGGCGGCGATCTCGCGCTGCTTGTCTTCGTCCATCGAAGCGAAGCCGCGGTTGCTGCTGCCCTGGTTCTGGTTCTGGTTGGCCATGGAAAGTCTCCTTGGAGTGAGCCGCCCGATTGGCGGCAGCGACCATCTTCCAGATCCGCCGCTAGACGGCGGTGGCACCACTGCCAACGTGATGTCATGCGCAGGCACGCGCTTCCTCATGCATTCTCCACGAAAGCAAATCCATCGGCGGGGGACACGGCATGCCGGCCGTGGGGCTCGAGCCGGGTGTCAACGCAGCGCGGCGTCGGTACGTACAGGTTCAACGCCGCCTCCACGCCGGTGTCACCGCGCGTTTGATCCGCATCGCTAAGGTAGAGCCATCTGCAACAACCCGGTGCTGTCATGCCTCTTCGTGCCATTGCATATGTAAGTGAAGCCACCCGAAACCTGACTGCAGAACGGCTGCAGCAGCTTGTCACGGACGCGATGCTGTTCAACGAGTCGGTTGATGTGACCGGCGTCCTCCTGTTCGACGGCACGCGCTTCCTGCAATATCTCGAAGGCCCGGAGTCCGGTGTCAGCGCGGCGTACACCCGCATCCTGGCGGCCGGCAGCCACAACGGTCTGGTCGAACTCAACCGGGGCAGGGTGGGGCGGCGGCAGTTCCCGCACTGGCGCATGCACAGCGTGCGCGTGGATGAGCTGGCGCTGGGAAAGATCGCGATCTCCGACTGGACCGGCTTCGTGCGCAGCGCCTCCGCGCTCGCCCCTGGCACCAGTGCGCTTGATCGACTGCAATCGGTGGCGCAGGCGCCGCCAGGCGCCGGCGATGGCCGGTTGCTGGAACCGGACGGACCGGTGGCACGATGAGCGCAGCCGACGCCCCGGGCACGCCAGGACAGGTACGCATCGGCTGCGCAGGCTGGTCGCTGTCGCGCGCGGCGCAGGCGGCGTTCGGCGCAGGCGACAGCGTACTGCAGCGCTATGCCACCCGCCTGCCGATGGTCGAGATCAATTCCTCGTTCTACCGCCCCCACCAGGCGGCCACCTACGCCCGGTGGGCGGCGAGCGTGCCCGCGGGTTTCCGCTTCGCGGTGAAACTGCCGCGCGTGATCAGCCATGAACGCCGGCTGCGCGACGCGATGCAGCCGCTGGCGCTGTTCCTTGATGGCGTGATCGCGCTGGGGGACAGGCTGGGGCCGCTGCTGCTCCAGCTGCCGCCCAGCCTGGCGTATGAGCCGGCGACCGTAACGGCATTCCTGCACGGACTGCGCGCACGCACCTCGGTTGATGTCGCCTGCGAACCGCGCCATCCCAGTTGGTTCACTGCGGACGTCGACACGCTGCTGAGCGACCATGGCATCGCACGGGTCGCGGCTGACCCGGCCCGGGTGCCGGCAGCAGCGGTCCCGGGCGGTGACCGCACGTGGAGCTACTGGCGCTGGCACGGGCAGCCGCAGATCTATCGCAGCCCCTACAGCGAACAGGCGCTGGCGGGGCTGGCCCAGCACCTGCAGCGTGAAGCCGCTGCGCAGCGCCGCGCCTGGTGCGTACTGGACAACACCGCGCTGGGCCACGCGACCGGCAACGCCCTGCACCTGCAGGCACTGCTGCAGGAGAACGCGCATGCCTGAGGGCCCGTCCATTGTCCTGCTGCGCGAAGCCGCCAGCCGCTTCAAGGGTCACGTCGTGCGCGGCGTCTCCGGCAACAGCCGCATCGACCTGTCACCGCTGCAGGGACGCAGGGTCAAGGCGGTTCGCAGCTGGGGCAAGCACTTCCTGCTGGAGTTCAGCCACCACACGCTGCGCATCCATCTGATGATGTTCGGCAGCTGGCGCATCGACGAACGGAAGCCAGCTCCTGCACGGGTGTCGCTGGCATTCGACAACGGGGAACTGAATTTCTACGCGTGTTCCGTCCGGCTGATCGACGAGCCGTTGGACGACGTCTACGACTGGCGGGCGGACGTGATGAACGACGCCTGGGATCCAAAGCTGGCCCGGCGCAAGCTGAAGGCACTGCCGGACACCCTGGTCTGTGATGCGCTTCTGGACCAGACCATCTTCGCCGGCGTCGGCAATATCATCAAGAATGAGGTGCTGTTCCGCATCCGCGTGCATCCGGCCACGCGACTGGGCGACCTGCCACCGCGCAAGCTCACCGCCCTGATCACCCAGGCCCGTGCCTACAGCTTCGACTTCCTGGAGTGGAAACGGCGCTTCGAATTGAAGAAGCACTGGCAGGTGCATACGCGCAAGGTGTGCCCGCTCTGCGGTGGCCCGGTCAGCAAGCTGTACATGGGTACGACGCGGCGACGCACGTTCTTCTGCCCAGACGATCAGGTACTCTACCCGCCGTGAGGCCGCCGTCCATGGCGGCCTGCGATTCGACTCAGGCGGCCTGCGCGGCCTTGGCATTGCCGCCGCCCTTGGCCAGCAGGGTCAGCTTCTCATCGGTCGCCTTTTCTTCCTCCAGCGTCTCCAGCAGCAACGGCAGGGCATCCTTGTAGCCCAGCTGCTTGGCCAGCGCGGCGATGGTGCCGTAGGAGGCAATTTCATAATGCTCGACCTTCTGCGCGCCACCGATCAGGGCAGCATCGCGCACCGGCCCCTTGTCGATGCTGTCGATCACCTCCTTGCCTTCCTCGACCAGGCCTTCCATCGCCGCGCACTTGATGCGCTTCAGGCGGATGCCGAGCACCTCGACCACCTGGTCGATGCGTTCGATCTGCCCCTGGGTTTCTTCCAGGTGCGTTTCGAACGCTGCGGCCAGATCCGGATTCTCGGCCGCACGGGCCAGGCGCGGAAGCGCCTTGGTCAGCTGCTTCTCGGCGCTGTAGATGTCCGAGAGCTCGTGGATGAACAGATCTTCCGCCGTCTTGATAGCCATGCTGGGCTCCGCTGTGAATGGAGTGCCCAGAGTAGGTCCCGTCCGGTTGCGATCAGGCGGGGAAGGAGTGAAGGCGGCATGTGAATTCCCACGCGGACCCTGCGCGCTGCCTTCACGAAGCAGCGTCTTTCGCGCATCGGCAGGACGCCGTGCCGGCGGCCTTCGCCATGGCTTCACAGTGGCATCGCTCCGTGCCCATGGAATGGCCGGTACGGTCAGTTCACCCCCGATCACGCTGGAGACTCCCATGAGCGATGACAAGAACAACGCCGGCAGCCCGGACCGGGACCGCATCAACGTCAATGAGGATTACGAACTGCGGTACTGGACCACGACGCTGGGCGTGTCCTCCGACGAACTTCGCGCGGCCGTCGCGGCAGTCGGGCCCACGGCGGTTGCTGTCCGGAAGCACCTGGGCAAATAGCGCGGAGCTGGCCATGTCCCTGGTCGAGTATCGCCGCAAGCGTCGTTTTGACCAGACCAAGGAGCCCGAGCCGGGCAAGGCGCTGCCGAAAGGCCAGCGCGCCATTTTCGTGGTGCAGCTGCATCATGCCAGCCGCAGGCACTATGACTTCCGCCTGCAGGTTGGCGATGCGCTGAAGAGCTGGGCGGTGCCCAAAGGCCCCAGTTACGACCCGAAGGTCAAGCGCATGGCGGTGGAAGTGGAAGACCACCCGGTGGACTACGCGGCGTTCGAGGGTGATATTCCCAAGGGCCAGTACGGCGGCGGCCATGTCGCCCAGTTTGACCACGGTGTATGGGCCACGCAGGGCGATCCGGAAGCCCAGCTCGCCAAGGGCCATCTGCGCTTCGAGCTGTTCGGTACCAAGTTGAAAGGCGGCTGGCATCTGGTCCGGTCGGGAAAGCCCGCGCGCCAGCCACAGTGGCTGCTGTTCAAGGACGACGACGAATTTGCCAGCGATATCGAGGCAGACGATCTGCTGGGGGACGTCGCTGAAGCGCCACCGGAGGATCTGAAGCGTGCCGGCGCTGGCAAGGCCGCGAAGAAGCGGCTGACGGCGGTACCTGCCAGACGCGCCCGGCGAAAGAACTGGGCGAAGAAGGCCCTGGCGCTCAGCAAGGCGAAAAGGGCCGCAGCGCCGTCCGGGCCGTTTGAGCCGCAGTTGGCCAAGCTGGGCGAAGCGCCGCCCCAGGGCGGGCAGTGGGTGCATGAGATCAAATGGGACGGGTACCGCATCCTTGCTACGGTGGCTGAGGGCAACGTGCAGCTGTGGTCACGGAACGCGCTGGAATGGACCGCCAAACTTCCCGAAATACGTGACGCGATCGCGGCCCTGGGCCTGACTTCGGCGGCACTGGACGGCGAGCTGATCGCCGGCGCCGGCACCAAGGAAGACTTCAACCTGCTGCAGGCCACGCTTTCCGGCGAGCGGCAGGGCGTCCTGACGTATGCACTGTTCGATCTGCTGCATCTTGATGGCGTGGATGTGGCCGATGCGCCCCTGCTTGAGCGCAAGACCCTGCTGCAATCGGTGCTGGAGGGGCAGGGCAGCCCATTGGCCTTCAGTTCGCATGTACAGGGGGATGGCGACCAGGCCTATCGTCTGGCCGGTGAGCAGCACTTCGAGGGCATCATTTCCAAGCGCGCCGATCGCAGCTACCACAGCGGCCGCAGCGAGGACTGGCGCAAGACGAAGCAGCTGGCCAGCGACGAGTTCGCGGTGGTGGGCTACACCGCACCCAAAGGCAGCCGCACCGGCTTTGGTTCGCTGCTGCTGGCCCGGCCAGACGCAACGCATGGCTGGCTCTACGCAGGGCGCGTCGGGTCCGGGTTCTCGGATGAACTGATTGGCGACATCAGCAAGCGCATCAAGGGCGGCGGCGGCCGCAAGCCAACCGCGTACGTGCCCACGCAGGACACCGATCTGCGCGCCGCGACCTGGTTCCAACCGCGTTTCGTGGTGGAGGTCTTCTACCGCGGAATCGGTGGGCAGCAACTGTTGCGCCAGGCGTCGCTGAAGGCGGTGCGGGCGGACAAGGATATCGCCGACCTCGCCGATTCCGATCGCGCCGGAGCGGCCCCGGCCTCAGCGCGGTCGCAAGCGCCCGCGCGGCGTGGGCGCCGGGTGGAAAGGGCGCCGGCAACGGATCGTGCGCCCCCCGTGCTGTCGTCCCCGGGCAAGATCCTGTTTCCCGGCGACGGCTACACCAAGCAGGACGTGTGGGATTACTACACAGCAGTGATGGAGCACCTCCTGCCCGAGGTGGTGGATCGTCCGCTGTCGATCATCCGCTGCCCCAGTGGCACCGCAAAACCCTGCTTCTTCCAGAAACACCATACGGCCGGGCTGGCGCTGGTCGATCCGGTAAGGCTGAAGGAGGAAAGCGGCATCAACGCCCATTACCTGGTGGTGCGGGACGCAGCCAGCCTGCTGGAACTGGTGCAGTTCAACGCGTTGGAGTTCCACCCTTGGGGCAGCCACGCCGAGGCGCCCGACAGGGCCGACCGCGTGGTGTTCGATCTGGATCCAGGACCGGATGTGCCCTTTGCCGAAGTCAAGAAAGCGGCAACCGATATCCGGAAACTGCTGGCGCAGCTGGAGCTGGAATCGTTCCTGCGAGTCTCCGGCGGCAAGGGCCTGCACGTGGTCGTGCCGCTCAACCCAGGGTGCGATTGGGACCTGACCAAGCGTTTTGCGAAGGGTTTCGCCGATGCATTGGCACAGTCCGAACCGCAGCGGTTCCTGGCAACCGCCACCAAGAGCCTGCGCAACAAGCGGATCTTCGTCGACTATCTGCGCAATGGGCGCGGTGCAACGGCGGTCGCGTCCTATTCGTTGCGCGCCCGGCCGGGCGCACCGGTGGCACTGCCGATCGCCTGGGGTGATCTGGCGAAACTCAAGCGCGCCGACGCCTTCACGATCAAGGACGTGCCCGCAAAGCTCAGATGTCGCCGCAAGGACCCTTGGGCCGGCATCGCGGAAGTGAAGCAGAATCTCGCCCGATGGGCCCGGGCAGACCCGTAGGCCAGGCCCGTGCTGCGTACCGTCTGTCAGCCCGAACCCAACTGATTCGCAGAATACACAGGGCCGGAACATATCGTCGGCGCGGTTGGCCTATGCTTGCGGTACGGAATCTGGGGGGATTCGCTACAGGAGCAGCCAATGCCGATCAGGGCAGTCGCATACATAAGTGAGGCGGGCCCGGCCGTTGCGGGTGACCCGTTGGGCCTGCGCAGCGGGAAGCTGGACGACTTGGTCGATGATGCCGCGCGCTTCAACCGGAATGCCGGCGTTACCGGCGTACTGCTGTTCGATGGCGCCCGCTTCCTGCAGTACATGGAAGGACCCGAAGATGGCTTGAATGTGGCGTACTCGCGGGTACTCGGTGCTACAAGCCACACGGGACTGATCGAACTGCAGCGCGGCAGGGTAGGCAACCGGCGTCTCCCGTTCTGGCCGATGCGCTGGCTGCCGACGCAACCCGAGCAGTTGAAGAGTCTTGCCCGCGCGGACTGGTCAGGGTTCGCCCAGCGGACCGGTGACGATGCGCCAACCGAGACGGCGATGGATGTCCTGGCCAGGTTGGTGGAACCCTATGCCGTCGCGGCGTGATTGATCGGCCTAGCGGCCCCCATAGCGCGCCGCCCAGGGGATCTCGCCGCTGCACGAATCGAGGTGCCCGGTGCGCATCACGCAGTACAGGCGGGCATCCGGGTCCGCACTGGCAGCGATGTAGTCCAGCGCCTCGGCGAGCATGCGGATGAACTGCGGCTCGGGATAGAACGCCGCCCAGGTGGGCAGCATTTCCTCCAGTTGCGCGATCATCAGGTCGATTTCCAGGTGCGTGCTCACTGCCTGGCCCTCCATGCAGCCACGTTAGCAATCACGCTGCAAGCAGAGGGTCGCGGTTCGCACTGGCGACGCAGGCATCGTGTCCATGCGGAACTCACCCCATCTTGATCCTCACCGCGGCACTCACCCCGTCTTGATCTTCACCGCGGCACTGCCACGCACGTGAGCGTTTCCTGCACGGGCACGCCACCGCCGTTTCACCCGGCAGGGCGTATCAGGGAAGGCTCTCCGATGAACCTGCAAGGATCCTTTTCATGGCCGACCCGTCCCCGCGCGCCAGCTTATGGTCAGCTGATTCCGATCCGCACGGCTTCCGCCCGCTCGCCGGGACCACGCGCGCGGACGTGCTCGTGGTCGGTGCAGGAATGACGGGCCTGTTGACCGCCGCCCGCTTGGCCGACAGCGGCCTAGATGTGGTGGTGGTGGATGCCGGCCCCATCGGCGGACGCAACACGGTGATGTCAACCGGCAATCTTTACGCTCCCGTGTCCCGGCTGGCAGACCTGATCGCGCGTTGGGGCGGTGACACGGCACGTCGTGTCGTGCAGTGGCGGCAACACGCGCTGCGTTCCATCGAAACACTGGTCCACCGCTACGATCTGCACTGTGGCTTCGAGCGCGTGGCCATGCAGTACGGCGTGCAGGAGCGTTCGCGCGAGGCCACGGCGCAGTTCGAACGCGAGCTCCAGGCCTACCAGCGCGTTGGCCTGCAATGCGAGCACCGCCAATCCGGGCTGCCGTTCGCCTTGGGCCACGCTTTCCGCGTTCCCGACCAGGCGCAGTTGCATCCGGCGGCGTTCTGCAGGGAACTGGCCCGTCATCTGGTGGGCCGCGTGCGCATCCACGACTGGACCCGGATCACCCGCATCGAGGCTTCAGCCGGAGTGGCGACGGCCCCTGGTGCCCGCATCCATGCCAGGCACTTTGTGCTGGCCACCCACTCGCCAGCAGGATTCAACCTGGTGCAGGCCGAGATGGAGGTGTACCGCGAATACGGCGTAGCGGTACCGGTGGCCAACCCGCCAGCGGCAGGCATTCACTGGATCGCCGACCGGCACCGCTCGCTGCGCGGGGTGCATGGCGCTGATGGCCGCGACTGGCTGGTGCTGGTCGGTGAGACACATCGCACTGGCGAAACCCCGGCGATGGATCCGGCCCAGCATCTGGTCGCCGACGCGCGTCGCAACTTCAGCGTGCAGGGCAAGCCGCTGTGCTGGTCCGCGCAGCAGTTCCGGGCCGCGGATCAGCTGCCCTACATCGGCAGCAGTGCGCACGACAATGTATGGGTCGCTACCGGCTATGGGCCGGACGGATTGACCTGGGCGGGCGTGGCCGCGCGCGCGATCACGGAGGGAATCACCGGAACGACCAGCGAGATCGAGCAGCTGCTCAGCCCCATGCGCTTTACTCCGCTGCGCTCGGCTGCAGGCTGGGCCCGCACCAACGCCACGGTTGCGCGGCACATGGTGGGCGATCGCCTTGAAACCGCGGGGTCGCGCGCTCCCAGCGAGCTGGGCCGCGGGTGCGGTGGGCTGCTGGACGTGGGCGGAGAGCGCACCGCGATCTACCGCGATGATGATGGCCAGCTGCACGCAATGTCGGCGCTGTGCCCGCACCTCAAGTGCGTCGTCCAATGGAATGGCCATGAACGCACATGGGACTGCCCGTGCCACGGCAGCCGCTTTTCCGCCACCGGGGCCCTGCTGGAGGGCCCCGCCAGGCAGGGCCTCACACCGGCGGCGCTATAGGCCGCCGCCGCAGCGGTGACCTCAGGCTTCGGCGGTTGCATCCGCTTCGCAGGGCATGCAGCGCTCCTTCTTGGACTTGATGTCCGCCGCGGTCTTCGCCAGTGCCTCGTAGCGCTGGCGTATCTCTTCAAGATGGGCCGGCTCCATCGATTCCAGGTTCAGCAGCTCCTGGTTGGCGTCCTTGCTGACCCGGATCAGCTCGTCCAGCTTGATGTGCAGCGCAGCGGTGTCAGCGTTCTGGGTATGCTGGATCAGGAATACCATCAGGAACGTCACGATGGTGGTGCCGGTGTTCACCACCAGCTGCCAGGTGTCATTGAAGTGGAAGGCCGGGCCGCTGGCGGCCCAGGCGATGATCACCCCCAGTGCCGCGACGAATGCCCCAAGACTGCCGGACAACCGCGCCGTGGCCGCCGCGACGCGTGCAAAGCCGCGCCGGATCACTGCTCACCTCCGCCGGCCTCCTCATCCGTTCGGCGGTCTGGCAGTTTGACCCGCTCACCCAGGCGCGCGGCCTGCTCGTCGGCCGTCGGGGCTGCGACGAAGGGCGAGATCGGGTCACTGGCCGGGAACGTCTCCTGCAACGCCTCTTCATGATTGCGATGGTTATGCAGCTTGGCCTGAAGCGGGCTGACCGGATCGGTGCGCTGTGCTTCCGGGTCCGGGTGGGGCAGGTCTTTCTGATCGCGTTGCATGGTGAATCTCCAGGTTGGTTCCCACTGCCGTAGTGGCGGGCCCAGCATAGGAGCCGCACTGTGAGCGGCTGCATCAAGGGTGCGGCAACGTGGCGTCAAGCCTTCAGCCAATGCAGGTTAACAATCAGCCGCGTAGCGCGGTTGGCGTCGGTCACCTGGTGTTCCGACGTTGCACGCAATCACACATCCCCTCACTCCATTCACCCTGCAACAGCGACAATAACCGCCCGTGTGCGCATGCACGTATTCCACTGATTGGCAGCAGGATCGCGAAGATGTCCAACACCCCCTTTGGCGAGTCGTCATGCGCTGCCGCGGCCAGCGGCTGCATCGAGGTCCGCGGCGCACGCGAGCACAACCTGAAGAACGTCGACGTCTCCATTCCACGCAATGCGCTGGTGGTGTTCTCCGGGGTATCGGGTTCGGGCAAATCCTCGCTGGCGTTCGGCACGGTCTTCGCCGAGGCCCAGCGGCGCTACTTTGAATCCGTCGCACCGTATGCGCGCCGCCTGATCGACCAGGCGGGCGTGCCCGACGTGGATGCCATCGACGGCCTGCCGCCGGCGGTGGCCCTGCAGCAGCAGCGCGGTGCCAGCAACGCACGTTCATCGGTGGGCAGCGTGACCACGCTGTCCAGCCTGGTACGCATGATGTATTCGCGTGCAGGCGCGTACCCGGCCCACCAGCCCATGCTGTACGCCGAGGACTTCTCGCCCAATACGCCGCAGGGGGCGTGCAGCACCTGCCATGGGTTGGGCCACGTCTACGAAGTGACCGAAGCGCTGATGGTGCCGGACCCATCGCTGAGCATCCGCGAGCGCGCCATCGCCTCCTGGCCGCCGGCCTGGCATGGCCAGAACCTGCGCGACATCCTGGTCACCCTGGGCTACGACATCGACGTGCCGTGGAAGAAGCTGCCGAAGAAGGACCGGGAGTGGATCCTGTTCACCGAGGACACGCCGACCGTGCCCGTCTATGCCGGCTTCACGCCTGCCGAGACGCGTGCCGCACTCAAGCGCAAGCTGGAGCCCAGCTACATGGGCACCTACACCGGCGCCCGCCGCTACGTGCTGCACACCTTTGCCAATACCCAGAGCGCGCTGATGCGCAAGCGTGTCTCGCGCTACATGGAAGGCAAGCTGTGCCCCGCCTGCCAGGGCAAGCGACTGAAGCCCGAAGCGCTTTCGGTCACCTTTGCCGGTGTGGACATCGGTGAGTTCATGCGGCTGCCGCTGGATCAACTGGCCGGGCTGCTCGAGCCCATCGCGCAGGGCGACTTCAGTGCACACAGCCACGGCGCACGCACCGGCAGGAGTGCGACGCCCCGCGATCGCGCCAAGCGGGCAGCCACTGGCCGTGCGACCCACGAGGGCGCGCCCGATGTGCGGCTGACCTCGGCCCTGTCGGAGGAGAAACGCCTGGCCGCGCAGCGACTGGCGGGTGGGGTCGTGGCGCGGGTACGGCAGCTGCGCGAGCTGGGCCTGGGGTATCTCTCGCTCGATCGCGCCACGCCCACCCTGTCGGCCGGCGAACTGCAGCGCCTGCGGCTGGCCACACAGCTCAGCTCGTTGCTGTTTGGTGTGCTGTACGTGCTCGATGAGCCCTCGGCCGGCCTGCATCCGGCCGACAGCCAGGCGCTGTACGACGCGCTGGACCGGCTGCGCGATGGCGGCAACTCGGTGTTCGTCGTTGAACACGATCTGGACCTGATGCGACGTGCACAGTGGCTGGTGGACGTGGGACCGCAAGCGGGCGAGCACGGCGGGCGCGTTCTCTACAGTGGCGAGCCCGACGGCCTGCGCCGCATCGAGGACTCGCGCACCGCGCGGTACCTGTTCGACCAGGTGCCTGCGCCTGCCAGCCGGGAACGCAGCGCCGACCGCTGGCTGGAGCTGAAGGGCATCCACCGCCACAACCTGCAGGGCGTGGACGCGCAGCTGCCGCTGGGAGTGCTGACCGCAGTGACCGGCATTTCCGGATCGGGCAAGTCCAGCCTGATGGCGCAGGCGCTGCCCGAGCTGATGCTGCTGCACCTGGGGCACGAGCCCGTGGACGACAGCGCCGACAGCACGCCCGAGGACGGGCCAACCGTGATCGAAGCGACGCGGGGCCAGCTTGCCGGAGCCGTGGACGCCATCCAGCGCGTGGTGCAGGTGGACCAGAAGCCGATCGGCCGCACGCCACGCTCCAACCTGGCCACCTACACCGGCCTGTTCGATCACGTCCGCAAGCTGTTCGCTGCGACCCCCGACGCGCGACGCCGCCGCTTTGACGCCGGCCGCTTTTCGTTCAACGTGGCCAAGGGCCGGTGCGAGACCTGCGAAGGCGAGGGTTTCGTAAGCGTCGAACTGCTGTTCATGCCCAGTGTCTATGCGCCATGCCCCGCCTGCCATGGCGCCCGCTACAACGAGGCCACGCTGAAGGTGTTGTGGAACGGCCGCAACATTGCCGAAGTCCTGCAGATGACGGTCGACCAGGCACAGGCATTTTTCGCCGGTGAGGAAGCCATCGCGCGGCCGCTGCAGCTGCTGCAGGAGATCGGCCTGGGCTATCTCAGGCTCGGCCAGCCGGCCACGGAGCTTTCAGGGGGCGAGGCGCAACGCATCAAGCTGGCGACCGAGCTGCAGCGCAGCCAACGCGGCCGCACGCTCTATGTGCTGGACGAACCCACCACCGGCCTGCATGCGTTGGACGCAGACAGGCTGCTGGTGCAGTTGCAGCGGCTGGTGGACGCGGGAAACACCGTGGTGATGATCGAGCACGACATGCGGTCTGTCGCACAGGCCGACTGGGTGATTGACGTCGGCCCGGGCGCAGGCGGCGCAGGTGGAACCATCGTGGCGAAGGGTACGCCACGCCAGGTGGCCCGCGCCAAGGGCAGCAGGACGGCGCCGTTCCTTGCCAGGGAACTGGCGCTGTAGCGACGTCATCCCCGGCTATCGCACTCCACCACGCCGGGCATCTGCACGCCGTTCGCCGATCAGGCGCCGCTCACATAGCGCGGCGCCGGCTGCGCACGCGAAAGGCCCGGTGCCATTGCCTTGCGTGCCTGCTCGAAGGCGTCCCACTCAGCGATGTCCGGAAGCGCGGGAATGGTCACAAGTTCACCCTGCGCCAGCCCGGCCAGGGACGCGTCCACCATGTCTTCGGCGCTCATCACGATGCCCTGTGGCAGGTGCTCCACCGGCAGGCCGGAAAGGTGCCAGAAGTCGGTTGCGGTGGCGCCCGGCAGGACGACCTGGACACGCACGCCCTTGTCGGCCAGCTCATGGTGGAGCGACTGCGAGAACGCCAGCACGAACGCCTTGCTTCCCGCGTAGACCCCGTTGAGCAGCTCCGGTGCCAGCGCGACGATGGAGGCGATGTTGATGATCGTGCCCCGGCCACGTGCCACAAACACCGGCGCTGCAGCATAGGCCAGGCGCATCGCGGCGTTCACGTTGAGCGTGATCATGCGCTCCATCTCGCCGATGTCCGACTGCAGCAGGGGCGCCGTAGCGCCGATGCCGGCATTGTTGACCAGCACCTGGATGTCCGCTCGGCCTTGAATGACCTTTTCAACCTCGGCACGCCCGTCAGAGGTGGTCAGGTCCGCGGCGACGATGTCCACCGTGCGGCCGGTGCTGCGGGCCAGCGCTTCGGCCAGTTGGCGCAGGCGGTCGGCGCGTCGCGCGACCAGGATGAGGTCATGGCCGGCGTGGGCCAGGCGATCAGCATAGATCGCCCCGATGCCGGACGATGCGCCAGTGATGAGTGCGGTGCCGTGATGGGTAGGGTCGTTCACAGAGGTCAGTCCGAACCGGCGAACGTCGCCGGGGTCAGGGGAAATCTAGGCCGGCTTGTACGTGTCGTAAATGTCGTATATACCTCGTTTACGGCCACCCCTGAAAAACCGTCATGCTCAGTGTTGGATTTGTCCTGCCCGCCGGATTCCAGACCATGGCGATCGCCGCGGCGTCCGCCTTCGAACTGGCCAATGCCACCGAAGGCGCGCGCCTTTACGATCTGCACATGCTGTCCGAACAGGGCGGGCTGGTGCCCAGCTCGCTTGGCATGGCCATGCAGACAGCGCCGCTTGCGCAGCAGCCGCTGGATACCATGATCGTGACCGGCCTGCTGGAGCCAGCCCCGTCCAGCGGCGCGCTGATCGATCCGATCCGTCACGCGGCCGCCCGCACGCGCAGGACCGCGTCGGTGTGCACCGGCGCGTTCCTTCTCGGCGAAGCGGGGTTGCTGGACGGGCGCCGCGCCACTACGCACTGGTTCCACGCACGTGCGCTCAGGCAGCGCTTTCCCGCCGCGCAGGTGGAGGAAGACCGCATCTTCATCACCGATGGCCCGATCTGGACCTCCGCCGGCATGAGCGCGGGGCTGGACCTGGCGCTTGGCATGATCGAGCAGGACTTCGGTGCGGATCTGTGCAGGGCGGTGGCCCGGAAGCTGGTGATCTACCATCGGCGCGGAGGCGGGCAGTCCCAGCATTCGGTGCTGCTCGAGCTGGATGCCCGGTCTGATCGCATCCAGAACGCGCTGACCTTTGCACGCCGCAATCTGCGCGCCACCTTGTCGGTTGAAGAACTGGCGCAGGCAGCGCATCTGAGCACCCGCCAGTTCAGTCGCGCGTTCCGCGAGGAAACCGGGCAATCCCCCGCCAAGGCAGTGGAGGGCCTGCGGGTGGAGGCCGCTCGCGTGTTGATCGAGCAGAGCCGCTACACGATGGATGAAGTGGCGACTGAAACGGGCTTCGGTGATACCGAACGCATGCGACGTGCCTTCCTGCGCGCCTTCGGCCAGCCGCCGCAATCGCTGCGGCGCAACGCACGGGGCGGGGCGGACTGAGTGTTCATGGCTGGATTCATGGGATGATGCACCACTGCGCCCGACTGCCACTACATGCACACACTGACCGATCCCCACCTGCTGAATGACATCGCTGAGATCGGCCGTATTGAAGCAGTGCCGCGCATCCTTGAAACCGTCGCCCATATCACAGGCTCAAGATTCACCGCGATTGCCCGGGTGACAGAAACCACGTGGACCGCCTGCGCCACCCTGGACACCCTGGGGTTCGGGCTCGTTCCGGGCGGGCAGCTGGTCCTCGAAACCACCCTCTGTGACGAGATCAGGCGGTCATCGACCTCGGTGGTGTTCGCGCACGCCAGTGCACATCCGCTGTATTCCAAACACCATACGCCCAGGATCTATGGGCTGGAGAGTTACGCCTCCGTGCCGATCCATCGGCCGGATGGAAGTTTCTTCGGCACCCTGTGTGCCATTGATTCGTCGCCGGGCAACTTTGATGAGGCGCATGTCCAACGATCCATGGAGCTGCTTGCCGACCTCGTTGGCAACTACCTCGACAAAGAGGATCAGCTGTTGGAGGCAGAGACAGCCCTTTCAACGGCACAGCGTGTTTCCGATCTGCGCGATCAGTTCATCGCGGTGCTGGGCCATGACCTTCGCAGCCCGCTGCAGGCCATCAGTGTGGCCGCCGATTCACTGGAACGTGAGGCAACATCCGAGCGCCAGCAGCGGATGCTCGCGCACATCGCCGCCGGCGTCACCCGGATGGATGGCCTCATCGGTGATGTGCTTGATTTCGCCAGGGGGCGGCTGGGAGGAGGCATTCCGGTCTCGCTCCAGGAAAGCCACACCTTGCAGGCGGAGCTTGAACAGGTTGCAGAAGAAGTGGCGATCGCTACCGGTCGGCAGGACATCAACGTCCAGATGCGGATCGAAGGTGGCGTGGTCTGCGACACCGGCAGGCTGTCGCAGCTGCTGGCCAACCTGCTGACCAACGCAGCCCAGCACGGCGAGCGTTCCACCCCAGTCACGCTGAGGGTTCAGGCCGCATCCCATCGCCTCACGCTGGATGTGCATAACGCCGGCTGCATTGCGCCTGAGCGGCTGGGGACGATTTTCAGCCCGTTTTCGCGTGAGCAGGGCGAGCTGCCCAGGCCAGGGCTTGGCCTGGGCATCTACATTGCATCGGAAATTGCCAAGTCCCACGGCGGCACACTGGACGTGCAGTCGAGTGAGAGCGACGGCACCGTGTTCACATTCCAGATGCCGACCGCGGCGCGTCCATGAAGGTGGGCGCCAGGCAACAGAAGGGCTCCGGCGCCGCGCCGGAGCCTTGGCCACTCAATTTTCCTGCAGGAACGTCAGCAGGTCCTGGTTGACCTTGTCCTTGTGGGTGTCGGTCAGGCCATGCGGCGCACCCGGGTAGACAATCAGCCTGGCGCCCTTGATCAGTTTCGCTGACTGGCGGCCAGAGATATCGATCGGCACGATCTGGTCGTCGTCACCGTGGATCACCAGGGTGGGGACATCGAACTTCTTCAGGTCGGCGCGGAAATCGGTGGCCGAGAACGCGGCGATCGAATCGTAGGTGTTCTTGTGGCCGCCCTGCATGCCCTGCGCCCACCACGCATCGATCAGCCCCTGCGACACCTTCGCGCCCGGACGGTTGAATCCATAGAACGGGCCCGAGGGGATGTCCCGGTACAGCTGCGCGCGGTTATCCATCTGTGCCTTGCGGATGCCATCGAACACTTCGATCGGCAGGCCGTTGGGGTTGTCGGCGGTCTTCAGCATGAACGGCGGCACCGAGCTGATCAGCACGGCCTTCTTGACCCGGCCGGTGCCATGCCGGCCGATGTAGCGCGCCACTTCGCCACCACCGGTGGAGAAGCCCACCAGGGTCACATCGTGCAGGTCCAGTGTGTTGATCACCGTGGCCAGGTCATCGGCGTAGTGATCCATGTCGTTGCCGTCCCACGGCTGGCTGGAGCGCCCGTGGCCGCGACGGTCATGCGCGATGACGCGGTAGCCATGGTTGGCCAGGAAGATCATCTGCGACTCCCAGCTGTCCGAATTCAACGGCCAGCCATGGCTGAAGGTCACGACCGGGCCGTCCTTCGGGCCCCAGTCCTTGTAGTACAGCTGCACGCCGTCGGCGGTGGTGATGTAGCTGGCAGTGCGCGCGATGGCGGTGACCGGAGCCCGCTTGGCTGGTTCGGCGGCCTGCGCGGACAGGCCGGCCTGGACCGAGAGGGCGAGGGCGGCAACGGCCACGGTACGGGCGAAGGTGTTCATGCGGAAACTCTCATGGGTGGGTGGTGAGACGTACTTTGCGCCTGCAATCAGGCGTCCGGGTGATTAAGTGTCCGGATTTCTTGATAGATCGTCTTGCATGGATGTGCGCACACCAATCGCTCGCGATCGCCTGTTGACAGAGTAGAACGCGCGTTCTACCTTGCAGCCATGAGCAAGCTCACCACCGACACCCAACAGAAGATCCTGGCCACGGCCGAGGCGCTGATCTACCAGAACGGGATCCACGCCACCGGCATGGACCTGCTGGTAAAGACCTCGGGCGTAGCGCGGAAGAGCATCTACCGCCACTTCGAGAACAAGGACGACGTGGCCGCCGCTGCATTGAAGGCGCGCGACGTGCGCTGGCTCGCCTGGTTCCGGCATGCGTGCGAGAAGGCGGACAGCCCGGAAGCACGCATCCTCGGCATGTTCACCGTGCTCAAGGGTTGGTTCCAGTCCGAGGGCTATCGCGGGTGTGCGTTCATCAATACCGCGGGGGAGGTCGGCGACGCGGCCGATCCGATCCGGGAAATCGCGCGGAATCACAAGCAGAAGCTGCTCGATTACACGCTGGAACTTACCGAACAACTGGATGTGGAGCAGCCGGCGGACCTGGCTCGCCAGCTGCTGGTCCTGATGGAAGGCGCCATCACCCTGTCGCGTGTGATGGGTGATTACGGCGCCGCAGACACCGCGAAGGACGTTGCGAAGCTGTTGTTGGAACAGGCCAAGCGTTAGCGCCTGGGTACGCCAGATCCTTTGAAGCAACCCGTATATCCATTTCGATTGGAGGTCTCCCCGTGTCCGCAGAACAACCCCGTCCGCCACTTCCTCCGTTCACCCTTGAATCGGCCATGCAGAAGGTGCGCCTTGCCGAGGATGGCTGGAATTCCCGCGATGCCGACAAGGTGTCGCTTGCCTATTCGCTCGACACCCAGTGGCGTAACCGTGCCGAATTCACCAATGGCCGGGAGGAAGCCCGGCAGTTCCTGGCACGCAAATGGAACAAGGAACTCGAGTACCGCCTGATCAAGGAGCTGTGGGCCTTTACCGAAAACCGCATTGCTGTCCGCTACGCGTACGAATGGCACGACGACTCCGGCAACTGGTTCCGTTCCTATGGCAATGAGAACTGGGAATTCGGCGCGGATGGCCTGATGCAGCGCCGCTTCTCGTGCATCAACGACCTGCCGATCAAGGAAAGCGACCGCAAGTTCCATTGGCCGCTGGGGCGTCGCCCGGATGATCACCCGGGGTTGTCGGAGCTGGGCATGTGATTCCCGCTGAGGCGCCTTCCGAAGCGTGCTCAGGTACGATGGGGCGGCCGGCATCTGCGCCGGCCGGGGCAGGGGTGCAATGGACATGCAGGCAGGGGGCGGCGTCGATCCGCCGGCAACGACCGATTCGCAGGAACTGACATTCCACTGGCTCTATCAGCGGGTGCAGGGACTGGTTGAGCACAGCATCTACCCGAAGGCGGGCAGGGTGGAGACGTGGGCGTTCCGCATCGGCATGGGTGCGGCGATCATCGGCATTCTCACTGGCCAGCTTCCGGATCGATGGCTGCCTGTTGGCGCAGTGCTCCAGGTGGTTGTTGCCTGCCTGGCAATCGAAATCGGAGGGTTCATTGTCGGTGGCGTCCTGGCCGCCCGCAGGGGCATTCGCCAGTTCAGCCAGCCTCGGCTCTCGCACGCGCGGGAGATGGATGGCGATTTCGCGCACTGGCAAGCGGTGGTGACCGAGCTTCGCGGATTTCCGCGCGTCCAGCGCGAGCGGCGCCTCAAGTACGTCAGTCACCTGCGCACAAACATGATTGAGCGCATGGGCATGATGTATGGCGGGCTGCAGCGGCTCGGGCCATTCCCGCTGTTGATTGCCCTCTACCTGCAGTTCCGCGGATGGAAATGGGGCGACTGGGCGGGCGCTTTCGATGTTGGATTGCTAGGCGCACTGCTTATCTTCGCCATGGTGCTGCTGTACCTGCTGGGCTGGATGCTGATCGGCCTTCGCACCAGGCTGGATACCTACGTGGCATTGTTGGAGGGCTCTATCCACGAGCCCGAACCCTCGAAGCCAGCGCCTTGAGGGACAAACAGAACTGTGAGCCATCCAATGAGGCATGCGCATGGCTCAAGAGTGCCGCGCTGAAGAGTAAAAGTCTCGGTTGCCTGCATCGGTAGGGTCGTACATTTTCCCGACTTCACAGACCTGTACCCCGCAGATGGGCATAGTGCCCCTTGGGTAGTGTGAGCGCGTCCATCCAGCCACGGGATTTTCCCGAACGCCAGGAGGTCACTGTGCCAAGTTGTGATGAAGGAATGAAGTTGACGCGTCGCCAGGTGATCGCCGGCGGCGTCACGACCGTGGCAATGTCCGCCGCACCGGGGGCGTCATCGCTCGCCGCCGAACTGGCGACGCCCCCGCCGCCCAGGCCGCCGGTCATCAGCACGGTGGCCTTCACCATCAACGGCAAGCGGCGGGAGCTTGAGCTCGACACGCGGACTACGCTGCTCGATGCCCTGCGCGAACATCTGAAGCTGACCGGGACCAAGAAGGGCTGCGATCACGGTCAATGCGGTGCCTGTACCGTGCTGGTCAACGGTGAGCGCATCAATGCCTGCCTCAGCCTGGCGGTGCAGCACCAGGGCGATGCCATCACCACCATCGAAGGACTCGGAACCCCCGATGACCTGCATCCGATGCAGGCCGCCTTCATCAAGCATGACGGCTACCAGTGCGGGTACTGCACGCCGGGGCAGATCTGCTCGGCGGTGGCGGTACTGGACGAGATCAAGCGGGGTGTCCCCAGCCATGTGCAGGCAGACGTCAGCGCACGGCCCCGGGCCACCAACATGGAGATGCGCGAACGCATGAGCGGCAACCTCTGCCGCTGCGGGGCCTATTCCAACATTGCCGAGGCGATGGAAGAGGTTGCTGGCGTGACCTCTGCAGGGAGGCGCTCATGAGGGCCTTCAGTTACGAACGCGCCAAATCCCCGGCCGAGGCCGCCAAGGCCGTCGCCGGTACCGAGGGCGCGAAGTTCCTGGCCGGAGGGACCAACCTGCTCGACCTGATGAAGCTGGAGGTCGAGACGCCAGCGCACCTGGTCGATGTGCAGGACATCGGCCTGGACAGGATCGAACCCACCGACGACGGCGGCCTGCGCATCGGCACGCTGGTCACCAATACCGCGCTGGCCTCGCATGAGCGCGTGCGCCGCGACTACGCGGTGCTGACCCGCGCGATCGTGGCAGGCGCCTCCGGGCAGCTGCGCAACAAAGCCACTACCGGCGGCAACCTGCTGCAGCGCACGCGCTGCCCGTATTTCTACGATCCCCATCTGCCCTGCAACAAGCGCCTGCCCGGGTCGGGCTGCGGCGCACTCGAGGGGTTCTCCCGGCAGATGGGCGTGATCGGCACCTCGGACAGCTGCATCGCGACCTATCCGGGCGACATGGCGGTGGCCCTGCGGGTGCTGGACGCCTCGATCCAGACCGTCAGCGGTGACGGCAGTACGCGCAGCATCCCGATTGCCGATTTCCATCGTTCCCCCGGCGACAGGCCGCAGCAGGACAACGTGCTGCAGCGCGGTGAGCTGATCACCCACGTCACGCTGCCGAAGCCTCTGGGCGGTCGGCACGTGTACCACAAGGTACGTGACCGCGCGTCCTATGCGTTCGCACTGGTGTCGGTCGCCGCGGTCGTGCAGCGAGACGGTTCGGCGCGGTTCGCCTTCGGTGGAGTTGCGCCGAAGCCGTGGCGCGTCGAGGCAGCCGAACCGCTGCTGCGCGATGGCGTAAAGGCCGCGACCCGGCAGGTGTTCGCCGGCGCCCGTCCGACGCCGGAGAACGCGTTCAAGATCGCGCTCGCCGAGCGCACCCTCGCGGCCGTGCTGGTGGAAGGAGAGCGCTGATGCCCCTTCAATTCAACGCCCCCGCCGGCGACAACCTGTTCGACAAGGCCAAGGTCGTCGGCAAACCGACGCCGCGCATCGACGGTCCGCGCAAGACCACCGGCACCGCCCCCTATGCCTACGAGCGCCATGACGTGGCGCCGAACCAGGCCTACGGCTACATCGTCGGTGCGGGTATCGGCAAGGGGCGCATCATTTCGATGGATGCCTCCCGCGCACGTGCCGCGCCCGGCGTACTGGCGGTCATCACCGCACCGGAAACCAAGCCGGTCGGCAAATCGAACTGGAACAACGCGCCGTTGTTCGGCGGACCCGAAGTGGCCCACTACCACCAGGCCATCGCCTGCGTGGTGGCAGAGACCTTCGAGCAGGCCCGCGCCGCCGCGGCGCTGATCCGCACGCGCTACGAGCGCGGCAAGGGCCGCTTCGATTTCCCGGCCCTGGCACCGTCCGCACCGCTGGCAAAGGGGCGTGACGGCAAGCCCGACCGGCAGGCGCTGGGCGATTTCGACGCCGCCTACGCGAGCGCCGCGGTCAAGCTCGACGAGACCTATCACACCTCCGACGAAAGTCATTCGATGATGGAGCCGCACGCCACCATCGCCGCCTGGGAGGGTGACACGCTCACGCTGTGGACGGCGAACCAGATGATCGACTGGGCCAGGCAGGGCATGGCGGCGATCCTCGGCATCGATCCTGCCAAGGTGCGCGTGGACTCGCCCTATGTCGGCGGCGGCTTCGGCGGCAAGCTGTTCATCCGCGCCGACGCGGTGCTGGCCGCGTTGGCGGCCAAGCAGGTGGGGCGACCGGTGAAGATCGCGCTGCAACGCCCGTTGATGCCCAACAACACCACGCACCGGCACGCCACCCTCCAGCGCGTGCGGATCGGCTGCGGAAAGGATGGCCGGATCTCCGCCATCGCCCATGAAAACTGGTCGGGCAACATCAACGGCGAGGATGGCGAAAACGGCACCCTGCAGACGCCCAAGCTCTATGCAGGCGCCAACCGCCTGGTGGCCAACTACATCGCCACGCTCGACATGCCCGAAGGCAATGCGATGCGCGCACCGGGTGAAGCACCGGGCCACATGGCGCTGGAAGTGGCGATGGACGAAATGGCCGAGAAGCTGGGCCTCGATCCGATCGCGTTCCGCATCCTCAACGAGCCCGAGGTCGTGCCCGGCGATCCGTCCAAGAAGTTCTCCGACCGCAACCTGGTGCGCTGCCTGCGCGAAGGCGCGGAGCGCTTCAACTGGAACAAGCGCAATGCCAAGCCGGCGCAGGTCAGGGAAGGGCATTGGCTGGTCGGCATGGGCGTGTCCGCGGGCTATCGCGGCGCACCGACGATGAAGTCGGCGGCGCGGGTCCGGCTTGACGGCCAGGGCGGGGTGGTTGTCGAGACCGACATGACCGACATCGGCACCGGCTCCTACACGATCATCGCGCAGACGGCAGCCGAGACCATGGGCGTGCCGCTGGACCAGGTCCAGGTCACCCTCGGTGACTCCCGTCATCCCGCCTCCGCCGGTTCCGGCGGCCAGTGGGGCGCGGCAAGCTCCACCGCGGGCGTGTACGCGGCGTGCGTCAGCCTGCGCCGCAAGGTGGGCGAGAAACTCGGCTTCGACGGCGACACCGCAGACTTCGCCAATGGCCGCATCCAGGCGGATGGGCGGACCATCACGCTGGCGGAAGCGGGGGCACTGTCAGCGGAGGACGGCATTGCCTTCGGCGACTTCAAACAAGGCTACGACGTCGGCACGTATGCAGGGCATTTCTGCGAGGTCGCCGTGCATGCCTACACTGGAGAGACGCGCATTCGCCGCATGCTTGCCGTATGCGATGGCGGCCGGATCCTCAATCCGCTGTCAGCACGCAGCCAGGTCATCGGCGGGATGGTGATGGGTGCGGGCGCGACCCTGATGGAGGAGCTGGTGGTCGACAAACGGCTTGGTTTGTTCATCAACCACGACCTGGCCGGCTACGAGGTTCCCGTGCACGCCGACATTCCGTACCAGGAAGTGGTCTTCCTCGACACGCTGGATCCGGTGATCTCGCCGATGAAGGCCAAGGGTGTGGGTGAACTGGGCATCTGCGGGGTTGGCGCCGCGATCGCCAATGCGATCTACAACGCAACCGGCGTGCGCGTGCGCAGCTATCCCATCACCCTGGACAAGCTGTTGCCCGGCTTGCCCGACATAGGCTGACGGTGCGCATGGACCGACCCGTAGCCTCGCCCACTCTGGAGGTCTCCGCCGCAGGCGGAGGGGAGCCCGGCGATCTTGCCGAGGACCTGTCCGCAGCGCCGGGCTTCCTCGCCGAAGGCAGCCCGCGCGGCGTGCTCGAGACGGCCTTGACGCGCATGCGCGCGGGGGAGCACGCCGTGCTCGCGCTGGTGCTGGAAACCGATGGCTCCACCTACGCCGGTGCCGGCGACATGGTGCTGTTCTGCAACGGCGGCCAGGTCGGCTGGCTGAGCGGCGGATGCCTGGAGCCCGAGCTCGCGCGACGCGCGGAGCAGGTGAGCGCGGCAGGGCGGGTCGACTGGATCGAGATCGACACCCGCAGTGACGACGACCTGTTGAGCGGATCCGCGCTCGGCTGCCGCGGCCGGCTTCGGATTGCGCTGCTGCCATTGCGTGCCATGGCAGGCATCGACGACGTGATCGAGGCTTGGTTGCGCGAGGGCGTGTCACTCCAGCGCGACCTTCGCACGTCGGGGCAGGTCGTTTTCCGTGCCGGCCATCGCGAGCAGGCGTGGCAGCTGCATCCGATGGAGGGTACGCAGCCCTTTGGCGAGGGTGCGTGGCGTTTGCCGTTGCCCCGGCTTCCGCGGGCCCTGGTGTTGGGGGGCGGTCCCGAAACGCCCTTCCTGGTTCCGCTGCTGCGCGGCCTGGGGTGGCGGGTCAGCGTAGCCGAACGGCGAGCGCGCTGGGCCTCAGCCGGGCAGTGCGCGGATGCGCATCTTCAGACCAGCCCGGCCGAGGCCCTTCATGGCGACTGTTGCGACGCGGCACTGGTGATGCATCACGATTTCGAACTGGACCGGGAGGCGCTGGTGGCCCTGGCTGATACCAACGTCGCGTTCATTGGACTGCTGGGTCCGCGGCGAAGGCGCGAGGACCTGTTCAAGCTGCTGACACCGGATCAGCGCCACCGCCTTTCCCCCAGACTTCGATCACCGGTCGGCCTGAGCATCGGCGGCCGAGGGCCAGAGGCGATTTCGCTCAGCATCGCCGCGCAGCTGCAGCAATGGCGAAGCGCGCACGGCAGGTGACTGACGCGCATGCGGTCGTCGTGCTTGCTGCCGGCGGGAGCACCCGACTTGGCCAGCCCAAGCAGCTTCTCACCCGGCAGGGCGAGACCCTGGTACACCGCGTGGTGCGATTGGCGGGGGAGGTTGCGCCAGCGCAGGTACTGGTCGTGGTGGGCGCGAACGCACAGGCCGTGACATCCAGCGTTGCCGGGCTGGATGCCACTCCGGTAACCAACCACCACTGGGAGCGTGGCCTGGCGAGCAGTCTGCAGGTTGCCGGCGCACACCTGCTGCCCACGGTGACCGCGGTGATGATCGTGGCATGCGACCAGCCCGCAATCGAGAGCTCGCATCTGCAGGCGCTGCTTTCGGGTGCCCGCGCCGCAGCGTCAACGTGCGCGGGCACCCGCCACGGAAATGCGCTTGGCGTTCCCGCAGTCGTGCCGCGCGCCTGGTTCACCGCTGTCGGTGCATCCGGTGACCGGGGCTTCGGAGCGCGCCTGCGGCAACTTCCTGTCGATACGGTGCATGTCCTGCAGGCACCGGAACTGGGCCTGGATATCGATACGCCAGAAGATCTTGCGCGTGCGCGCGATGCGGGCTGGATCGATGCCGGGAGGTGACCCGCATGGTCACTGGGCCAATGCCTGGCTCGCAGGTGACCAGTGTGGGCCACATCGCGCGCCCTCAGGCACCCCGCCCCCGAACATCTGCAGCACCCGATCCGACAGAACAGGTTCCGGCACGTCAGCCAGCACCTGCTCCAGATAGCCCACCGGCTCCAGCTGCCATTGAAGCAACGTACCAAGCTGCACAACGGCGGGCGCCCGCTGCTCCGCGTCCAGTGAGACCTGCAACAGCAGATGGTGCGAGCGCCCCTCCAGCCACAGCACGGGTATGCCCCGGCAATGAACCTGGAACTCGGCATCTCGGCGCCGCTCGACGAACTGGAAGCCCTGTCGTGGCTGAGACTCCACGAACTGCATCGCCTGGCGGCGCAGTTGTGAGAGTCGATCGTCGTTGATGTTTTGGAACGCGACAGGCGAGGGCGCCGGCGTCGCCGGCCACTGCGTCCGTGCCGCAACCACCACCACAAGACAGAGCGCGTTGGCCGCCCAGCGGCACCACGCCACTCACCCCTCCGGATGCAGGCGCGTACTGGCGTGTGCGGTAAGGCCGATGCCGGCCATGATCAGGCCCTCCATGACGCGAGGGCCAACATACTGCTCCAGCTCGCCGTTCTCGCGGGCGCGCTGCGCGGCCAGCAGGATCTCCAGCACCACCCGAAGGCCCGCCAGAGAGCAATCGGTATCTGCCAGGGCGATGCGTCGGCCGGGCATCTGATGGCGTTCCGGCCACGGCTGGCCATCGGAGGCGGCGCCCGAGCCGATACTGTGCAGCAGGGCGATGAGGGTGTTCGGGTCCAGCGCAGGGCCATTCGCAGGCGTGTCGCGAATCGGGTGCGGGGCAGGGGAGTGGGGCTGGGTCATGGCTGGGCTCCTTGCGTGCATGCAGAAGCCGCCACCGATAAAGGTGGCGGACGGTGCGAGGTTCGAAACCCGGTGTTCGCTAAACCGGCAGGCACAAGGCCTCCACGCACCGCCCGCCATAGCCGGCCGACGGATTGCCAGCCGGCACCACACAGGGTGATGCCGGCTGGCAAGCGTTTACTTCAGCGAACTACCGGGGTTTCGAATCCCGGCCACCTGTTTTCGGTGGCACGGAGAGGAATACGCCCGGCTGTGCGCGATGCCAATGCAGTAAGGCCGATGCCGTCACCACATTCAACATTTTCAGAATCCTTGCATATGGCGCAACGGGCCTGGAGCCTTGCGCCGCAAGGCTGTTGTCGATGTCGGCGGTGCACGCCTGACGAGTGTCGGCATCCGCCCGGCGAGGCCGTGAGCGAGGCGGATACGACAGAATTGCCAGAGGCTGCCAGGCGTCAGTAGCCCTTCAACGCGACCTTGGTTCGCTCCAACCATGCGGCATTGTGGCTGCGCGCGTGCCGCGACCAGTGCTGCGCATCGTCGATGATGCTGGCGAACAGGCTGCGGGCTTGCTCACGATCGTCGGGCTGCGGCTGCGCCATCAACCATTCGGCGTACAGGCAGCGAGCGGCCGCATCGTTTCCGCATTCGACGGCGCGCTCGAACGCGGCGCGGGTGCCGGGCGCTTGGGCAGCCGCCAGTGCCTGTGCGTAAAGCAGGGTCTGTTCCGGCTTGCGGCGCACATCCGGATGGCGGGCGAACAGGCCGTCCAGCGTCTCCGCCGCACGCGCGGGCTGCCCGGAATCGAGGCGGGCACGGGCAAGGCCGGTCAGGATGTAGGGATCGTCGCCCAGCGGCGAGCTGGCTGCCTGCTCAAGCAGGGTTCTGGCTTCCTCCGCCTGGCCAGCATCCAGCAGTGTCATGCCCAGGCGAACCCGATTCTGCACGGTGGGCGTACGCGCCAGTTCGGCACGCGCGTTGCGCAGGTCCTGGCCCTGGTCCATGAGCTGCTTGGCGGAGCGGATTGCCTGCCGCGCGCCGCGCGAGTTGCGGGCTTCCGGGAAGTAGATCGCCAGGAAGTAGACGATGCTGCCTAGCAGTGGGAAGGAGAAGAGCAGGATGAGCCAATAGAGGCTCTGGCCCGAGCGGATGGCGTGCACCGCGAAGTAGATGGCCGCCAGTATGTGGAGTCCGATTCCGATATAGGGCATGTGTGCCGCCTCGTCCTTGTGAGGGGTGGAACTATAGTGGGGGAGGGGAGGGGCGCCAATGGGCGGGGTGATCGGGCGTGACGCGTCACGTTAATAGAGTGGGTTCTGCGAGGTGGAGCGCTGCATGCCACTATGTGGCGGGGCTGCATTGATGGAAGGGGATACATGGAACGTACGCAGAAGACGCTAACGATGGCTGATGTTGCTGGATGGGGTTCGGCGCTCATCACGTTCGGGTTGATTCAAGGGGCCTTTTATCTGAAGGCGTATTGGGGGCACTTCGGCCTGGATCCCTTTCAGTTTGTCGCCGTAAGCGAGCTTGCGCTGGCAGGGCTTGCGGGGATCGGCATGGTGTTGTTCTTCATACTGATTGCGCTGCTGCTTGGAGGGTGGGTCGAGGGGAAGGTGACAGCGACGCCGTCCCCAGCCAATCTGCTGATGTGGCTGACCTTGGCTCTTTGTCTTGTTGGAATGGGCGCCTTGCTTTGGTGGTCCAATGCCTGGCCAGTTTTGATAGGTGTGGCGCTGACGGGCATATGTGCAATGGCAGTACGCCTGTCCCCAGTGTTGCCGGCCGCCGTGAAGAACTCGCCGTGGCTGGTCTATGCGCTCGTGATGATTGTCTATGTCCCGATCTCGTCAAACTGGCTTGGCTTCGAACGCGCCAAGGCGATTACTTCTGGCAGCAGCAAGCACACGGTCAATGTGACCATTGATGAGAAGGTGCAAGGCAGCCTGGGCTTAGTGGGGCGTTTGGGTGACAGCTATGTGCTTTGGGACCCGGTACAGAAAGCTGCAGTTCTTGTGCCAGTGGAAGACGTGAGTAGGCTGGAGATTGCGCAAAAATCCGTTCCGCCTGCCAAATCAGCTCAGTCGCGATAGGGGATTTTATTGGGAGTGTCGAAGACATCATGTTTCAAGCCGACTGCGCTGGTACGGGGAATAGGCCAGAATCAAGGCTTGAGATCGCACTTGGCCGACGACGCCACTGACTGATGGCATTTCCCGTTGATGAACTCTGCAATGGGTGACAATCTAGCTGGAACTACCTCAGGCCTCAAACGGATGATCGAGTCAACTTATTGGCGGCAAGAGCTGCGCGCAGAAGTGCTGTGGCTTAAGCGGCATCGAAATTATCGAAGATGGTCCGAGAAGCAGCTGGTCCTGTATGAACGCCGTCTAATGCTAGTAGCCTTCCAGGTCCGCTCCTTGCTTGAGCGCCCCAAGGTCAACGATTGTGCTCGAAGCGTTCGACTACCTGCAATTCGCTACAAGAAGATCGGCATCAAGCCATTCACATTTTTAGGCGCAGGATTTCCGGAAGATCGATTTGATATTGCGAACCCTGAGGCTGTTGATCTAGGCGTTCTCGATGTTTGCAATCAGCTTATTCACTACTATTGGATGCAGACATGGTCAGAGGGCACTGAATTCAAGGGCATGCTCGTCTTCTCCGACTACATGCGGCACAAGTGGGCCTACGAATTCTTGATCGAAGACCTTATATGCATCTTCAGCGTATTTGCTGATGAATCGTCTGCGGCCACCAGTATCAGCTTTGAGTGGAACGAGAAGAGGCAAGACTACGTGACTCACTTCGCTCGTTGATGGCGAATGGCACGGCACCTAGCCATTGCTCCGCAGCATTTCTTCTTTACGCACCTTTAAGGCAATAGGCTCTTAGCTGGGCAGGGAAGTCCTGGCCGGGCAGGGGGTTAGCAAGATCTATCGGGGTAGGTAAGGGGCTCTGTCGAACCGTAGCAGACAGGCCACTCTGAGGGCTCGAGGCGATCGGCGTTTTGGGGATGAGCGCCTATCGCGCCCTTGAGGAATTTATGGCGGCGCGTTCTGGCTATCTTTTGTTGCAATGAAGGCCTGACACGCGATAGTTGGACCGAAGGCTTACGTCATTCACAGAGAGGGGGCGATGATTAAATCTGTAGCCATAGAGAACATTAGGGGCATCAAGGACTCCACGTTTCAACTCGACATTATTCCTAACAAGCCTTCACTCCTTGTCGCTCCAAATGGATTCGGCAAAAGCTCGCTTGCCGCGGCGTTCGCCGCGCTCAAGACCAAGAGGTTAGAGCTTCCAAAAGATCAGTTCCACCTTGGAGATGAATCGCTCGCCCCAAAACTGACCCTCACGATTAGGAAGAATGGCGAAATTTCCACCCTCGTTGCAGATGGGGGCTGCAACGGAATTGCGGCATCCTTTGATGTCCATGTGATCGCCAGCCGGCTTCGGGCGAAGGTCACCAAGCACAACTTAGGCAGGTTCACGACCGCAACAGCGTCACTGGATATCAGCGACTTGGTGCTGGTCCAGACCATTCCCGCCAAGGCAAAACACGCCTACGACGTAACGGAGATGCGCACTCGCTTTGGGCCATCCGGCAAGGCCTTCCAGAACCTCAGCAAGACACTCGGGAACCCAGCGCTAGCCGACGGCTTGATTGATCTGTATGGCGTGATGGACAAGATGACGGGTGTCCGCATTCAAAATGACATAGAAGAGGTAACTGCGTTGCTTCAGGCTCAGGCCGGAACCGTCGACGAAATACGAGCATGGGCTAGTGATGCCCTCGCGCTACGCCTTGAAGCGATCGACGCCGTCAAGGCGTTGGCTGATCTCTTGGCGATGGCTGCCGGCCCCGCCCAAGCCCGTATCGACGCTCTGCTCTCGGGCCTGCAAGTGGCGCTGACCTACCTAGGTAACAAGAAGGCCTTCAAGGAAGCGTGCAAGTATCTCTCGTATGTCAACGAAAAGGAGAGCTTTGAGGACATCATCAAGGCGTTCGGTTCCACATGGAAGAGGGTCAGGCCTGCTGAGCGCAGTGGGAGTCTCGTCGTCTCCTTCCCGCCAGCCCTGCATATATCTAATGGCCAGCGTGACTCTCTGTGCTTTGCGGCGGAGCTGAGGAAGATTGAGCGATCCATCTCGTCGCGCGACATCATCCTCGTTATTGACGAGGTGTTTGACTACCTGGACGACGCCAATCTCGTAGCGGTTCAGTACTACATCACCAGGCTTATCAAGAAGGTCCGCGAGAAACAAAGGAACATGTATCCATTGATTCTTACGCACCTGAATCCTTACTACTTTAAGAACTTCACGTTCGCTAGTCAGAAGATCTATTTCCTAAAGAAGTCCAAACCGACCATCAACAAGGACTTTCGCGCCCTTATCGCAAAGCGTGAAGATCCATCCATTAAAGAAGACATTGGCCGCTATTATCTGCACTATGATCCGTCGCCGGTTGACGTAACGGCACAGTTCCAGGCTCTTGGCCTGAACGAGTCCTGGGGAGATTCGATCGCATTTCATGCTTACACAGAAGCGGAGTGGAACAAGTACGTCAACGAATCGGACAACTATGATCCATTTGCCGTCTGCTGCTTTGTTCGTGTCAGAATTGAGAAGATTACCCATGACGCGATCCAAGGTCAGGCTCGGAAAGCGGATTTCCTCGACAAGTTCATCACGAAGAAGAAGCTGGATTTTGCCGTCGAGAACGGTGTCGACGTTGACGACACGATCTACCTCCTGGGAATTATCTACAACGAGGGCATGCACGTTCACGAAAACGTAGATGACAGTAGCCCCATTGTTTCTAAGCTGGAGAATCGGACTATTCGCCATATGCTCATCGAGAGCGTAAGGGAGTAAGCCGCTCTTGTGCCTGGCAGGCGGTGAGCGACAGCCAGGCCAGATATTCGGGAAGCAGCTCGCGGCCTTCGGGCGTGATCAGACGATCACCGAGGACAGAAAAACAAGCCTAAGGGCCGGTCAGTCAATGCGGTGGTGCGGGTCGAACTCAATCATGCCGCGATCTCATCCTTGGCCGGGGACTGAGCGCGCAGGCAAGAGCCGAGTGTCTGCCGCACCGAAAACGCCCGGCCTCTAACGCATTGATTGTAGAAGATATGGATGGGGTGAGCTTAGCCTCTTCCTGGCAGCTTCCGTCCACCAAAGATGCCCGATATTTCCGGAAGTCCACCAAAGATGCCCGATATTCCCGGAAGTTCACCAAAGACGCCCGGCATTTCCAGAAGTACATAAATAACGCCCAACAGTTCCGGAAGCCCATAAAACACGCCCACGACTGCCGGGGGTTCATTAGAATTGCCAATTAGCCCACGCGGCGGCAAAGCCTCCCCTTGTGTTGCGTACTCGCATGAAGGCTACTGCCGTTCGCAGTCCGGCACGAGACAGTGCCGTTGCCCCAATGATGGCAAAAATTGCTAAGAACTGCCTGCCTTAGGATTTCTGCTGGATTCTAGCTGTTTTTCGAGGTGTCACCCAGGCGACCCGGACTTCTCTCAAGGAACGGGCGGAACCCTGAAGCTCGATGACCGGATACCCACCTGAAGGCAGTACATCCTTCGGATTCAGCTTGAACACCCTTGCAAGCGTCAACGCCAAGCCTTCCTCATAAGCGGTTGCCAGAACCCACACAAGCGCGTCGACCAAGGCGGATCTTCCCTTAATGCTGTCCAATACCGAAGCGACGATTACGGAAGGGGACCTATCCGGCTTGTCGTTCGCGATACCAAAGGCCGCAGCGGCCAGCTCCAGCGCTGTGCCGCACGCTAACGTTACCATCGGGTCGACAACCGAGAGATTGAGCCAAGTCGCGCCGCTGGCAGAAACACCATAGGGAGCTAGGAACGACTCGTGCCGCTCTACCTCAGTGGGTCCTTGGGTGTCGTAGTGCGTTGAGCGGAAGCTCAGGACAGATAGGCCTTCAAGTCCGACCCTGGCGCATGCCGCTGCAGTGGCCCGCGTCAAAGCATCGTAGGCCATCAATGGGAGCGGAGCGCACATGAGGCCCGAGTTGCCGCCAATCATTGCCCAGCCCCAGAACGCCCCTGGCTCCGGATCGTCAGCGGATGGCTGGAAAGCCTCATACCTTACGTGAGCATTGCCATCGTCCTGGTGGACGGGCGGCATAGGAGTCGTTCTATCAATCAGGCGCGCCAGAGCTGAAGGCCAGCTTTGCGCATCACTGGGGAAGTGAATCACTCGGCCTGCCCGCTGGCGTGATGCCCAATGAAGGTAGTCATCCACCCACTGCGACACTTCACGAGCGGGAAATTGCCTGACGTCCAGTAGCGCTGTGTGGGCGTCGATTGGCTGAAATCCACAAGTACAAGTCCCGAGACCACCGGAGTGGTCAAAACTGGTGCCCAGCGTCCTTCCGCATGCCTCGCAGTGGCTGATGAGCTTCTCGCCATGCCAAGGGCACGCAGAGATGGAAGGAAGGAGAAATAGTGAACAATGGTAGCCGTGAAGTGCGCATGCGGGGCACCGCATATATGGAAGCTCACTACCCGCGAGAAGTCGAAGTGATTGAACTGGAAGCCACGCGGCCGGATTCCATAGATTCTTCGTTGTGACGTCACGGACTTCGATGGCTGACGCAAAAGTATCCTGCACCCGGCCCGGCAGAAGCAAAGGGCGGAGCATGGAGCGCCCAGTCTTACGCCTCACCCCCATGATCATGAGTTGCTCACTTGTTGGCATGCCCAGTGCAACGATCCGCTGCAGCACGCCGTAGCCCGATATGTATGGATAGAACTCATGCTCTGCGCCGACAATCCGAGGCGTAGAAGGATTTACGGCGCGAGAGCTATTCATTGCTTCCCCCTACCTGGTTTGCCGTATTCTGTATCTTCTCAATGATGGCGATTGCCTTGTCGGACATCTTCTCGCGCATGCGAATGAACTCGGTTCGCAGGTACCCGACATGCACAAGCGCAGCACGGACGTCAGATGGAGTGAAGCGTTCGAAACTCTGCTGAAACCAAGCGTTCGTTAGCAGATTCCGCACGGTCGATGTGAAGGAGCACATCGGCCAGCCACTATGTTCGGGAAGTCCCACCTCCCTCCGGAGGGCGGACACAGCATCGCAAATCATCTCCGTTTCAGATTCCAGCCGCCATCCGCGATCAAATGCGTCGGTGGCGAAGTATCTAGAAAATGGCATGTCCTCTGTCGGCCACCATGCTGCGCCGTCGTAGCGCGACAGGGCATGCCTGACCTCATCTCGCGCCGCAAGAGGAAGAAATGGGGCTGAGTCCAGAAACCACCGGCGAACAACATGTGACGGATGGTGCTGCCACATGTCGCCAAGCTCGATGCCCTGCTGGTCACTTTGGTACACAAAGACCAAAAAGAGAGTAAGCTTGTCCTTGCTCATCAAGTTATCAAGATCTTCTAAGCACTGAAACTCAAGATTGGTGAGCCGTTGAGCACTGTCGATGAACAATACGTACCTGCGTACGTCGGCGTGCCCACACGCGGCGCGCATGTGATTGTGTATTCGTGCCCTCAGCTCGTGAGGCCTGGCCGATGACCAGCGCGGCATTCCCAGTTGATGTGAAAGCGCGTGCCAGAAGCTCAGCGGGCTCCTGCATGCATCTGAGGTTGCGACGATTGCCCTGGCCACACCTGCGCGGCGTCCGTCCTCCACGAGCCAGCGCCAGTCGGTTTCGACTAGATAGTCTTGCGCCGTGGATTTGCCAACCCCGCTCTCTGAATAAAGAGAGCACCCATGATGACCCTGCTGAATGTTGTACAGAACGAAATCCGCCATGCGTTCGACAGGCTTCGTGTTGATACGGTAGCCAGACTCAATGAAAAGTGGATGGTCGGGGTCAAGGCGACGGACGGCCATGATGGCCTCCGCAAGGTCCGATCTAGTCATCAAGATTCACCTTGCCTCCCCGGGGGACTCTTACCGGGATGTGAGCTGGCTGGGACCGAATGTCGGGCAGACGGCCGAAGTGCAACTGCTGCAAGCGCGCAAGTTGGTCGACTGCGGGTTGGGACGTGTCTGCAGTAGATCGAAGATGCGCTATGAAGGCTTCAATTGCACACTCCACGCCAGCGATTGAGAAATCACTGCGCTGTTTGGACCAACGACAGATGATCCTTCGCGTCCTCTCGTCATGCGGCGCGCGCGACCAAGGCGCTCGCGCGGTAGCCACTCCGAATGGCACGGTGGCACTTTGAAGTAGCACGATTGAACGAAGATCGCGCCTATTCACGCGCGCAAGAATCCTGGTGCCAATCAGTCCCCATTTATCGTTAAGGGAAGGGGATCGGTAGTCCGCATACAAGTAGGTGACATGGGGCAACTCCCCATTATCCTTGTTGCCTTTTACGGGCAGGCTTACGATTGTCGAAGCCATATCTGCAGCATCCAGGCCACAGGTTTCCGGCGCAAACGCAAACGCTGACTCTTTGCGATTCGTGAGATACGCTAGCGGCGTCATCTGTCCGAGTGCGGAGTGAGGCGTCGCGTTGTAGTTGGCTATGATGACGTCCAGGAGCTCCTCGAGAAGGTGCATCTGGATGGGATGGGCATCCGGAGAGAAGTTGCTGATCCTGATCTTGTTTTCCCCCAGCCGTTTGGCGGGCTCAAAACCGCCGGGGATCTTACGCAGCGCACCACGTTCCAAGCGCGAGAAGAATTGCTCTACAATGGGTCGTGAGCGCGGTGTGTGCGACTTTCCGAAGATCATCACACCTCCCCGAGCCCTGCAGAATGCTGCTTCGAGTGCATGGGCCGAGTGCGCAAGGAAGTTGTCCAGTGCGACAGCGGCCGAGCGCGTGACTATCGGCGTTGCTGCCTGATAGACGGGCATTCCAGCGCCAGGTGCGTAGAAGAGGTCCGGGATCGTCAGGTCCCTGGGAGCCCAGGGTTCCATTGACTTGGACAAGCAGAGCGCTACATCAAGATTGTCATAGCTCTGGCCGACACAGAGAAGCCATCCCGTTACCGCCCTGGATTCAGTCTCTATTTCGATGAGAAGCCATAGCCGTGACACTTTGCGCGTAACACGCGCGCCATTGGGCATATCGATGGAGATCTTGCATTCAACATCGATTTGGTGCGCGTCAAACTCCGTTCTGGCGAACAGGCCCATCCGTACTGCTTGCTCCAAAGCGACAGGAGCGTTCGATGCCGATTGAGGTTCATAAAGGTCCACGTCGGCTACTGCCGACTGCCGCCGCTTGAGCAAAGCAAGCAGCGAGCGCTTCCCCTTGCCAGGATCGTTCAGGGGGAATTTGTCCTCCAGGTTGTGCTGCTTCAGCTCCGCAAGGACTCGTTGGTGCAATTTTACGAACGCGCTTGGAGGGCGGCCCGGCGGCAGATGGGTTGCAAAGCCATCGATCAAGGCTTTAACACTTGGCACAGCTTCGGAGACTTTGTGCCACGCAAATCTTCCTGGAACCAGCGGCAATTCCGCGGGTTCGAAGGAAAGCTCAGTCGAGTAACTGCCCCATGGAATGCATACGCGAAATCCGTGCGGCATGCCATCGTGGGCTATCGTGGGCGCTTTCATTGCCATGCGCTTCAGGCGTTTGTGGCAGATTCCATATCTCCGGGATATAGCGGTGATGGTGGAACGGCCCAGAAGCAAGGCGGTGAGTGCTTCCTTGGCCACGCGGAACTTGGAGAGATGATCTGGTGCAATATCAACCGGATGTGGGGAGTACCACTCGTCGAGTGTCGCCTGATCATAGATTTCGTACCTAGCCATGACGCACCTCCACGAGGGCATCCGGATCCCCTGGGCGATAGTCCACGAGTTGTACGCGGCCGGTGTAGACGAGGCTTGCCACTGCGCAAGCCACTGCGAACCGGGCCTGGCCCGTCTGCAGTTGTAATGCGCTCATGGTGAGGCGCTCAACGTTCTGGAGCATGTCCTCAATCCTCACTTCCAACTGCCTGGCCCCCGCGATCTTTGCATTGGCCCAGACAAGCGGAAGTAGTTCGTAGGCAACAGCGACCTCGCTGGCGCGAGATGCCAAAGAGTTTTCGTGGACAAGTCGCAATACGAGCCCTTGATTCAAGGCCATGTGGATGAGCTCGTCATCTGCGGGAAGCTTGACTAAGCCAACGCTCAGTGAAGCCACCCGTTTTGTAGGGATTACAAACTGGTAGTGCTGGGTGCCATCCCTCCGCCCGACCCAGAAGCTCAACTCAAGGTCGCGCTTCTCGCCTACCGTGATTCGACGCGGCCTCTCAACATACATCTCCACCTGGGGGTCAAATTCGAGCATCAGCGCCTGGCAAAAGTTGACCAGGTCGGCCACCGTTACGGTCCGCCCATTCTTCGGGGACTGAAATACAAAGATTTCGCGGCGGTCGCGCTTGCCGCGTGCTAGCTCGAGAGGGGAATGGGGCAGATGCCCCTCACGGCGGTCTTCGTCCGTCGGTTTGGCGGTCGCGCTTTTTCCTGCGGTCATCATCCTGCTCCTCAGCCGTCGGCTTGCGAACGTCTGCCCGGTCTCGAGATTGGAACAAGGTGCCCATTCAGGTTCGCCTCCGCCATATGAGATGGGGAGGAAATGGGCGCACCCCTCCGCGCGAACGGGAAGTCGCTTGACTTTGTCAAGGAAAAGGGTGAGCCTCAGGGTACAGGCTGAGTTTCACCACCATCTGCTCCAACAGATGTCACTTGCCCCCGCGCCAACGGGGGCAAGTCATTTCCAGGGTTCGGAGATGTTAGTTTCCGGCTCTTGGTACTCTCCTCGGCGCTCGGCGAGCGCATCTTCGGGGACGTCTTGAGTCTGTTCTTGAAACGCTACAAGCCCGGCCCCTTGAGTTTGGGTTGTGGGGCGTCATTCCTGGTTGGGCTTCAGAGCAGCCGCTTCATCTTGCGGGGTGCCAGATACTGCCGGCGGACTGATTGCGGCCCTCAGCCCAACCATCCAGTCGGCGATGTCCATCGCAAAGGCAAATTTGCCGCGGCGGCCGGGCACTTTGAATATCTTCACGGGCAAGGTTCCGCGTGCCTCTGCTTGGCGGAGCGCGTGGCTGGAGCGATAGCCAAGAGCTCGCGGCAAGTTTTCATAGCCGATGAGAGGCCCGAAATGAAAGGTCAATTCTCTTTCGATCTCACGGCGTTCCGGGGCCAGGATTGATTCGTTGGTCCGCTCCGTCATGGCGTGGTCACACCCCGTCGCTTGTGTCCTCCTGATTCTGCCCCTCTAATACGGATGGTGGAAGGAGTAACAAACTCGCGTTTCGTTACCCATCAAAGGTGAATGGGGAGGGGCACGGCCATGGCGCTCAAAGAGATACCCTTTTACGGCGAGGCGCGACTTGCCCGCATGCGTGCAAGCACGAGCATACTTCCCGCCAACCGAGCCGTGCCGTACTGCCTGCGATCACTCAGTGTCGGATTGTGGTTTGAATGCTTGCGAAGCCGAATGGGCCTATCCAGCGCATACGCGCTCGGACAGTCGATATCCCCGGAGCGTCCCGGCTGCCACTCCAATGTGTGGGTGAAATATGCCCATGCGGAACACGTCCCGTCCCAGGCGACGCAGGCAGCAGCCGAGGCGCGCTATCCCGGCTCCCGCATGGTTCTATGTTCACCGGTCTGGGCCGCTCTGAATGTCCACGAGGCACTTGGCGGTTGTGGAGAATCAATACTCATGTCGCTCAGTGCACCTGTGCAACTGGAAGTGTTCAGCGGAGCGAGCTTGCGAGCCGGCATGTTTGTCCGCCGAGACCGTCGGTTACGAGAGATCACCGAGGGCTTGTGCGGGCTGGGCACTCTGGATAGCCTGGCGGCACTAGTGGTGATGTTGAGGGTCGCCCATGAGCAGGGCAGACGGCATGACTGCTTTGCCTTGGGGCGTGCACTGCACGATTGCCTGCTACTGGTGGGGCAGGATAGTCCCATCCAGCTTATTGCCGAAGAGCTGTTCTGGTACTTCAGCCATTTCGTGCTTCCTTTCACAGGGTGCCGGGGTGTTCGGATTGCATCGTCGCGACGCCGCTTGCTCCTGCAGCATGAGGTTCTCTCCCGCCTCGTACTTGAGCTTGAAGACAGCGGGTTCGACTATCTCCCAGGCATGCGTCACCCGCTCTTGCGGGTAGTCCGCAATCAGCAGCATGCTCCGTCTTCGCGCTTCTTCTCGCCCGGCGTCGGACCCTGCAGCGCAACATCGCGGCAGATGGCGCGGTAGCGCTATCAATACAGAGTCTTGTTGAGACGAGGAGGCATCCAGGATGGTGAGCGCAGAGACTAAAGGCTCGACCGATTACGAAATGAGCCGCTTGTGGTGGGCGGCACGGCTGTCGCAGTCGAGTAGAGGCTCAAGATGATTGCCTATCTTGGTTGGGGGTCGCTGGTATGGCAACCCGACGGTCTACCGGTTCGTGGACAGTGGCTGGCAGACGGGCCAACGGTTTGCGTAGAGTTTTTAAGGCAATCCGGCAATGGACGGCTTACGTTGGTCATGCATGCGGCCGCGTCTGCTGTCACCTCCTTCTGGGTTGAGGCTGGTACCGACGACGAGGGCGACGCCAAGCGAGCCTTGCGTGAGCGGGAAGCCATTCCCTCAAAGAACATGGAGCGACACTTGGGGGTCTGGACACATGGCTGTCCAGCACCGGCGAGTATTCCTGGGCTCGCTGACTGGGCCGCTGCTCGCGGGATTACCACTGTGCTATGGACGGCGCTGCCACCGAAGTTCAACGGGGAAAATCAACGCGTCCCATCAGTGGAAGAAGCAGTTGCCTACCTCGCAAGCCTCTCAGGGCAAACTGCGACGCTCGCAGAAGAGTACGTCCGGCGAGCCCCGCCCCAGATTGACACCGTCTATCGTCGTGAGTTTGCTGCACGTCTAGGCTGGCATCCCCTTCCGAAAGGGAGCTAACTGCGACGTGCGTGTGATAGCCGATGGCCAAACTCCGGCAATGGCCAGCACCGTTTCTCACCTTGGGCCGACTTGGGCCGGAAGGCCCGGCCCTGTCAGCGCTGCCCGGGGCTCCGGCTCAACAACTGGATGAGCAGAAGCCACTTGTGTGTCACTTTGCCGGCGGAGGCAGCACAACGATGAGTGCCATCCATGGGGCGATTGCCAGAACAGTGGCAATGTACGCGTACTTCAAACAGCTGAATTTTGACGAGAGAATCTTGGAATTGCGCCAACATTGACCCAGGAGGTCTTCCTCGAACTCCATCAGCGTACGCTCCGCGCACTTCTGCAAGAACTCGTGCTCGGCCATGCTCGACACCCGTTCAAAGAAGATGAGCGAATTTGACCCGCCTCGCAGTTCCGGAAAATATCCGTACCACAGGTGCCAGAAGCTAACAGTAAGCGGTGTAAGGAACAAAACGCCCACAACCGAGATCAGGGCCGTTAGTTCATCAAGTTTCGGCAGCCGCGTCGCGATCATGGCAAGCATGCCCAGGTTGATACCCAGGCCGACCGAGAGTTTTGTGTCTACACGGGAGAAGAAGCCCAAGACCAAATTCAGCTGCTGCCAAGCGGCACTAACGCGGTCGCTTTGATTTGGCGGGTGGCCGCCAGAATTTTGAGGTTCTTGCACGGGGTGAGTTCTCTGTCTTGAGGGATACGGTTTGTGTTCGTTTGATGGCAGATCGAAGACCGCAGATGTCCAGCGTTCCGCAGCAGCGCGCTCCTGCAGCCGCACAATCCTCAAGGAAAGCTGTGTCGGCCAGCGCACATCGGTGCTGTTCCAAGATGAAAGTGACCAGGGCCGCAGCGTGGTCGCCACATGCAGTGATCGCACCGTCAGGATCGCGGCCACATGGGCAGACTGGGGGTCTCCCGACCAAGGTTTCAGTGCGCGTCGACACCCGAGCAAGGAGTAGTTTGCCGTGCCAGAGCTCGAGCCTCCGCTTCTGAGGGCGCGAATCCTTGCGGACCATGAACTGCCCCGCGAGCACATCTGCCTTGAATGCCGGACCCAGTCGTTCGGCTGCCTGCTCAGCATTGGCCTGATGCTGCGCAGCACGACCGTGCGCGCGGCCGTTCTCCGCTCCAGGAAAGACCCGGCGGGCGTTCGCGCCGATCTGGTAGGTCAGGTACTGGTAGACCGTGGCCCACCAATGCCTCGCTGCTGCTTCGTCTTGGATCCGGCTCGGATTGTCTTCTCCCCAGCCGAGGCAGAAGCTACGGTCACCGTTGATATGCCGATCGGGACAGAACCCCGGCAGCATGCCGGGGTCGGCGATCTCGCGCACTGAGACGTGCTCGCCTGCAACGGAGACGAGCAATCTAAATGCGTACTCGGCTCCGCCGGCCCGAACCACTGTGATCCCAACCAGCCCCCCGACAGGGTCTACGATCAACGTGGCACCGTAGTCCGGTGCCACGCGCTGCAGCAGCTCCAAAGGCCTTGGCGTCACGTCGCGGCCACATGAGGACGGATCGGCTGCGCGAGCGCAGGAGCCACTGCGGGTGCCACTTCAGCGTAGTGTGCCTCCAGTGTTGCCTTCGCCACGCGGTCCCCGGATGCGGCGAGTTCCTCCACCGCTGCGGCATAGTCTAGGTTCGCCGCCTTTCGCTTGTCGGTAAAGACGGTCCGTATCGCGGCGCTGGCGGCCTTGTAGGCATTTTCACCAATGGCCGTCTCCACACCGTCGCAGAGTCGTTGTTGGGCTTCAGATTCCAACACCGCTCGCCCCGTGGCACACCGCAGAAGGCTCCCCTTCATGCCCAGGCGGGAAATGGCAAGGGGGCCAAGTTCGAAGCCAATGGCCAATCCCAGCTCTGCCACTTCCGCGCCTTCGGCGCTCAGTTGCTCTAGGGCAGTGGAGAAACTGCTGCGCAATGCACCCGCGCACTGGGCAGCGGTGCTGACCGTGTCCTGCGCATCTGTCGTCTGTGACGTGCCCTCCAGCAGCACCCCATGAAGGCAGTCGCCAATAAAACGGACACGACGCCCTCCAAAATCCTCGTGTACGACCGCATCCAGCTCAGAGCGCAATACGTGCAGTGTTCGAACCAGATGTTCGGGATCCTCCTCTAAGTGCTTGTCCACGAAGTCGGTGAATCCGTCAATGTCGGCATAGATCGAAACGCCATCAAATCGCCTTGAGTTCGCCGCGCTGAGCAGGGAGAAGTCCAGATCAGAAAGCGGAGGCGTCGGTCGACTGAACTTGAATTCGCCGATAGGGAGCTCGGCCTGTTCATCTTTCCAGAGTTCGATGATGCGCGACTTGGAAATGCCGAGTGCAGCGGCCTCGACGCATGCGGAAATCTGAGCATCGGTCAGCGAAGTGGTGCGGTCCTTGTTGCCGGTCAAGGTAGGCAGTTCAAGCACGGCACGTGCGCCGTGCGTCAGGTAGATGCCTTCAGCCCCTCCATGCCCGGCACACTTGGCCGCCTGATTGGCTGGGGAGCCTAAGAAAAGAGGTTCTTGGCTGGCGCGACGACCATTGTTGACGGCCAACGCCATCCCGCTGTCAATGCCGACACGAACCTGGGCATTGGGGATGTGCGCGTCCGAGTCGCCCGTTTCAGCCAGCACATCGATGGCGAGCTGGGCGATCGCAACCGCGCGCTCGATCCGGGCGCGTTCGTTGGCATCGCCGTACGGCTTGGTCACAACCGCATGCAGCCGCTGGTTGTGAAAGTCCACACGGATGGCATCACTTTCAACGAGGATGCGATGGACGGCGCGGTAGTGCTGATTCAGGAATCGAAGGGCCCGCTTGTGGCAGGTTTCGCCTTCGATGTCAGTGCAGCTAAGCATGTCCGCCAGATTGACGATGTCGATGTAGACATGCGCCCCTTGGACGCGATAGGCGCGATTGACTGGAATATCCACCAGCGAGGTTTCCCGCTTGTAATCGCGGATGTCCACGTCGCGGACTTCGGCGTAACGGGTGGCAATGCGCTTCTTGGTGCGATCTTTTTTCCAGCTGTGTCCCATCGTGCTACTCCCTGCGCCCAAGAGGAGGCCAGGCCGGGCGGGTCGCGTCGCCTACGGCGTGGCTGGCAGCCGGATTCATTCCAGCTCCTTTGGGCGTATATTGGGACCCAGTTCACACTTTCAAGGGGGCAGTATGGGGACTGGGATCGTCGAGCGCCTCGCGGCGGATGATGGCAGGCGACTGATCGCCGCCTTGGCTGAGTTCCGCCTGCTGGCCGGCTTGGACGCGGCCGCAGCCCAGCTGGCACAGGCCGGGGAATTGCTCGACGTGGGGACAGGGCAGGCCTTTATCACTCAGGGCGCCCCAGAGACCGACGTTTTCTTCATTGTCTCCGGCTCCGTGGACGTGCTGGTCAACGGCAAAGTGGTTAATACCCGAAGGGCTGGGGACCACGTCGGCGAAATGGCAGCCATCGAACCGGCGCAACTGCGGGCGGCAACTGTTACTGCACGCGAGCCGACCGTAGTGCTAAAGGTGCCGGAAATCGATTTCAGCAGGATTGCGGATTCACACCCCGTCATCTGGCGGCGGCTGGCCGCGACCCTTTCGCGCCGTCTAAAAGAGCGCAATCACATGATTACCCAACCTCGCGGACAGGTCCGGGTCTTTGTGATGTCGTCGGTGGAGGCGCTCCCTGTCACGCGGTTGCTGGTACAGCACTTCGAGCACGACCCGTTCCTGACGGTGGTATGGGACCACGGGGTGTTCCGCGCCGCCAACTACACACTTGACGAGCTCGAGCGCCAGCTGGAACAGGCAGACTTTGCCATTGCCGTGGCCCACGCGGATGACATGGTCATCAGCCGCGGTGACGAGTGGCCTGTCATGCGCGACAACGTCGTCTTTGAACTGGGTATGTTCATTGGATTCCTGGGGCGTCGGCGCGCCTTCTTGATGGAGCCGCGCGAAGACAAGCTGAAGCTTCCCAGTGATCTCACGGGGCTCACGACCGTCCCCTACCGATACACCCCTGGCCCGGACGCCCGGGCTTTGATTGCACCGGCATGCGAACAAATTCGCTCCCGCATTCTCGAAGCTGGGCCGAGGGACTGACGGTGGCACTGCTGGAAGAGATGACGGCCGCCGTGCAGGCGATAGCACAAACCCGATGGTCTACACGGAGAGGTCAAGTTGTACCCGATCCAGAAGATGTGCGATTGGGCAATGACGCAGTGGAGTTTGATCGTGCCACTGTTTTGTACGCGGACCTGAACGGCTCAACGAATATGGTCGACACCGAAGCCTGGCAGTTGAGTGCAGAGATCTACAAAGCGTTCCTGCACTGTGCAGCGACGATCATCAGGAAAGAGGGCGGCAAGATCACCTCCTACGACGGAGATCGTGTCATGGGCATCTGGGTGGGTGACCGGCAAGCCACGCCGGCGGCTAAGGCCGGGTTGAAAATCAACTATGCGGTCAAGATGATCGTCATGCCAGCGTTGAAACAGCAGTACCCCGACTGGACAGGTACCGTGAGGCATGTCGTCGGAATCGACAGCAGCCCAATCCGAGCTGCTCGCACGGGTATTCGAGGCGGCAACGACATCGTCTGGGTTGGACGCGCGGCCAATCATGCGGCCAAGCTCACGGACCTGGACCTTGCCCCGTCAACCTGGATTACCGATGAGGTGTTCATCCGGTTGGCTGATGAGTTGAAGTACGGTGGAACGCCGCCGACTCTGATGTGGGAGGCGTTCCGCTGGAACCGGCAGGGTGGTCGCCGCATTCACGGATCAGACTGGGCTTGGCGCGTCTAAAGCGCCCTCTGCGGACCCGGCATTCGCAGGGCCAGCATGGCAGGGAAAGGGCGCACTGTTAGAGGCCGATTTCATGGCGCGGGAGTCAGGCAGCCGAGTCCTGCCCTCCGATGAGTGCGCGCCGGGAGAGGAACCCGCTGCCATTGCGGAGCTCTGGCAGAGGTTCATCTACGCACCGGCCCCTAGCGCCGCATTGATCTCAGCGAAGGCCTTCTCAAAGCGCTCCAGCGTTTCATTGATGGCCGTAGTTTCCGCGGCCAGCACGTGCTGATTCTGGATGAGCCAGTTGGCGGGAGTGAAATGATCCAGGGGCGGAACGGAAGCCCCCATGACATTAAACAGTGCTTCGGCCTGTTTGACCTGGCGCGTCAGGGCACCGTCTTGGCTGAACTGCCGGGCGGAAATTTGCCCTTTTCCCTTCAGACCGTAGGCACCGTTGAGGATGTCGGCGAAGACGGCGGGTGCGAAGAAGTCCTCAATGTCGCTCTCCGCCTTTCCGGTGAAATCCGTGGCTACCAAGACGCCGGAAGTCTTCATGATCTGAGACTCCCTCAGCCGCTGCACCTTGCCTTTATCGCCATTGCCGTAGTCACACAAGGCGACCATGTGGATGCCCTTGCCAGAGAAGAGCGAGGCGAACGATTGCACTTTGTCTATGCCGCCTGTGGGGCAGATCACCCACCGGCTGTCCAAGCCTTGGCGCTTGCGTTGCTTGAGCGCGTGCGATGCCGCCTGAAGATAGAGCACATCCGAAGGTCCTTCGACCAACAGGGTATGCGCTCCCACAAACAGGCTTTGGGTAACCTCGTAACCGAGATGGGCCTGAAGGGGGAACAGCGTGTCCTGATCGACGCTCAGGACGTCCGCGGAGACCTGTGTGCCCTTAACGGTGGGGCGGCGACGCTGGTCGTAGGTGACAACGTCCTCGACGACGCGAACGTCCGCAAGACGATCGGCCGGCACCATAAAGGGCGAGTGGGTGCTGTAGATGACCTGGTGGTCGGGGAGTAGACGCTCAATGATGTAGCGGAGCAGATCAGCTTGCGCCTTTCCATGTAGCGTCAATCCAGGCTCATCCAGAAGGATGATCGCACCGGGGTTCCTCTTTCGCATCTGCTTGAACTGCGACAGGAAGGAGAAGAACCAGACGAATCCGGCGCTGCGCTCAGACAGGGGCACCGAAACCTTGTGGTTGTCATTCCGAATGCGGATTTTGGCAACAGTCCCGCTATTGAAGGGGGCGGGATCCTCGGAGAGGCCTTGGGCAAGCGCTATCTCTACACTGAGCGCGTCGTTCTGACTCCAAAACTCGAAGATCTCATCGGTAATTTCATTGGAGGCGGCTTGGCAACGTGCGTTGAGCTCTTCCAGGCGTGTGCTGGACTGCAATTCGCTGACCGACGTCCCGGCGTACTCGAGGAAGTCGAGGAAAATCTGGTCACCCGGGGAGATCGTCGCGCCGCTTTGGGTGTCACGAGACAGCTTGTCCAGCGATATCTCCCCGGACATGCGATCAAAGTGAGAGGTATAGAAGAACGCCGGCATCCTTTTCTGCAGGATATCGATGGCCGCCAGCACTGGTTTCCCCTTGCGGAAGCCGCTGATGGACCGCTTGACCGCCTGCAATTGGTCAGACGGCTCGGGGTGCGCATCTATCTCGACCACGAGTCGATCCAGCAATATCTTGGAAAACTTCTCCCGCTCTTCGCCTGCCACACCGTGCTGGTCGAGCAGAAACGCGCGCACCACGTTGGGATCGACGTGAATGCTCCAAGTGCTGTGGCCACTGTAATCTGTCGTTACGTCAACGGTCGTACTACTTAACGCGCCGGCACCCAGGACGTCGGCGACCGCCTTTTGGTCTTCGTGGCTGAGCTCCCAGGTCAGGGTGGCAACCGGTGCGGGTTCGTCGTCGTGGCGTTCCTCATACCGCGTGAGGAAGCGGCGGGGGTAATCGCGCACCGTGTCGTAAGCAAACTGGTCGGCGATGGGACGGGTACCAAACAACGCCGTCAGAATTGCAGTCTTGCCCGCCTCGTTCTTACCGACCAAGCAGGTCAGCTCTCCGACATCGAACGTTCCGGAATCCTCTGCAGAACGGAAGTTTCGGATCCGTGCCTTGACTAGCTTCATGCTGCCCCCTGATTCCTGCCGTGGATGGTGCGCGTCTTGTGCAGGATAGGGCCCGAGCGGGGCACATTCAACGCGCACTGCTGGCAGCTCGGGCCGGAGGCTCAGTCCTCATCCATCAGGCGCGCGGCGGGGTTGCTGCCGACGCCGCCCTGCTGGAAATATCCGATCACGCTGGCCACGGAGCGGTGATCGGTCATCGCCATCAGCGCCGGCAGGGCCACCCCACGCCGCGCACCTTCGGTAACAAAGCCCGAGCGCAGGCTGTGGCCGGCAAAGTCCCCGTCCAGACCGGCCAACCGCGCCCGGTCCTTAACGATGGCGGCGACCGCCTTGCCGCTGAGCGCGCCGCCCAATGACCGTGGCCAGACGCGCCGGAACAGGGGGCCGTCGGTAATCTCGGCCACGTCCAGCCAGTCCTGCAGTGCGGTGGCTGCCTCTCCCAGGATGGGCTTGTCGGGGCTGCTGCCAACCACTGGCCCGGACTGCAAGGTTTTTCCGTGATCCAAGCGATAGGTGTAGCCGCCTTCGGGCAGTCGGGTGAGGTGATTCACCGTCGCCTCGGCGACTTCGCTGCGGCGGCGCCCGCCGCTAGCAAAGGCAAAGTAGAGCAGGGCGCGATCGCGCTTCCCCTTGAGCGAGGTGTCGCAGGTGGCCGCCATTGCGCGCAGATCTGCGGCTGACAGCGCGGTCTTCTTGGCCGGGCGCTCGCCTCGTTTGTGAGAAGCCCTGCGCCCCTTGGACAGTAGGGTCCTCACGGCGCGATCCTCGCAAGGGTTGTCTTGGCGGGCCTGCTTGTGGGCCGCCGACAAGACCGCCACCCGGTGGACCAGGCTGGAGAACGCCAGCGGCCCAGGCTTCTTCTTCAGGCCCGCATGCACCAAGGCACTATCCAAGTCTGCAGGCAGATCCCAACGAAGCCCCAAATCGCCTGAGCGCCCCATGTGATCCACGATGAACTAAACCACTGCCGCCGGGGGGACGGGTAGGGCGATGGGCCTGCCATAGCGCCCTTCGAACCAGCCCGCCCAATAGCGCAGGGCGCCGGCGTAGCTGCGAATGGTGTTAGGCGCTTCGGCCTCCTGCAGGATGTCTCGCACCGCTTCTGCGGCGGAAGTGGCCAGCCGCTCCGGAACCAGCCCCGAAACGAGTTCCCCTGACGCAGCAGTGATATTATTCATATGTACTATGTATTGTGCACTATGATTAGGTTGAGCTACATCTGATAAATATGCCTTATCAGACATGGCCTGCCAATTCTCACCGTTCCGCAGAAGGACACCCAATGGCCAAGGGCATCAGCGAACTGGATGTGCACCAGGCAGCGGACGACATCATCGCCGCCGGCGAACGTCCCACCGTCGAGCGAATCCGAGCCCACTTGGGCACCGGCTCGCCCAACACCGTCACGCGTTGGCTGGAGACCTGGTGGCAGACCGTAGGCTTTCGCCTGCGCCAGCGCGCCATTGAGGCGGCGGTTCCAGGCATCCCAGAGCGGGTAGCTCACCTGAGCCAGCGTTTGTGGCAGGCCGCGCTGCAGGATGCCGGCGAGCTCGCTCAGACCCAGCTGGAGTCGACCAGGCACGCACTGGAGGAACGCGAGCGCCTGCTGGAGGAGGACCGGGTGGCCCTGACGCTGGCGATTGAGGCCAGCCAGAAGCGCGAAAGGGAGGCTCAGGTCCAGACTCAGGCCGCCGCCACCACCGCGGAGCAGTTGGCGGCACAGGTCTCCCAGATGACGGCACAAGTACAAGACCTGCTGCGCCAACGCGATGGAGCCTATGGACGGGCGGAGCGACTCGAGCAGGAACTGGATGCCGTACGCCGCAGTCTGGGCGAGGCCGCGGCCGCTCACGAAGAAGAGAGGAGGGCGCTCCAGGCGCACGTCAGGGCAGTGGAGGATCGTGCCCATACGGAGGTTGACCGGCATCGCCAGGCGTTGCGGTCAGCCGAGCAGGAGTGGGGGCGGGAGCGCATGGCCTTGGCCACCTCATTGCGAGAGAGCGAGCAACAAGCCATTGCTGCTGCCAACCGCGAGCAACAGGCATTGCGCCGACTGGAAGGCGTGAACGCGCGGGCTGATGGCTTGGAGGCGCAGCTGACGTCACTGAAGGAAACCACTCGGCAAGTTACCGAGGCACTCCGACAAGGGAGAGCGAACACGGCAACGCCAAGCAGGCAAAGCAAGCCACGCCGCACCGCGCCCAGAAGAGTGGGCGAGCCGACACAAGAATCCAATAGCAGGAAATCTAAGACTTGAGGCCATCCATTCGATCAAGGCTTCTTTCCCCGAAAGACTTGGAGGACGTACACGCCCCCCCCCCAAAGTTCATCCTCGACCGCGCCCGAGAGCACGGCGCGACAGGCCCCGTACGAACGGTAGAAACCAGCACGCCGGAGGAGGAACGCCATGAAGCAGGGAAGAACTGACAGAGATTGGGCGGTGGTCGCTGTGATGACCTTTGCCGCAGGAGCCGTCTTGACTTGGGCACTCATGAGCAAGCCGAGTCCCAAATCCGCCACGTTAGCGCTTGACTGGCCGGCGTGGGTGCAAGCGATCGGCAGCATCGCAGCCATCATCGCCGCGGGACTGATCCCCCTTTGGCACGCCAGAGTCAGGAGACGGGAGGTCACACAGTCCCTCATAGAGCTGATTTCCTATGCGCGATTTCCAGCGACACTGATGCTGGCGCAGTTCGAGGGAGGATTCGGCGGCCCCCGGCTGATCTTGGCGCATCTGACCCAGCTTCATAAGGCTTTCGATTCAGTCAACTATGTTGACGTGCCGAACCGATCCTTGGCGATTGCGCTGCAGCAATCAGCAACGGCTGTGAGTGCACTTAAGGAGATCCAGGAACTCTTTCTGAGAAAAGAAGAGATGAAAAAGGGGCGGGGGAGCGAGATCGTTAAAAAGTACCTGCTCATGCTCGATAGAGCCGTCGAAGAAGCAATCAAGGCAACCGGTCAGCGGCCTCGAGACTTCAACTACGACACAATCGTGCTGCCTAATGAATAGCCCATGCAAATGCTGTTCGTTACAACTACGCGGTAATCCACGCATGATGAACGTCAAGTCGATCGGCAGACCCGGGCTCACCGGCCCAGCCATGCCAAGCGATCCGGCCCGGACCCTCGGAGGTAGGAGCCTCATGCTCGACGCATTGAGCCTCCACGGGGAAGCCAAAGGTTTCAAAGTAGAATCGATCCCCGTTTCGCAACAGAGGGCCGGCGCCATCGTGGAAGCGCACATTGGCTGAATTTCCGTAGTAGGTCGGCCACAGACGTGGCTCTTCAAGCAACGGCCAAACATCAGCTGCGGCAAGGCCGAGGACGATCAGCTCATTCGAGACAAAGTTTTCGGTGTAACCAGGAAGGTAGCCTTCCGGCCAACGAATGCCGTTCATTTTCATCATATGCTCCTTAGGGCTAGCGGCGCGGCTCGCCGATGAATCGTTAAAATTACGTTCGCCAGCTTCTAACTTGCAGACCTCTGACTTCTACAGCCGAGACACTTGCTCCGTACCGTCGTGTCTCAGTTTGGCGAGGACTGCCTGGCAGTCGAAAGCTGGCTGAGGGTGTGCGTGGAGCTAGACGTACGCGCCAGCTGAATACGTAAGCTCGTAGCTGTGGCTGTAGATCTCCAGGATGTTGCCCAGCGGATCCTCCATGTAAACCATCCGATAGGGCTTCTCCCCTGGGAAGTACTCTCGAACCGGCATTCGCTGCTTTCCACCAGCTGCCACAATCCGAGCGGCCAGGCCTTCAACGTCCGGATCCTGAATACAGAAGTGGAAGACGCCCGACTTCCAGTACTCGAAGTTGTTCGCGGGACGCTCGGCGTTATTGAACTGGAAGATTTCGACTCCAACCCGGTCACCAGTGGATAGATGTGCAATGCGGAAGCTGCCCCATCCAGGCCCAAACACATCCGTGCACATCACGCCAATTGCGCTTTCGTCTTCAGCAATCCTGGTCGGCGGCATGACGAGGTACCAGCCCAAGACTTCTGTATAGAAGGAAACCGCGGCATCGAGATCGGTAACAGACAGGCCGATGTGGGAGAAGGCGCGAGGGTAGGGAGGGGGTAGGGCAGGCACGGCACACCACTGAAGAGAGGGGTAGCCGCAAGATTAGACCCTGCAACTCAACCATGATCTGATCCATTTTTATCAGATTGATAAAATATTCTTATGCTGAATGAGCATTGGCTCCGATCCTTTCGGGCTATCGCAGAGGTCGGGAGCTTTACCAGGGCCGCAGGCCAGCTGCAGCTCACCCAGGCTGCGGTCAGTCAGCATGTACGTCATCTTGAGCAACAGCTGGGTGCCCTGTTTCTGCGCAGACCACGATTTATTGAACTGACGCCGGCGGGAATGGCTCTATTGCAGTACTGCCAAGAGATGGATTCGGCCGATCGCCGGCTTCAAGCCAAGCTCGCGAGCGCGGACAGCGATCAGGGGGAGTTTGCGCTGATAACCCCCGGGAGTGTTGGCCTTGCTCTTTACCCGGTGTTGCTGGACTTCCAGCGCACCCATCCCGGCTTGATCATTCGTCATCGCTTCTCGCCGGACCCAGAAATCCTATCGGCGGTACTGGAGAAGAAGTACGAGGTGGGTCTACTTGCACTTCGGCCGGATGACCCTCGGCTGCGGGCTGAGCCCTTCACCGAGGAGGCGCTTGAGCTGGTAGTTCCGAGAGGTGCCTGCGCGGACAGCTGGGCGGATCTTCAAAAGTTGGGTTTCGTTGATCATCCAGATGGCCAGGCTATGGCCACCCGCCTTCTCGCCCGCAAGTTCCCAGGAAATCCAGGCGTACGCGCGCTTCCTATACACGGCTTCACCAATCAGGTTGCGCTCATCCTTGAGCCGGTATCGCTCGGGCTGGGATTCACTGTCATTCCGCGACACGCCCGTGAATCCTTCGCTCGGCAAGACGCAATTGAGGTGGTTGACTGTGGATCTCCGGTGGTTGACACCCTCTGGATGATCCATCGATCCGAATGGCCACTGTCTGGGCCAGCTAAATGGTTGACCCAACAGCTTCGAGGCCTGCCTCGATTCAGCGGGAGGAGGGCTCCACCTCTCGCTGGAGCGGACTGAGGCCCCTTCTATACTGGTCTGGGGTCCGGCCAGAGTGTCGCTTGAACATCTCACTGAAAGACGTTGAGTTTGCATAGCCCAGATCGTCTGCAATCTGCGTAATTGATCGGTCTGAACCCAAGGCATCAATTGCCCTCAGAAAACGAAGCCGACTGCGCCACTCTCCGAACCCCATCCCTAGCTCGCGCTTTGCCAAGCGCTCAAGCGATAGCCTTTGCGTCTCGAAGCTTGTGTAGGGCGCAATCCTCCACGTCAGACAGTCGCGCCGAAAGGGTATAGGCCCCGCGACAAGCCCATCGGAGGCATTTAGGGGTTCGCTTTAGCGACCTGTGGAGCTGCTGTGGAGTGGGCCGGAGAAATGTCTTCACATCAACAACTGTAAAGACGTCGCTTCACCCGGATCTACACGAGGGTTCAGACCCCACGGTTCCACAAAACAGCCTAAAGTTTCGACCCGGCACGCCGAGGCCGATCTACGTCAGGGATTTCCGGCAGGGCGTGCCCCTTCCATCCGGTTGGCCGTCTGTCACTGGCGTGTGCGCCTGGTCCCGACCGGCCGGCAAGAAGCGCGAACCTACCGCTACACCCTAAGGGGCTTTAGCCTTTGATTCGCTTCTCAAAGTTTGTGATCAACTTGCCCAGCGAAAGGCCTGTCAGGCGGGCGATATCTCTCAGCTCCACCACATCAACCCTTCTCTTGCCTGTTTCGACGTCGCTGATGAATGACTGGCTGCGGCCCAGCATGCTGGACACCTGGGCCTGGGTCAGACCGGCAGCTAGCCGCGCCTCGCGAACAGCCTCAATGAGGGCAGCGTACTCTTTTCGATGGATGGACTTCGACACGACCGCGCCTTGGCTGAGCGGCCTAGAAAGCTATATCCAGTTCTCCGATATCTAAAAACCCGATATTCTGTCTTCTTCATTGACAGGGGGACGCATGAGCGAACAGCCATACCGCTTCATCACCGCGGCCAGAAGCAGAGCAACACTGATCCTGGCAGCATCAGCACTGCTAGCTGCCTGCAGCGGTCCGACAGACAAGAAGATGGTTACGAATGGAACCCAGCAGCAATACCGGCAGTCAATTGACGCTATCGACGCGGAACTCAATGCCCACGAAAGAGCGGCCTTCAACTGGGCAGTCGCTGGGATGAACCTTGAAGAGGGTCGGCAGGGAATCATTACGTACAGGGCCAAAAGCTGCCTAAGCGACTGAATTTCAAAGTTGATTGCTCGTCTCTCGATCAGGTTCTCCCCATCTATGGGGTCTGTTCAAGCACCTTGGCTGTGTAGCTCAGCGGCGCCACTTCCCTTTCAAGATCCAGGTGGTAGTCGCCGAAGCGATTGATGTGGCTGGTCCGATAAGGCGACAGGCCGGCCAGGATCTCGGGCGTCAGTTCAATCCCCTCCTTCCTCATCTCGGCCAAGGTCCGGCTCATGCCTTCCACGTTGTGGAGGATGATCATGTTGGCCACCAGCTGGCTGTACTTGATGATCTTGCGCTGCTCGTGTTGGACGTTCTCAGCAATGATCCCCTGGCTGCCAAAGAACACCCATTTCACGAAGCCGTTGTATTCCTCGCTCTTGTTGGTGGCAGCATGGATCGTTTTGCGGATCTCATTGTCATCAATGTAGCGCAGCAAGAACAGCGTTCGAACGGCCTTGCCAAGTTCCCGGAAGGCGAAGTACAGCTTGTTCTTCCGGCTGTAGGTGCCCAGCCGGCGCAGGATCGAGGACGCGGTGATCTTGCCCAATCGGATTGAGATCACCACCCGCAGCATGTCGTGGAGATGGGTGGCGATCAGTTGCCAGTCGATGCTGTCCCCGAACAGTGCCTGGATGTTCTTATAAGCCCTACCCGGTTCGGGCCGAAAGAATGTCAGGTCCTTGATGTTCCGGATCCGGGGCATCAGCTGGATGCCCAGCATGTGGGCCAGGCCGAAGACCGGATAGCTTTGGGCCTGCGTGTCGCCATGGACGATCTCAGGCTGGATGTCGGAAGTGTTGGCCAACAGACCGTCGAGGATGTAGATGCCCTCGTGCACGCCACAGGGAATGAAGTGGCTGAACGGCGCTACGTATTTGTCGGACACGTGGCAGTAGCCGATGCCACCGTAGCCGCCGTAGCGGATGTGATACTCCGACAGCAGGTTGTCCTCGTAGACGCTCCACTTCGTGCCATCAGCTGATGCGCTCTTGCCGCTGCCCCAATAGCCAGGCAGGTCGAATTTGTTGTAGGTATTGATGACCTCCACGATGGCCTTCTCAAGCACATCCTCGGTCACGTATTTCAGGTTGAGCCAAGCGACTTGGCGCCGGCTGAAGCCCTTGATCGACCGCGCCGTCTGCGTCGGCCCCAGGTTGCAGCCATAGCAGAATAGCGTGGTGATCACACGTCGGGGCAGATCTTCGACCTGGCTCTCGGTGCCGGCGATCGGGCGGAAGAAACGGTGCAGATCCAGCCATTGGCTGGCATCGATCAGGACATCGACGATGCTGGATTCTGGAAGCCGTTCGGCGATGAGGCGATCCACCGTGGTAATCGCGCTGGAGACTTCGGCGCGTTGCCCCTTCCGCAGCACCAGGCGCCCATCCAGGATGTCCGCATGTACGTTCTCCGGGAAACGCGCGTCGACCTCATCGGCCAGGGAGGTCAGTTGTGCACGTAATCCCGCCACGAAAGACTCGGCGTCGGTGGGCAGGCCTGACACCTGGCCGTAGGCTTCCAGTTCCTGGGCCAAGGTGGCTTCATCGACCAGCTGCTCACGGTAGTCATCAAACCGTTCGCTGCTGGGAATGAAGAGATCTCCGGACTTCAGTTCGTCCTTGACCTGCACCAGCACGGCCAGCTCGAAGTACTTACGGTGCATCCAGCCGGCGCCGGCTGCACTGGCCCGCTTGCCGAACACGTGCTGACACCAGAGCTTGGACATCCAGTCAAAGTCCTTTTCCGGGTCCAAACCGAGGGAGGCGACCTCGATCAGCTCACGGCGCTGGTTGCGCAGCGAGAGCACCGCTGCGATCAGCGGCTCCATGCCGGCGTCGTGGCTGGTCGCCCGAAGTTTCATCAGCTCCAGCCCATTGAACAGCAGCGGCCTGACCGCGCCATAGGGCTGCAGCATGAAAGGCAGGTAGTTCTTCCCGGCGTAGGCCATATGTTCTTCGCATTCGGCCAGCAAGGTCGACACTTCCGCTTCCAGGCTGTTGTCGATGGCATCCACGCGCTGACTATCGCTGCCGTCTAGCTGATAGGCCTGCAGGATTTCCTTGAGCTGGCCGATGAGGAAGTCGGCCCGTTTGGCATGTTCGAGCTGGTAGGCCAGCAATTTCTGCTGGGCCGTGTTCTCCAGCCCGCGCACCTGCTTGATGAACAACTCGGCTGCATCATCCAGTGTCTTGGCATGCTGGGCGCGAATGAAGATGGTGGCCAGCGCATAGCGCTTGTCCGGAGCCAGTTCGGCCAGCTCGCTGGCGTCATAGGCCCGAGCCATTGCACGGAACTGCTTGAGCTTGGGCACCGGCACATCGATGGGAGGCAGCTGGTCGGCCAACTGCTGCAGCATGCGGATGTGCTGCAGGTAGAACCGAACTTCCTTGTTGGTGGGCCGGCCGGGCTCGCGCTTGAGTGATTGCCAGCCGGTGAACCTGGACCCTTCCGGTGCGCGCAGCAGTTCGTCGATGAGCGTGCGCGTGGCAGGCGTCAGCGCGTGGCTGATGCTGCGGTAGTAGCCCAGATTGACCCGCTCACGGGCGCCGATGGCGGCCAGCTCCAGAGTGCGGAACCCGAGCAGCACCAGCGCTCGGTCTCGTTGATGGCGCAGCGCCGCCGGCCCATCACCCCGGGCATGTGCCGCAGCGATCGCCGCGGCCAGCCAGTCATCGAGCTCGACCAGCCGCCGAATCTGGAGCGGCGCGGCTTGCTTGACCTGGCCCGGGTGCAGGGTCTGGATGCCTTTGAGCACCTTGCGCACCAGCGGCGATCGGGTCGGGTCGACAAAGCCGTGGTCGCGGTGCCAAGAGGCGATGGCCGCCAGACGTTGGCGGAGGGTGCTGGTCGCCAAGGTCTGCGCATAAGCGGCCAGGTACCGGGCCACGCTGTCAGGTGTCGCTGGGAGGTGGCCTTGCCATTCAACCTCGAAGTGCCGCAGCGCCGACGCATAGCTGCGCACCGTGTTCTGGCGCGTGGCCGCATCGAGGTAGCGGTCCAGTTCGGTCACTGGCGCGTGGCCTCCACCGAGGTCGTCTGGCGCAGCGTCGACAGGATGGTGCATTCCGCCCGCTGCCCGCCATGGCAACTGGCAATCACCCGTTCCAGCTCGCTGGCCATGCGCTGCAGGTCGGCCATGCGGGCGCGCACGTCGGCCAGATGGCTGCGGGCCAACCGGTCCACGTCCCCGCACGAAAGCTCCTCATCGCCGGCCAGCTGCAGCAGGCTGCGGACCTCCTCCAGGCTGAAGCCCAGGTCCCGGCCACGCGCAATGAAGCGCAGCCGCTCGATGTCGGCCGGGCCATAGACCCGGTAGCCGTTGCCCGTGCGCCCCGGGCGCGGCAGCAACCCGATCCGCTCGTAATAGCGAATCGTCTCCAAGTGGCATCCGCTGGCGTCGGCAGCCTCACTGATTTTCATTCGTAGTACGCTTGACTCCGTAGTAGCTACGGACTTTACGCTGAACCCGTATCCGCCGCCACTCCGGCCGCGGCGCTGCATGTGACGACCATGCCACTGCCCATCGCCTTGATTCGCTACTGCCTGATTGCCTTGCTGATCGGCTGGGTTCTGCCCGCTTCTGCTCAGGCGGAGCCTGCCGCAGCAGACCTGCGCCAAACCTGGCAGATGCTCGATTACATCGCGGTCGACTACCCCGGCGCGGTCCAGGCCGGTCGCGTAATTGCCCCCAACGAATACGCCGAAATGAGCGAGTTTGCCGGCGCCGTGCGCAGTCAGCTGGCAGCATTGCCCGGTGGCCAGAACCAGCAGGAGCTGACGGCCCAGGCCGACCGCCTGGTCCAGGCGGTGGCAGAGAAGGCCGACCCGGCGCAAGTGGCAACGTTGGCGCGCGGGCTCGGCACGACGCTGTTGGCCCGCTACCCGATCGGCGCTGTTCCGGCGAGCGCGCCGAAGACCTCCCAGGCCGCGTCCATCTACAGCCAGCAGTGCGCGGCCTGTCACGGCCCCACAGGTCACGGTGATGGCCCCGCCGCGCAAGCGTTAAGTCCGCCGCCGATCGCGTTCACCGATGCCACTCGCGCCGCGCAGCGAACGCCGCTGTCGTTGTACGAGGTCATTTCCCAGGGTGTGCCGGGTACCGGCATGGTCAGCTTCTCTGGGCTGTCAGAAAGTGATCGCTGGGCGTTGGCATTCTATGTGGGCAGCTTGGGGTACTCCTCGCAAGCCAAGGCTCAAGGTGAGGCGTTATGGCGCACCAGTGCCGAGGCCCATACGCACATTCCCTCGCTCGAAGCGCTGACACGCACGCGAGAGGCCGATCTTGCCACCACGATGCCCGCCGATCAGGCAAACGCGATCATCGCCTACCTGCGTTCGCAGCCACAGGCAGTAAACGAAGCGGTACCAGGAGCCGATCGCTTTGCGGTGGCGCGGCAGCGACTGGCCGCCAGCCAGCGCGCTTACGCTGATGAGGACCTGGCTCAAGCCAAAAAGCTTGCGCTCTCGTCCTATCTGGATGGTGTAGAGCCGCTTGAACCCACGCTGGCCACGCGCAATCCGTCATTGCTGCGAGAGATCGAGACGGCCATGGCAGGCTACCGCGCGCAGCTGGATCAGCATGCGCCCGCGGCTGACGTTGCCGGGCAGGCAGCGCAAATTGCCCAGCTGTTTGATCGCGCGGACGTGGCGCTGCAGGACACCCGAATAGGCGCCAGCACCGCGTTTCTAGGCAGCTTTACCATCTTGGTACGCGAAGGACTGGAAGCGCTGCTGATCGTGATTGGTATCGTGGCGTTCTTGCGTAAAGCCGAGCGGTCTGATGTGTTGCCGTATGTGCATGCGGGTTGGATCTGCGCGTTGTTGGCAGGCGCAGCTACCTGGGCAGTGGCCACTTACTTTGTTGATATCAGCGGTGCGAACCGGGAAGTCACTGAGGGCGTCTCGGCCTTGTTCGCTGCCGCTGTCCTGCTCAGCGTAGGCATCTGGATGCACCAAAAGAGCCTTGCAGGGCGGTGGCAGGAGTACCTGCACGCCAAGCTGACGACTGCGCTGACACGGCGCTCGGCTGTTTTCCTGTTCATGCTGGCCTTTGTCGCGGTGTACCGCGAGGTGTTTGAGACGATCTTGTTCTACATCGCGATGTGGAGCGATCAGGCGTCCACCGCCATCCTCGCAGGCCTGGTGGCGGGAATCGCGGTGTTGGCTGCGGTGGCGTACTGGATGCTGCGCATGAGCAGGCGGCTGCCGATTGGCCGGTTCTTTTCGATCAGCTCGATTCTCATCGCGGTGATGGCGGTCATCCTGATCGGTAAAGGCGTGGCCGCGTTGCAGGAAGCGGGCTGGATCTCTCAAACACCGCTCGCGTTGCCGCGCATCGAGTGGATCGGCCTGTATCCCACCTGGCAGTCGCTGCTGGCGCAGGTATTGGTAGGCACCGCCGCCATCGTGGGGTTCCTCGCCAATGCCCGTTCCGGTGTGCGTAGACAGCCAGGCGCAAACAAGCAATGAAACAACACAGCAGAGGACCAAGACATGAGTGATTGCGGGTGCCACCACGAAGCCAAGAACAAGGAGGAGCGACGCATCCTCTGGATCGCCTTGGTCCTGAATGCAGCGATGGCCGTGATCGGCGGCATTGCCGGCTGGATTGCCCATTCCACCGGGCTGCTGGCTGACGCGCTGGACATGCTGTCTGACGCCACCGCCTATGCCATTGGCCTGGTCGCTATCGGGCGCACGGCGCGCTTCAAGGCCAACGCCGCGTGGGTCAGTGGCAGCGTGCTGCTGGTGCTGGGCGTAGGCGTGCTGGTCGAAGTCGGCCGCCGGGTGATGTACGGCGCCGAGCCGGTCAGCGGTTGGATGATCGGTACCGCTCTGGTCTCGCTGGCCGTGAACCTGAAGGTGCTCCGTATGCTCGCCCCCTTGAAGTCTGGCGAAGTGCATCTGCGAGCGACCTGGCTGTTTACCCGCGCCGATGTGGTGGCCAACGTTGGGGTGATTCTGGCCGGCCTGTTGGTGTGGTGGCTGGCCAGCCCCTACCCGGATTTCGTGATCGGCGCCCTGATCGGCCTGTATGTGATCAAGGAGGCTTTCGAGATCTTGGGTGATGCTCGCCGGGCGCGTGCCGACGCGCGCAAAACGCCTGCATGACAGCGCTTGGCCGGCTGAGCTGTGGCCTGCGCTGGCTGCTGCTGGCGCACTTGGCCGTGGGCCTTGTGACGCAGCCGGTGCTGGCAGTGGTTGGCGAGCTCCATGCTCAAACCCATCTGGCCGCGGCCGACCATGACCCGGCAGTGGCATCACCAGCTTCCGAGCGTGGCGTAGACGCCGCGCTGCACCGGCTACAGCAGCTGGTGCTGTGCTGTAGCCAGGCCGCGCCGGCTCCAGAAATAGTGTTGGCCATTGCTCATATCGGCCGGCATTGGCCGTCGGCGACAGCCCATGCGGACAGATATCGGCATGAGCACCTGCTCGCGCCGTTCCGGCCGCCGGTCGCAGGGTGATGCGCGCCGGCGTGCGCCGGATCCCTGTTGGCTATCGAAAATTCTGGAGTACTTCATGCATGTGCGATTGGCGGCCCTGGCCGCGTGGCTACTGTTGAGCGCGGCGGCAACGCCGGCGACAGCAGAAGAGCTGATGACCTTGGACGACGCGTTTGCACGCGTGGCCCAAACCCACCCCGAGCTGCGCCTGGTCGATGCGCGAGCCACGGTGCTCGCTGCCGAGCGCGACCAGGCCGTGCAGCGGCCACCGTGGACGTTGGGGGCGGAGGTTGAAAATGCGCTGGGCACGGGCGCGGCCCGTGGCCTGGACAGCGCGGAGTTGACCTTGAGCCTGAGCTCGGTCCTGGAGCGCGGCGGCAAGCTCGACGCCCGCCGCACCTTGGCCCAAAGCCGGATTGATGCACTGGCCGTGCAGCGCGAGACCGGGCGGCTGGACCTGCTCGCCGAGACGGCGCAGCGCTATTTGGCCGTTGTCGGTGCCGACCGGCAACGCAGCCTGGCGAACATGGATGTCGGCCAGCGCCAGCGGACCGTCGCCGCTGCCCGGCAGCGCCTGCAGGCTGGCGCGTCTCCCGAATCGGTGATGCTCACCGCACAAGCAGCACTGGCGAGAGCAGAATTGACCCGTGATCGGGCCGAGCAGCAGCGCATTGCCGCCCGGCAGCACCTTGCTGCCCTCTGGGGCGAACGTGCTCCGAGCTTCGAGGTGGCCGCGGCGGATCCCATGACCCTGCCGGCGATCGCGTCCATGCAGTCGCTGGCCGAGGAATTGGAGCGCACTCCCGAGTTGGCGCAGTTTGCCGATGCCCGCCGGATCGCGCAGGCACGACTGCAGCTGGCGCGTTCGGCGGCCTCGCCGGACTTGTCGTGGCAGCTGGGCGTGCGCCGCCTGCAGGAGACTGACGACACCGCGCTGGTGGCCAGCCTGTCCATGCCACTGGGCAGCCGCAGCCGCGCGCAGCCGGAGATCCGCGCCGGCGAAGCCGAGCTGGAGGTTCTGACGATCGAGCGCGAGGCCAAGGGCCTGTCGCTGTATTCCACGCTGGTCGAAGCCCATGGTCGCTACACCGTGGCGCAGGCCGAGGTGGCACGGCTGCAAGGCGAGGTGCTGCCGAAGTTGGCCCGGGCTGAGCAGGCCGCCGAGCGCGCCTATCGCGCCGGCGCGATCAGCTACCTGGAATGGGCACAGCTGCAGTCCGAACGCACGGCCATGGCCCAGCAGCAGCTGGACGTGGCGCTCGATGCGCAGCGCGCCCTGATCGAAATTCAACGCCTGACCGGCCAGGCGCTTGTCGCGCCGCCGGCGGCTGCTTCCACCGGAGAGACCCCATGAATCGCTTTTCCTGGACCGCACTGGGCATGGCCCTGATGATGCTGGCCGCCTGCAACGCGTCGGCCCCCAACGAAGCGTCCGAAGGCGGCGCCGCCGCTGAGGGCGAAGAGCACGGCGAGCACGAGGAAGCGCCGCTGGAAACCAAGATTGCCGCCAAAGCTGCGCAGGCAGCGGGTATCCAGGTCGCACCGGCAGGCCCCGGTGAGATTGCTGACGAGCATCAGGTGCAAGGGCTGTTGACCCCGATTGACGGTCGCATCGCGCAGGTCACGGCACGCTTCCCCGGACCGGTCCGCTCCGTGCGTGCGGGCGTGGGTGATCAGGTACGGGCCGGCCAGGCACTGGCCACGGTAGAGAGCAACCTGAGCCTGACCACCTATACCGTCACCGCGCCGATCAGTGGCGTGGTCATGGCGCGCACGGCCGCCGTAGGCATGGCCGCCGCTGAGGGCGCGCCGCTGTTTGAGGTCGCCGACCTGTCCACGCTGTGGGTGGACCTGCACATCTTCGGCGCCGACGCCCAGCACATCGGTGCTGGCGTGCCGGTGACGGTTACCCGCTTGAGCGATGGCGTCACCGCACAGACCACCTTGGAGCGCGTCCTGCCCGGCACCGCCACCGCCAGCCAAAGCACCATTGCGCGCGGCACGGTGGCCAACACCGATGGCCTGTGGCGGCCGGGGTCGGCGGTCAAGGCGCGGGTCACCGTGGATCGCCAATCGGCAGCGTTGGTGGTGCCGATCACGGCGCTGCAGACCGCAGAAGACCAGGACGTGGTCTACGTGCAGCAGGGCGAAACCTACCACACCCGGCCGGTGAAGCTGGGGCGCCGCGACGCCGAACGCGCCGAAGTGCTGGAAGGCCTCAAGGCCGGTGAACAGGTGGTGGTGGCCCAAAGCTTCCTGATCAAGGCCGACATCGAAAAGTCCACCGTGGAAGAAGAATGAGGCCCGCCATGCTCGAACGCCTCATTGGGCTGTCCATCCGCCATCGCTGGCTGACGCTAGTGCTCACCGCTGCGCTGGTTGCGCTGGGCGTGTGGAGCTACCGTCACCTTTCCATTGACGCCACACCCGACATCACCAACGTCCAGGTCCAGATCAACACCCAGGCCCCGGGTTACTCGCCGCTGGAGGCCGAACAACGGGTCACCTTTGCCATCGAAACGGCCATGGCCGGTCTGCCCAAGCTGGACTACAGCCGCTCGCTGTCGCGCTACGGGCTTTCGCAGGTCACCGTCGTCTTCAAGGACGGCACCGACCTGTACTTTGCCCGCCAGCAGGTCGCCGAGCGCCTGCAGCAGATCGCCTCCCAGCTTCCCGAAGGGTTGGACCCGGAAATGGGGCCGATCTCCACCGGGTTGGGCGAGATCTTCATGTACACCGTGGAGGCCGAGCCCAACGCTCGCAAGCCCGACGGCACCCCGTACACGGCCACGGACCTGCGCACCCTGCAGGACTGGGTGATCCGGCCGCAGCTGCGCACCACGCCCGGCGTCACCGAGGTCAACACCATCGGCGGCTTCGAGCGGCAGATCCACATCACTCCCGATCCAGCTCAGTTGGTGGCGCTGGGCTTCACGTTGAACGACGTGGTCGCCGCGGTCATGCGCAACAACCAGAACATCGGCGCCGGCTACATCGAGCGCAACGGACAGCAGTTCCTGGTGCGCGTGCCGGGCCAGCTAGCCAATCTGGAGGCAATCGGCAACATCGTGCTGGACCGGCGCGATGGCGTGCCCATTCGGGTGCGCGACGTCGCTAGCGTGGGCGAAGGCAAGGAGCTGCGCACGGGCGCGGCCACCCAGAATGGCCACGAGGTCGTGGTCGGTACCGCCTTCATGTTGTTCGGCGCCAACAGCCGGGAAGTCTCCCAGGCGGCCGCGGCCAAGCTGGATGCCGCCAACGCCAGCCTGCCTGCCGGCGTCCATGCCAAGGCCGTCTATGACCGCACCGCACTGGTGGATCGCACCATCGGCACGGTGTCCAAGAACCTGATCGAGGGCGCGCTGCTGGTGGTGGTGGTGCTGTTCCTGCTGCTGGGCAATGTACGCGCCTCGTTGATCACCGCGGCGGTGATCCCGTTGGCGATGCTGTTCACCATCATCGGCATGGTGCGTGGCGGCGTGTCGGGCAACCTGATGAGCCTGGGCGCGCTGGACTTCGGCCTGATCGTGGACGGGGCGGTGATCATCATCGAGAACTGTCTGCGCCGGTTCGGCGAGGCGCAGCACGCGCTGGGCCGCCAGCTCAACGATGAAGAGCGCTATGACCTGACCGCCTCGGCCACCGCCGAGGTGATCCGTCCCAGCTTGTTTGGCCTGGGCATCATCGCCGCGGTCTACCTGCCGATCTTCGCGCTGTCCGGGGTAGAAGGAAAAATGTTCCACCCGATGGCGATCACGGTGGTGCTGGCCCTGACCGGCGCCATGGTGTTGTCGCTGACCTTCGTGCCGGCGGCGATCGCCAGCTTCCTGCGCGGCCGTGTGGCTGAGCACGACAACCGCCTGATGCGCTGGTCGCGTGCCCGTTATACGCCGCTGCTGGATTGGGCCCTGCGTCGGCGCGTGGTGGTGCTGGCCGGCGCGGCCGTGCTGGTGGTGGGCTGTGGCGTGCTGGCCACCCGCTTGGGTTCGGAGTTCGTGCCGAGCCTGGATGAGGGCGACATCACCTTGCAGCCCATGCGTATTCCCGGCACCAGCTTGGAGCAGTCGGTGGCCATGCAGGAAACGCTGGAGAAGCGCCTGGCCCAGTTCCCGGAGGTGGCCAACATCTTCTCAAAGATCGGCACCGCCGAGGTGGCCACCGATCCTATGCCGCCGTCGATGGCCGACACCTTCCTGATGCTCAAGCCCCGCGACCAGTGGCCCGACCCGCGCAAGCCCAAGGCCGAGCTGGTGGAAGAGCTGGAGGCGGCGGCCAAGGAAATCCCGGGCAGCAACTACGAGTTCACCCAGCCCATCCAGATGCGCACCAACGAGTTGATCTCCGGCGTCCGTTCGGACGTGGCGGTCAAGGTCTACGGCGACAACCTTGACCAGTTGACGCGCCTGGCCAGCCGGGTCGAGCGGGTCATGCGTAGCGTCCCCGGCGCCGAAGACGTCAAGGCCGAGCAGGTCTCCGGCCTGCCGCTGCTGACCATCATGCCAGATCCGGCGGCATTGGCACGGTATGGCCTGAACCCGGGCGATGTGCAGGAAACGGTGGCCACCGCCATTGGGGGCAGTGTTGCCGGCCAGTTGATCGAGGGCGACCGCCGCTTCGACCTGGTCGTGCGCCTGCCCGAAGCGCAGCGCCAAGACCCCGCTGTGCTGGCAGATCTGCCCATTCCGCTGCCGGCAAGCACCAGTGTCGATGAGTCCAGCCGTCTGGCCGCCGGCGCCAATGGGGGGCCTCGCACGGTGCCGCTGCGGGAAGTGGCGAAGATCCAGGTAGAGCGCGGGCCCAATCAGATCAACCGCGAGAACGGCAAGCGCCGCGTGGTGATCACCGCCAACGTGCGCGAGCGCGATCTGGGCGGGTTCGTCGGCGAGTTGCGCACACGCATCGGCCAGGATGCCGCGCTTCCAGAGGGCTACTGGATCGATTACGGCGGCACCTTCGAGCAGCTGATCTCGGCCACCCAACGCCTGGGCGTGGTCGTTCCGGTGACACTGGCGTTGATCTTCGCTCTGCTATTCATGGCCTTCGGCTCGGCCAAGGATGCGGCCATTGTGTTCAGTGGCGTGCCGCTGGCGCTGACCGGCGGTGTGCTGGCACTGGCTCTGCGCGGGATTCCGTTGTCGATCTCTGCCGGTGTGGGCTTCATCGCGCTGTCGGGCGTGGCCGTACTCAACGGGCTGGTCATGATCGCCTTCATCCGCCGTCTGCGCGAACAGGGCGATCCGCTAGACGACGCTGTGCGCGACGGCGCCCTTGGACGCCTGCGACCGGTGTTGATGACCGCCCTGGTAGCCTCGCTGGGCTTCCTACCCATGGCCTTGAATGTCGGTGCTGGCTCGGAAGTGCAGCGGCCGCTGGCCACTGTCGTCATCGGCGGCATCGTCTCATCCACCGCATTGACCTTGTTGGTGCTGCCGGTGCTCTATCGTTGGCTGCATCGCGACCGAGCTCCCCGCGCCGGTAGCACTGCTTTGGAGTCCCCATGAACGAGCTCAACCTGGAACAGGTCCGTGCGGCGATGTTTACCGACCCGGGCGTGAAAGCGGTGGACGACCTGCGCCTGGTCGCCGGTGAGCATGGCCGTGCGATCGCGGCCACCATCACGGTCGCGGCGCCCTCGGTCGACCTGGACCTGGTACATGCTGTGATTGCCCAGGTCCTGGCCGATCAATTCGGCATCGATCAGATCATGCTGTGTTTCAACGACCCGGGCCCGGTACCGCCGCCGCCCACCGCGGCGCCGTTAAAGAAGATGTGATCGCAGCCCCTGGCTCTATGCGTCTGCGCTGGCAGGCGCATAGAGCTGATGACCCGGCAACGCGCACGCGCCGGCATACACAAAGGCCACGCTTTGCCGCGCCCGGGCGAAGGCCACGTAGTATTTCGGCGGCGCGGTGATACGCGCTGCATCGGCCGTGCGCAGGTACTGCGTCAACGGCCCGTTCGGAAAGATGAGGACCCGACTGTAGGTGCGGCCCTTGCACTGCCCAAAGTTCACCGCCGGCAGTCCGTCGCACGCCTGCCGCCGGTCATGCCGGAGCACGGTGGGGGCGAACTCCTGCATGTACGCGGCCACATCCCCTGGAGCGACGAGGTAGATGCCATCGTGTCCGGTGACCTCGCCATTGCCTGATTGGGTCCGCGGCATCTGCGGATAGAGCGTGTCAGCCATATCGCACAGGGCCTGGACGCAGCGCAGACTGGTGAGGCGGTGATCCAGCCGGCATAAGTCGTCGGCCTCCCAAATCTGAAACAGCGCTGCCAGATTCGGACCACGGTATTGGCTGTACCTTTGCGCATAGTTGGTGGCATACGTGGCTTGGCGCGTATCGCCTACCAACGTGATGGCAATCTCGCTCTTCAACAGCCGTTCGACCAGATCCAGATCAAAGCCGGCCAGATCCTGGACTTCGTCGATGTAGAGCTCGTCGTACATCGCCGCCAATCGCGCCACGACCTGGCCTTGGGTCAGCTCATCGCAGCGCACAGCGAAATCGGCCGCTCGGTCCGAATACATCCGGTTGCCCGCCAGGTAGTGGCGCGCCACCTGGGTGCGTGGGGCGCGGTTGTTGGTGACACCTTCTACGAACAGGATGGTCTCGATGCGAGGCTCAGGGCAAAGCGCAGCTTGGTACGGGCGAATGCACTGGCGCAGCAGAAAGCCATACCAGCTGTGCAAGGTGACATGCGCGGGGACCGCGCCTGCGTGGGCCTCAAACGAGCGCCGGATCTCTTCTAGGTTTTCCAGCGTGTAGGTGACAATCGCGATGCGGCGCCCAGGTCGCTCCAAGGCCTGCCGGACCAGCAACGTGGTCTTGCCCGAGCCGGCTGCCGAGAGCAGGACCCGGTTAGGTGATGGCACGCTGGACATAGTCCGGGAACCTGATCGAGTGCGGGCTATTGAAAATCGCCAAGGCCGTATCGGTCTTATGGCCCTTCATGTACTTGAGCAGCGCCACCTCATCGGCAAAGGCCTTGCCCAGCACGGTATTGAGTTCGGCCAGCGAGTTGGCTTTGATCAGCTGCTCTTCCAGCGAAGGGGCGCTCTCGTCGGAATCGTAATAGATCGCGTTGATGTGCTCGGCATAGCGCTCTTGCACAACTGCGATATCACCGTCGTTGTCGGTGATCACCTTGGCCTGAATCCTCAGTCGATCGGCAATCTGCAAGAAGCGTTTGAATGCCAACGACTTGACCGAAATGATGTCTACGCCGTGAGCCATCGGCGCCACGCCGTGATGGTCACTGTAGGCACGCTGCACGATCAGTTCGTCGGAAGGGCCTTCCACCAGGATCGCCTGCTTGGCCAGGATCAACCGCAGCGTGTCGTGGCCCGGCAGCTTCATGAAATAGTCGTGGGTATCGCTGGGCAGCTGGTCCAGCTTCATCTGGCCTTGCGCGCTGAACAGGATCACGTTGTCCACGCCCAGCTTGTTCAACACGAAGCTGCTGTGGGTGGCGATGATCACCTGCTGGGCGGTGGAGTGGGCCGCAATCTTGTCGATCAGCTGGGTCATGCTGGAATAGGACAGATGGTTCTCCGGCTCCTCGATCAGCAGCACGTGAGCCGCGCCGGCCGCGTGCATCGCCAGCTTCATCTTCACCGCGCTTTGCTCGCCCTTGCCGGCCTGGATGAACGGGAGCTCATCCAGGTAGGGTGACAGGCTGGTTTCCCACGTTGAGCGCGGCGATGTGTCCACGCCTACCGTCAATGCCCTGTGGCTGATGTCCCCGGTGTGCTCGGTCAAGTAGGCATTGATCGCTGCCACATCCGCTTCTTCGGAAAAGCTCTGCCGCATGCGGCGGAAGCTCAGCGACAGCGAGACGCGCTGCGCAGGCGTCAGTGCCTGCTCGATGATGCCGGCGATATAGCGATCGGCACCGGACAAGGTCTTGATGCCGTGCGTGTCGATGATGGTCGAGTCGAACGGAATACTACGGGCGGTGACGCCATTGTTGGCGAAGGAGTACCAGCGCACCGTGTAGTACTCCACCGGCAGGCTGACCGCGCCCTGGTGCTGCTGCAGGTAGGCGTTGAACTCCTCGCGGTAGTCGTCGTTGAGCTCGACCAGCAGCCGGATGCCGGCGGTATCCAGACGCAGGGAGTTGTTGGTGCCGCGTAACGACGCCAGCGCGGCGTCGGCGCCCAAATAGGCTTCGATGGAGATCCGTGGCGGCGAGGCCGGCGTGCCCGTGGCAAGCGCTCCCAAGTACTCCTGCACCATGGGCTGGTGGAACAGGTAGGGCGTGAGCTCGTAGGCAAGATTGCGCCCATGCAGCTGGCCGGTGACCACCGCGTGGATGGCCTCCAGCAGGGTGGATTTACCGACCTCGTTGTCGCCCACCACCAGGTTCATGTGGGCATTGAGGGGCAGGTCCAGATGGCGAAACGACTTGAAGTTGTCGATGACGATACGTTCGATCGGCATGCACAGTCCTTTGATGGCCAACGGGCTCGGTGGCGGAGCCTGCCTGCACCCTGGCTGGCCTCCTTTCCGCTCTGGGCCATACTACCCAGCGATCGCCGGCCCTGGGCGGTTTCGTACTGCTTGGGACGCGGGGAAGGGTCAGAATCCGCCTTACGCGGGATAATTCAATATTATCCCGTATAATTATTTTCGCCGACGAGCGGTCGTCTACCTGCTTTAATAGTATGTAATTACATGGTATGTAATACATTACGAAATAAAGTGAGGTGGCACGATGGCGCGCGCAGGACTCTATAAGAGTGACGTCCAGAAGGCGCGCGACGCGCTGCTGGCCCAACGCAAGAAGCCGTCAGTCGACGCGGTGCGAGTGGCCTTGGGCAACACGGGCTCCAAGACCACGATCCACCGCTACTTGCGTGAACTGGAAGGAGAGGAAGGCGGCGGTCCGGCGAGGACGGTAGCCGTTAGTGATGCTTTGCAGGACTTGGTTGCGCGCTTGGCCTCGCGGCTCCAGGAGGAAGCAGAGGCCATCCTCACCCAGGAGCGTGAGCGCCATCAGGCTGAGCTCCACAGTCGGCAACAGGCGCTTTCCGGTGCCCAAGAGGAGGCTGCCGCCTTGAGCAGTCGGCTGCAGCGCACCGAAGCAAGCCTGCACCAAGAGCAAGCTGCTCACGCCCTCCTTCAACAGAATCTAGGTGACAGGATCGCGGAAATCGCCCAGTTGAACGAGCGCATCGCTGGCATGACGGTGCGGCTGGCTGATCATGAGGCGCATACGCGTTCTCTGGAGGACAAGCATGCCCATGCCCGGGAAGCGCTTGAGCACTACCGCACTTCAACCAAAGAGCAGCGTGAGCAAGAGCTTCGCCGTCACGAGCATCAGGTCCAAGAGCTGCAAGTAGCCTTACGTCAGGCCAATGAAGCCTTGGGCGCGAAGAATCAGGAGCTGTTGGTGCTGAACCGCGACAATGGTCAATGGCTGGAGCGCCACGGGCGGATTGAGCGTAAGCTTGCCCAGCTACGACAGGCCCACGAAGGCCAACACAGCGAGGTCGTGGCGTTGCGCCAGACCGCGACGGACTATTTGGCACTGCAGGAGCGCTGGAAGACTGACGCCAAGACCTTGGATACCATGCGCAACGAGCTAGCTCAAGTTCAAGACACCCTTGCGCGGGAGCGTGAGCGCCGCGAGAGCGCTGAAGCCGATGCGTTGCGTGCCAATGCACGTCTTGAAGCGCTAGAGCCTCTACTGAATCAACTGACGCCAGCACAAAATGCGGTGAAGAAAACTCGGCGCGGCCATGCGCAAGATGGGGGAGCCGACTGACGAGGCTGCTCGTTTGTCTGCTAGCGGCTGGGGTGGCGCTCACCTGTCCAGTACGCCCATTCCATAGGGACGACCCAATCTACAAACAGTTTGGCTACTGAGGACTCCGGTGCCAAATGATAGGGCTTGAACATGCCTTGCTCGGGCGAACTGGTCATCAGGTAGCGCAGGCGCTTCTGGACCTCCTGAAAGATGGCTTCCCGCACATGGGCGCTGTCGTGCACGCCAAGACGCATCGCCACCGAGGCACCTTGGCGTACCGCCGCCCAGCAGCAGTAACGCCACCGCGCGATCGGCAAGCCCCGCGGTCCGGATTGAAAGACGAACCCCACATCACGTGCCCAGCCTGGGTCGAAGTGATGTTTGAGCAATTGCTGCTCCAGAAACTGCTCGGTCTCCCAGAGTGCAAGTTCATCCCACAGCTCCAGTTTCGCGTCCGCCAAGTCTACATCGTGTGCCATATCGCCGAGTTGGTCTTCCAGCACCGGGAGCAGGTGCCTGCGCTCGTGGGTAGACCAGGCGAAAGCCCATTGCAGATCTTCGATGGGCGTGACCTCGGCATCGGGGCGGATCTGCCATCGATCCGCTGGCCAGGGAACTTGGATCAAGGCCAAGTCTCGCAGCGTGTCCAGCACCAGCAAGGTGGAGCGGCGTGTGGGCGCCACCGGTAGGCGTCGTAGCTGCGCGGCTAACAGTGCGGCTAGGAAAAGGGTGCCACGAAGGCCCAACTCCTCGATGCTGGCGACCCCAGATGGCGTCATTGACGAGGTTCCGGGCATGCGGTTTCCGGGGATGAGGGAGCGGCGTGGCTCCTGGGGGGGGGGTGGCGGCGCTACCGGTGTCGCCGGTTGCCTCAAAGCTAAGAATATCTTAGTATGCAAGGCAGGGCACATCCGCCATCCTTATGGGGTCTCCATGGGGTGCGCGCGTGACTTTGTCCGTCGACTCAACACCGACCTTCGCTCGACGCCTCAAACAAGCCCGCCTGCACACGGGTTTGTCGCAGAAGGAGTTGGGCATCCGGGCCGGTCTGGATCCTCACGTGGCCAGCCCCCGAATCAACCAGTACGAGCGTGGCAAGCACGAGCCCATGCTGGAGATTGCTGAGCGGTTGGCCCAAGCGTTGGGGATCCCCGCCGCCTTCCTTTACACCGACGATGATCTGCTGGCCAAGTTGCTCCTGCGCTGGGGCTCGCTAAGCAAGCAGCAGAAGCGCGAGTTGGTGAAGCTGATCGAGGCCACGCCCGAGAAGTAAACCGAACAAGCGCTCGCCCTATGGGCAACTCTTCGCCTCAACCCGCCCTTTGGGCGCTTCTGGAGGGAGCTGCAGTGTCCGCGGCTAGTGCGACTGACAAGTCGCGACATCTCAGGCTTACTTGAGATTTTGTTCACGACCGATACACACGCGCCTTGTCTAAAGTGATATACCATGTCGCCCGTGTCAGCCTCCTCACTTCTACTGCGACTGTTCCTGATCGCCATGCTCGTGCTTAACGGCGCGTGGTCGGCGTTTGCGTCCGTCAGTATGAACCCGGTCATGGAAGAGCAGGCCAGCGAAGTGGCTGCCGCGGTGCAAGTCGACGAAGACTGCTTCGCCCATCACAGTGCTGAGCATCATCCCGATGCCACATCGATTGAAAAGGCTGGCACTGGGCATGGCGACCATGCCGGTCCCGACTGTTGCAAGTCTTCTGCGTGCCGGTGCGCCTGCGTACACGCTTGCGCGAGCGCACTTCCTGCGCGCCTGCATGTTTCGGTGCAACTGGCCTTGGGCCTGGATGTCATGCCGCTGCCCCTAGGGCATGCGGCACCTGCCTTGCCTCATCTGATCCGACCACCGATCGGCTAAGCGTCCCTAGGCGCCGCAATGGCGCCGTTGGTGTGGCTTGCATGCCTGTTTAGGCCAGCCGCCCGCTCTGTACCACCGCCCGCCGGTGGCAACACGACGCTTGGAGCATTTTCATGTCGCATGATGATTTTCGTGGTCCACGCGGTGGACCGCTGCTGCCTTCGCGGCGGCGATTTGTCCAAGGCTTGGCCTTGGGAGGCGCAGTCGCAGGATTAGGTTTCTGGCCCAAAGCCAGTTGGGCGCTCAAGGGGCCGGGACAACCCAACGTACTATCGGGCACTGAGTTTGACCTGACCATTGGCGAGACGCCGATGAACTTCACCGGCAAGACCCGCACCGCGATCACGGTCAACGGGTCCGTTCCGGCGCCGTTGCTGCGGTGGCGGGAAGGCACCACGGTCAACTTGCGCGTCTCTAATGCATTGCCCGCTAACTCCATCCATGGCGCGGACACCTCCATCCATTGGCACGGCATCATTTTGCCGGCCAACATGGACGGCGTGCCGGGTCTGAGCTTTGACGGTATCGGACGTGGTGAGACCTACCACTACCGGTTCACCCTGCATCAGGGCGGAACCTACTGGTACCACAGCCACTCAGGGTTCCAGGAACAAGCCGGGCTCTATGGCCCGATCGTCATCGACCCATTGGAGCCGGAGCCCTTCAGTTTCGATCGCGACTACGTCGTGATGCTGAGCGATTGGACAGACCTGGACCCGACGGCCCTGTTCGATCGTTTGAAGAAGATGCCGGGCCATGACAATTACTACAAGCGCACGGTCGGCGATTTTGCGCGCGATGTGAAGCGCAACGGCCTGTCGGCCACGTTGGAAGATCGCAAGATGTGGGGCGTGATGCGGATGACGCCCACGGACCTGTCCGACGTCAACGCCAACACCTACACCTACCTGATGAACGGCACGACCTCACTGGGCAACTGGACCGGTTTGTTCCGCAGTGGCGAGAAGGTGCGCCTGCGTTTCATCAATGGCTCTGCCATGACGTACTTCGATGTGCGTATTCCGGGGCTGAAGATGACCGTGGTGGCGGCAGATGGCTTGTATGTCCATCCGGTTTCCGTCGACGAGTTCCGCATCGCGGTAGCAGAAACCTTCGATGTGATCGTGGAGCCCTCCGGGCAGGACGCATTCACCATCTTTGCCCAAGACTCCGGTCGCACCGGCTACATCAGCGGCACGCTCGCTGTGCGCGAAGGATTACGCGCGCCCGTTCCGTCTGTGGATCCCCGGCCGCTGCTGACGATGGCAGACATGGGCATGGATCATGGGTCGATGGATATGTCTGGCGGCAGCAAGGGCATGGAAGGCGGCTGTGGTGCGGCCATGGGCATGCCTGGCATGACCCCACCTGTCAGCGGTAACGCGACCTCGGCCCATGCAGGCCATGCGATGCCCGCCGCCGGCGATGGTGCCATGGCAGGCATGCAGCACGGGGGCATGCAATCACACCCTGCTAGCGAGACCAACAATCCCCTGTTGGACAACCAAGCCATGAGCGTGAGTTCGCGCTTGGATGATCCGGGCAATGGCCTGCGCGATAACGGCCGTCATGTGCTGACGTATTCCATGCTCAAGAGCACCTTTGAAGACCCTGACGGACGCGACCCCGGTCGCGAGATCGAGCTGCATCTGACCGGACACATGGAGAAATTCTCCTGGGGCTTCAACGGTCAGAAGTTTTCCGATGTCGAGCCGCTGCGGCTGAACTACGGCGAGCGTATGCGCATCGTATTGGTTAACGACACGATGATGACCCATCCCATCCATTTGCACGGCATGTGGAGTGACGTGGAGGACGACAACGGCAACTTCATGGTGCGCAAGCACACGGTGGATATGCCGCCAGGTAGCCGACGCACGTATCGCGTGCGTGCCGATGCGTTGGGCAGCTGGGCGTTCCATTGCCACCTGCTTTATCACATGGAAGCCGGAATGATGCGCACGGTGAGGGTCGACGAATGAACATCAATAGACGCGATACCACCCTGACTGCGCTGACGGCTATCTCGCTGGCCCTGGCCAATGCGGCCAGCGCCCAATCTATGCAGCACGGCTCCATGCAGATGGAGCAGGGCGCGCAGACCCAGACTCAGGATCACTCTGCACATCAGGCACCGACATCAAAACCTGCGCCAGCCCAAAAGCCTGCAACACCGGCCAAGACGAGCGAAGCGACGATCGATCATGCGGCGATGGGCCACGCCGAGCCGCAGGCTAACGCAGCCGAGCCTGCCATGCAGGGCATGGACCATTCGCAGATGGGGCACGGCTCGCCCGCGAGCACACCTGCGGCGCCCACAGCGCAGGCGCAGTCGATGCAGGGCATGGATCACAGTCAGATGGCACAGCCCGCTGCAGCCGACACCTCCGGCACGGCCACGCCTGCGATGCAGGGGATGGACCATTCGCAGATGGGCCATGATTCGCCCGCGCCCGCTACACCAGAAGCGGGAATGCAATCGATGGAGGGCATGGACCACAGTCAGATGGGACACGGGCCTGCAGCGCCAACGCAGCCGCGCACCCCGATTCCCGCGGTGACGGACGCGGATCGCAAGGCGGCCATCGCGCCGGAACACGCGCATCCGGTGCATGACAACTCGATCAAGAGCTACGTGCTGCTCAATCGCCTGGAAACCTGGGATGCCGATCCGGGCACCGGGCTGGGCTGGGAGGGCCAGGGCTGGATCGGTACGGACCTCAATCGCGTCTGGCTCCGCAGTGAAGGCGAACGCACGGATGGTCAGACCGAGTCGGCTGATCTGGAAGTGCTTTACGGCCGCAGTATCTCCACGTGGTGGGATGTGGTGGCCGGTGTGCGTCATGACTTCAAGCCTGGGGCATCGCAGAACTTCGCCGCTATCGGTGTACAGGGCTTGGCGCCGATGAAGTTCGAAGTGTCCGCCACAGCCTATCTCGGCGAAGGGGGCCAGACTGCCGCCAATGTCGAGGCCGAGTACGAATTGCTGCTAACCAACCGGCTGATCTTGCAGCCGCTGGTGGAAGTCACCGCCTATGGCAAGAACGATCCATTGCGCGGGATAGGTTCGGGTCTGAGTGCCGCTGAGGCGGGGCTACGACTTCGCTATGAGTTCACCCGAAAGTTCGCTCCCTACATCGGCGTGGTGTACGAGCGCGCGTTTGGCAATACCGCAGACATGCGACGCGAGCATGGCGAGTCCTTTGAAGACACGCGCTTGGTCATCGGCCTTCGTACCTGGTTCTAAGGGGAACTGACAATGAAATCCAACAAAAAGATGTGGGTATGGCTCGGTGCCGGCGTGGCATTGGTTGCGGTGGTCGCAACCGCCACGCTCTCTCTGGGCGTGTACAACGTGGCCGCCGACGATCCGCATAGTCGCCCGGTGTATGCGCTACTTGAAACGGCGCGCGAGCGTTCCATTGAGGTGCGCGCCGCCAAGCTTCAGCTACCCACGAACCTTGATGATCCTGAGCGTATCCGCCAGGGTGCGGGCAACTACAACGCCATGTGCGTGACCTGCCATCTTTCACCAGACGCGGCGGCCACCGAGATGAGCAAGGGCCTGTACCCCACGCCACCGAACCTAAGCAAACAGCCGGTCGCTCCAGCTGAGGCGTTCTGGGTGATCAAGCACGGCATCAAGGCCAGCGGCATGCCCGCTTGGGGCGGCAGCATGGACGATGAGTTCATATGGAACATGTCGGCCTTCCTGCAGAAGTTGCCCACGCTGGACGCGACTGCGTACAAGGAACTTGTCGACAGCAGCGAGGGCCATTCGCATGGCGGCGGCGAGACGCAAGGCCACCATGACGACGAAAAGGCCGAGGATCACCCTGCCTTATTCGAGCCGGGCAACAACTCCATGCCGCATGCGCACCCGCCGGGCGTGGACGACGATCACCACGGCCCGACACCCAGCGACACGGAAGTCGGGTTGGTGAGCCACGGCCATCCCGACGGCAAGGTGGAGTCGCACCCTGCACCACACACGCCCGTGGCCGATGACGGCCATGCGCACCCCCATTGATCTTCTTGGAGCCCACGCAATGAACGCAACAGCAATCTCGTTCACCCTCGCACTGGCACTGGCCGTCGTGTCCCCCGCAATGGCGCAGGCGACACAGCCGCACGCACATCACCCCGCTGCCGCGGCATCTGCGGACGTCGACGTCCCAGTCACTGCAGAGGCCGCGGTCGCCGTAGCGGAGCGTTTCAACAGGGCCCTGTCTAGCGGCGATCTGGCCACGGTCGAAGCCCTGCTCGCTGCCGACGTTCTCATCCTCGAGTCCGGGGGCGCCGAACGCAGCCGCGAGGAATACATGGGCCATCACGCAGTCAGCGATGCGGCGTTCCTCAAGGGCGCCCATCGCCAGCTGCTCCGTCAGCGCGCACGAGCCGCTGGCGAGTTCGCGTGGGTCGGAACCGAAAGCGAGTTGCATGCCCAGAAGGATGGCCAGCCACTGACCGTCCAGAGCGACGAGACGATGGTGCTGAAGGAGACCGCGGACGGCTGGCGGATCGTCCACATCCACTGGTCCTCGCGGACCAAGCGCTGAGTCGAGAGATTGAAATGACTACGCTCACATTGCACCGTCTGACTTTTGTGGTCCTTGCCGTGGCTGGTCTGGGTGCTTGCACCCAGGATGCTTCATCCGCGCAACCCACAACCTCGCCCTCCGCACAGGTTGTCGTCCAATCAGCCGACGCGACTCCAGCAGCCCTGCCACGCATGACCGTCCACAAGACCCCGACCTGCGGGTGCTGCGGTGTCTGGATCGACCACGTGCAGAAGGCGGGATTCACCGTGGATGTGCACGACATGGATGACCTGGGTCTGGTCAAGGAGCGGTTGGGTGTCCCCTATGCAAAGGGCTCCTGCCACACGGCCGAGATCGGCGGATACGTCATCGAAGGCCACGTTCCGGCCGCGGACATCAAGCGTCTCCTCGAAGAAAAGCCGAACGCACGCGGCCTGGTCCTCCCAGGGATGCCGCTTGGTTCTCCGGGCATGGAGGTCCCGGAGGGACGCCAGCAGCCGTTCACGGTCGAGCTGATACATCGCGACGGAACCACTGAACCGTTCGCACAGCACTGATCCGTCGCAGCAACAGGGGACGGTGTTGCGGGCGCGCCGATTCTCGCCCGCGAGGAAGAAGGAGAACTACATGACTCACCATTCCGCAGCACACCGGCCCCAGGCCATGAACGAGTGCATCGACAACTGCACGCAATGCCATGCGATCTGCCTGGAGACCATCAACTACTGCCTGACCAAAGGAGGTGTTCACGCGGCCCCGGAGCACATCGCCCTGTTGGCGACGTGTGCCGATACCTGCGCAACCAGTGCCGACGCGATGCTGCGCGGTGCCAGCGTTCACGACGTGGTTTGCGGTGCCTGCGCGGAGATCTGCCGCCAGTGCGCCGATGCATGCGACGCCATGAACGACCCTGAGATGACGCGCTGCGCCGAAGTTTGTCGCCGCTGCGCGGAAAGCTGCAGCGCCATGGCAGCGTAATGCGTCGAGGATCCCGCCTGAGCCGGTGGGATCCTCGTCTCGCGAAAGCGGAAGTATCAAGAAAATCCGACAAATCGTGGTTTCAGTGACAGTCCGACATCTAACGCTTGTCGCATCGAACACAGCGCGGCCCCTCCCGAACGGGCTTTGCATCACATTCCAATGAGGATTTATCCATATGAAGTCGTCCAACGTCATTCGCTCCTTCGCGCTCGTCCTCGCAATCGCGGCCGGGCAGTTTTCGCTGCAGGTCGCGCACGCCCACGCCGCGCTGCAGCAGTCCACACCGGCGGCAAATGCGGTGGTGGCCTCGCCAGGCCAGATCGATCTCGTGTTCAACGAGACATTGATTTCGCGGGCGTCGCGTCTCAAGTTGCTCATGAAGCACGGCAGTTCCACCATGCCGATCGAGAATTTCACGACCGAGATCGTCAACAACGGCAAGACCCTGCGTGCCAAGTTGCCTGGACCGCTGGCTCCGGGCGTCTATACCGTGGAATACCGCGCCGTCGGTGGTGACAACCACCCCATGCCGGGCAGCTTCAGCTTCACGGTGCGCTGAGGAGTCGCGAATGTTCGACCTGTCGGCTTATGCACTGAGATTCTTGGAATACCTTGTCATCATGGTTCTTTTCGGGGTTCCACTCTTCGGTTGGTACGGGTCGCGTCGATCGGCACTCGCCGACGCCTTGGCCGGGTGGTCACTCATGGGCGTTCTATTGGCGGGTGCCGTAGCCGGTCTCGTGCTCACCGGGCTCGATGTCGTCTTCAAGACCGCGGGCATCATGGGAATGCCGCTTGCCGAGGTTGATCGCGCATCGCTTGGCTGGTATCTGCTCGAGACGTCCGCGGGCCGGGCAGCCATGGCGAGAGGCGCGCTGCTGGTCGCCCTGATGTTCGTGCTCGGATGGCATCGTCGCCGCGGGAAGGTGGAGACCGCCTTCCCGCTGGGGGCGATGCTGGCGGGCGGCGCACTCGCTTCGCTGGCATGGAACGGCCACGCCGCCGCTGGCGAGGGCTTGGCAGGCGCGGTCCGGCTTGCTGCAGGCATCGTCCATCTTCTCGCGGCAGGCGGCTGGATCGCAGCGGTCCTGATGTTCCTTGCCATGCTGCTGCGCGGCAAAGAGACGAACGGCAGCGGGCGTCTGCGATCAACGCATGACTTTCTGCATGGTTTTTCGACGCTGGGAACGATCTTCGTTGGTGCGCTCATCGTGTCCGGCATCGCGCACTACGGGGATCTCACCGCGTGGTCGTTTTCGGCCCTGTTCCAGAGCACCTACGGGAAGTTGCTGCTTTTCAAACTGGCCCTGTTCGCTGGAATGCTGGGTTTGGGAGCGCTGCACCGATGGACGCTGGTGCCGCGCTTGGAACGAGCGCTGACCAGCGGAGATCCCGCGCAGGAGGTGCGGGCTTTGCGGCAGAGTGTTACGGCTGAGGCCGCGCTGGCCATCTTGATCCTGATTGTTGTTTCAGTGCTCGGGACGCTCAGCCCCGAATAGCTGTGTAACCCGCAATGGCACACTGCCTTGGCAGTCCATCCCCACTAAAGCGAGCATCGGCATGAACTCACCGTCGTCCCATGACCATCACCATTCTGCAGGCGCAGCCCCTGTCGAGGCTGCGGATGGACGGGTCATCACCAATCCCGTCCGCTATACGGACGATGCTCCCCAGCAAGTTGAAGTGACCGCCCCAGCAGCGGTGGCCCAACCCAGCGGTACCCACGCCACGGTCTACACCTGCCCGATGCATCCGCAGATTCGTCAGCCAGGTCCCGGCACCTGTCCGATCTGCGGCATGGCGCTGGAGCCGGAGATGCCCTCGCTGGAGGAGGACGACAATCCAGAGTTACGCGATTTCACCCGAAGGTTCTGGTGGACGTTGCCTTTGACGTTGATCGTCCTGGTCTTGGCCATGCTGGGACACCGTCTGCCCGGCTTGTCCACGCAGGCGCGCACCTGGATTGAGCTCGTGCTGAGCGCCCCGGTGGTGCTCTGGGCGGGGTGGCCTTTCTTTGAGCGCTGCCTACAGTCCATCGGCAATCGCAGCCCCAACATGTGGACGCTGATCGGCATCGGCGTGGCCGCCGCGTTTGGCTACAGCGTGGTGGCCACCGTGGCACCGGACCTGTTTCCGGACTCTTTCCGCGAGCATGGACGGGTAGGGGTCTACTTCGAGGCGGCAGCGGTCATCGTCTCGCTCACCCTGCTCGGACAGCTGCTGGAACTGCGGGCGCGTTCCAAAACCTCGGCGGCCATCAAGTCCCTGCTGGGATTGGCGCCCAAGACGGCTCGCCGCGTCAAACCCGATGGGGGCGAAGAGGACGTTGCGCTGGATCACGTGCACGTGGGTGATCTGCTTCGCGTACGACCGGGCGAGAAGGTGCCGGTCGATGGGGAAGTCATCGAAGGCCGCGCCAGTGTCGATGAGTCGATGCTGACCGGTGAACCCATTCCGGTGGAGAAGGCTGTCGGTGATCACGTTATAGGCGCCACGCTCAACGGGACGGGCGCCTTAGTCATCCGGGCGGACAAAGTCGGATCCGGGACGGTACTGGCGCAGATTGTGCAGTTGGTAGCCCAAGCCCAGCGCTCCCGCGCGCCGATGCAGCGTATGGCGGACAAGGTGGCGTACTGGTTTGTCCTGGCCGTGCTGGCCACGGCGGTGCTCACGTTCTTCGGATGGGGTCTGTTTGGACCCGAACCGTCCTGGACCTTTGCCGTCCTCAATGCCGTATCGGTTCTGATCATTGCTTGCCCGTGTGCCTTGGGTTTGGCTACCCCCATGTCGATCATGGTCGCCACTGGCCGCGCTGCGCAGGTCGGGGTCCTGTTCCGCGATGCTCAGGCGATCGAGCAGCTACGTCTGATCGACACGTTGATCGTGGACAAGACCGGTACGTTGACCGAGGGGCGTCCAGCCTTTCGCGACACGCTCTCCAACGCCGGCTTCGACGCCGATCAGATCCTTTGTTTGGCCGGCAGCTTGGAGCAGGGCAGTGAGCACCCCTTGGCCGAGGCCATCGTGGCTGAAGCCCAGCGACGTGGCTTGAACCTGGTGGCCGCCCAAGATTTTGATTCGCTCACCGGCCAAGGCGTCCGCGGGCGCGTGTCCGATCAGGATGTCGTGCTCGGCAACCAAAGCCTGATGGCGTCGGTTGGCGCCGATGTAGCACCTTTGCAAAGCAGCGCCGAGCGTCTTCGGAAAGAAGGCGCTAGCGTGATGTTCCTGGCGGTCAATGGTCGGTTGGCCGGCGCCATTGCGGTGGCTGATCCCATCAAAGCCACGACCTTGCCTGCCTTGAACCTGCTACGTGCCGATGGCCTGCACGTGGTGATGGCCTCCGGTGACGCACAGGCGACGGCCGAGGCCGTGGGGCGCACGCTGGGCATCGAGGATGTGCGTGGTGGCGTCAAGCCGCAGGACAAGGCCGACCTGGTCCAGCAACTCAAAGCCCAGGGTCGTCGCGTGGCCATGGCTGGCGATGGCATCAACGATGCGCCGGCCCTGGCGGCAGCCGATGTGGGCATCGCGATGGGGACGGGCACGGATGTGGCCATGTCCAGCGCCCAGCTCACCCTGGTCAAGGGTGATTTGAGGCGCATCGTGCAAGCCCGTGCCATCTCGTCTTTGACGGTGGCCAATATGAAGCAGAACCTGGGCTTCGCCTTCGTCTACAACGCCATCGGCGTGCCTATCGCCGCCGGCTTGCTGTATCCCAGCTTCGGCCTTTTGCTCAGTCCGATGATGGCGGCCCTGGCCATGAGCCTGAGCTCGGTTTCGGTGGTCACCAATGCCCTGCGTTTGTCCGGCTCCACCGTTGTTGCCACCCCCCACCCTGACCGCGCCGATGAGCCTGCGCGCGGCCATTCCTGTCACTGATGGCTCATATCCCACAAGGAGTACTGCAATGAAGCGTTATGCCTCCCTCTCGATGATGGCCTTGTTCCTGATGGCGGGCGCGGCCTTCGCCGGCGGCCAGACCACCACGCCCACCACCGACCACGGTCAGCACAAGCCGGCGGCGGCCGATGCCGATTTCACCAAGCTCGATGCCAACAAGGACGGCTCGCTGTCCAAGGAAGAACTGGCCAAGCACAAGCTGGCGCCGCACTTTGGCATGCTCGATAGCAACAAAGATGGCAAGCTGAGCCCGCAGGAATTCGCTGCCGGCAAGGGTATGTAAGTGTTCTCAGCCCGGGAGCTGTTCCAACAGTTCGCGGGTTCTTCCGCCGTTCTGCCATTCCCACGGAGATTGTTATGTCCTCTTCGCACGGTACGCACGAAAACGCGCAAGACCCGCAGTCCCAGCACGCAAAACCGCACGCCTCACACCAACCTGCCCACCAGGCACAACAAGGGCATCAAGGCCATTACGGCCGCCTGTTGTTGATGATGGGCCTGTCTTTCGTGGCCATGTACGCATTGATGTACGCAATGGTCGATCAGTGGGCTAACGTCTATAACAACGTGAACCAGTTCTACATGGCGGGCCTGATGGCCGCTCCCATGCTGCTGATCGAGCTGTGGCTAATGTCCAGCATGTACCCCGATCGCCGACGCAATCTGATTCTGGCTGGTCTGACGGTGGCGTTCATGCTGTTCTGCTGGTGGGGCATTCGCACTCAAGCAGCGGTCACTGACAAACAGTTCATCCGTTCGATGATTCCCCACCACGCTGGCGCCATCCTGATGTGTGAGGAGAATCGTCTGAAGGATCCTGAGTTGGTGAAGCTCTGCCAGGACATTATTACCTCGCAGACACAGGAGATCGCGCAAATGAAGCAGTTGCTGGCTGAGCGTTCCCATTAGCTCACTGCCTTTTGCCAGCCGATATCACTTCACTGAGCCTGCGCACTGACCATTCGGTGGATCAAACGCGCGGCCACACGTGCGGTGGCTTGATCCGGATCCAGGGGCGGACACAGTTCCGCCACGTCGACCACACGTACCTTGCCCGAGGCCATGACCAGATCCAGCAGGGCTTCCAGGACCTCCAGACTCACCCCGCGTGGGTTGGGGGCGCTCACGCCCGGGGCCACCACCATTGAGTACGCCGGCAAGATCACCAGCGGCTTGGGTAGCTACACCCAGTGGCGTGGCTTGGGCTCACTGCGTATGGGCAAGAACCGTTGGACCGGCGTCTATTCGGCGCAGTACATCGGCAGCGCGGACGACATCATCGCCGTGCCCGACACGATCGGCTCGCATGTGTCCAGCGTGGTGTACCACAGCCTGCAACTGAGCTACGGCATCAAGAAGAAGTGGGATATCTCCGCCGGCGTTGAAAAAGTGCTCGATAAGAAGGCGCCGTTCGTGAAGAACAACCCCAACACCGACACCGACACCATGACGTACGACTTGCTGGGTCGTCGCTGGAATGTCCGCTTTGGTTACCACTGGTAAGCCACGATCACGAGGAGCTACACATCATGAGAAACACGCAACTATCCGCCACACTACTGCTGTTCGCTGTGGCCGGCAGTGCCGGTGCGCACGACCTGTTTGTCGCTTTCTCCAAGCCTGGCACCGCAGCGGGCGAGGCGAACACAGCGTTGGTGAACAATGGCACCTTCGATGAAAGTGCAGGTGCAGTCACCCGAGCGCGTCTACAGGACGTTTCGCTGAGTCAGGGCGGCGCTAAGACTGCACCGGACTTGGCCAGTTGGAAAGAGGTCGGCAAGCAGAGCCAGCTCACCGTGCATCCGGCGGGCGAGGGCACCTATCTGCTGGGGGTCTCGACGATGGCCTCCACCAGCACGCGTACGGCCAGCGAGTTCGGCAAGTACCTGGAGTTGGAAGACTTGCCCGATACCCTGGCCACCTATGATGCGAGCAAGTTTCCCAAAGGGGTCACCTATAGCTATACCAAGCATGCTCGTACCATTGGACAGGTGGGCACAAAACTGACCGACGATTTCGCTGCCTCGCTGGGCTATCCGCTGGAGATCCGCTTGGCCCGCAATCCTGGAAGCGTGAAGGTCGGCGAACAGCTGTCGTTCCAGGTGCTGCAGCAGGGCACGCCAGTGCCCAACCTACGCGTGTACGTCGGTCATCGTGCTGACGCACCGGTCAAGGGTGGGCACGGTAGCGCTACGCTCCTGCGCACCGATGCCCAAGGCCAAGCCAGTTTCCAGGTGACCACCGCCAAGACCTGGTACATCCACACCAATCACATGGTGCCCTCTACACAAAAGGGTTTGGATTTTGTGTCGGATCGGGCGTCGCTGAGCTTTGAGATTTCCCCGCACGCCGGGCACTGATAAGTAAGCATGTAGGCGGTACTCTCCCCTTTGACGCCAGTCATGACTTCTTCCATGACTGGCGTCTTTTTGTGGGGACTTACCTCAAGTGCTCAGTCTGTCTCTCATTGGTCGCCCCGCGCCGCGCGCAATCCACGTCGCCGCACTAGATAGAACGCTGCGGGAATCACCACCATAGAGAGCACCGGTGCGGTGAGCATGCCACCCAGCATCGGCGCGGCGATACGTTGCATGACCTCCGAGCCGGCACCGGCACCGACGAAAAGCGGAAACAACCCGGCCAGGATGACGGCTACCGTCATCGCCTTCGGGCGCACCCGTTGCACGGCGCCTTCGTAGATAGCCTCTTGCAGGGTAGACACATCTTCCGGCGCACCGCTGGCCAAGCGCTGCTCCCAGGCATGACGCAGGTACAGCAGCATGATGACGCCGAACTCAGCCGCAACGCCGCCCAGGGCGATGAATCCGATCATGCTGGCCACCGAAATCGCATGGCCCAGCCCCCAGATCAACCAGAAACCGCCCACCAACGCCAAGGGCAAGCTGAGCAGGATGATGGATACATCGCTAAGCCGGCGAAATACCATCCAGATGACCAGGAAGATGATCGCCAACGCCGCGGGCACCACCCATTGCAGGCGTGCCAAAGCCCGTTGCAGATACTCGTACTGCCCCGACCACGCCAGACCATAGCCGGCAGGCAAACTCACCTGGGTCTGCACCGCGGCTTGCAGTTCCTGGACCACCGATCCCAAGTCGCGATCGGCCACATCCACGTAGATGTAGCCCACCAACCGGCCGTTATCGCTCTTGAGCATCGGCGGGCCTGGGCTGATTGACAGCTCCGCCACCTGGCTCAAGGTCAGTTGCACACCGCCTGGCGCGATCAGCGGCAGATCCTGCAAGGCCTGCAACGAGTCACGCTGGCCACGGGGGTAGCGCAAGACGATGGGATAGCGTTCGCGCCCCTCGATCGTTTCCCCGATTGGATCACCGCCAACGACCGTGGCAATCAGTTGCTGGAGTTGGCCTTGAGTGAATCCGTAACGTGCAGCGATTTCCGGGCGCACCTGTACATCGACATAGCGCCCACCCGTGACGCGTTCGGCCAGTGCCGAACTCACGCCGGGCACAGTCTTGGCCACCTGCTCGATCTGCTGGCTCAGGCGCTCGATCTGCTCCACATCGGGTCCGGAGACCTTGATCCCAATCGGGCTCTTGATGCCGGTGGCCAACATATCGATGCGATTGCGAATGGGCGGGACCCATAGGTTGGTCAGACCGGGAATCTTGACCGCTGCGTCCAACTCCTGGCGTAGCTTCTGGGGGGTCATGCCCGGGCGCCATTGATCCCGCGGCTTGAAGGTCACGGTGGTCTCAAACATTTCGATCGGTGCCGGATCGGTCGCACTTTCGGCACGGCCCGCCTTGCCGAACACGTGCTCAACCTCCGGTACGGTCTTGATCATCCGGCCCGAGAGCTGGAGCAACTGACGGGCCTTGTCGGCGGACAGGCCGGGCAGGGCCGTGGGCATGTACAACAGGCTGCCTTCTTCCAAGGGCGGCATGAACTCACTGCCCAACCGGCTAAAGGGGATCAAGGTGAGCACTAGCAGCAGGCCGCTGAGCAGCAAGGTGACACCGGGATGTTTGAGGACCCACAGCAGGATGGGCCGATAGCCAGCGATCAGGATGCGATTGATGGGGTTCTGCTGTTCCGGGCGGATGCGGCCGCGGATCAGGTAGCCCATCAAGACGGGGATCAAGGTCACCGACAACCCTGCTGCGGCGGCCATCGCGTAGGTCTTGGTGTAGGCCAGAGGCGAGAACAATCGCCCTTCCTGCGCCTGCAGGGCAAAAACCGGCACGAAAGACAGGGTGATGACCAGCAAGCTGGCGAACAGGGCCGGTCCGACCTCGGCCGCCGAGCGGGCCATCAGCTGCCAGCGCTCCTCACCCTGAGGTTCCCGGCCGTGCGCCTCCCGCCAGTGCTCCAGATGCTTGTGTGCATTTTCGATCATCACCACCGCTGCATCGACCATCGCACCAATGGCGATGGCGATACCGCCTAATGACAGCAAGTTGGCGGAGATCCCCTGGGCGTGCATCACGATGAAGGCCGCCAGGATACCCAAAGGCAGGGTGATGACGGCCACCAACGCCGAGCGTAGGTGCCACAGGAACAGCAGGCATACCAGCGCTACGACCAGAAACTCTTCGCCAAGCTTGTGGGTGAGGTTGCGTACCGCATCCTGGATCAGCTCGGAGCGGTCGTACACCGGCACCACTTCCACGCCCTCGGGCAAGCTGGATTGCAACGCCTGCAGTCGCGCTTTGACGTTCCGAATGGCCCCCAAGGCATCCTTGCCGGTCCGCAGGACGATCACGCCGCCGGCCACCTCACCTTGACCATCCAACTCTGCGATACCACGACGGAAGACCGGCCCGCGACTGATCGTGGCCACCTCGCCGAGCAGGACGGGGATGCCGTCGTTGCCGGTTACCGGCACCTGTTCGAACGCCTCCTGTGTGCGCAGGTAGCCTTCGCTGCGCACCATCAGTTCGGCTTCGCCTTGTTCGATCACCGAGCCCCCGGTAGCGCCGTTGGCCGCATCCACCGCCTCGATGAGCTCGGCCACCGTCAGTCCACGGGCCGCCAACGCCTGCGGATCGGGCTGGATCTGCCAGGCGCGCACCGCACCGCCCACACTGGCTACTTCAGCCACGTCCGGCACGGTTTTTAGCTCATAACGAAGAAACCAGTCCTGCAACGCACGCAGCTGCCCCACATCACGTTGACCTGTCCGATCCACCAAGGCGTACTGGTAGATCCAGCCCAGTCCTGTCGCATCAGGACCCAGCGCCGGATTCACATTCGGCGGAAGTCGATCGCGTACCTGGCTCAAGTACTCGAGCACTCGAGAGCGCGCCCAGTAAAGATCAGTGGCATCGTCAAACAGGATGTAGACGAATGAATCACCGAAGAAGGAGAAGCCGCGTACCGCCTTCACGCCCGGCACGGACAACATCGTGGTGGCCAACGGGTAGGTGACCTGGTCTTCGATGATGCGCGGGGTTTGCCCCGCCCATTGCGTGCGGATGATGACCTGGGTATCGGACAGGTCCGGCAGCGCATCCAGCGGCGTGTTCTTTACCGACCAGATACCGACCACCGCCAGCAGCGCGGCGGCAACCAGCACCAGCACGCGATTGGCGATGCAAGCATGGATCAGGCGCGCGATCATGGTGTGCCCTCCATCGCTTCGGACATGACCTCGCTTGCCTGGCAATCAGCGGCTGCGGCGGGGCCGAACTTGGGTACCAACTGCATATCCATGAACGGTGACTTGCCCGGCTTGTCGAAATGCTTCTCCGGCACCATCGGGTCATACCAGTACTGCACCGGGCAGCGCGGCGGCGTAGAGGTGGAGGTGTCTGGCGCGACAGGCGCCGGCTGTCTGGACGGTGACGGCACGACAGTGCGTGGTTCGTGCCCGGCGTCATGGCGCTCGTGCACACCTGATGCGCTGGCAGGGCGTGTCGGTTGTGCAGCACCCAGGCGCTCCAACGCACCGGAGAGACTGGCTTCGGAGTCGAGCAAGAACTGACCCGAGACGACCACGCGTTCACCACCGGCCAAGCCTGCCACGATCTGCGTGCGCCCTTGCACGCTACGTCCCACACTCACCCGCACTGGCCGGAAGCTCCCGTCCGGATCCTGCACGATGACCCGGCTGTCCCGCCCGGTGGCGATCAGCGCCTCCGTGGGAACGACTGGCAGGGCCTGCTCGGCGTCGGGCTGCACCAGAACCTCGGCGAACATGCCCGGCACCAGCCGACGCTGCGGGTTGCGCAGCACAATTCGCGCCCGCTGCGTGCGACTAGCCATGTCGACCTGGGGAAGCAACGCCTGGATCTGTCCGGCAAAGCGCTCTGCCGGCCAGGCACTGACCGTGGCCTGCACTGAGGTCCCCGGCCGCAAGGTGCCCAGCGCTGCCTGGGGTACCGAGGCCTCCAGCCACAACGTGTCCAGCCCATTGATCTTGAACAGTGGCGTACCGGGCATCACCGTCTGTCCCTCGCGTGCCAGGATCTCGGTCACGACACCACTGTGGTCTGCGCTAAGCACGACGCCACTTCTGGCCGAGGCGCCAGAAGGAACACCCAACGAACGCAACCGTTGTTGCGCCGCACCCTGCAGCTCACGCGCGCCCGCGGACTGAGCTTGGCTCAGGGCATGTGCTTCGGCGATGGCCGCGTTCCATGCCGGGGCCTGCACGGTGGCCAGCGTTTGACCACGACGAACCTCGGTAAACGGCGCCTTTACCTGCACGTGGGTGATCAAGCCTTCCATGCGCGCACTGATCACGCTTTCCTGGGTCAGATCCCACGTCAGTGTGCCCGGCACGCGTACGGCAGTCCCTAGTAACTCTACCGTCACTTCCTGAGTGCGTATGCCCACGTTCTGCTGCAGGCGCGGATCGATCTGCGTTCCGCCCCCTATGGCCTCATCTGCGTATTTGGGCAGCAACTCCATATCCATGAACGGAGATTTGCCCGGCTTGTCGAATCGCTGCTCCGGCGCCATGGGGTCGTACCAGTACAGCACCTTGCGTGCTTGATCTGCGACGCTCGTGCCGGGGGGCGGGGTGGTATCAGAGGTTCGAGTCATCCAGGCGTAGCCGCCGGCAAAGCCGAGCGCCAGCAACCCGAGGGCCACGGCGAGCTGTGTGAGACGCGTCTTGGTCGGGCTCATGGCGTGTTCTCCTCATGGGGTAGCAGATAGGCCAGTGCCGCCCAGGCACGGCCCTGTTCGCCCAGCAGACGGGCGTTCTCCAGGTGCAATTCGATCTCATCGCGCCGCGCTTCCAGCCACGGCTGCAGGTCGGCACCGGCGCCGTAGGCGGCCAACGCCGTGCGTGCACGATCGCGCGCCAAAGGCAGGCTCTGCGTGTTCTGGCGCTCCAACTGGCCGGTTAACCCGCGCCATCGCGCTATCGCGCGTTGCACCGACTCGGCTTGGATGCGCCGGGCCTCATCGCGCTCTGCGGACACCGCCTCCAGCTCGGCCCGCCGTGCCGCGATGCCTCGTGCTTGGCGGTTCTTCTGGAACAGCGGCAGGCCCACACCCACTTCCACCATGAGCATGTCGCTGCGCGCCATGCCGTCGGGTGCGCGCTCGCGACGTCCGTAGGTGAGCTCCACACTCCAATCCGGGCGGGTTTCGGCCACGGCCGCATCCACCTGGGCCTGGGCTAAGCTCTCGCGTGCCTCCCAGCCCAGTAGTGGCGTGTGTTGGTCCAGTTTGGCCAGCAGTTGGGTGGGCTCCAATGGCAACTGCGAAAAATCCGGTGCCGCACCACTGGCCAAGATCGCCTCTGGTGCAATACCCAACCACCGCGCCAGGCCGGCCTGCGCGGCGGCGTGCTCCGCATGTACCTGCTCCAGGCGATTGTCCAACTGCAGTAGGGCGGCCTGGGCGGCAAGCACATCACTGGCCCCGGCCGTGCCGCCTGCCAAGCGAGCACGCGCCGCACGCTCGGCTATACGGGCCGGCTCGCGCAGACCTTCCAACGCATCTACGGCTTGCTGCGTACTCCACAGCTCGATCCAGGCCAGCGCGGCCGCTTGGGCCACCATCTGCTGTTCGGCCATCGACAGTGAGCGCGCTTGCGCCAGCGTCGCTTGCGCCAACGCGTGCTCGGCACGTCGTTTCGCACGCGCAGGAAACTCCTGCATCAGACCGATTTGCTGGGTGGTCATCTCATCGGCCCGCAAGCTGAAGGCATCGGGTCCGCTGACGGGCCAGTTCGCCAGCCCCACGATCAAACGTGGGTCGGGAAGCGCGCCAGCACGCGTGGCTTCTTCGGTACTGGCATCGATCTGCGATCGGCGCACCTGCAGGGTTGGGGCGTTAGCAAGCGCCCGTTGTAGGGCTTCTGTGTAGCTGATCGGGATAGCGGGCGATGCCGCCAGCACAGGACCACTGAGCGCCAGGGCAAACACGAACCCACACGCCATCTTGCGCCTTGCACGCAAGAAGAAAGACATCTCCATAAGACCTCCGGGAAACGACAACGAGCGCGCTGCAACGCATGCAGCACGAGCACGGGTCAATCCAGGAGGGGGCTTAAATCAGCAGGCTACAGAAGCGCTGCAGGGGAGGCGGATCGGACACGCACACCGGAACATCCCGATACAACTGCGCGTGTACCGGTGGCAACAGAGCCTGCACCAGCGCGAAGGCGGCCAGCGCGGGCTGGTAAGGCACTTGAGGGGCCTTCGCATCGGCCGTGGCGATGTGATCGCGCTGGCAATGCTGGTCGCACAACGCCGGAGCATCGGGATCCGGCGTGGACATCTCTTCGCAACCGACCATCAGGGTCGCTTGTCCAGCTTCCACCGATTCCAGCGGACAGGCGTAAGCCACCAGCGCGAGTTGCTGCAGCAGCAGCGCCCACAGTCCCAGCCATGCCAGTCGGGCACGAGAACGGGGTCGCCGCCATCGCCTCAGCAGCCTCACCATGACAGCTCCCGCACGCCCGAAGCAGCGCCTGCGGACGCTGGGCAGATCAGGGCAGGGGACGTGCGAGCTCTCATGATGGCCAGTCTAGCCCTCTTGGGGCCGACTGTCATTGATCAGGATCAAGCCCTCGCGCGGACTCAGCGGTGGCATCCGCCGCAGCAGGAGGATGCGACGGCCGGGGCGGCCGGCGTACCAGCCTCAGAAGGGAGCACCGCAGCGATCACATAGCCTTGCCGCTGGATAGCCTCAACCGCCTGTTCTACGGCAAGCAGGCCCTCGATCTTGACCACGCCACTGCCCAGATCGACGTCCACCTGGGCGTGGGGGTCAAGGGCCTGAATGGCTTGGGTGACCGTTCGGACACAGTGACCACAGGTCATACCTTCAACAACGAGATTCATGGACAACCCTCCAAAAGCATCGGCGGTTTGCCGACGGCGTGACGATGAGCCTTCCCACGGTGGGAAGGTCAAACGACAGGCAAGTTGAGTGGTAATCCGTCCCGCGTTGTTGACCTTCCCATCATGGGAAGGCTCAGGCTACCTGCTCGTTCCTATTGGCCCTCACTCCATGGACATAACGCTCACTTATGCGAATTAAGTTATTGATTATATTACATTAATACAGGAATCGCAAGGTCTGTAGTTGCACCGTGCCCTGGCCGGCCACAAACGCGATAAGCTAAGCATTCCTTAGTGCTAGTCATTCTTGATGTCATGACGATGCCATCTGAGCGCACCCGCAATGTGCTGCAGGCGGGCGCGTTCCTCAGGCAGCTAGCGGCCAGCCAAGCCGTGCCTAAAGAGGTGCGGCAAGAGGCATATCGACTGCTGCGGCACTATCCAACCGTCAGCGACATCGAGGCGATTGCTGAGCACGAAGAGCGGCTGCGAGCGCTGACCCAGTCGGCCTTCGTACGACCCTACCTGAGCAGCGAGATCGAGGCGGATTGGTTCTCCGGGTACCCGCTTGGCCCTCATCGCATCTGACCATGAAGCAACCGAGCAGGCCGCGTGGAAGAGGGACTACGTCTGCGGAGACAGCGCTGGAGGCTTCCTTTGAACGGGCCCGCGACAGTGCGGCCGAGGAACGCGCATTCTTCAAGCGACTGATGGATGCGATCGTGTACGTGCATGCGCCCATCTCGGACGACGCGCAGACACTGCGGCTGGTCCAGTTCCGCCATCCTGACGGTTTCGATGCGATCCCTTTCTTTACCTCGCTCGACAAGGCGCAGGCGGCCAGCTCGTCTGCTGTCAGAATTCTGGGAGTTTCAGGCCGTGAGCTGCTAACCGGTACTCGCGGCGCGACGTTGATGCTCAATCCCAACTACGGCGGCGTTGTCCTGTACCCGGAAGAGGTTGCGACATTGTTGGATACGGGCTTTCTGGCCAGGGTGGAACGTCTGGCGCCGGCGGAGTTCGCGGTGAGACCTGCCCAGGCCGCGCCGGCTTGGCTCGCTCCGGCCATCAGCGGCAGCCTTGAGCACGCCGACTTCGTCTCGTCGGCCTATCTCCTGGAAACTCACTCGTCAGGGGGCGTCGAACAGCCTCCCGGTCTGTTGATCTGGCTGGTGGTGGACCTGGCTTTCGCCGAGCGGGCGGCTCGTCTGGTGACCACCGCCATACAGCCCTTATGCTCAGATTTGGACGTCATCATCGACTTGGCGGTCCACGACGTATCGCTGCCTTTGCCGGCGGGCTTGGATGATCCCCAGATCCTGCCCATATTTTTTCACGAGAATCAAGCCAACTTGAGCACAGCTCATCGGCCTATGAGCCCTGAAGATAAGCTACTAGCACTCCTTCCGGGATTGACCGAGGAAGAGAAGGAACGGCGGACCCGCGAGGGTATGGCCGACGTCGACGCTGGACGTACGATCCCGCACGAGGAACTACTGCAATGGATCAGGCGACGGTCAGAGCCTTCTTGAAGGTTTCCGTTGGGTCAGGAGCGTGGAAACTCTTGAATCCAATATTCAAGAAGGGCACGCGTGCCTGAGCAGTACTCCAGGAATGCCTGTGTCACGCGGCTTCTGGTTCAATCAAGCCTAGGTCTGTAATCCACGAACTGCCTGACGTCGAGGGGTGTTTCCTCGTTGAATCATGGTGTTAGAGACGATTCGGCTGTTTTTCTCACGAATCCCTGCCGACCTTCTTGAAAAACTGAACCAGACCTACCCAAACGCTTCCGTAAGGCAGGTGGTGAGAGGGCAGGTTAAGCACATCAGGGATAGCAATCCCAAGGAGATAGAAGCGCTACGACAGGAGGCCAACGATCAACTTCCTACTATCGCCGAGCTAAAGAGGGTCAGTGCGGTTGATCCAGAGTTCCGGATGGAAAACAGCTTCTTTGGGCCCAAGCCAGTCATCACCGCCCGCATCATCAACCGCTCAACACTGCCATTGAGCGAAGCGAGCTGGAATGCGGCGCTGTACATCAATGGCGATGTACAGCCTGTAGCCACGTCGAAGGTGCGCAGCGATTTCCGTTCCATCGAAGGCCTCAAGCCCGAACACCATGTTACGGCTCGATTCACTGTCGGATTCGTCAAGGGCGATAAGGCCTGGACCACCTTGGCGATTCGTCAAGCTACATCCACACGCGTCGAGCTGGAGATGATCCCTGAGACAGCAATGGACTTTACGGACAAAGCCTATCTAAGTGCCGATCTTCAGAAGCGCATTGATTTCCTTGAGAACCAACTCAAGCAAGCGAGCGAGTTCGAAGATGTCTGATGCTACCAAGCCCCGCCGGCGGATCACCCTCCGGCGGGGCTTGGTAGCGGTACCGACGTTCACCCCCGCCAAAGAGGACCATTACACAATGCGCCCGTCCATCCTCGCCTTGGACTTAGAAGGAACGCTGATTTCCAACGCTGTAAGCCAGATCCCGCGCCCGGGCCTCTACGAATTTCTGGAGTCGGCAAAGTCGCTCTTTGAGGGTCTAGTCATCTTCACCACAGTTCCGGAGCCTAGATTTCGCGAGATTGCCGACCTATTGGCTTGCGAAGGAGCGGCCCCGGGTTGGTTTGCCCGCTTGCCATACATAGACTGGACTGGGCCGACGAAGGATCTTGCCAACGTTTCCCAGCCCATCGGCTCTGCATGGCTACTAGATGATTACGCCCCCTATGTACAACCGGGACAGGAACATTGCTGGGTCCCGGTTCAACTGTTTTGTTCTCCTTACCCCGAGGACGACGCGGGACTGGACGATGCCATCGAGGCAATCCGTAAGCGACTGAACGAGTACTAGAGGGCCATCTCTTGGCCAGCGTCCAATGGGCCACAGGCTCGCCGGTCAACCAAGGTCCAGCGCTTCGTTGGAGAACCGTCGATATAGACCTGGGGGGGCGTTTACCGCGATAGAGTCCTGAGCCCCCTCAAACCATCTCATGGACCCGTGGCAGCTGGTCGGTCTACTCAGACTAGAAGCTAAAGCTGCCAACTGCCGCTAGGTTCCAGCCAGTACGCCATGCCCAGCGGCAGGAAAGTCTCCATTGCAACGTCCAGGATCAACGGCTGACGCCAACCCTGACCAGGCAAGAAGCAAAAATCCTTCCGGGCGAGGGTTCCAGCTTGCTCGCGTCCAGCTAACCAGATGCATCTGCGTTTTATCTCGCGATCAAGTGCTCGCCTCGCGGCATGCTCATCCAAACCGCTTTGTATGAACTCCGAGGCAGAATTTCGCATGCTCGCCCACAGCACGTAGCGCTTACGCCCCAAGCTGAGCGCATTCCATTCAGGCGATCCAATCGACTGAAGCCCGTCGCCTAGCTTCGGGTCCAACCGATGCTTCCGCAGAAGGTTTGCCAAGTACGCTCGAGCTTCGGTGGATGCCAGTGAAATTCCGAGATTCCGCCTCGCACTGGGCGTGCACTCAGCCGCCCACTGGGTGAGCGACCGGGTCAATGCCGACTCAAGGTTCAAGTCACTGCGAGACCACGGAGATTTGTAGGACCAAGCCAGGGGCTCATACAGAGATCTTGCGGCAAGCCGAGAACATTCGACTGGTTCGCGATGGAGGACGCGCAGCGTCGCAAGCGTGTCAAGTGCCTGCGAGGCCAACCCCTCAGCAGCTACCGGCGAACTAGCCGTTCTTGAGCGCTCTAGCGCGCACCACGCGCACGCAAGAAAGGGACCTATTGAACGAACGAAATTGTCCAGTTCTGGCCAGGGCGCGATGAGGGTCGGTTGGCTAACGACATAGGCCACACAGCCCTCAAATCGCGATACCAGTTGTCAGGATATCAACCTGCCCACAGACTGTCTATCTGACTTTCCGATATTGACCCTTAGGTGTTCTCTCCAGTTCAACGATATCTGAACATCCGATATCCTAGCCGTGCAGCGAATGAGCGGGGAGCGCCCCGGCGCACGACGCAGAACGTTACCGCATGTTGGGAGAGCCGAAATGATGCGCACCAGCGCTAGCCACCCGTTACTGATTGCAGAGTTGCCTGTTGGAGCCCATGGAGGCGGCATAGGGGTGACATTTGCGCCAGGCAAGTACCAGGAAGTCGCCATGACTGGAGCATGGGCGAGAGACCTAGATGTGGACGTCTCGGCTATTCAGGACTGGGGTGCCACTCACCTAGTCACCTTGCTTGAGCCTTGGGAGCTCAAGGACCTTCGAATCGAGAGCTTACCGGCGATAGTGGCGGGGAAGGGCATCTCTTGGCATGGACTGCCAATCACTGATGGAGCCGCACCAGACGACAGACTCCTCAAAGATTGGCTACAGCTAAGTGCTGAGCTCGTCGCTGACATGCTGAGCGGTCAAAGGATCGTGGTCCACTGCAAGGGGGGGTTGGGACGCGCGGGAACGGTCGCTGCCATGCTTTTGCTGCAGTCTGGCGAGGCCAAGCGGGCATCGGATGCCATCCACATGGTGCGGCATGCCAGGCCAGGCGCAATCGAAACGATTGCTCAAGAGGAGTTCCTAGAGTACTGGGCGCAGAGCCTTCACCCGGGCGGAGCTTGACCACTCAGGTGCGCAGTCAGGAACTCAAGGACGAGTTGCCTGTGGATCCAGAACTCGAGGGCTTCTTAGGTCTGGATCCAGAAATCGACGGCGTCTCCATAGTGGATCTTCGCGAGGGTTCAGGGCACATCAAAAATTCGCTGCCTCGAAAGCTAAGAACCTTGCTGTCGCACGAATCAGGGTCTTGTGCTGGGGCCGGACCAGCGCTATCGCTGACTAAGGCAGGGCAACCTCCAGGGACTGTACTGCGACGGCGCGATCAATAGACATCTGTCAGATGTATCGCCACCACTATCGATCTAATGAATGCTGACTCAGCCGATGCGTGCTGCCTTAGGAGTTACGATCTGACTGCACTCGTGGCCGAGGCGAAACGCCACGACGTACAGGACCGTGGCATCCATCGGCATACCTGAGCCCATCCGAATGACGACCTTACGCTGACCGTGCGACAGTGATACTCCCAGTTCCCGCAGGACCTCAATGCGCTGCTGCAGCCCGTCGTAGATGTCTAGCTTGTCGACTTCTGAATACAGGTCTTGGCAGTCGCGATACTCACGGTAGTAGTCGACCAGTGCAGCAAACTCGCTCGCCGCCTCGCGCGACAGCTCGAAAGCCGGTTCGGACAGATCCATGTCGCACGAAACGATCAGGCTGGCCAGCTCGCGCCCAGCAGCAAGCGGGGACACCGCCAGGGTGATGTAGTCGCGCTCAAACTGCGCTTGCGCCGCCTGCAGTTCCTCGTCTGTCGGCAGCGAGAAAGGCTTGTTGAGTGCATCGATGTCATTGAAATCGAAGGCGCGCGCCAGTGCGCGACGGGTGTCGAAACTGGCCGAGTCACCCTGCTCAACCCGCTGAACTGTTCGCACGTTCAGGCCCGAGATCTCGGCCAATTGTTCTTGCGACCAATGACGCAACTGGCGGAACTGGCGAATGCAGGCGCCAACCTCAGCAGCGGTAAGCAGGCGAGGCGGGGTCTTGGTGGTCATAGAAGATAACTCCGGAGGGGTAGGGAGCCCAGATTAGGAGGGTGCCGAACTTGGAAACATGACAGTCGCCCGACAGGCCCCCGACACAGATCAACTGCCAGGACTTGCCCCAACGAGAAATCCGGGGCAACTGCTTATGCGCCCGTGATGTTCTCCCCGTGCCCCCAGAGGGGGGCGAGGCCCAACTGCCTAGTCACTCACCACAGACCCCACCCTAGACGCGCAGGCGATCCGGGACAGCTCTATGGCGAGGGCTGATGGGGGGTCAATGGCTCCAACTCTGGCAAAACACCCCCAAATTGATGATGCAGTGCATTCATCCATGCCAGAACTGGTTCGCCTGGCCACAGGTGCGCCAGATTCAGAAGGGTTAGCATGGCAAGCGCATTGCTGTTCATGGCCACCCCCGCCAGAAGCGCGCCCGGGTAGCCATTTAACTGCCTTGCCAAGGGGTGAATCCCGGCATGGAGATAGGAGTTCAAGCCGACATAAAGGCATTGTCTGGCTCTGCCCAACAACTGTGATGCTCCTCGGGGCCCAGAGGACTCAAGCTTTACGAGCATGTCCTGAACGCCAGGGAGCCTCTTTGCCGCTTGCTGACTCTCCAGAGTCAGGGGCGCAAGAAGCTTCTCGATGTCGGTGTCGGTAGCTGCATAACATGCCCAGGTTGCACGCACGAGGGCCTCATACTGGGACCGGACCAGCGAGATTGCTGACTGGGGCAGAGTAGCGATCAGGGACTGTACTGCCACGGCGTGATCAAGGGACATCTGGCAAAGTGCCGCCACCGCCGTCGATCTTCGGTCACGTCCATGCTCTATCTCCATCCAAGCGGCTCGAATTTCACCCAAGAGCTCTAAGGAGCCCTCCAGCACAGACGCCCGATCCTGGTCAGCCGATTGAGGCACAAGTCATCCTAGAATCGTGATCTGCAGGCAAGAGTAACGGCTCGTCCATCGGGCAAAGCCCTCAGTTGGCCGGCTGGGCTGCAGCATCTGTTAGCCGGTAATCTCTGCATTGCATCATCCGTGCATCAGCAATTTCTGCGTTGCGTCAGTCGCAAGTCAAATTTTTCTGCAATGGACCGTCTTGCACTGAAATTTTATTCCTCAAAAGCTGAAATCTCTGCAATGGCACCCTAAGAATGTCTGCGATGAACAGCGTTCTGGTCCGCGCGCGATTGCTTCCTATATTGCAACCATACGCTCAGCCAGCCAACCGCCGGGATCCATGATCGCGCGAGCGGACGATCCCGGTCGCAAATGGCTGGCTGCCGTCACTCTCGTGGCTTTGAGCGATCAAGGGGAGCAGTCTGGCCCACGTGTCGAACAGAAGCCTTGGATCTTGGTGGATCAGAAGCGAAACCCGCAGCGCATCTTCCATCGCCTTGAGGTAGCCGCGGCGTATCTCAAGTGCGTTCTCGCAAGCATTGGGGCGACCAAGAATTTGTGTGATCGCGGAGGCCATAGCAGTCTGGACAGGAGGGGAGGGGAAGGCGATAGTCTGCAAACGTCTAGACGATCCCGCAATGAGCATCCTCAACGTTCTCCTCACTCGTGACCACCTCGTCGTCGCAGCGGATACCCTGGCAGAGGATGCTCTCACAGGGGCGTATTCCGCGGGGGCAAAGCTGCTGCTGATCCCTCAGCACAACGTAGTGCTTGCTGCGCGCGGGTCTACGCAATTCTTCCTCCGCATCTACGAGCTTGCACTGCAGGCCAGCTTCCGCGCAGATTTCACAATAGAACAGCTATCTGCCGAGCTAGGGCTGGTGGTGGACCAACTCTGGCCGAACTTTGAGAAAGCGGTTAGCGAAGCGGGATTGCCGATCGAGCAACTCGGGACCGAGTTGGTGCTTGGTGGATGGTCGTTGAAGAACGGCCGGATGATGGCCACGGCGTATGCGAAGAGTGACAGCCGGCGCCCTTGCGTTGTCCAGCCGATCGGGGGGCAGATGGCGTCGCCGGGCGAACCGCTCCAGGCCGCGACCCCTAGCATGGCCCAGGTGGATCTGCTGGCCCATGCGCGTCTCCAGGTCAGCTACCTCAATGGGCAATTGGGCCGGAAAGTAGCAGGAGGTCGACTGCTAGTTGGGTTTCTGCAGAAGGGGCAAGCCCTGCTCAAGGATCTAGGAGAGATCTAGGTCGCGGGAGTCAAATACGCTAGGGGCTGAAATCGAAGTTCAGGTCTGGCCCTAAGGCAGAAGGCCAAAGCAGACCAAGGTCGTCCGTGGATTTGGGATGTTTATCGAGGGCAGGGTGGATGTCCGCTTCTGGCCGGAAGCGGACATTGGGCGGCGACCGGCCCGGTGATGGCATCCGCCTTCGACCCAAAGCGGGCATCGTTCTCGACACACCTGAGTTGATCCGTACTCCAAAGCCTGTTTCCGCTACCCCTTGTAGTGCTCGACGTAGAGCCCCAAAGCTGCCAACGACGCATACACGGCGGACCCAGCGTTGGTCGCGTACAAGGCAAAGGGAACCGGAGGATCGCAGGGAACTGTTGCGATGAACCACGGAGCTGAGCTCGTCAAGCTCGTCCTAGGTGATGTGAGGAATCCTAGCTCCCTACGCATACCTAGCGCCTCGCGGACGTACGCCTTGTTCCAGCCGCCAGTCTTGCACGAGACCCCAAGAAGTAACTCCGTAAATGCGGGATAGCGACGGGTCTTAATCGGACGATATACACCGACGTCAATCTCGTGACGGTCAGCCGCTTTGACCACCGTCGTGCCTTTCCAGCTATGGCTTAGTGTGGTGACCTGCACTGAAATCCTAATCTCGAGCTTCTCAGTAGACGTAGATCCACTGATGTAATCGTGATCCGGATGGTTTGCTTTGCATGGAGATCCTCCAAACGTCAGGACGCCTGCCATCTTGGGGGTACACGTGAGCTTGTAGCCCGCACTATCGATGATTCGCAGAAGCCTAAGCAGCACCCGAAGTTCGTAAGCCTTTCCTTGCGCGTAGGGAGACCCGCTCGCCTTAGCACGCGAAATGGCTGCTTTCACAGCGTTGAGGATTGCTAACTTACTGATCGTCACAGTCGCGGTCCTCGTGGCGCGTGTTCCTCGCGAGGGTCGTCCGGTGGCAGATATCGAGCGATATAGGCCTCAAGATCTGCCTGCTCGTGATCCGTCAAACGCTGGGGTGATACAGTTGGTAGATGTGACCGGATTGAGCGAACTCGGCGACCTTCTGGTGTCTCAACAGTGTAATGAACGTCCTCCAGTCCGGTGAGACCTTCGACCAGCTTCCCGATCTCACCCAAGGTTTGCGAGAGGGCGTCTTGGGTCGTCACAGGTCTAAAATCGAGAACCGCCGCAAGTGCGGCTGCAGCTTGTGCATTCGTGTCGTCCTCGTAATCAGACATCGCCTGAACAATCGCGGAGCGAAGCGATCTAACAATTTGTGGATCAAGCTCAGACGCAAGGGCTAGCGCCTTCCCTATCTCCCTAATTACCTCTTCACCACCTTGATCTTCTGCCATTCACAACTCCACAGCTGTAGACATTAACGGGCCGCGCGGGATGAACCGCCCGGATTCTCTAAATTCAATTGCCGAAGGTTGCCGTTGGCAATGTTCCTTAAGAGTAAGGCACAGTGCGGTTTGGTTCCATAAGCGGATCGCGCTGGCTGTATCCCGAAGTGTGCGATGACGCCGAAGCTGGATAGTGTCGCTGAATTGGACCATCAGGCACTTAGGTCTGAGCCCTGATACAGATTGATGATATGACTCCAAGTCGCGTACGGGCTGCGAAGAGCACCGGCTACTTTGGTCCGCTTCTGACCGAAAGCGGACATTCGTTTAACCAAGGGTGAAGGAAACTTTTAGGGCCAGGATGGACTTCAACTCTCTCGTTCGCTCGCTTCTATCCGATGCGAAGATGCGCCGTAACAAGCCTCTGCGAGACTAGTGCGCGAGCCAGGTCGCTGACATTGCTCCATGGCCTATGACGTGCCCCGCACCCGCTGGTCAAATGGAACCGCCCTCGGCACCATGGGCACGACCATCTAAGGAGTTCTTCATGCTCTACCAAGATAAGTACGTCGCCTTCATCGACATGCTCGGGTTCTCCGCACTTGTCCAAGAGTCGGCAGCCGACATGAGCAAGCTTGATGAAATAGCAGAGGCCATCGACAGACTAAAGAACACAGCGTGCTGCAACCCAGCAACAGGACTTTTGTTCACTTACTTCAGCGACTGCATCGTCATATCAAGCAGCCGCTCTCCTGCTGGCCTTGCCGACATCCTGAGCTGCATCAGAATGTTGGCCGAGAACCTGCTAGTGGTTGATATATTGATACGTGGAGGGCTCACAGTTGGAAGCATTCATCATGATTCTCAGATGATCTTCGGACCGGCGATGCTGGACGCCTATCGCATGGAATGTAAGGAAGCACGCAATCCCATGGTGCTCGTGAGCGAAGAGGTGCGATCGGATGCTCGCGCTGCGGGGTTAAGCAACCTGTTGACGTGGGATGACGAAGAGCCAGACCGCCACTATGTCCACTATCTGATCTCGTACAGCGCTTATGACTCTAATCCAAGGGCGGGCGTCGTGATTCTCGATAGCCAGGCCGCTCTCATCCGGCATTTCATCGCCAAGAGGCTGCTAGGCGCTCCGGGTAAGATCCTGGATAAAGCCGAGTGGATGGAACGATATTGGAACGAGAAGGTGGCGACAGGTGGAATTCTCGGACGTGTTGACAGGGTCGCAGACCTTGTTAGGCCCAATGCGCGACCATTTCGCAGCAGACTCGCCGTTCTAGCACCGCAACCGGGCGCCACTAGTGTGGACTAGCGAATCAGGCAAGCAGCTGCCGATTCCTTGCAAAGATTCAATTCAATTGGCCATACGGAAGCACGTGCAATCCCTGATGGCAGTCGGGACCACCATCTCCCCATTGCCAGCCGCGTCTGAACCAGCGCCCGGAACGCTTCAGCGGAAGGGGCTGGTCCCTTCCGCTGGTGCCTCCCCTGGTTGCACCGGCTATGCGCGGCCACCACGTTCCCGGACACGTCTCTGCCCCCGTCCTGTTGGGCCACCAGGTGCTCGGCGGTGCATTGAAAGGCTCGGGCCTTACTGGCCTTCAGCCCGAGCTCTGAGGGTGCAGTGAGCCACATCGGCAGGCCGCAATAGAAGCAACGGCCCGATTGGGCGTAGAAGGCAGAAGTGCGAAGGGATCTGCGGCGTTTGGCGGTCATGGATGGCTCCGGAATCGAAGGATTCCCGTGCCCCCATTGGGTGGACCTCGGGCACCCGGAGCCTATTGGCTATGCGGGCACAACACCGGCGCTTTATAGCGACTGGCTAAGGCGTTATAGCTCAGCGCTTGAGCCGCTACAAGGCCCAGATGCCGACCAGAACGGGAGGGAGTCACCGACGCCCAGTTAAGGTCAAAGCTTGGTCAGGGGGCGAGCGACGCGCTTGAGCAGGTGGAGCGGGGCGTGGCGCGTCACCCAGGGAAGTCGCGGTGTTGTAGTCCTGCTCAACCCGCTGAACTGTTCGCACGTTCAGGCCCGAGATCTCGTCTAATTGTTCTTGCGACCAATGTCGCGACTGGCGGAACTGGGAAGTGCAGGCGACAAGCTCTGACCGATCAGGTGCGCAGTTGGGAACTCAAGGGCGAGCTGGATGTGGAGCCAGAAATCGAGGGCGTCTTAGGTGCGGATCCAGGAATCAAGGGCATCTTTGGGGGAGATCTGGAAATCGCGGGCGTCCTTGTGGGGAAATACGGGCGGACAGCTGTGGGATCTGGGGCGTTTCCGTTGTGGCAGTCACCGAGCCAGAGGCCCAGCCATTGCCACGCGGAGCCGACGAACCGTGCCAAGGTCGATACAGCATTTCGCATAATGTATACAACGTGGGCGTTATCGAAGCCCGTGACTGCCGCCTGAGCCTTATGGGGCAGAGCGAAGCCAACAGCCAGGCATAGCGCCATTGCCGTCGCCGCTAAGCGCTTCCAGAAGGTACGCTCCGGCGAGGTCAGCGCCGCACGTTTCATGATCTCAATTGCCTGCTTTTCAGGCTCCGGATGCCCTTGGATACGGAGTGCATCCGCCACCACCCACACCTGCGGCACACGCCTACCCATGCGGTAGTGGCCGATTGCGCCATCTGTGATTCCCAGCAGCGGCGCCAGCTTTGAATAGCTCTCGACCTTGGCCGCTACGCGGGTCCGCTCAAAGAAGTCATTCCAGTCCATAGCTGCCTCGGGTTCATGTACGGGTGTAGCCTACAGGTGTTGACGCCTACGGATGTAGGCGCGTATAAAGCCCCATCGCCTACGGATGTAGACGATCCCGCCACCGGCACCCCAAGGCCGCTGGCGGGTTTCCTTGGGGCTTGGGGTAGGGGAACAGGGATGATCGATCCGCTCATTACCTTCGCGCTGCTGGCGGCCATCGTGGCCGTGTCCATTGGCGGCGCCCGCATCGTTTCGTGGCTGCTCGACCGGCGTGAGTACACCGCCGCGCAGCAGCTGCGCGAAGCCCAGGTCATCGCACTCGCGCGGGCCGAAATTGCTGCCACGAAGCGCGGTGATCTGCTCGCTGCCGCTGAGCTGGCCGAAGCTCAGGAGCGAGTCGCATGAGCATCCATACCTTTGCCGCTGAACTTGCGGAGGCCGATATGGGCCTTTTCGCATGCGCTGTACTGATTGTCGTCTGGCTCGGCAGCGCAATCGCTTCAATCGTGATTGAGCAGTCATGGCTTGGGATCCGTCGCCTGTGGAAGCTCTGGAAGGGCCGCGCCAATGGTCGGTGATCGCGCGGCGCTGGCCGGGTCGGGACTCCCCTCGTCTAACAGGGGAGTCAGTGAATTCAGGAACCCCGAGGGAACCCTGACGGTCGGCATCGACTGGTTCTCCGCTTCGATCGATCTGCGCGCAGCGCTGGACGAGGTCGCGTTCCGTGATGGCGACAGCTTCGAAGAAGTCCGCCAGTGGATCGAGTTCTCCCCGGAAAACGCACGTATTGCGGCCCTGCAGGTGTTCTGCTGGTTCTTCGCAGGGCTGGGCCTCGAACTGGATGAAGCAGCAGGCGGCGGTCGCTTCTACACGTGGCGAATCAAGATCATCGACGCGGCCAAGAAGTTCGTCGGCATGATTGAACTGGGCGGCGAAGAGTGCCGCCGCGCCGATGGGACGTATACCGCCCGCATCGAGCTAACCGGCGATGGATGCAAGGCGATAAGCGCAGCGCGCTGCGGCCATGCGCAGCGGTGGCTGGAGCTTCGAGCGAAGCTCGAAAGCTGCGCCGGAAGGATCACCCGTGTTGACGTGTGCGCCGATGACCTGGTGGGCGAATACCCATTGCGTCTGGCGCAGAAGTGGTACGCCGCTGGCGAGTTCGATAACCGTGGGCAGCGCCCGAAGGCGCAGCTGGTGGACGACTACGACAGCGGCGACGGCAAGACGTTCTATGTGGGCGGCAAGAAGTCGGAGAAGCAGCTGCGCGTCTACGAGAAGGGCAGGGAACAAGGCGACAAAAGTTCGCCGTGGGTGCGCTATGAGGCGCAGTTCCGCAACTCCAACCGCAAGGAACTGCCCCTCGACATTCTGCGTGATCCGGCCTCCTACCTACTCGGGGCCTATCCGGTGCTGTCCTTTCTGCGCTGTGTTGCCACGCGCATCGAAATCACGAAAGCCGCCGTTGAGGCGACGTGGAAGAGCGTACGCCGCCACATCCGCCGCCAGTACGGCGCAGCCCTCAATTTCATCGCCAAGAACTGCCCTGACGATCAGGCATTGCGGGCGGTAATCGAATCCTGCACTTCGCCATCGCTGCCGAAGTGGGTCACAGGTGACACAGCAGCGCACTGGCCCGAAATCGCGGCCGTACATCAAACCTCAAAGGGGTAACTACATATGAGCATCAAGGTAACCGTCCTGAAAGCCGAAATCGAAGAGCGCGGCGGCACGTTCGAGGGCAACAAGGGTGAGCAGATCAGCTACACCACTCGCAAGCAGAAGGCACGCCTTGAATCGGATGGCTTCGCTTACCCGTATGACGTCCGCCTCCAGGACGGCCAGCCCGGCTACCCGCCCGGCGATTACGAGTTCGATGTCGAGTCCATGCTCCAGATCAACAAGGGCGTGGCCTCGCTGAGCAAGTTCACCGTGCTGCGCCCGCTGTCGAAGGCGCCCGTGCGCCCGGCTGCTCAGGTTTAAGCCATGGCCGTGTGCGTGTCTCTGACAGCTGAGGGGACGCTTGTACCCACCGGGGAGCCTGCATCGCAGTGTGGTGGGTATGTGCTTGTGTCGGCGGCAGAACACGCACAGGCCTCAATTCTCATCGATCTATTCCAGTGGCCCGAGCCGGAAGTGGCAACTGGTTGGTTCTCGGGGGTGTTCACGCTGGTGCTCGCACTGAACGTGCTGGGCTACATCGTGGGCGCCGTCGTGAAGTCGGTCAGTACAGAGCGGGATTGACCACCCCATCTAACGCGCACAACGCGCACAACAAAGGAGCAGTGCAATGGACTTCGGCGACATTCTGACCGGCCTCGCAGCCGCCAGCGCAGTCAGCGCGATCATCAGCGCAGGTGCCATCAAGGCATCCCCGGGCTTCGCCCGCTGGGCGACCAACAAGGTCGCCACCTTCTTCCGCTGATCGCGGGAGAATTGTGACGGGGAGGGGCTGGGAAACCGGCCCCGATTCCTATGCAGACACAGCCCGATGACGTGAGCGCCGACGAGTGCCAGGACGATTGGTGCCCAGAGTGTGGTGGCGATGACGTGATCGTGTTGGACGACGGCAATCTGTGGTGCACGGAGTGCCGCGCCGTCGTTGATTACTAGGGGGGCGGTTGATGGACTTCAGTGGGGTGTTCCTCGGGCTATCCGTCGCACAGGTGGTGGCAGCGATTGTTGGTGCCGGCACGTTGATGGCGCTCCCTTGGTTCGGACGATGGTGTGTCGACAAGATCGCAGGCTTCTTTGAGGACCGCGAGGACCAGGACGCGGACGAACACGCTGACGATGAGGCGGGAGAGGTTGAAGAGGTCGTGTGCGCTGACACCGGCCATGACTATGACGGTGGCGAGTGCGTCTTTTGCGGCGCACCGGAAAGGGGGGAGTGACGATGCTTGTGTGCATGGTCTTTGCGTTCATTGGTGGTCTTGCTGGTCATGCGGTCGCCCTGGCATTCAATGAGGCCAGTCAGTGACCCGCACGGCTCTTCTTCTCATAGCACTCGCGCTGGGCAGTCTTGTCCCACATGCCGCGTTTGCCCAGTCCACGGGGTACGGCATGTGCGGCACGAACGCCACATGGGAAACCGGACAGGTGCCCGTTGGCTGCGATCAGGGAATCGCATATTCCGAGTGCAAAGCAAAGGAGACTGAGGCTTCGGCCGCAATCGAGCAGCGTTACGGCATGCCAGGAAAAGCAGAGAAGCTCAATTGCCCAGCGGTGGGGCTAAACCCCACTTACTTTCGCTGCTACGTTCGCATTCCATCTGTTGGTGAAACAGAGTGTGGAAAGTACTACTTCAGCTCTCAGTGTTCGGCACGCCCAGAAGAGACCAGCTGGAAGGGCGGCGGAAACAATGGGCTTGAAAGCGTGTGCAGCAAAGGTTGCGTTTACAGCGGCTCGCTCTATGCACAGGCGCCAACGGGTCGCCTCTTTACGCCCACTGGTGCAACGTGCACGGAGAACGATCATCCTGCCCCCACCACGCCCGATCCGGGTGAAGGCGGGGGCGATGGCGGCGGTGATGGTGGCGGTGATGGTGGCGGTGATGGGGGCGGTGACGGCGAGGGTGGTGACGGGGGCGGTGACGGCGACGGTGGTGACGGCGGGGGTGGTGATGGTGGCGGTGGCACCGGCCCGGGGGACGGGGACGGGGACGGAGATGGGGACGGCGACTGCAAGGATCCGGACGGCTGTGCGGGACCCGGACCGGGACCGGGACCGGGACCGGGTGAGGGCGGCGGCAGTGACGGAGGTGCGCCGGGACCTACAACGGGACGCCTCTACAAGAAGTCCGGCAAGACGGTTCAGCAGGTGATAGCGGAGTTCAAGACGGCCATCGAAGGCGCCCCGATCTTGTCGAAGGTAAAAGGTTTCTTCGGCAACTGCACAGGCGGTGGCACTTGTCCGACTGCAACGTGGGATGGTGGACAGTACGCGGGCAAGTTTGACCTGGCCTCGCTGTGCTCTGGCCCACTGCTACAGCTATTCCAGTACGCCGGATTCATCTTCCTTGCAGGCATGGGCATCGTGGCGCTGAGGTGGGCACTGCTATGAGGCGTAATCATCTGATCGTGCTGGCTGCTGCGCTGCTTGTGCTTGTGCTGTCAGCTTCGTGGGCATATGCCGATGGGGTAGGGCCGGTCACCGCCCTTACCACGTGGGCAAAGGAACAGATCACGTCGTTGTGGGCAGACTTCTCCGACTTCATGACGGATCTGCAGACCGACTTCATCGAGCTGGTGTTGTCGTTCGTCAAGGCCATCGTGTACCTGATTCCAGCGCCTGATTTCCTATCGCAGATCAGCTTCTGCGCAATGCTCAACGCTGCGGGACCGTGGACCGCCTTCATCGTTGCCCAGTTGCGCGTAGGTGAGGCTATCGCTGTGTTGACGGCTGCACTTGTATTCCGCCTTGTGCGGGTGTTCCTCACTCTCTTCCAGTGGACGTAACGAAATGATCTTCGGCCATGAAGGCTTGCCGCGCAGCGGCAAGAGCTACGAGGCGGTTCTGCATCACATCCTTCCTGCATTGCGCGCTAAGCGCCATGTCTACGTGCGCCTAAACGGGGTAGGGGAGAGCCTCGACAAGATCGCCGCGCACCTGGGCATGCCTGAAGAAGAGGTGCGCGAGCTGGTGCACGTGATGGGCGACAAGGAAGTGGTTGATTGGTGCGTATGCGACACCGACAACGATGGCGCCATTTCGTTTCCGCATATCGAGAAGCACGCACTGATCGTGATCGATGAGGCACACGAATACTGGCCTACCAATCGCGCCAACCTGCCCGAGCGCACTGCAAACTTCTTCGCCAAGCACGGCCATATCAGCTTGGACATGGTGATCATTTCGCAGGACTGCAAAGACCTGCATCGCTTGATCATCCGCCGCATGGCGAAGAAGAACACGTATACCAAGCTCGACGCGCTGGGGTCCGATCAGCGCTACTCGGTGAGGTTCTACGCTGCCACCGGCACCGGCAAATACGAAACCGTTGGCACCGAGGTGCGTAAGTATGATCCGGCCATATGGGAGCTGTACCACGGCGTGCAGCCTGGCATCGAGTCCAATGAGGTCTACAAGGGAAACACGCGCACTTTGTGGAAGACCCTGCGCGGCCCATCAATCGTAATGGGCCTCGCGCTTGTCATCGGCGTGGTGATGTTCCTGCGGTTCTTCTTCGCAGAAGGTTCCACAGGCGAGGAGAGCAAGCTAAAGGAAGTTGTCAAGACGCAGAAGGCCGCAATTCCCGCGATAGCGCACGCGCCGGGTGCTCAGCCGGCCACGGTGGTCACAAAGGTCGAGACACCCAAGGCGAAGGAGAAGCTTCCTGCGGGCGTTCAGTACATTCTGGACATGGCGGCCAATGCCAGGGCGAGGCACGCCGGGTGGTACGGTCAGCGCGACATCGTGGAGTTTCGCGCGTCAGGCGGCGGGCAAGTGCTCGATCGATTCACCACTGAGCAGCTGTGGGCGCTGGGCTGGTCTGTGAAGCGAACCGAATTCGGCGTGTTACTGAGCGCTAAGGGGCACGAGATTATCGCCACGACTTGGCCCGTGGACCCGTTTGGCGAGCAGTCCGATGCTACGACCGCGCGCATAAAGGCTGCGGCGGGGTCGCCTGTGACGAGCGCGAGCGAGACACAGCCGACCACCGCCGCAGCCAGCGGAAGCACGCTAATTGCAGTTGGGAAGCGGCCTATGGCCACGTTCCCGGAATCGCCGCCTTATCCGGCCAGCTTTTGAGGCGTGATGCGTCACACAAATGGCGAGTATCGAGTACCATCCCTCCATCCAAAGGGGGCGAAATGGACATTCGACCAGGCCTATTTCTGGCTCTGCTGCTTTCGGCACCTGTACATGCGCAACAGCTACGCTCGGCCACCGGCCCGCAGCCAGTGCCCAGGTACACGCCACCAACACCGAAGGCGAGCAACCTTGGCGCTGAGCCGCTGAAATGCCAGCAGCACCTCGATCCGCGCATCCGCCTCTATTGCGCCGAGATTGAGCGGTCCCTGATACAAGGGCAGGCGCGTCGTCAAGGCCTCCCAACGCCATCGAGCGAAATTGTTCGCATGCCTGCTTACGGGAGTGCCGAGGCAAAGCGGCTGGGCGCTGCCTGCATGGGGGGGACCGCAATGCGTCGACTAAACAACGGCTGGGAGCAGCTGCGGAACTCCAGAGGTGAATGGCTACGTTGCCGTGAGGGATAGACCGTGCCGTCCAAATGGTTCGAAGTGCACAGCGGGATGTCAAGAATCGTCCTCCTCATCGGGCGGTACGCGGTCAAGGTCCCGCGGCTGTCAGGGGCGTCACGAATCAAGCAGGGTTTGAACTGCAATCAAGCCGAGGTCGACGCGTGGCGACAGCAGCATTACCCGAACCTTTGCCCACTGCTCTGGGCGACTCCAGGGCCACTCTTGCTTGTGATGGCCCGAGCAAGAAGCATGTCAGATGCCGAATTCGACGAGTGGTTCGATTCGGATGATTGGCCACACGTGGTTGGCCGGTGCACACCATTTGAGCCGAAGAGCGCGGATGCCGGCGTACTGCCCGATGGGCGCAGAGTAATGGTGGACTACGGGGCGCTTGGTTACGAGCGGGGGTGTAGGGGCGGCGCCCCTACGGAAAACGCCTCACCCGCGCTGGCGAGGTCTAGGCCCCGGGAGCGGCAGGACACTTAGCGCGGGTTCGGCGTCAGGGCCAGCCATCGCCACCGCCGAACGCTGTTTGCGTTGGCTCACAACGTCCCGCAGATTGACGACAGTGGCAGGATGATGGCGAATGCTGGCATCGCGATTGCGCACATTTCTGGAACTGTCGATCGACGGCGCCGAGCGGGCAGCTTCCATCATTCGGCGCCATTCCTGCGCCTGACAGGCGGTGAGCGACAACCACGCCAGATCCTCGGGCAGCAACTCGCGGCCTTCGGGCGTGATCAGACGATCACCGATGAAAGAAAAACCGGCCCAAGGGCCGGTCAAGTCGATACGGTGGTGCGGGTCGAACTCAATCATGCCGCGATCTCATCCTTGGTCGGGGACTGAGGACGCAGGCAAGAGCCGAGCCAGAGGCCCAGCCATTGCCACGCGGAGCCGACGAACCGTGCCAAGGTCGATACAGCATTTCGCATAATGTATATTATGTTCAAGCTCCTGAGGGGGTGGCTGGCACGGCTCTTGCCTCGCCCCCTGACCCTGTTGCGGCATGGAGCCTGATTGTGCGTGATCGGAACCTAACCGGCCCTTGGGCCGGTTTTTCGTTTAAGGCTGGCCGACTGGTCACACCCGAAGGCCGCGAGTTGCTGCCCGAAGATCTGGCCTGGCTGTCGCTCACTGCTGCGCAGGCGCAGGAATGGCGAAGGTTGATGGAGGATGCTTCGAGCTCGAAGATTCGAGCTCGAGATCGCCGGAAACCCTTGGCGTACAAGGCTGCCGAAATTGTAGATCTCCGAGATGCTGTCCGGCGACGCACCGAAAAGCGGTTATCCGGGGTGATGGCTGGTCCCGACGCCGACCTATCGATAGGTGTCCCACCAGCACCGGGGCCGAGACCTCGTCAGCGCGTGTAAGGCGCTTCCGTAGGGGCGCTGCCCCTACACCCCGTAGAATGGCCGCTGGATCACTTGGGGGTGCCATAGATGGCGAGTTCGACGGGACTGGTGTGGAAGGTGGCCCTAGGGGTGTTCTTGGGCGGAAGTGCATTGCTCTTGGCGACATGCGGCGTCCTGGGCGTAGCGCGACACGCCGCCATGAAGGAGCAGGAGCGCGCCGGGGAGGCCCTCGCCCGCCAGCTCTACCCCAAGTCCATGCCAGTCGAAGAAGCGCGGTCGAAACGGGAAAGCCTGCTGCGCGAAGAAGCCCCCAAGAGGATTCCACCGGGATACCGATGCATCAATGGACAAGGATTTCGACGCGTGGAGAACGGCTGGGTGCAGGTGTCTTCTTCCTGCACGCCGTGACGCATCACAGTTTGCAGCGCGAGAAGGCCCAATCCATCCATCGGGCAACCCAGTAGTGAATGTCTAGACGCGAGTTCATGCGCCGAGTATAGGCCGGCCTGAGACGCTTTGTCAGAAGCTGGCCGGATAAGGCGGCGATTCGGGGAACGTGCCCATTGGGCGCTTGCCAACCTCAACGAGCGCGTGCGGAGACGGTTCACGCGTGCTGGATGGTTCGGACTGAGCGACACTCCGGGCCGGATCATCCCGACGCGGGTCAGCCTCCTGCCGGGGTGCCCGATAGGGATTGTAGGCCGGGCCATCGCGCGCGATCGCCACGCACACTGGGACCGAAATACTGGCCTTGGTGCCCTGCTCGGTCACGCACGTGCAGGTGGTGTCCTGCTCAGTCGTGCCGGATGCCATGCAGTACAGCTCAGGCTGCGACTGCACTGTGCGCTCATCGAAGGCGGGCGCCGACCAAGGCTGAAACTCGACTCGCGGCTTGTGCTTCGCCACGTATTCTTCGCGGGAGAGGGGCCGTGCCGCCGCCATGCCCGCGCCCAAGGGCGCCAGGGCAGCGGCGGTCGGCAAAGCACCGGCCCCCTGCTCTTCCTTCTTGGGTGATGCGGTGGAAGGCTTGACGACGAAAATCCAGATCAGCCACAGGCAGACAATCAGCGTTACTGCCATAGATAGGCCCTGCCAAACACGCTTGGGCACTTTGAACTTGTGGCTGGCTGTATGGAGCGTGGCGCTGCGATAGCGCTCATACAGTGCCTTCGGGTAAGACCATATTTCTTCCTCAGCCTTATCGCGCACACGCTCGTCATACGGATCTGGCTGGACACGCGACCACGTAAGCACGCCTGCGCGTTGCATACCAAACGTACGGTTCATGTGAGTATGCGAGCCAATCAGGCTCCGCACCTGGTGGTGAATCTTGCTCGGCCACTGGGTGATGAAAACCAAGTCGAAACCACGGTGGCGATGCGTGGACATTGAGCGAATTCGAGGATCGTCGGATTCACCGGGCTTGCCGGTGGATGGAAACAGCCTCCCGTAACGCTCCAGCCCCTGCGTGTTGCCATCAGAATGAGCTTCGTCGTACAGCACGAACGAACCATCCGGAAGCTGGGTCCAGTCGTTGTGTTCTGGAAGCTTTTCAAGCCATGGGAAGGCTTGCGGATTCTCGTCGGTCGTAGCCCCCGCGATGTTGGTAAAGAAGCGCCGCGGCTGCGCCTTGCCCTCTTTGACCTGCTGCTGGTTCTGCTCATAGAACTCGTGAGCCATCGACATGGCACGCAGGGTTTTACCGTTGCCCGGTTGTCCGGAAATGAGATACATCATTTGGAAGCCGCCTTCTGTACAGCCACCTTGCCTGCGTCAATCACAACGCGGGTGACGATGGCAGAGCCAATGAGGGTGATCGCCTCCCCTGCTCCCGCCATCAGCATGACGTTAGCCAGGTCGGCGGCGATGCCCGACCATTTCTGCGTAATCAGATTAAGTGCGCCTTTCACCAGCGGGAGCAATGCTGCACCCGTCGCGAGGCCAAGGCCGGCTCCGGTGAGTACACGAGCAAGAGAGTTGCCCAACAGTTGGACAAGGAACGCTGCTAACCAGGGCATTATTTGCGCACTCCCGCGACGATGTAAGCCGCTGCGATGCCAGCGCAGGCGATGACAAGACCTCGAATCATCAGCGCGAAGTCACAGAGCGGCTTGAACTCAAAATTGACACTGGTGCTGATGCCTCCCAAGGCGACTGTCACGACCTTGGTCGCTGGGCAAGACCCATTGCCTAGACCGCTGGACCACTGGCCCAAGTAGCTGCTCGGGATGGGAGGGTCCATGTAAGGCATCGGAACGTCACCCGGATACTGCGGATCGCCCGGAAGGCTGGGGTTCTCACCGCCATCACCGGGCCCGCCATCGCCGTCCCCATCGCCATCACCGTCACCGTCACCGTCACCGTCCCCGTCCCCTTCTCCGTCACCGCCGCCGTCACCACCACCTGAACCACCGTCGCCGCCACCGTCGCCTCCGCCATCACTACCGCCATCACCATCCCCGCCGCCAGTCTCGCCACCAGTACCGCCACCATCATCTCCACCGCCGTCCCCTACAGGTTTCGGCTCCGGAGCATCCGACTCAGTACAGGTCCCACCTGTCGGTGAATATCCGATTCCGGAGGTGGCCTCAGCATCGAGCGAACTGGAATACATACAGCCCTTGTGGCAAACGTTCACAGTGGCAGCAGTGCCACCACCTTGCCAGCCAAGCTCGTAAGGTCGGGCGCTACAGCGCTCACCGAAGTAGTACTTGCCGCACTCAGTGTCGCCAATTCCAGGAATGCGGGCATAGCAGCGAAAGTAGGTTGGATTCTGACCCACAGCCGGACAACCGAGCTTCTCCGCCTTGCCCGGCATTCCGTAGCGCTGCTCAAGCGATGAAGCCGCTTCGTCTTCCTTAGCCTTGCACTCAGAGAAGGCAATGCCCTGATCGCAACCAGCTGGAATCTGCCCCGTCTCCCATGTGGCATTGGTACCGCACATGCCGTACCCCGACGACTGTGCGTGAGCCACTGGGGCAATGCCCATGGACGAAGCCCATGCGAGGATGATGACGAGCCAGCGCACCTCAATCACCAAACGCGATGTAGAGCGCAGCACTACCTACGCAGAGAACGAATAGACCGAGCATGACAGCCCCCGATGAAAAGGGGCCGGATTGCCCGGCCCCGTGTTACAGCGATCAACCGAAGATCGCGCCCTTGATCCACTTGAAGCCGACCGAGATCGCGGCCGGTGCCAGCTTGGCAGCACCGATCAGGCCGATGGTGGCCGCCAGAGTGCCAAGAATTTCCAGTGCTGCAGTTGCGTCGAGATTCATATTGCTACCCCTTGTCGTTAGTTGCGGATGGTTCTGCCTAACTGCTTGTATGCCCACGCCACGGCGAAACACACTGCGACCATGGACAGAATTCCCGACACTTCGGCAGTGGAAAGGTCGGGAATCTCGGTGCGCGGCACGAATCCAGCCTGCTCACAGGTGCCGGTCTGCTGGTTGAATTGCAGGCATTCGTAGACGTACCGCGCCATGACTTAGGCCTGCGCTGCCGGGCGCGGTGCAGCCTTCTGCAGCGGGCGCAGAACCGTGAACTTGCTCAGGGTTGCAACGCCCTTGTTGACCTGCAGCATGGCCGGGACGTCGAGCTCGTACTCGCCCGCCTGATAGCCCGGCTGACCCTTGTCCAGGCGCACATCGAACGGATAGGCGAAACCGTCCGCCTCCAGCTTGGCGCGCTGCTTGCGGGTGGTGAATTCAACGTTCTCGTTGCGGTCGTTGGTGAAGCTTCCGCCACGCTCGTTGATCTGCGAATCCAGTACGGTGACCTTGATCATTTCGTTACCCCTTTGAGGTTGGTTGTACGGCCGCGATTTCGGGCCAGTGCGCTGCTGTGTCACCTGTGACCCACTTCGGCAGCGATGGCGAAGTGCAGGATTCGATTACCGACCGCAGGGACTGATCGTCCGGGCAGTTCTTGGCGATGAAATTGAGGGCCGCGCCGTACTGGCGGCGGATGTGGCGGCGAACGCTCTTCCAAGTCGCTTCAACGGCGGCTTTCGTGATTTCGATGCGCGTGGCGACACAGCGCAGAAAGGACAGGACCGGATAAGCCCCGAGCAGGTAGGAGGCCGGATCGCGCAGAATGTCGAGCGGCAGTTCCTTGCGATTGGAGTTGCGGAACTGCGCCTCATAGCGCACCCACGGCGAACTCTTATCGCCCTGCTCCCTGCCCTTCTCGTAGACCCGCAGCTGCTTTTCCGACTTCTTGCCGCCCACATAGAACGTCTTGCCGTCGCCGCTGTCGTAGTCGTCCACCAGCTGCGCCTTGGGGCGCTGACCACGGTTGTCGAAGTCGCCATTGGCGTACCACTTCTGTGCCATGCGCAATGGGTAATCGCCCACCAGGTCATCGGCGCACACATCGACACGGGTGATCCTCCCGGCGCAGCTTTCGAGCTTCGCTCGAAGCTCCAGCCACCGCTGCGCATGGCCGCAGCGCGCTGCGCTAATCGCCTTGCATCCATCGCCGGTAAGTTCGATGCGGGCGGTATACGTACCATCTGCGCGGCGGCACTCTTCGCCACCGAGTTCGATCATCCCAACGAACTTCTTGGCCGCGTCGATGATCTTGATTCGCCACGTGTAGAAGCGGCCGCCGCCGGCCGTTTCATCCAGTTCAAGACCCAGACCGGCGAAGAACCAGCAGAACACCTGCAAGGCCGCAATGCGGGCGTTGTCCGGGGAGAACTCGATCCACTGGCGGACCTCTTCGAAGCTGTCGCCATCACGGAACGCAATCTCGTCCAGCGCTGCGCGCAGATCGATGGAAGCGGAGAACCAGTCAATGCCGACCGTCAGGGTTCCCTCGGGGTTCCTGAATTCACTGACTCCCCTGTTAGACGAGGGGAGTCCCGACCCGGCCAGCACCGCGCGATCACCGACCATTGGCGCGGTCCTTCCAGGTCTTGCACAGGCGGCGGATCACAAGCCATGCCTGCTCAATCACGATTGAAGCCATCGCGCCGCCGAGGCAGACGACAATCAGCACCGCACATGCGAAGAGGCCCATATCGGTCTCCGCGAGCTCGGCGGCAAAGGAATGAATGCTCATGCGACTCGCTCCTGTGCATCGGCCAGCTCAGCTGCAGCGTGCAGATCACCGCGCTTGGTGGCGGCAATCTCAGCCTGTGCGAGTGCGATCACCTGGGCTTCGCGGGACCGCTGCGAGGCGGTGTAGTCACGCCTGTCGAGCAGCCACGAAACGATGCGAGCGCCGCCAATCGACACGGCCACGATGGCCGCTAGCAGCACGAAGGTAACGAGCGGGTTGATCATCCCTATCCCCTGCCCCAAGCCCCAAGAGGACCCGCCAGCGGTCTTGGGGAGCGACTGGCGGGGTGTATAGGAATCCCGATACACGGACGCATGTATAGTGGTGGCCATACACCACTGTCAAGGGATTTCTAGACATGTCAGCCACGTCTGATCTGCTGGACCGAGTGCGGGATGCCGCGAACATCCCGTCCGACAACGTTTTGAGCCAACGGCTCGGCATCACGCGCGCCGTCATCAGCGGCTGGCGGAACGGGAACTACCCCGTCCCGGACGAACGAATTGCGCAGCTGTGCGACATGGCAAAGCTGGATGGGCCGCTCTGGATGGCACTCATCCACGCCGAGCGCGCAACGTCGGCGGTCGAGCGGAAGATCTGGCGTCTCATGCTGGACAGGATCAGCGCGGCGGCTGCGGTCGTCGCGCTGGTAGCGCTGTCAATGCCGGGCCTCGCAAACGCAAAAACCGCCCAAATTCAGGCGATTAGCGCTGCCGACAACGGCGGTATGTATATTATGTTCTAGCCAGACTGGCCCGGGCGACCGCCGCCCGGGCCCAACCCGCGCTGCAGGCTCCCCCTTCAAATGGCCGCCCCAACACCGGCAGAACCGCGCCCCACAGGCCGAGCCTTTCTCACCCCGTATCCAAACGCCCTCGTGTAGGCTCGGCGCACCACTTAAGGACGGGTTTGGCGATGCGCCTGGCTGATTTTATCGAACAGAATGCGCGGGAAATCCTCGACGACGCGGTGGCATTCGCCGAAACGCAGGCACCCGATACCGTCGAGTTCAGCGCAAAGCAACTTCGGAATCATCTTCCCCAGATTCTTCAGGCGGTCATAGACGATCTCAGATCGCCGCAGACAGACTCCCAGCAGCTCGCGAAGTCCCACGGGCTTGCACCGTTGAAACCCGGCCCCGAGTCCGCCGCGTCCTATCATGGCCGAACCCGCGCCATCGCCGGCTTTGGCCTCAACCAGATGGTGGCTGAGTATCGAGCGCTTCGGGCTTCGGTACTTCGGCGATGGGCATCCGACCAGCGGCTGGTCACTTCATCGATCGATGACATCCTTCGTTTCAATGAGGCCATCGACCAGGCGGTGGCCGAATCCCTTGCTCAGTTCTCTGCCGAGGTCGAATCCTGGCGGCAGATCTTCCTCGCGGCGCTCGGGCATGATCTCCGAGGCCCCTTGGCAGCGATCATCTTCTCGGCAGACACCCTGGCCAGTGGGCTGCGGGACCCAGCTTTGGCCAAGCAGGCCGAGCGGATCATCAACGGCAGCATGCGCATGAAAAAGCTGCTGGACGACCTGCTGGCTTACAGCCGCAGCAAGCTGGGCGATGGGATGGCCATTCATCCGGTGGACTGCGATCTTGCCCAATCGCTTGGCGAGGAAGTCGAATTGCTTCGCGCTGCCCTGCCCCACGTCCCTATCACGTATGAGGTTGAAGGCGATGCCCGCGGTTGCTTCGATGCCTCTTAGTTGCGCGAGGCGGTTCACAACCTCACGACCAACGCCGCAAAGTACGGCGAACACGGCACCGATGTGCGGATCAGCGTTGAGGGCCTCGCCGACCAGATCCTGATCACGGTGAGCAACACGGGGGCCGAACTGTCGGACGAAGCGTTCAACAGCCTGTTCGATCCCTTGCGCCGAGGCTCGCACAACGCGTCACAGGGAGAACACGCGAGCCTTGGCCTCGGCCTGTTCCTGGTGCGGGAAATCTGCCACGCGCACCGCGGCACTGTCCATGGACGATGGCGTGATGGCCGCACCTCATTCGTCATCACACTCCCGAAGAATGCTGATTGATGCGGCCGACCTGGCGACGGCACTACAGGAACCTGTGCATCACGAAGACATCGACCAACCCGCGCCTGCCATGCCGGAAGGCCTCTGGCAGCGTTCCAACCACCGCAAACCCCAGCTTCCGGTACAGCGCCACCGCCGGGCCGTTGGTGCTGACCACGTAATTGAAGTGCATGGCCAGGAACCCTTCCGCCCTCGCCCGCTCCAGGCTGTGTTCCACCAGGGCTCGGCCCACGCCCCGCCCCTGTGTCGCGGCGTCGACCACATACGTGGCGCTGGCCACATGCGCCCCAAGGTCAGGGAAATTCGGGCCCATCTTGTACATGCCCACAACCCGGCCCTCCAGCACAGCTACATGAGGTACCTGGGCCTGAAACCAATGCGCGCGAAACGTCTCGACAGCGAAAGAGCCAGCAAAGGGCAGCGCATCCTGCGTCGCAATGGCTTGCTCGAACATGCCCCACATCACGTCGAAATCGCCTGCACGGGCGGGCCGGATATCCATGCGACTCCTGCAGATCTGTGGTGGTGACCAGGCCGGACACTACCAGAATCCAACGCCTGCTCCGTAGCTGCTTCACGCGCCACCGCCATCGGCTCGGCAATAGTTGCAGATATTCCGGCCTTCAGAGCAGTAGATGCCCCCTGTTTCCGCGCACATCCCGCACCGGCTTCGACGGTGGCGTGTTCCTGCCTGCGTCCTGCTGGGCATCTACCTGCTGTACCTGCTGGCCGGCAACATCTTCCTCAACACACCGCTGTTTGACCAGGTCACCAACCGCAAGCCGCACAAGTTCGTGATGACCACTGGGCCGGCCATTACCGTGCTGCCAGGCCATGTCATCGCCTGGAACGTGCACATGCGCGGCCATGTGAACCACACGGTCTACGTGCTGCACGCCGACCGCGCCAGCGCTCGTCTGGCGGTACTGCCCCTGTTCCAGCGCGAAGTGCGGGTGCCCCGGCTGCAGGCCACCGGGGTTTCGGCCGAGATCAGCCGCGTGGAAGAGGCCATCCCGCCACCGCCGCGCAGCGACCGGGGCTGGACCCTGCGCTTCGACGCCATCCACAGCGATAGTATCCGCAGCGCACGTTTCGGCAAGCTGCTGATCATCGGCCAGGGGCAGGGCACGGTGGGCTTCCTCAAGCAGCTGCGCGGCGGGCCGTCGGAACTGTTCGAATCCGAGGTTGCATTCAGCGATGCGGACACCAGTTTTGACGGCGTGCAGCTGTTGGGCGACATGGATCTCACCGCGCGCTTCAGCTATCCGCGCCATTATCGGGACCAGGCGCCCGGCCTGGCCAAGTTGAAGCTGCTGCATGCCCAGCTCGAGGTCGATGCCCGCAGCCAGGGCCTGCGCATGGACACCAATGCCACAACGCCGAAGATCTCCAGCGCACCAGTGCCCGGACGACTGCAGGCCGCACTCCACCTGATCGATGGCCAACTGCAGCCCGGCGACCACGCGCTGTGGCAGGTGCCGCTCTACCTGGGCGACGGCGCCCCCGATCGCGGCATGCTGGCGCTGCAACTCAATGTGGCCAGGGATCTGCGCCTGCAGGCCCGCTTGCCGCCAAAGTCCGGTTCAGGCAGCGAGGTGGATGCCGATCTGCATATCAGTGGCCGGGACATTCCTTTCCAACAGCCCGCACTGCTGCTGGAACGCAGCTCTGGCACAGTGCGCGGCGAATGGACGTTCACCTCGCTCAACTGGATCCCTGCCCTGTTCGTGCGCAAGCCGTGGCTGCAGCTGGATGGCGGCGGCACGCTGAAGGCAGACCTGCGCCTTCGCAACGGCGAGCTGACCGAAGGCAGCACCGTGGACATTCCTGCGGCCGAAGCCGTGGCCGAGGTGGCGGGTGTGCGCTTGGCGGGCACGGCCAGCGCCCACGGCGAACTGAAGGCCGGCACGCCCAGCCAGGCGCGGCTGGCCGTCCGGTTGCCCCGCTTCACCGCGCGGCCAGGCGATGCCAAGGACGTGCGCCTGTTCGACGGCCGGGATCTGGCCCTGGACCTGACCGGCGATGGCCGCCTGCAGGAACTGCGCAAAGGCGTCCGCGCGCAGCTGCGCTTCAGTGAAGCCACCATCCCTGATCTGACCGCCTACAACCGTTACCTGGGCTCGCCCCAGGTGCGACTGCTCCGTGGCACCGGCACCGTGAGTGGTGATGCGACCCTCGATACCGACGGGCGCGTCGGCCATGGCACGGCCCGGCTGTTGGGGCGCAACGCCAGTGCAAAGGTGGCAGGGCTGGACATGGGCGGCGATATCGACGTGAACGCAACACTGCGCCGGGGAGACTTCAACCAGCGTCATTTCGATCTGTCCGGCACCACGGTCGAGCTGCGCAACGTGCAGGTGGCGGGCACGCAGGGCTCGACGGCATGGAAAGGCCGCGTGGACTTCAAGCGTGGGCGCATCGATGCGCAGTCGCCGTTCCAGGTGGATGCGACCACGGACCTGGATCTCAGCGATGCACGACCGTTGCTGGCGCTGTTCGCAGAGCGCACCGATTACCCGCGCTGGACCTTGTCCCTGCTGGATTCCGGCCAGGTGCAGGCCCAGGCGACGCTGCGCTGGCGTCCGGGCCATCTGGTCATCGACGGGCTGCAGGCCGAGAACGATCGCCTTTCGGTGCGCGCGCGGCTGGATCTGCTGGAACAGCGCAAGCGCGGTGATCTGTATCTACGGTGGGGGCTGCTGGGTGCGGGCATCGAGCTGGACGGCGACCAGCGCCAATGGCATCTGGCCAAGGCACGCGAGTGGTTTGACCAGCAGCCTTCGCTGCTGCCAGCGGGCCAGGGCACGGGTGCTGCAGGCTCGTCGCACTGAAGGCAACCGTCTGCATCCATTGGCGGCCCCGGTGCGTATACACCGACGCCCCAATCGACGAGTTGCACGCAATGAACAAGCGCACACAGGCCTATGGCCTTCTGGGATGGGGGGCGATCACCTTCGCCGCCGCCGCACTGGGCGCGTGGGCCTCGACGTCCGCCGCCAGCTTCTATGCCACGCTCGTCCTGCCGGCATGGGCGCCGCCTGCCGGTCTGTTTGGCCCGGTATGGACCCTGCTGTACGCCATGATGGCGATTGCGGCGTGGCTGGTCTGGCGGGAGCGCGGCTGGCGCGGCGCGCGGCCTGCGCTGTGGCTCTATCTGGTGCAGCTGGCCATCAATGCACTGTGGAGCTGGCTGTTCTTCGGCTGGAAGCTGGGCGCCCTCGCCTTCGTCGACATCCTGGTGCTGGTGGCGCTGGTGTGCGCGACGATGCTCGCGTTCGTGCGCGTCCGCACGATGGCAGCCATACTGCTGCTGCCCTATCTGGCCTGGATTTGCTTCGCCTCGGCGCTCAACTTCGCAGTCTGGCGTGCCAACCCCGGCCTGCTGTGATAGCGCGCCGCATCGCTTACGCCTGGGCCACGACCTGTGGGCGCCAGTTCCTCAACAGCGCCGGCTTGAACGCCTGCTGCCCGCAGCCGGTGGGGCAACGCACCACACGCGCCGACGAATGGCTGACCAGCCCTTGTCCTTCTTCGGCCTTGAACACCGTCTCGCAGGACAGGCAACGGGCCACCAGCGAATACAGGTGCAGCAACCGGCCACTGGCGGGGTCCTGCAGGGCATCCACATCCAGCAGTTCGAACTGGCAACTGTCAGCCAGCATGCGGTACGGCGTAGAAGGCAGGGTCTGCAGGTTCACGGGCGTGGTATCCGACGGAAGTCGAGCCACCCTAGGGCAGCCGCTGTCGAGCCGGCGTGCAGCGCAGATGCACTGGCCGCGAAGCCGGCAGAGACGCCTGCCGCATGCGCATCGCTGCTTGTATGAAGAATTCAGTTTCAGATGGAGGACACGCCACATGCACAGGGAGGTAGGCGGATACGCTCTTTTGCTTCACCATCCATGGTTACCGGATACACCGCTGGGTCGTTCCTGCCCTTCACGAATGATGAGTCCCGCCCTTGATGCCTTCTGCTGAGCCCACGCACGACGCTGCCCTGTCGCGTTGCGCGCGCGAACCGATCCATACCCCCGGCGCGATCCAGCCGTACGGTGTGCTTCTGGTGGTGGAACCGCACTCGCTGCAGGTGCGTGAGCGCGCCATCAGCCACCCCGCCCTGCTGCAGCAGTTCGGCGAGCCGTTGATGCAACACGTCGCCGAGGTGATGGGTGGCGTGCTGGCGCCGTTCCAGGCGGTGTTGCAGCAGGCCACGGTTGGCAGCAGCGCACACGTGGGCGCGGTGCATCTGGATGGCCATGGCCGCCACCAGCTGCTCGTGCACCGGTCTGCAACCGACCTTTTGGTTGAACTGGAGGCGCCGGTTCCGGGCCAGCCCGGTTCGCTGGAAGAGCTGTACCCGGCGATCCGCGAGCTGATGTCCGGCATCGAGACCGCCACGACGGTGGAAGACCTGTGCAGGCTGGCCGCCGCGCATGTGCGACGCCTCACCGGCTTCGACCGCACCCTGGTCTACCAGTTCGATGCAGGCTGGAATGGCACGGTGGTGGCCGAGGACGGCAACGGCCTGCTGCCATCCTATCTGGACCTGCGCTTCCCCGAATCGGACATCCCCGCCCAGGCGCGTGAGCTGTACCGCCGCAACCGGGTGCGCCTGATTGCGGACAGCGATTACACCCCTGCACCGCTGCTGCGCGCGGAAGCGCATCGCGACGCGCCGCCCACCGACCTTAGCCTGGCCGTGCTGCGCAGCGTCTCGCCCGTGCACCTGCAGTACATGCGCAACATGGGCACCGGGGCATCAATGTCGGTGTCGCTGGTGCACGAAGGGCGGCTGTGGGGCCTGGTGTCCTGCCACGCGGTGCAGCCGCGCCGCCTGCCGTACCACGTGCGTACGGCCTGTGAGTTCATGGGCCAGATCCTGTCACTGCAGATCGCGCTGAAGGAGCGCGCGCGCGCGATCGAGGAACGCGTGGCCCGTCGCTCGGTGCTGGTCAAGCTGCTGGCACGCATGGCCGGGGACGAAGAGTTCATGGCGGCGCTGCGCCACGATGAGGCCAGCCTGCTCTCCCTGACCGGCGCGGCCGGCGCGGCCATCGTGCACAAGGGGGACTGCATGCGCGTAGGGCAGTGCCCGCCCCCCAGCGAGGTGCTGGCCCTGGCCGACTGGCTGGCCAACCAGCACGCCGGGCAGGAAATGTACTGCACCGATCATCTCGCCGCCGACTGGTCGCCTGCCGCGCACCTGACCGACGTGGCCAGTGGCCTGCTGGCGGTGTCGATCTCGCAGCTCCATCACAGCTACCTGATGTGGTTCCGGCCGGAGGTCGTGCGCACCGTGCGCTGGGGGGGCGACCCGCGCAAGACCGATGCGCCCGGCGTGGCCCTGTCGCCGCGCAACTCGTTCGAGGCGTGGAAGGAGACCGTGCAGCGGCGCAGCCTGCCGTGGAGTGATGCCGACTGCGATGCCGCGCACGAAATGCGCACCGCCATTGTCGACATCGTGCTGCGCAAGGCCGAGGAAATGGCGGAGCTGAACGAACAGCTGGTGCGCAGCAACAAGGAACTGGAAGCGTTCTCCTATTCGGTCAGCCACGACCTGCGCGCTCCCTTCCGCCACATCGTCGGCTACTCGGAGCTGCTGGGCAGCTCTGCGGGCGAGCGCCTCAACGACACCGAACGCCGCTTCCTCGACACCATCGTGGAATCGGCGAAATCGGCCGGCACGTTGGTGGATGACCTGCTCAGCTTCTCGCAGATGGGCCGCTCGACGGTGGGCCGGGTGCGGCTGGACATGGCTGCACTGGCCGAGGACGTGCGCAGGACGTTGGCCCTGGACTATGCCGGCCGCGAGGTGCAATGGACGCTGGCGCCGCTGCCGGAAGTCGAGGCCGATCCGACCATGCTGCGCCTGGTCTGGCAGAACCTGCTGGGCAACGCGATCAAGTTCACCCGCGAGCGCGAGCAGGCAGTTATCGAGGTCGGCCACGAACGCAACGACGACGAAGACCATTTCTTCGTGCGCGACAACGGCTGCGGCTTCGACATGCGCTACGTGGACAAGCTGTTCGGCGTGTTCCAGCGCCTGCATCACGTCGAGGAATTCGAAGGCACCGGCATCGGCCTGGCCAATGTGCGCCGCATCATCGGCCGCCACGGCGGCCGCACCTGGGCCGAGGGCGAACCCGGCAAGGGCGCCACGATCCATTTCACCCTACCCCGTTCCACAGGAGATCACCCATGAGGGACCTGCGGCCGATCCTCCTGGTCGAGGACAGCCCCAAAGACGCCGAGCTGACGATGGCCGCGTTGTCACGCTGCCAGCTGCTGAACGACGTCATCCACGTGCGCGATGGCGCCGAGGCGCTGGACTACCTGCGCTGCGAAGGCAAGTTCGCCGGCGCCATGCACGGCGGCCCGGTCGTGGTGCTGCTGGACCTGAAGCTGCCCAAGGTCAATGGCCTGGAAGTGCTCGAACAGGTCCGTGGCGACGCGCAGCTGAGCAGCACCCCGATCGTGATGCTGACCTCCTCACGCGAGGAACAGGATCTGGTGCGGAGCTACGAACTGGGCGTCAATGCATTCGTGGTCAAGCCGGTCGATTTCAAGGAATTCTTCGATGCCATCCAGGGGCTGGGCATGTTCTGGGGCATCACCAACCAACCACCGCCGCACCGGCCCAACGGTTCGGGACAGCGCCATGCGTGATGGATCGCGCCGCAGTGAGCGCCTGCGCATCCTCATGCTGGAGGACAGCGCGCTTGACGCGGAGCTGATCAGCGCACAGCTGCAGCGCGCAGGCCTCGACTTCGAGGCCGAGCGGCTGTGGACCCGCAATGCGTTCATCGAGGCGATCGACAATCGCCCCTTCGACATCATCCTGGCCGACCACGTACTGCCCGGATTCGATGGCGATGCCGCCCTTGCGCTGGCGCGCGAGCGCATCCCGCACACGCCTTTCATCTTCGTCTCCGGCACCCTGACCGAAGAGCTGGCCGTGCAGGCCTTGACCCGCGGCGCACGCGACTATGTGGTGAAGCAGCGCCTGCAGCGCTTGCCGGATGCCATCCGTCGCGCGCGGCAGGAAGCCCACGAGCGCAACCAGCTGGTGCAGGCGCAGGCTGCGCTCAATGAGAGCCAGGCGCAGCTGCAGCAGGTGACCGACGCCGTTCCGGCGCTGATCGCCCGGCTCGACAAGGACCACCGCTACCGCTTCGCGAACAAGGCATTCCTGGATTGGCATGGCGTGAGCCAGGCCGAATTGCTGGGACGCCTTGCCCGCGATGTCAGCGGCATCAGCGCCTTCGAACGTGCCCTCCCCAGCCTGGAACGCGTGCTGCAGGGCGAGCGCACCAGCTTCCAGGTCGAGCTCGTGCATCGCAGCGGCCAGTCACGATTCGTGCAGATGGACTGCGTGCCGGAGCATGCCGCCGATGGCAGCGTGGCCGGCTACATCTGCATGGGCAGCGACGTATCGGTGTTGAAGCAGGCCGAACTGGCCCTGCGTGAGGACAACCAGGTCCTGGAGCAGCAGGTGCAGGCGCGCACCGCCGAACTGCGGGCCAGCAAACGGCGGCTGCAGGCAATCTTTGAATCCAGCTTCCAGCATCAGGTGTTGCTGGATCTGTCCGGGCGCGTGGTCGATGCCAATGACGCTTCATTGGCCGCCGTGCTGGCGGACAAGAAGGACATTGTCGGCCAGCGCTTCGGCGAATCCTTGTGGTTCGCCAACACCGACGGCGTCGGCACGGTGGTTGACCAGGCCGTCGCCGCGGCGGCGCAGGGTCGCAACTCGCTGCATTCCCTCGAGCTGGAACTGCCCACCGGCCGGCGCAGCTTCGATGTCTCGCTGCGCCCGCTGCTGGACGCCGACGGCGTGGCCACCGCCGTGGTATCGGAGGCGGTGGAAACCACTGCGCGGCGGCAGGCCGAGCATGCGCTTCGCCAGTCGCAGAAGATCGAGGCGGTCGGCCAGCTCACCGGCGGCATCGCGCATGATTTCAACAACATCCTGACGGTGATCTCGGGCAACATCGAGCACGCCATGCTGCTCAGCGAACGGGCCGGCGAAGCCGGCGCGATGGCCAGCCGTGCCCTGGACAATGCCCTGAAGGGGGTTGGCCGTGCCGCCAGCCTCACCCAGCGCCTGCTCGCCTTTGCCCGGCGCCAGCCGCTGCACAGCCAGGCAGCCAACCTCAACGAGTGCCTGCTGGACATGCAGGACATGCTGCGGCGGGCGCTGGGCGAACTGGTGCAACTGGACATCCGCACCGCCGAGGACATCTGGTGCGTGGAGATCGACATCAGCCAACTGGAAGCGTCGGTGCTGAACCTGGCGGTCAATGCGCGCGACGCGATGCCGCACGGCGGCCGCCTGGTGATCGAAGTCGACAACAGCCACCTCGACCACGACTACGCCGCATTGTTCCCGGATGCTTCCCCCGGCGAGTATGTGATGCTGCGGGTGCGCGACAACGGCCACGGCATGGACGCGGCCACCCTGGCGCGCGTGTTCGAGCCGTTCTTCACCACCAAGCAGGTCGGTCGCGGCACCGGGCTCGGCCTGTCGATGGTGCACGGCTTCGTGAAGCAGTCCGGTGGCCACGTGCTGATCGATTCGGTGGAAGGCGGCGGTACCAGCATCACCATGATGTTCCCGCGCTCGCCTCTGGCGCTGCCTTGCGAGGCTCGCGTCCCGCAGACGGGCCTGGCCGGCTACTCGCCACGCGAGGAAACCGTGCTGGTGGCCGAGGACAACGACGATGTCCGTGCGCATACAGTCGATGCGCTGCGCCTGCTGGGCTACCGCGTGCTGGAAGCGCACGACGGCCCCTCGGCGTTGCGGCTGCTGGAACGGCCGGACACCAAGGTCGACCTGCTGTTCTCGGACGTGGTGATGCCGGGCATGTCCGGCTGGGAGCTGGTGCGTGAGGTGCGTGAACGCTGGCCGGCAATCGCGGTCCTGTTCACGTCAGGCTATCCACGCGACCACGATGCGGTTGGCGCGCTGGGGCGTGCAGCCGCCCTGCTGCCAAAGCCATTTACCCGCAGTGACCTTGCGCTGGCAGTGCGCACCGCGCTGGAGGCTGCGCCGCGCTGAGGTCAGGCGGACGCATCGCGCATGCCTGCCGCGATCCGGTTGATATCCGCGCACTCGATCGTGGCCGGCGGATTTTCTCTTCCGGCCAGGGCGATCATGGCCATGCCCAGCGCCAGGTTGCTGGTCATCAGCGAGGGCGCGAGCGCACCGGCCAGTTTCATCAACGGTGCGCCGCCCCAGTACAGGGGTTTCAACAGGGCATGCCGGGTACCTGTCCCCGGCACCGGCCGGACCCCGCCCGGACGCAGCATCACCGCGCGCAGCGGCAGCGCCTGCAACGCCCGCTCGGTCTCGCCCTTCACCCGCAGCGGCATCAGCCGGCTTTGCGGGTCCGCGCCTGCGCCGGAGACATACAGGAAGGACCCCTGCGGATTCACCGCAGCCCAGGCGCGGGCCACTGCCAGTGTGGTGTCCAGGGTCACGCGCCGGTACTCGGCCTCGGCAGTGCCAACCGGTGGCGCACCGGCACAGTAGAAGCATGCGTCGTACCCGGCCAGTTCATCACGCTGCGCGTCGATGTGCAGGAAGTCCGGGACTACCCGTTCGCTGCCGGGTCCGCGCAGGCTGCCCGGGCGCCGCACCAGCGCGGTCAAGCCGGCAACCTGCGGCGAGCGCTGGCAGGCCAGGGCAACGCCCTGCCCCACCAGGCCTGCAGCGCCGGTCAGGAGAATCCGAAATGTCCGTGCCTGAGCCATGGCCAGGGCCGCGCTAGAGTTTCACGAACCGCTGGATCTTGCGCGCCAGCCACCCGCTGAACACCAGCGGTGCATCCAGCGCCGACACGCAGATGCACGGCACCCCCGGCGCGGTCACCGGCTGATGCTCCACGTCTTCATCCAGGTCCGCCACGTCGCCGGGTGCGAACAGCCCCAGCGCATCGTTGTAGGAACCGCGCAGGATCTGGGTCAGCTCGCTGCGGCCATGGCTGTGCATGGGCAGGCATTTGCCCGGGGCGATCTTCAGCATGATCAGCGAAGGCATCTGCTCGGCACGGATGCAGTGCACGCCGGGTGCCATCCAGCGCCAACGCAACCCACTGAGCGATGCCCCGAAGTAGGGGTGCAGCGAGGCAGGCAGATGGTCCGGGTCGGCCTCGGGCCGCTCCTTCGGCACGGGACGCGCGGCCTGGTCCATGGCAATCGGCATTTCCGCAGCCAGCTGCATCAGCATGGCCTCGCGCAGCTGTTCGCGGCGTGGATCAGGCGCGGGCGGCTGGGTCTGCTCGAGCAGCACCGAGCCGATCGCCTCGGCCTCGCGCAGGCGCTGGCGGCAGTGCGGGCACTGCTCCAGATGCGTACCAGCGACCACGCTCAGTGGCGCGGGCAGCGCGCCTGCGGCATAGCTCATCAACGTCGATTCGTGCAGGTGGTGGCGCGGGTTCACAGCGCACCTCCCACTTTGGCCTGCAGCTGCAGGAACGCGCGCCGCAGATGCGACTTGACGGTGCCCAAGGGCATGCCGATCGCCTCGGCGATCTCGCTGTGGCTCTTGGCCTCGAAATAGGACATGCGCACCAAGCGCGCCTGCACGGCGGGCAGTTCGTTGATGCGCTGGCGCAGCCGGGCCTGGTCGGCAAACTGTTCGGCGCTGCTGCGTTCGATCACATCCAGGGTTGCTGCGTCCTCGACGGCTGCCTGCACCTGCATCCAGCTGCGCTCGCGGCGGATGCGGTCAATGTGCAGGTTACGGGCGATGCGATACAGCCACGTGCTCAGCGCACCCTGCGCGGGATCGAAATCGGCCGCGCGCAGCCATAGCCGCAGCAGGCTCTCCTGCGCCAGTTCCTCGGCCACTGCGTCAGGCACGCCCAGGCCCCGCAGGTATACGCACAGCCGCGGCATGAAGTAGTCGTAGATCCGCATGAAACAGTCGCGGTCACGAAGCCGTGCCACGCCGTCCATGTCACCGGCCCAGTTCGTCGGCTCGCTGCTCGGCTGCTGGGAACTGGACACGATGCGTGCGGTATCGAAGTTGAGGGGGTTGCTGGCGGCGTCAGGGTACATCGGCGTTCGCGGCGGGCGGGTGAAGGTCTGTCCTCTGTACGCGCAGGGGCCGTGATTGGATGCAGCCGCTGCAGACGCATCCAACCGCCCATCCCCGCCGTATGACCTCAGCCCTCCTTTCCCGGATGAACGCGATGCGTACCGCCTGGCTGCTGCTGTGCCTGCCCCATGTCGCGCTGGCCGCGCCCTGGCTGCGAAGCGAGGGGGTAGCAACGTCGTCGCGCGGCGACCTGCTCTACCGCGAGGTGCACTGGCGACGCGATGCGGCCGAGGGTGCCGAGCGCTGGGTGCTGTACCAATGCGCGGACGGGCGGCCTTTCGCCCGCAAGCACCTGCCGGCCAGCGCGGACCCACAGGCGCGCGGCTATACCCTGGAGGACCGGCGCAGCGGCCAGAAGGCCGACGTCGAGGCCGCCAGCGGCAGGGTCTCGATCGCGTGGAAGGAGGATGCCGGCAGCCCACCGGTGCAGCGCGAGCTCGACCTGCCGACCGGCGCGGTCATCGACGCAGGGTTCGACGCGGCGGTGCGCCTGCATTGGCAGGCGCTCATGCGCGGCGAGCGTGTGACCCTGCCCTTCCTGGTTCCAGCGCGGCAGCGCTACTTCCCGGTACAGGTAAGGCGCATCGGCCCGCAGCGCTGGCAGGGGATCGATGCGCAGTCGATCGAGGTCAGCCTGGACACCTGGTACGGCGGCATCGCGCCACGCCTTGCGCTGGTATATGCCAGCGCTGACCAGCGCCTGCTGGAGTTCCGTGGCACCAGCAACCTGCGCGATCAACGCGGTGCCTATCCACAGGTGACGGTGCGCTTCATCGCCGCAGCGGCTGGTCGCCCCGCCAGCGAATGGCAGCAGGCCTGGGCGCGGCCGCTGACAGATCGCTGCACCGTTACGGCCAGGTGAAATCTAAATTTCCTGCCGCGCTCCGCATCCAGTGGGCCTTCTGCCGCGTAGAGGAAGACACGAAACCCGCCGAGATCCGCCATGGCCTCTGTAGCGCCCCTCCCCCGTCGACGCTGGCGCCTGCTGCGCACGCTGCAGCGCTGGTTCGATACCGGCAACGCCGCAGAGGCCACCGGCGAGCGGCCGGGGCGGATCGACTGGGTGCGCGCCGTGCCCTTCGCGCTGATGCACCTGGCCTGCATCGCAGTGATCTGGGTGGGCATCTCGTGGACAGCGGTGATCGTGGCTGCAGCACTCTATGCGGTGCGCATGTTCGCCATCACGGCGTTCTACCACCGCTACTTCTCGCATCGCACCTTCCAGGCATCGCGGCCGGTGCAGTTCGTGTTCGCGGTGATCGGCGCCTCCAGCGTACAGCGCGGGCCGCTGTGGTGGGCCGCCCACCATCGCCACCACCACCGTCACGCCGACCAGCCGCTGGACCCGCACTCCCCCCGTGAGGGCGGCTTCTGGCGCAGCCACATGGGCTGGTTCCTGACCCGCGAGGCCTTTGCCACCGACCTGTCGCGGGTGCCCGACCTGGCGCGCTACCCGGAGCTGCGCTGGCTGGACCGCTTCGATACGGCTGTGCCGGTACTGCTGGCTGCAGCGCTGTATGCACTGGGCGCCGGGTTGGAGCGCTGGGCGCCAGGCTTGCATACCTCCGGCTCGCAATTGCTGGTGTGGGGCTTCTTCATTTCCACGATCGTGCTGTTCCACGCCACGGTCACCATCAATTCGCTGGCCCATCGCTTCGGCCGCCGCCGCTTCGAGACCCGCGATGACAGCCGCAACAATCTCTGGCTGGCGCTGCTCACCTTCGGCGAAGGCTGGCACAACAACCACCACTTCTTCCCGGGCACCGTCCGCCAGGGCTTCCGCTGGTGGGAAGTGGACCTGACCTGGTATGGACTGCGCGCGATGGCGGCGCTTGGGCTGGTCAAAGGGCTCAAGCCGATTCCCGAGTGGGTGCTGGCCAAGGCGAGGTACTGAGATGCGCATCGCGATCATCGGTTCGGGCATTGCAGGACTGGCCAGCGCCTGGTGGCTGGACGGCGAACACGACGTCACGCTGTTCGAGGCCAACGACTATCTGGGCGGCCATACCCACACCCACGACGTGCGGGTGGATGGCGTCCGCATGGCGGTGGACACCGGCTTCATCGTGTTCAATCCCCAGCACTACCCGCTGCTGACCGCACTGTTCGACGAGCTGGGCGTAGCCTCGCAGCCGACCACGATGAGCTTCTCGATGCACAGCGAGCGCAGCGGCGTGGAGTACAACGCCACCTCGCTGGATGGCCTGTTCTGCCAGCGCCGCAACCTGGTGTCGCCGCGGTTCTGGGGCATGCTGGCCGACCTGCGCCGGTTCTACCGCGATGCCCCCCTGTTGCTGGCAGAAGACGAGGGCCCAACGTTGGGGCAGTACCTGCGCAGCCAGCGCTACGGCGATGCCTTCATCGACGAGCACCTGCTGCCGATGGCCTCCGCGCTGTGGTCGTCCCCGACGGCCACGGTGATGGACTTCCCGGCGCGCTATCTGGCCCAGTTCATGGCCAACCACCAGATGCTGCAGATGACCGGGCGTGCACCGTGGCGGGTGGTGAGCGGTGGATCGGCCCGCTATGTCGATGCCCTGCGCGCCCGCTGGCGGGTGCATGAGCGGCTGGAGTGCCCGGTACAGTCGGTCGAGCGCATGCCGTGGGGCGCTCGCGTGCACAGCGCGGCCGGCGTGGAAGGCTTCGATGAGGTCATCCTGGCCTGCCACAGCGACCAGGCCCTGGCGCTGCTGCGTGACGCCGACCCCATCGAACGCGACGTGCTCGGCGCCATCCGCTACCAGGCCAACGAAGCGGTGCTGCACACCGACGCGTCATTGCTGCCGCGCAACCGCAAGGCGTGGGCGGCATGGAATGCCCATGTGCCCCGCGACCCTGCCGCGCCCTGCACGGTCAGCTACTGCATGAACCAGCTGCAGGGCCTGCCCGGCAGCACGCCCCTGGTGGTCACGCTCAACCGCAGCGAGGCAATCGACCCGGGCAAGGTGCTGCGCACCCTGCATTATGCGCACCCGGTGCACGACCATGCCGCAGTGCGCGCGCAACAGCGCTGGGCCGAGCTGCAGGGCCGCCGCCACACCTGGTTCGCAGGCGCCTATTGGGGCTGGGGCTTCCATGAGGACGGCATCCGCAGCGCCCGCCGCGTGGTCGATGCACTGCGCACCTGTGAACCGCACCACGTCATGGCGGCTCCCGGCGAGGTGGCCGCATGAGCGCCAGTGCGCTCTACTTCGGGCAGGTGGCGCACCGCAGGCACCTGCCACACCCGCATGCGTTCCGCTATCCGATCGCACAGCTGCTGCTCGACCTGGATGAACTCGACAGCGTGTTCGCCGGGCGCTGGCTGTGGTCGATCAATCGCCGCAATCTGGCCGAGTTCCGTCGCAGCGATTACTTCGGCGATCCCGCGCGGCCCTTGGCCGATGCAGTGCGCGACCACGCTGCATCAACCCTGGGCTACCGGCCCACCGGCCCGGTCCGCCTGCTCACCCATCTGCGCTTCGCCGGTCACGTGTTCAACCCGGTCAGCTTCTACTACTGCTACCGGGCCGATGGCAGCACGCTGGACTGCATCGTCGCCGAGATCACCAACACACCCTGGAAGGAACGTCACGCCTACGTGCTGCCGGTCGCAACGGCCACGCAGGAAGGCACCTCGCTGCGCTGGCGGTTCGACAAATGCTTCCATGTCTCGCCCTTCATGCCGATGGATTGTCATTACGACTGGCGGTTCAACTGCCCTGATGAGGACCTGCGCGTGCACATGCAGGTCTGGCGCGACGGCGCGCGCCAGTTTGATGCCACCCAGGTCATGCAACGACACCCCCTGGATGGCCGCGGGCTGGCCCGCGTCCTGGCCTGCTATCCACTGATGACCACCCAGGTGGTGGCCGCCATCCACTGGCATGCGTTGCGGCTGTGGCTGAAACGCAATCCCGTACACGACCACCCTACCCTTGCCGAGAAACCGCGATGAATTCGATGATTCCTTCGGTCGCGCTGCCGCGCCCCGGCGCATTGGATGCCTTCCTGCGCCGCCGCCTGCTGGCCCAGCTCGCCCCGATGCGCGACGGCCGCCTGTGCGTGCGCGACGCGCTGGGCGAAGTCTGGTTGGGCGATGCCCGCGGTGAGCTGCATGTCACCGTCACCATCGAGGACCCGGCGTTCTATCGCAAGGTGGCGGCCCAGGGCAGCGTTGGCGCCGGCGAAAGCTACATCCATGGCGAATGGCGCTGTGACGACCTGGTCGCCCTGATACGGCTGCTGGTGCGCAACCGCGATCTGCTCGACAGCATGGAACACGGCCCGGCGCGCGTGGGAGGCTGGCTGCTGCGCGGCTGGAACCGCCTGCGCCGCAACAGCCGCGAAGGCAGCCGCCGCAACATCGCCGCGCACTACGACCTCGGCAACGACTTCTTCGCCCTGTTCCTGTCACCGGACCTGATGTACTCCTCGGCCCTGTTCGCCGAAGAGGGCGAGTCGCTGGAATCCGCCTCGCGGCGCAAGCTGGACCGCATCTGCCAGCAGCTGCAGCTCAAGCCGGGCGACCGCGTGGTGGAGATCGGTACCGGCTGGGGTGGTTTTGCGCTGCACGCGGCGCAGCACTACGGCTGCCACGTCACCACCACCACGATCTCCGCCGAGCAGCATGCACTGGCCAGCGAGCGCGTCCGCGTAGCCGGGCTGCAGGACAAGGTCACGCTGTTGATGCAGGACTACCGCGACCTGCAGGGCCAGTTCGACAAGCTGGTATCGATCGAGATGATCGAAGCCATCGGCGCCGAATACCTGGACACCTACATGGCAACGCTGCAGCGCCTGCTCAAGCCCGATGGTGTCGCCCTGCTGCAGGCCATCACCATCGAAGATCACCGCTACGAGCAGGCACGGCGCAGCGTCGACTACATCAAGCGCTATGTGTTTCCGGGCAGCTTCATTCCGTCGATCAACGCGATGGTGGCGGCCAAGACCCGATCCAGTGACCTGCAGCTGGTCGCCCAGCAGGATTTCGGTCACTCCTACGCACTGACCCTGCGCGCCTGGCGCCAACGCTTCCTTGCCCAGCTGCCCGCTGTGCAGGCACAGGGCTTTGATACGCGCTTCTGCCGGATGTGGGAGTTCTACCTGGCCTATTGCGAGGGCGGCTTCCTGGAGCGTTCGATCGGCGTTTCGCATCTGCTGCTGGCGCGCCCCGGGCATCGTCCCGCTGGCGCATCGGGTCAAGGCGGCTGAGGTGCGCCGGTTCTGGGCCAATCTGCTTGGCAACCAGCTGGTCTGGCTGTGCGCCGTGGCCGGCGCCGGGCGCGGCTGGCAATGGCCGGCGCTGCTGGCAGCGTCGCTCTACATCGGCAGCCAGCTGCTGACCTCGCCGCAACCTCGGCTGGATCTTCGGCTGATGCTGTTGGCGATGGCCTGCGCGTGGCTGGTCGACGCCAGTGCCGCCGCCAGCGGCACCGTGCGCTACGCCGCGGCCCCGCTGGGCTGGACGCCACCCCTTTGGATCATGGCGTTGTGGGCCGCGTTTGCGATGACGCTGACCACTTCGACGCGCTTCCTGCTGCGCCACCCTGCCCTGCCAGCCGCGTTCGGCCTGCTGCTGGCCCCGCTGGCCTATCTCTCCGCAGCGCGCGGTTTCGATGCGGTTCGATTCACTGCGCCGCTGTGGCAGGGCCTGCTGGTCCTGGGGGTGGGCTGGAGCATCGCGCTTTCGCTGCTGTGCATGGCCGCTCGTCGCGGCTCCCGCACCATTCCACCGCCCTTGGCCGGAGCGCCGTCATGATCAATCTGGTGTGGGTACTGCTGTATGCCGTGCTTGTGATGAGCTGGGGCTGGGCCTGGCAGCGGCGCCACCGCAACATCGGCGTGGTCGATGTGCTCTGGGCCAAGGGCGTGGGTGCTTCGGCCCTGTTGCTGGCGTGGCTCGGCGATGGTGCGGCGGCGCCACGCATTGCACTGGGCGTGCTCGGTGGCCTGTGGGGCAGCCGACTGGCACTGCACCTGTGGCATCGGGTCCGCCACGAACAGGAAGACGGTCGCTACCGTTATCTGCGCGATTACTGGCAAGGGCATCAAGCCAAGATCTTCGGCTTCTTCATGGCCCAGGCACTGCTGGTCGTGCTGTTCGCCCTGCCCTTCGTCGCGGTGGCTGCCAATCCACAGACCAGCATGACGTTGTGGGTCGTGGCCGCCGCACTCGTCTGGCTGCTGAGCGTCGGCGGCGAGAGCCTGGCCGACCATCAGCTGGCCCGGTTCCGCGCGAATCCGGCAAACCAGGGTCGCACCTGCCGCGCCGGGCTCTGGCGTTACTCCCGCCACCCCAACTACTTCTTCGAGTGGCTGCACTGGTTCAGCTATGTCCTGCTCGCGGTCGGCTCGCCGCTGTGGTGGCTGGCGTGGTCCGGCCCGCTGCTGATGTATGTGTTCCTGCGCTACCTGAGCGGCATTCCGTTCACCGAAAAGCAGGCGCTGCGCAGCCGCGGCGACGATTACCGCGCCTACCAGCGCAGTACGCCGATGTTCTTCCCCTGGTTCCCTCGTCCTTCCAAGGAGCATTCCGCATGAGCGCGATTCCGTCACTGACCCCGGCCGACGACGCGGAAACCGGGCTGATCGCCTGGGCCGAACGCGGCCTGGTTCCCGATGCCGCGCTGCGCGCCGGCATCCGTCGCCTGTGCGCGCAACGCCTGCACGAGGAAATGCTGGGCGGTATCGAAGCACAGTCCGCACGCTTCGGCCGTCGCATCGCCGAGCTGGCCGACAGCCCGCTCGCGCTGCATACCGACGCGGCCAACCGCCAGCACTATGAGGTTCCGGCGGCCTTCTTCCAGGCCTGCCTGGGCAGGCGCCTGAAGTACAGCAGCTGCTACTACCCCACCGGGCGCGAAACGCTGGACCAGGCGGAGGACGCCATGCTGGAGCTGTACGGCCAGCGCGCCGGACTGGCCGATGGCCAGCAGATCCTCGAACTGGGCTGCGGCTGGGGTTCGCTGACCCTGTGGATGGCCGAGCGCTATCCCACCGCCGCGATCACCGCCGTGTCCAATTCGCACAGCCAGCGCCAGCACATCATGGCGCAGTGCCAGGCCCGGGGGCTGCACAACGTCGAGGTGATCACCCGCGACGTCAACCAGCTCGAGCTGCCAACCGCACGCTTCGACCGCTGCGTCTCGGTGGAAATGTTCGAGCATGTGCGCAACTACGAGCGCCTGCTGGCGCGCATCAGCCAGTGGCTGAAGCCCGACGGCGCGCTGTTCGTGCACATCTTCGCCCACCGCACGCTGATGTACCCGTTCGAGACCGAGGGCGGCGACAACTGGATGGGCCGCCATTTCTTCACTGGTGGCCTGATGCCGGCGGCCGACACGCTGCTGCATTTCCAGCGCGACCTGCGGCTTGACCAGCGCTGGTTGCTGGACGGCACCCACTACCAGCGCACGGCCGACCACTGGCTGGCCAACCAGGATGCAGCACGCGAGGCGGTGATGCCGGTGCTGGTCGCGACCTACGGCCAGGCCGCCGCGAAGATCTGGTGGCAGCGCTGGCGCATGTTCTGGATGGCATGCGCCGAGCTGTTCGGCTACGACGACGGCCAGCAGTGGCTGGTCGCCCACTATCTGTTCCGCCCCCGTTGAGGTGTGACATGCGCATGCGCTCGCTGCTTCCCCTGCTGGCATTGAGCCTGTTTGGTTCCGGCTGCAGTTCCACCGATACCCGTCCCCTGCCCCGCCCGCCCTCAGTGGACGTGCCACGTTTCATGGGTGACTGGTATGTGATCGCCCACATCCCCTCATGGCCGGAGCGCGAAGCTTTCGACGCGGTGGAGAGCTACGCATTGAAGCCCGACGGGCGCATCCAGACCACGTTCACCTATCGCAAGGGCAGCTTCGACGCCCCCCAGAAGTCGATGCACCCTGTTGGACGGGTCGAGAAGGACGGCAACGGCGCCATCTGGGGCATGCAGTTCATCTGGCCGATCCAGGCCGAGTATGTGATTGCCTGGCTGCGCGATGACTACGGCCAGACCATCGTCGCGCGCAGCAAGCGCGACTACGTGTGGTACATGGCACGCACGCCACAGGTGTCCGAGAGCGACTACCAGCAGGCCGTGCAGCGCATCGCGGCCATGGGTTACGACACCGCAAAGCTGAGGCGCGTGCCGCAGTCGGTGCGCTGAGCCATCGGTCATCCCCACGCAGCACCTGCTGACGGCAGGGCGTGTCGACATCTGCTTGCGCCGGATGTCGCATTCATCACCGCTGCCGCATCGTTCATCCGGCACGCGCGCAGCCGCTGCCGGACCCGTGCGTACAGACAGCGGCGCCGCCCCTGCCCTGCCTGCAGTAGCTGGCGCCGGGGTCGCGAACACTCAAGACTGGACCGCGGCGGCCGCTAATGGCTAATGCAGGGCTGTGCGCGCCGGCCACAATGGCCGACGAAGGGTGCATTCCGGTCGTGGCCGATTTCACAATGGAAGGAACAGGCAGTTGAAGGAAGAACGACGCAACGCGTTGCAGGCCAGTCATCGCGCGATCCTCAGCTTCTGGCACAGGGTTGAGTTCTTCATCCCCTACGATCTGCAGGGCCAGGTCCTTGAGTCGAAGGACGCGGACTGGAGCGTACGGCAGCTGTCCAGGGATCAGCTCGAGCGATTGGACCCGAAGGATCTGTGGTCCCCACCCCTGCCATTCGGTCGCAGGCTGAGCGGATTCGATGTCTACCTCGGCATATTCGACAAAGCCCAGCTGGCCGATATCACCCAGCGGGTACTGGCTGAGACGCCAAGCGGAGACGAGTCGCTGGAACAGGACGAACGGGCCGAACTGGAAGGCCTGACCTGCGCGGCCAGCCTGCGGGCAAGCGCCGAGGGCGTGCTGCAGCTGGGTGAAATCTCGGTATCGACCGTTCCGTGGGCACTGGGCACGATCTCCAGGCGTGGCTTGCAGGGCCTGGACTTCGACGCCTTCCAGGCAAGCCTTGAAGCACTCAAGCGCGACGTAGCAACGTTCCGCAGCGCCGCTGCCACCCCCGCCGGACAGGGTGAGGGCCCAACGCCCTGCAGCCCCGACGACCTGTTGCGCCTGCTCGACATCCTGTGCAACTGGTCGGGTCATGACCCTTCCGCGGGCGACGCGTCCGCTCCGCTGCTGGTCATCCGGGCGAAAAGCGTTGAAGACAAGCCGAAGCCGGAACAAGCACCAAAAGCCACACCCCCAGGGCCCGACAACGAGTCAACGGCGGAAGCGGACGACGCCGAGGACGACGAGGCCCAGCCCGAAGAGGACGCGGAGATCAGCATCCTCAACAGTTTCTTCGTCGAGGATATCGCGCGGGCCATCGGCGCACTCGACCAGGGCAAGGCCAGTGCGCCGCTACGCGCCTATCTGAGCCCATTGCCTGAAAGCCGACGCGAAGACCTTTACACCCCAGAAGGCCATGTACTGATTGCCGACCGGCTGCGCCCGCGCCACATCAATCGGGGCCACTGGCCCGGCGATCCTGCACACACGATGAGCCTGATGCAGCAGTTCGCTGTGAACAGCATCTTCGAGCAGGTGCGCGATTCAGGCATCTTCTCGGTCAATGGCCCGCCCGGAACCGGAAAGACCACGCTGTTGCGTGAGGTCTTCGCTGAGAACATCGTGCGGCGTGCACGTGCATTGTCACAGTACGCGACGCCAGCCGGTGCGCTCGGCCCAGCCCGCGAAGTGAACTTCGAAGGTGAGAAGCCGTGCAGGGTCTCGCCACTGAAGGCCGACCTGACCGGCTTCGAGATGGTGGTCGCATCGTCGAACAATGCCGCCGTGGAGAATATTTCGCGTGACCTGCCGAAGCGCCGGTCACTGGGCAAGCCCGGAGGGTCGCGCTGGCGCAACAGCACAGGGGACGTGACCTTCGACTACCTGCGGCCACTGGCCCGCAACCTGCTCGAATGGAACGGCAGGGGCGCCTATGAACGACCGGCGGCAGACAGCGATGCCTGGGGGTTGATCAGCTGCGCGCTGGGCAGGAAGGCCAACCGCGAGGCACTTGTGCGGGCCATCAGCAGGAGCGCCCCAAAAGATGGCAAAACCCCGAAGGGCTACGACCGCGCCCGCCACCAGTCGCTCTGGGAGTGGCGGGACAACCCAGCAGCCATGAGCTTCCAGCAGGCCAGGCAGGAATTCGGCAAGGCCGATGCGATCGTCAATGGCCTGGTCGAAAAGCTGGATCGGCTTGCCTCGCTCAGCCGTGAAATCAGCGGCAACGATGAGGAGAGCTTCTGCCGGCAAACGACTTCTCAGCTTCGCGATGCACAGCGCGCGCATGAGGAAGCTGCACAGCAGTGCCGTGCACTCGAGGGCCAGCGCAGCAGATCCGATGAACAGCTCGCCCTGCTCAAGGCGCAACGCATCCTGCTCAAGGAAGAGAAGCCTGGCTGGTGGGCCCGCATCTTTGACCGGCAGCGCGCGCACAGCCATGCGGCCGCAATGGTGCAGAACGCAGATCATCAACACCGATGGACCCAGCGCGGGCTCGAACTCGGGACGCAATGTGATACGGCGCAACAGCACCTGGGCCGAACCGCGAGCACCCTGGCCGAGGCATCGGCCGCCGCGCAGGCACGGGCGCAGCAATGGGCTGGAATGACGCAACAGCTCGAACAACTGAAAGCCGAATTCGGCACCGCGTCCCATCCCGCCAACGCGGCCGAACTGGAAGATCAGGACTGGCAGATCAAGGGAGTCTGGAACAGCGAGCAGCTCAACGAGCAGCGCGCCAACCTCTTCGTGGCGGCACTGCAGCTTCACCAGGCCTGGCTGCACGAAGTGGTGCAGAAGGGCGGCGGCTTCGCCCAGAACGTCATTGCACTGTGCCACCTGCTGAGTGGCAAGCGGCTGCAGGAGCCACGCGATGCGCTGGCCATCTGGCAGAGCCTGTTCATGATCGTGCCGGTTGTCTCCAGCACGTTCGCCTCGGTCGCACGCCAGTTCCGCCACCTGGGGCCGGACTCGATCGGCTGGCTGTTCATCGATGAAGCTGGCCAGGCCGTGCCGCAGGCGGCAGTCGGTGCACTGCTGCGCTCCAGGCGCGCGGTCGTGGTGGGTGATCCGCTGCAGATCGAGCCGGTGTTCACCGTGCCGGTCAAGCTGCTGCAGGCGCTGGGCCGAACCAGCGCACTGCCTGCAGGCGTGAACGTCTCGCCCGACAAGACCTCCGTACAGGTACTGGCCGACGAGGCCAACCCGCTCGGTGCCCGCATGGAGTCGGGCGGCTCGCCGCTCTGGATCGGCAGTCCGCTGCGCGTGCATCGTCGCTGCGTCGAACCGATGTTCTCCATTGCCAACACGATTGCCTACGAGGGGAAGATGATCTTCTCCAACCCCTGGGAACCCAGTGCGGCGCGGCCACCCGCCGACAGCCTGGACATCGGCAGCAGCGCCTGGGTACACGCCCCCGGCCGCACCAGCGACAAGCAGGTCGTGCCGTGCCAGATCGACCTGGTGCAGCAGGCGTTGGCCGCGCTCTATCACAGCACCGGAAGCCTTCCCCCGGTCTACATCATTTCGCCCTTCAAGCGCATCAAGAATGCCCTGCTCGAGCGACTGCGGAGCCAGGACGCTTGGCTTGGCCCGGATGCCCCACCCGGCACGCAGGCGCCACGCACCACCGAACTGCGCACGTGGTGCAGGGAGCGCGTCGGCACCGTGCACACCTTCCAGGGCAAGGAGGAGAGCATTGTCTGGATGGTCCTGGGCTGCGACACGGACACGGTGGGCGCGGCGCACTGGGCCTCCAGCAAGCCCAATCTGCTCAACGTCGCCGTCACCCGTGCCCAGCACCGCTGCTTCCTGATCGGAGACACCGCACTCTGGGGCGGCCTGCGCCACTTCTCAGACGCCCATGCCAAACAGTTGCCCCGCATCACCCCGGCGCAGTTCCTGGGTCGCATGTCGATCCCCCGCGTGCAGACTCGATAGCCCTGCCCTGCCCTGACGGCGTCAACCAGTCAGGTCAGGGGCGCAGGGCCACGCCGGCGTGACGCGTCACATTAATGGTTCCGGCAGCCACGACGGGACGCCTGCAGCACCCCATCCATTTACGTCACGAATGCGTAAGCCCCGGCCGATCAACTGCATCCATCGATCTTTAGGAATAGTCGTAAAAACGCAACGAATTCGATGTTCGACGCGACAGCGGCGCCAGAATGGCGGCCACGCCCATGGGCGCCGACCACCTCCCGCGCATGAATGGATTTCCTGCACCGCGTCGGCTTCGCCTGGCGCTCCTGGACGATCACGAAGTCGTCCGTCGCGGCACCGCCCTGCACCTGTCAGGCGATCTCCGCTTCGACATCGTCGCCAGCCACGGTTGCAGCAACGAACTGCTCTGCAGCCTGCAACGCACACCAGTGGATGTGGCCATCATCGATCTCACGCTTGCCCGTGACGACCTGGGTAGCCTCGAGCTGGTTGCGCTGCTGCGCCGGGAATTCCCGCGCACGCCATTGCTGGCCTTCGCCACGCTCTGCCCCACCACCAACCTCAACAGCCTGATCGATGCCGGACTCAACGGATTCGTCAGCAAGGCCGAACCGCTTGCTGCATTGTCCGACGCCATCGTACGTGTTTCCCAGGGCCTGACCCGGGTTCCACCGGACGTCAGGCTGGCCGGCGACCGCGGCGAGCTCAGCCGCAACGAGCGCGAAGTGCTGGGCCTGCTGCTGGAAGGCTTGACGGTCTCCGAGATCGCATTGCGGCGGCACCGCAGCATCAAGACTGTCAGCACGCAGAAGGTTGCTGTGCTGCGCAAGCTGGGATTGCGCAGCGACGTGGAAATCTACGCACTGCGCGAACGACTGGAGACACCGTGAGGCGCCAGCCGCCGTTGCGCCGCCGCTTCCTGTCCACGGGGCTGCTGGCGCTCCTTCTCCTGCCGGCTGCCTCGGCCGAAGATATCCGCTCGCCACGCTGGCTGCCGGGCAGCACTGTACGGGTCGCCACGACTCCCTCCCTGCGCCCCCTGCCCGCGGCCCTGGCCGATCCGTCATCACCGCCAACGCTCGCCCATGGCTATGCCAACCTGGTGGCGCGGCACGCCCAATTCCGTTTCCTGGAACACCCCTACCCGACAACCGCCGCATCGATCCTCGCTGTATGCCATCACGAGGCTGACCTGGTCATGGTGTTTGGCGGCGCAAGGCACCAGGCGCTGCCCTGCCCCGGCCTTGCCGCGTCCACCCCGTTCCGTGGCGGCGCCACCCTGTTGGCCGGACGCGCCGGCGAGTGGCTGCCACGGGAGATGCGCGAACTCGACGGCCGGGTCATCGCCGTCGTTGAAGGCGGGCCCTACGCCAGCTGGCTGCACGCGCATCACCCGCAGGTCCGGCTGCGGCAGCTGCCAGACCGGCATGCAGCACTGGCGGCAGTCGAAGCCGGCCTGGCGGACGTGGCGATTGGCCTGGAGCCCACGCTGCGCCCCCTGGTTCGACGCCATTTCAATGGCAGCCTGCGCCTGCAGCCGTTCGATAGCGGTTTCTCCACCGACCTTTACCTGCTGGTTCGCCGGGAAGACCAGCAACTGCTTGGGCGCATCGAACAGGCATTGCGGGAGATCACACTGGAAGAGCACGCAGGCCTGCTCCACCTATGGGCAGGCCAGACCCTGCCTGCCGCGGCCGGGAATGCACTGGACTGGATGCAGGCGTCGCCCCCGCGCGGGTGGCTGCTGCTGGCCCCACTGCTGATTGCCCTGCCGCTGCTGTGGCTCGCAATGCGCCACCTGCGGGCGCGCGGTGACCGAAGCAGCGCGCATGCCATCGGCGTGATCAGCCACGAGATGCGCAACTCGGCGCAGGCCGTGCTGACCTCGATCGAGCTGCTGGGGCAATCGACATTGCCCAAGGGCGAGCGTGACCTGCTCGCCGCTGCCAGCAGCGCCAGCCAATCCCTGCGCAGCCTGTTGAATCGCGCACTGGATTTTTCGCGCCTTGCGAGCGGCGCTTTCAAGCCGCATGCGCAACCCTGCGATGCAACCCAGCTGTGCCGGCAGGCTCTGGAGGCAATCCGGCCACAGGCCCAGCGGAAAGGCCTGCAGCTGCATCTCGATGCCCAGGGCGCATCCCCGTCGAACATCCTGGTGGACGCCGATGCGCTACGCCAGATTGCCAGCAATCTATTGGCGAACGCAGTGAAGTTCAGCGATTCCGGCCGAATCGAGCTGCGCCTGCAACTGATGCCGGCGGCGCGTCCGCGGGCGCTGCTGCTGGAGGTGATCGACAGCGGCATCGGCATCGCGCCGGCGCAGGTAGCCACCCTGTTCCAGCCTTTCCAGCAAGGCAGCAGCGGACAGCGGCGTGGCGGAAGTGGGCTGGGGCTTTCCATCGCGCGCGAGCTGGCCCGCGCAATGGGCGGCGACCTCACCGTGCACAGCGTGCTGGGCCGTGGCAGTCGCTTCATCCTGCGCCTGCCGGTGTGCCCGGCTGGCACCGGCGTGGATGCCCAGGACATGCCCGTGGGCGATACGCCACTGGCCGGACTGCACCTGCTGCTGGTCGAGGACCACGAGCTCAATCGCCACGTGATCGCCGAACAGCTGCGGCGCTGGGGCGCAGAGGTGTGCGCCGTGAAAGATGCGGCCAGTGCCCTGGCCGAACAGGCACGACAGCCCCGCTCCGTTGCTCTGATCGACATTGGGTTGCCTGGCGCCGATGGTCACGTGCTGGCGCGCGAGCTACGCGGGTCTGCCGGGCGCACCGTTCGCCTGATCGCATTGTCTGCCCGCACCGGACGGCGTCATCGCGCACGCTGCCACCGCTCGGGCTTCGACGCGGTGCTGGCCAAGCCGCTGCGCGCCGCCCAGCTGCTGCCTGCGCTCGGCATTGCGCGACCAGAGGGCCTGGGCGCAGCCGCGCAGACGATTGACATGGACGCGGCCTACATCGCCGACATCCACGATGAGCTCGGCAACATGGAGCGGGTTATTGATCGAGCGGATGCATCGGCACTGGGCCATCACGCGCACCGATTGCAGGGCACGCTGCAGATGCTGGGCCAATGCGAGCATGCGGCCATCGCGGCGGAGCTGGTCGACCTGGCGCATGACGCCGCGCCGGACTGGGCCGATGCGCGGCGCCTGCTGGACGTGCTGAAGGCCGGACAGGGCTCCCGCCCAGCGGGAACCCTGCCAATGCCTTGATCAGGCGGCCAGGCGCTCGACCTGGCGACGGGTCAGGTCATTGAAGCGACCCAGCGACATCAGGTGCTGGTGGATCAGTGCCAGCCAGCCGCTGCGGTGCCAATCGACCACGGTGGCTTCCGGCAGCGCAACGAACTTCTCGACGTCCACCACCAGGAAGCCATTGAGGTTGAACTCGCGGCCATCCGGGGTACGCACGGTGGCGTTGCGCTCGACCAGCAGGCCGTTGTCGGTCAGGGCCTTGGAGAAGGCCAGGGTCTGTTCGTGCTCGCGGGTGTACCGGCCGCAGAACTCCAGCGCCTGCTGCACCATTTCGGTGGCCTTGCCGTCAACGAACAGCGGCTGGCCTTCCTCGCCGCCCTTGACCACGCGCGGGCTTTCTTCGTCGATGCCCAGCAGGAAGTCATTCTCCGCGCCGGTGTCGATGAAGATGAAGGGGTGGCGGCGCAGGTAGGCCGGAATATAGGCCTCGTCTTCCCACAGGCCGTCCTTGATGAACAGGTTCTGGTCGGACACGCCGACGGCAGCCATCGGAACCGCACCGGGGCCGGCGAACAGGATCGGGAAATGATGCAGCGCCAGCGAGAACTCGCCCAGCACCAGCGGAATGGCGTTGTTGCCGGCGGCGAACTCGAGCTTGCCCGGCAGGATGCGCAGATCGGCGTGCACATCGGCCTGCAGCGGCACCGGACGGGTATAGAACAGGGGAGCGCCGCTCGGCGCCGCTTCGGTGGTGGTGTCGCTGGTGGTGGTCATCTTGGGAACCGTTCGATCATGCGCGCCTGCCATCCCGGGCACGCCAGCGGGAACAACCTGAATCCCGCATTATCAACAAGCTCGATGACAACGGCCACCCCGCCAGCGAACTATTTCAGCTGCAGGGGGTAGCGCTGCCAGAGCACGTGGACCAGGAATCCGGCCAGTTCGGTGTCGCGCGCGCTCACCGCTGCACGGATCTTGTCCAGCAGCACCATGTCGCTGCAGGAGCGCACATCGGCGTGGTTGGCCTGCCCTGCCCGGCGCGCACGATAGCGTGCGGCCCGCTGCGCATCGCTCATCGCATACCCGAACTTGGGCGGACGACCGCGCTTGCGCGGCAGGGTCAGCTCCAGGGTTCCGGGGTCTTTGTCATCACGCATGAGAAGGGTGCGGGCGGCGGCGAGCAACGGGGGGTGCGCAATTTATCGTGAGGCATCACTTTAATCCAGCTTTTTCTGCAGTTTTGTTGCATCGCAATGCAAAAAAACGCATCGCAGGGCCCCATCCACGCATGGCGTGGATCTAGTGCAGAGCTCGCGACCCGGTCACCCGGTAGATCCACGCCATGCATGGATGCGGAAACCCGAACCCACAAAAAAGGGAGCCCGCGAACGGGCTCCCCTCACCTTCTTCATGCAGCGCGCACCGGCTCGTAGCCATGCAGGTGCGCCTCGCTGCTGGCCCGCCCCTGGCTGAGCGAACGCAGCGAGGTGGTATAGCCCACCAGCTGCGCCAGCGGTGCGAAGCCACTGACCTCGGCGCGACCATCCTGATCGTCGATGCGGGCAATGCGACCATGGCGGCGGTTGAGGTCGCCGACCACATCACCCACCGACGCTGACGGCGAATGCACCGTCACCGCCATCACCGGCTCCAGCAGCTGCGTGCCGCCTTCGGCCAGCGCCGCCTTGATCGCCTCGGCGCCTGCGCGATGGAACGCCATCTCCGAGGAGTCCTTGGCATGGGTCTGGCCATCGACAAGACTGACCTCGATGCCGACCACCGGATGGCCCTGGGGGCCTTCCGACAGCGCAGCACGCACGCCCTTCTCCACCGCCGCGATGAAGCTGCGCGGCACCACGCCACCGACGATGCGGTCGTTGAATACGACCTGGTCGTCCTCGCGCGGCGATACATCCAGCACCACGTGCGCGAACTGGCCCTGGCCGCCGGTCTGCTTGACCAGCCGCCCGACGACGCCGGTCATCGCACGCATCGGCGTCTCCTGGTAGGCCACGCGCGGCGCACCTACGCCTACGTCGACCTTCCATTCGCTGCGCAGGCGCTCGACCATCACCTCCAGGTGCAGTTCGCCCATGCCCCAGACCAGGGTCTCCGCCGTGTCGCGATCGGTCTCGACGCGGAACGACGGATCTTCCTGGGCCAGGCTGGCCAAACCCTGTGCCATCCGGATCAGGTCGGCCGCACGCGCCGGCTCCAACCGCCACGCCAGCACCGGTGCCTGTGCCTGGATGTTCTCCAGGCGCAGCGGCTGCGCACGACCGCTCAGCGTTTCACCACTGACCGCATCCTTCCAGCCCAGCACTGCAACGATGTCACCGGCCACGGCCTGTTCGATGTCGTGGGTCTGGTCGGCCTGCACCCGCACCAGGCGACTGACACGCCGCCCCTGCGGATGCTGCGAACTGGCCACCGCATCGCCCACCTTCAAGGTGCCCGAGTAAAGCCGCACGAAGCTCAACGCGCCGTGCTGCTGGTGGGTGATCTTGAACAGCAGGCCGGCCAGCGGACCGTCCGGGTCCGGCGGCAGCACGACCTCGCCCTCATCGCTTTCGGCGCTGACGGCAGGGCGATCCAGCGGCGACGGCAGGTAATCGACCACGGCGTCCAGCAGCGTCTCGATACCCTTGTCCTTGAACGCAGCACCGGCCAGCACGGGCACGCCCGCACCCGCCAGCGTCGCCCGGCGGATCGCCGCGCGCAGCTGCCCGGCATCGATCACGCGACCTTCCAGCCAGGCATCGGCCAGTTGCTCATCGTGATCGGCCACGGCCTCGACCAGCGCATCGCGTTGGGCTTGCCACTGGGCCCGCGCCGCTTGGTCCCACGGGGTCACCGTGGTTGCGGCACCATCCTGCCACTGCAGCACGCGCTCATCGACCAGATCGACCCAGCCGTGGAAGCCACTTTCGCTGCCCAACGGCACGCCCAGCGCCCACGGCCGCGCCCGCAGTTTGTCCTGCAGCTGCTCCAGCACGCGCTCGAATGAAGCGCCGACGCGGTCCATCTTGTTGACGAAAGCGATCAGCGGCACGCGATGGCGACGCGCCTGGCGCCACACCGTCTCGGACTGCGGCTGCACGCCGTCCACGGCCGAGAACACGGCCACGGCGCCGTCGAGCACCCGCAGCGAACGCTCGACCTCGATGGCGAAGTCGATGTGGCCAGGGGTGTCGATCAGGGTCAGCCGATGCGGCGGCAGGTCGCGCGGCGCCCACTGCGCCTGCACGGCGGCCGCGCCAATGGTGATGCCACGTTCGCGCTCGATCGCCGAGAAGTCGGTGGTCGCGTTGCCGTCGTGTACTTCGCCGACGCGGTGGATCTCGCCGCTTTTCCACAGCAGGCGTTCGGTCAGCGTGGTCTTGCCGGCGTCGATGTGGGCAATGATGCCAAGGTTGCGACGGCGGGAAAGGACTTGGGTGTTCATGAGAAAGGTTCCTGCAAAGCCAACTTCGGGGGCCGCGCCCCCCCGGTTGGCGACAGGGTGCGCGGCTAGCGTTCGGTCTCGGCGATCTGGTGCATGGCACGTTCTCCTTTGCAGTACTGGGTAGCGTCGACTGTCAGTCGACTCACAAGAAACAGAAACGAAAAGAGCGCCCCGGGGGGCGCTCTGTCGAAGGTCCAGCGATGGCCGCTTCAACGGCCTCGTGGGGCTCCAGGCAGACACGCCCGTTCCGCGCTTGCGCGGGTCAGGGTGAAAAACTTCAGGAGCGGCATCCGGTTCATGGGGCGCATTGTAGACCTGCCAATCTGGTGCGCAAGTGAATATTGCACACACAGATGGAACGATGAGGCCGGCGGGCATCAGGGTCGGATCCCTTTGCGACGGCAAAGGGATCTGACCCCTCTCAGCCTTTACTTGCAGCCGTGCAGCGTGCGCGCCTCGGCCACGGTCGCCGCCTGGTCATCACCCATCGACATCCACCCCTTCAGCGACGTCGCCGGGTCCATGTGCGGCAGCCGTGGGCCGCCATGGATCACCAGCTCGGTCCAGCTACCGACCGGGGCCAGTTCGGACAGGCGTGCCGCCTGGTCATCCTCGGTGCTGAACGTGTCGTCCGGGCTCGCCGGGGGCGTCGTGTTCACGGTCGCGGTCTTGCGGGAATGCACGCGCAGCGCGCCGCCCGGCATGCGCTGGGTGGTGACGTCGTAGCGCTCGATACCGTACGCCCAAGGGTTTTCGCCAACGCTGCGGGTCTCGCTTCCGTCATCCGCCACCGCCACCACCTCGCCCGCCGGGCCGACTACGCCCGCGACGGCGCCCAGGCCGGACATCAGCGCCTGGTAGACGATCATCTGCCGCTGCTCGGTGCTCAACGCAGCGGCCTTGAGCTTGGCAGGGGGAATCTGCAGGTACGCCGCCTCCTTGCAAAGCACCAGCACCTGCTGGTCGTCCCAGCTCACGGACATTTCCTCGTTGGCGAAGTACTGCGTCCGGATGGACGCAACAGGGGAGCCCGCGCCAGCGGAATGCCGGATCTCGATCAGCGAGGCATTCTCCGCTGCATCGGTCAGCGAAACCGGTGAGGTGGAAGCCGCAGTCGCAGCGCCTGCGAAGCCAGCCAACACGGCCAGCACAGTGCCGCGCGAAATGCTACAGATCATTGCATCAGTCCATTGAGGGAATACCGGCCGGACATGATACGCGGCGACGGCGGCAGATCCGGCCTATGTCACCACTACCAGCGGCACCCCGCGCCGCGGATGCTCCAGCACCACCACATCCTGCTGGTAAACCCGCTGCAGGTTGTCTTCGGTCAGCACCTGCAGCGGCGTGCCATCGGCCGCCACCCTGCCCTGCTCCAGCAGCACGATGCGGTCGGCGTAGCCGGCGGCCAGATTGAGGTCGTGCAGCACCACGATCACGCACGCACCGGCTTCGGCACAGGCGCGCACACTGCGCAGCGTGCGCTCCTGATGGCGCAGATCCAGCGCGGCGGTCGGCTCATCCAGCAGCAGCAACGGCGTGTCCTGTGCCAGCACACGCGCGAACGTGGTGCGGGCGGACTCGCCACCGGACAGCTGCTGCACCTCGCGCAGGCGCAGCGCCTGCAGCTCGGCGGCATCGATTGCCGCTTCCACCTGGGCGTCGTCCACGGCTGGATCGGGCGGATGCGGCAGTCGACCCATCGCCACCACTTCTTCCACGCTGAAGGCGAAGCGCACGCCATGTTCCTGCGGCATCACCGCGCGCTCGCGTGCCAGCGGCCCCGCCTTGTAACTGGCCAACGGCTTGCCCAGCAGGCTCACCTCCCCCGCATCGGCGCGCAGGTCACCGGCCGCCACCGCCAGCAACGTAGACTTGCCCGCGCCGTTCGGGCCAACCAGCGCGGTCACCGTGCCCGGCTCGAACGCCAGCGAGATGCCATGCAGGATCTCGCGCTGCTGGCGGCGCACCACCACCTGGTGCAGTTTCAGCAGCACGCTCATGGCGCCGCCTTGCGGCGCTGCTGCAGCACCAGCCAGAGGAAGAACGGCGCACCCAGCGCGGCCGAGAACAGGCCCAGCGGAATCTCCGCAGGTGGATCGAGCGTGCGTGCGGCGGTGTCGGCCACCACGATCAGCAGCGCACCGAGCAGCCCGGACAACGGCAGCAGCCAGCGATGACCCGGGCCGACCAGCAGTCGCGCCACGTGCGGCACCACCAGGCCGACGAAGCTGATCGAGCCCGCGAACGCCACCGCTGCGCCCACCAGCAGCGCACTGAACGCGACCAGGCGACGCCGCGTACGGGTCACGTCCAGCCCCAGGTGCTGCGCCTGGCGCTCACCCAGCGCCAGCATGTCCAGCGGCGTGGCCAGTCGCTGCAGCGCAAACACGCCGAGCGCAAACAGCGGCACCACCGCGGCCACGTCGGCCCAGTTGGCGCGCGCCAGCGAGCCCATCTGCCAGAACACCAGCGACTGCAGCTCGCTTTCGCTGGCGATGTAAGTAAGGAAACCAATCAGCGCCGAGCAGAACGCGGCCATCGCGATGCCGACCAGCAGCAGCGTGGCATTCCCACTGCCTTTGCCGGGCCGGGCCAGCGCATAGGTCAGGCCGATCGCCAGCGCGCCGCCGACGAAGGCTGCCACCGGCACCAGCCAGCCGGCCGCACCGGCAGCGCCGAGAACAATGGCAGCCACCGCACCCAGCGCAGCACCCTGGCTGACACCGACGATGCCGGGGTCGGCCAGCGGATTGCCAAACAGGCCCTGCAGGCTGGCACCGGCCATCGCCAGCGACGCACCGACCATCGCGCCCAACAGGGCGCGCGGAATGCGCAGCTGCCAGACCACGGCCAGATCACGGCTGCGGACTGCCCCTGGGTCAAGCAGGCCCAACTTCACCGCAAGCGCCTGCATCACCTCCAGCGGCGGCAACCGCAACGGACCCACGGCGAACGACGCCAGCACTGCCCCCAGCAGCGCCAGCAACGCCACCATCAACATCGTCCGCCCGCGACGGCGGCGCCGATCCGCCGGACTCATGCCTTCGGCAAGGCTGCCAGGGCCTTGGCCAGCGCCAGCGCGCCCGCACCAGAACCCACGCTGGTGTACTTCAGCTGCACATCCGGCATCACCCAGACCCGATTGGCCTGCCCGGCCGGCGTCTGCTTCAGCGTCGGGTACGCCTTCCACAAACCCTGGGCACCGCCGAACAGCTGCAGGTCATGCTCGGTCACCAGGATCACCTCCGGTGCCGCGGCGACCACCCCCTCGTTGCTCAGCTGCGAGTAGTTCTTCACCCCGGCCTCGGTGCCGATGTTGATGCCGCCGGCCAGCGCGATCAGCTGCGCTGACGCGCTGTCGGCACCGGCAACAGTGGGCGAGCCGCCAGCGCCGGTGGCCGATACGTGGATCAGTCGTGGCGCATGGCCCAGGCCCTTGCCAATCGCTGCAGCCTCGTCGAGCTGGCGCTGCACCTGCGTGGCCAGTGTTTGCCCCGCTTCGGCCAGCCCTAGTGCGGCGGCGACCTTGCGCACCTTGTCCGGCGCCGGCTGCAGATCATCGATGACCACCGCCGGCTCACCGACTTCGCGCAGCTTTTTGGCCAGCTCGGTGTGGCGGCGCAGGCTGTTGCCGAGGAACAGCGAGCCCTGCAGGCTCAGCACGCCCTCCACGCCAGTGGTGCGGTTGAACAGGAACTGGTGCGGCGCGGCCAGGCCGGCCTGGGTGGTGGTGTTGGTCGGCGCGGCGAATACCTGCGTGCCCAACCCAAGTGCTTCGATCACCGCGATGACGTCGTCGCCACCGGCAATGATCCGGCTGGTATCGGTCACCTCGATATCGGCGCCGTCATCGGAATGCACCTTGGCCGGCAGCACCGCCTTCTGGTCATGCACGGCCGGCAGCTCGGCACCGGCCACGCGCTGCCAGCCTGCCGGCAACGCGGTTTCGGCAGCGGCCGGTGCGGCGGGCGGCTCGGCGGCCTTCTGGCCTTCAGGCGGTGTCGACGCGCCGCCACAGGCGGCCAGTACCAGCGAAACAGCCAACGGAAGCGCACACAGGCGCAGACGGGACGCGATGTTCATGCTCGTTCTCCTTGCTGGCAGGGCGGCGCGCACGCCGCCCCACCGTGTGACTTACTGCTTCGGGGTGATGCGGGTGATGCGGTCACCCTTCGGGTCCTCAGCGCCGCGCGACTTGTTCACCGCGAACACGTTGCCCTTGCCATCGGCGCGGACGTGGTTCGGCAGCGTGCCGCCATCAAGATTGGCGACCACCTTGCCGTCACCATTCACCACGGTGACCGTGCCAGCGCCACGGTTGCTGACATAGGCCAGGCCGGAGGCATCATCGAAGGCGACGTTCAGCGCACCGGCGCCGACCGGCACGTCATGCAGCACCTTGCCGGCAGCCACGTCGACGATCAGCAGGTTGTCGGTGCCCTGCGAGGCGACGTACAGGCGGTTGCGTGCCGCATCGAAGGCCACGCCCGAGGCACTGATCGAATTACCCAGATCGATGACCTTCTCGACCTTGCCGCTGGCCACATCGATCACCGCCGCTTCCGGGGTGCCGATGCTGACGGTGAACAGCTTGCCGCCCTTCTCGTCCAGCACCAGGCTCATCGGTGTGAACGTGCCGTCGTCCACGCCGGATTCCAGCGTCACTGCCGGCAGCTCCTTGAAGGTCCTGGCGTCGAACACCGACAGGTGGTCCTCGCCCGTCGCCGAGGCGAACACCTTGCCGCGGGTGCCATCGACCACCACGTCGCGCGCGTGCGGCACAGCGTCGGCCGGGAACTGGTGGACCAGCGACAGGTCCTTCTGCCGGTAGACCGCGATCGAGTTCTGGCGGGTGTTGGTCACCCAGACATTGCCGTTGGTGTCATCCACGCCCACGCCGTAGACCGCATAGACCGCGCCATTGGTGCTGCCCGGTACCTGCGCCGGGGTGATCGCCCTGGTCACCTTCAGCGACGTCGGGTCCAGCTTCAGCAGCTGCGACTGGGTCACCGGCGGGCGACCCACCGCCGAGGTCACGAACACTGCGTTGCTGGCGGCACTGTAGGCGGACTGGTACAGGCCCGGCACCAGCTTGCTGGACCGGGTGGCGAACTGCGCCTGGCCGGACAGCGGCAACTGCGGCGACACGCGCAGCTTCAGCACCGTGGCCGCAGCCGGCTGGCTGGCGCGCACCACCACCGGGTGGGTGCCCGGCACCGCGTCGGCCGGAATGCTCAGCTGGGTCTTGAAGTTGCCATCGGCATCGACCACCACCGGCTGTGCGTTGAGCACGCTGTCGCCACGCAGCAGGCTGACCTTCTGGCCCGGCACGAAACCACGGCCGACCACGTCGGCGGTGCTGCCGGGAACCACGTTCTCACCGCGTGAGACGACCTCACCCTTGAAGGTGGCGTTGGCCGGCTGGTCGAACACCGGCTGCGCGGTGGCGGTCACTGCCAGCAGCAGGCCGGCAGCGAGAGAGGTAAGACGGAGAGACGGACGGAACGACATGGCAGGCTCCTTGCACACGTAGGCCGCGCCACGTGGCGCGGGGGTCATCGGTTGCCTGGGCCGCTGCACGTCGGCAGCCTCGCCTGGGTAGTGGGGTCGCACGGCAGCGCGTGCGAAGGGATTCATTCGGCGGCGTTGTCACCGCCATTGGGCGCGCCATCGCCGGCGCTGCGATCGGTCACGCCGTACAGCTCATGCAGCGCCGCATGGAAGGACGCCGGCAGCATCGGGCCGTGGCCAAGGCCGGGGAACTCGCGGTACTGCACGCTCAGGCCCGGCACCTTGCCCAAGCGCTCGGACAGCTGCATCGCCGCATCCGGGGTGGCGCCACCGATGCGGCGCAGGTGCGCGACCACGCGCGGATTGTTCATGTCGCGCTTGCCGCGATCACCGACACGCTCGGCACCGCCCAGCATCAGCCAGAGCCTTGCCGGTTGGCCGTGCACGTTCTGCACGAACTGTTGTTCCGGATCCCCCAGCGCCGCACCCTGGCTCCACCACAGCGACGGGCTGGCGGCCAGATAGGACTGGAAGGCGGCCGGACGCGTGTACAGCGCATTGAGCACGAACAATCCACCCAGTGAGTGGCCCCACAGCGCTTGCTGCTGCGTGTCGATGCGTGCGCGACGCTCCACTTCCGGCTTGATGCGGCGCTCGATCACATCCAGGAACGCGGCAGCCCCACCGCCGACCGCCTGGGTCGTACCGCTCTCATCGTCGGCGCGGTCGATCCACGCGGTGTAGTCGCGGGTGCGCGCCTTGGAATCGATGCGCAGGTCGTTGTCGTAGCCGATCAGCACCAGCACCGGCGGCGCCTTGCGCGCGGCCAGCTCGGCCAGCAACGGCTGATCCAGGACCATCGCGACGGCGTTGCCGTCCAGCGCGTACAGCACCGGAGAGGACACCTTGCCGGCCTTGGCCGGGATCGCCAGGTTCACCCGCCAACGGCGCTGCTGGTCCGGGCTGTCCACCACGAAATGCTCGAAGCGATAGCTGGCCGCCGGCTCGTCGAGCACGGTGCGGCCGATCTTCTGCAGCGGGTTGCGCTGCTGTGCATGGGCATATGGGGTGGCCAGGAGCAGACCCATCATCAAGGCGACCAGGCCGCGGGCCAGCGGACCACGGCGCGAAGGCGGAACAAAGTGCTTCATCAGCGGCGGCAGAAGCGGCCCAGGGCCGCCGGTTCACAAGGGACCGCAGTCTACCTTAAACGCGAATGATTATCACATCGATCAAACGTCACGCTGTGTATCACGCGCGCGCATGCCCGGGTTGCGCAAGGGGCAGCAATTCCCCTATTTTGCCGCCCATCGGGGCATTGGATCGCCCCGCTTCCAGCGCAGCCATGGATGGCGGGCACTTGCCGCCATCCGGGTCGCGTTCATCTGCACACAACCGGCATGGGATTGGATCCCATGATTGTGAGACTCCCTTGAAGCACACCACCCTGATCGCCCTCTCCCTCGGCCTGCTTGCGCCGCTGGCCGCCCATGCCGCACAGGACCTGTCAACGCTCTACCAGGCCTTTGAAGAAGCCGGCAATTCGTCACTGGGCATGGACCAACTCAACCAGACGGTGACATTCACTGCCGTAGCCCTGAGCGTTTCCAGCAACCTGGCGGGCGAGCCGCTGATCGAGGCCGGCGACGACCAGGGCAATGTCCTGGCCCGACTGACCAGCGACGACGAACAGCAGGCGGCCAAGCTGGGCGCACTGGAAGAAGGCGCGACGTTCACCGCCAGCTGCACGCTGCAGTTCAGTTCCGGCACGGACTACCTGTCCTTCGGCGACTGCACCATCAAGTAAAGACGAAGCCGGCGAAATGCCGGCTTCTTTTCTTTGCCTCTTGTCGAGTCGAGCCATGCCCGACTCGCGAAATGTCACGGCCCCGAAGGCACCGGACCATAAGCATTTTCCTGCGGCGTGCCCGGCAGCAGCGCGAATACGAAGATCACCAGGCCGCCGAACGGAACGAAGGCCAGCAGGTACATCCAGCCCGACTGGTTGCAGTCGTGCAGGCGGCGCACGGTGACGGCGATGACCGGCACGAACGTGGCCAGCCAGAACACGACAAACAGGATGATCGACGCGATGCCCAGGACGTCGGACTGCATCACCAGCCCGGCAACGAGCGGCACCATCAGGACGGCGGAGACGATCAGCATGAACAGCTGGAACATCCAGTACTCACGACGGTTGGCACGCCCCTCGAACTGGGCGTAGCGCTTCAACGGCAGAATCATTTCCTGCACGGCATCAATCCTTGAAAAAGTGGCCGCGCAGTGTGCCAAAGACCGCCGCCGGGAACAATGTGGAGCCGAGCCATGCTCGGCTGCCATTGGCCCTGTAGAGCCGAGCCCATGCTCGGCTGCCGTTGCCGCAGGCGCTGCTGGCCCGGTCCAGAGCGGAGTCGAGCGCGGCTCGACGCTACATAAACCGGGTCAGCGACCCTTTGCCGCCCTCGCCGCTTCGCGCTCGGCACGCAGCCGGTCCAGCTTTTCCTTCAGCTTGATTTCCAGGCCACGCGGCACCGGGTTGTAGTACACCCGTTCGCCCATCGCATCCGGGAAACCCGTCTGGTCCAGCGCGATGCCACCCTCGGCGTCATGGTCGTACTGGTACTCGGCGCCGTAGCCGAGCTCTTTCATCAGCTTGGTCGGCGCATTGCGCAGGTGCAGCGGCACTTCTTCGGTGCCGCTCTCGCGCACGTCGGCCTTGGCCTGGTTGAAGGCGGCATAGCCGGCGTTCGACTTGGCGGTGCTGGCCAGGTAAAGCACCAGCTGCGCGAACGCCAGCTCGCCTTCCGGGCTGCCCAGCCGCTCGTAGATGTCCCAGGCTTCCAGCGCCATGCTCTGCGCGCGCGGATCGGCCAGGCCGATATCCTCGATGGCCATGCGGGTCAGCCGGCGCGCCAGGTAGGACGGGTCGCAGCCACCATCGAGCATGCGGGTCAGCCAGTACAGCGCGGCATCCGGGTTGGAGCTGCGTACCGACTTGTGCAGCGCCGAGATCTGGTCGTAGAACTGCTCGCCGCCCTTGTCGAAGCGACGGGTGCGATCGGCCAGCACCTGGGTCAGGGTCTGCGGCGTGATGCGCCCTCCCTCCCCGCCCGCCAGTTCCGCGGCGATTTCCAACAGGGTCAGCGCACGGCGCACATCACCATCGGCAGCGGTGGCGATTTCCAGAAGCAGTTCGGGGGCGACCTCGATACCCTCTTCGCCCAGGCCGCGCTCGCGATCACCCAGCGCACGTTCCAGCGCCTCGACGATGTCGGTGGGCGAAACGCCTTCCAGCACATGCACGCGGCAACGCGACAGCAATGCGGAATTCAACTCGAACGACGGATTCTCGGTGGTGGCACCGACGAACAGGATGGTGCCGCGCTCGATGTGCGGCAGGAACGCATCCTGCTGCGCCTTGTTGAAGCGATGCACCTCATCCACGAACAGCACGGTGCGCCGGCCTTCGGCGAAACGCTGCGCGGCCTCGGCCAACACTTGGCGCACCTCCGGCAGGCCGGAGAGCACGGCGGAGATGGCACGGAATTCTGCGTCGGAGTATTCGGCCAGCAACAGCGCCAGCGTGGTCTTGCCACAGCCTGGCGGCCCCCACAGGATCATTGAATGCACGCGACCGGATTCGACCGCGCGACGCAGCGCGCTGTCCGGCGCCAGCAGGCGCTTCTGCCCAACCATTTCGTCGAGAGTGCGCGGACGCATGCGCTCGGCCAGCGGGCGCAGGTGTTCCCGATCGACGCTCAGCAGATCGGGACCAGGGAAGGAAGTTGAACGATGTCTTGCCACCCGGTCATTGTACCGCGCCGCCCAACGGTAGCGCCGCGCCGTGCCCGGCGGGCGGGACGCGGTGTCTGGTAGTGCCGGCCGCTGGCCGGCAGATCAAAAGCATGTCAACCAAGGTTGACACCCACCAAGGCGGTCCCGGTTGAAACCCACCAGAACAGAAAGCGCCGGGCCATGCCGGCGATCAGGCCGCACGGGTGGTAGTGCCGGCCGCTGGCCGGCAGATCAAGAGCGTGTCAACCAAGGTTGACACCCACCATGACGGTGCCGGTTGACACCAGCCAGAGCAGACAGCACCGAACCCTGCCGGCAGATCAGGCCACAGGATCGGTAGTGCCGGCCGCTGGCCGGCAGCCCGCCAATGTGTCGGAAATGAGCCGAAACCGCCGCAACCAATTCATAGGTAAGCCACTGATTCACATGGAACACCCTTTCCCGGGGGCCATGCATCCTCATCAGTAGCCGAGAATTTGCAGCTCAACCATCCAGGCCCCACTCGTGCGCGATCCCGAATCCAATGTCCTTGAGTTCATTGCTGGCTGCGCGGTCGATGCGGACATCTACTATCTGGCTGCAGCCCTTGGCCCTGGGCATGAATACTACGACCCGGATCCCGGCCCACCCACCCGCATGTTCGTCTTTGGCCGCACCCCCAAAGAGGAGTGGTTCTACCATGACCTGCAGGACTTCCAGGTCATGTCCACAGAGCTTGTCCCAGAGGAAGAAGGCGGTCGCCCCCGTCGTGTGCTTGCCCTTGATTTCTATGGGCAGCTGGAAGATTACTCCCGTGCTGGGGCCACGATCGAGTACGTCTCGGCGGAAGGCGCCGACTTCCCCGGAGGTCTTACCCGTTTGCGACTGCTGGGCGACGCCCTTTTCTGCGCGGGCCCAAGAGGACAGATCTATCATCGGGGCGACGGCGGATGGCGGCAGCTTCCAACCCAATTCGCGACTGCCTTCTGCGAGGAGGGCGAAGACGAGTCGGATCTGGATGACTTCGACAGTTGGCTCGAAGATTTCGGCCACCTGCTCGAACTGGGCGATGCTCCCGCACTTCCTCGAGATCCGATGGAACGCGACGCAGAGCTTCGCCGGAGATTCGCCGATTGGCGCGCCCACATGACCCATGTCCGGGAGGATGAGCGATTCAACCAGCTACTCGCTGAGTTCCGCGTGGGCAGCGTGAACGACCTCTGCGGAACGGGCTTTGCTGACCTCTACGCAATCGGATCCCAAGGCTTGATTGCGCACTGGGATGGCTCGAGCTGGACCGTGCCCGAACAAGTCACTACTGCGGAGCTGCTTCATGCTTGCAGGACCGACCAGGGCCGCCTCGTCCTTGTAGGAATGCACGGCACCATCGTTACGGGCGACATCTCCACTGGATTCGAGTGCCTCCAACACGAGGTCGGCGAAGGCATCAACTTCAACTCTGTGTGCCAGTACAAGCAACAGGTTTACATCGGCTCTGAGAATGGCGGCCTCTACGTCTACAGTCTAGAAACCGGCGTAGTTGAACCGTTGCTGGAAGGCATCCCCGAAGAACTGAGAGATGCAACGATTGTTGATATCAGTTCCGTCGGTAGCGTGCTGTGGGTGCTGACGCCCTGGGACCTGATTCGATTTGATGGCACCGCGTGGCAGGTGATCGTTCACCCGGACAACGGATGAGCTGGCCGAGCGCGTGCCAACCAAGGTTGGCACCCACCAGAGCGGGTCAGGTCGGATTGCGGCAGCGCCGAACCCTGCCCGACGGATCAGGCCGCAAGGGTCGGTAGTGCCGGCCGCTGGCCGGCAGATCAAAACATGTCAACCAAGGTTGACACCCACCAAGGCGGTCCCGGTTGGCACCCACCAGAGCAGGTAGGGCCAGGCCATGCCCGGCAGATCAGGCCACAGGATCGGTAGTGCCGGCCGCTGGCCGGCAGATCAAAAGCGTGTCAACCAAGGTTGACACCCACCAAAGCGCCTCCGCCCACAGGTCAATTACCGATGACGTCGGTACCCTTCGGCGGGGTGAAGCTGAAGGTGCCGGCCGCGAAGCCCGGGTTGCGCTTCCAGCCGCTGAAGCTGATCACAGTGCGCTGGCCAACCGCATCGGTGATTTCCATCTTGGCCAGGCCCTGGGCATTGAAGCCCAGCGCGGCGTACTGGAAGCTGGCTTCGGTCTCGCGCTTCGGCGACAGCGACAGCCACTGCAGGCCGTCGCGCTGCGCAGCCTCTTCACTGACGTCGTACTGCTGTTCCAGCAGCGCCGGGTTGATCAGCGCGGTCAGCGGACTGTTCTGCTCTTCCTTGCCCTGCTCGCGCACGGTGGCCTGCTCCAGGTCCGGTTCGTACATCCAGACCTTCTTGCCGTCGGCCACGATCAACTGCTCGTGCGGGCGCACGTATTCCCAGCGGAACAGGCGCGGCGCCGACAGGGCCACGCGGCCACTGGTCGATTCCTTCACCTTGCCGCGGCTGTCGAACACCTGCTGGCTGAACTGGCCATCCAGGCCCTTCAGGCCACTGGTGAAGGTCTTCAGGTCATCGCGGGCGCCTGCCCAGGCGCTGCCGGCGGCGGCGCAGGCCACGGCCAGGGTGGTGGTGGCAAGGAAACGGCGGAAGCGGAAGTTCATGCGGGAATCCTGTGGGCGCGGGCGCCAGGAAAGGTGGTTGCCAGTGTGCCCGGGGAAAGATGAATGGGCGATCAGGGCGACATTATGCCGCCCTGAACGTCCATCGGCGATTCAGCCGCCCGAGCCCGGCAGCTTGCCGTACAGCACCTGGCCACGGAAGCCACGCCGCACTTCGCGATACAACGCGCGGAATGCGGTGTAGTCCTGCGGCTGGCACAGCGCCTCCGGGCCACGCACCGCGTTCTGCTGCAGGCGATGGCGCGCGATCACGTCCTGCCCCTCGCGGCTCCAGTCCACGCGGTACTCGCCAGCGGCGTTGGTGAAACGCTGGTTGGCCGGGATGGCGATGATCGGCGCATTGGCAGGGAACTGCAGGCGATAGGTTTCCTCGCGCAGGCTGGCATTGCAGTAGAACGGCGTCTCGTTGGCCGGCGCAGAAGCGGTGGCGTACAGGCCACGCACCGACTCGCCGCCCGGCGGATCCGGCACGGCCATGCCGCCGGCCACGCTGAAGTCGGCGTAGTCCTCGGCCTGGAAGGCCATGCGATAGCCGAACGGCCGGGTCAGGTCGACCGGCACGCCCTGGATCTGCAGCTGCCCTCGCCCGTCGAAACCGGACGCGGCCATGATCTGCTCCTCGGCGCGCGCACGATTCTGCGCGTTGAGCTGGGAGAACTGGGCGCGCATGCCGATCTCGGCGTTCTCGCCCAGCTTCGGAATGGTCTCGCCGCGCAGGTTGCCGTTGGCGTCGAAGGTGAAACGCACTTCCATCGAGGTGGCATTGCGCTGCGGCGTGTTGGCCGGGGTGCGTGCCAGCGTGGCGTCGCGGGTACGCATCACCGGCGCACCCAGGTCACCTTCCGGCAGCTGCCCGAAGCGGGCCCACGCGGTGGTCGAATCAAGGTACAGATCGAATTCCGGGATGTAGGTGATGGCGTGGTTGAAGCGGCCCAGCACCGGAATCTTCGGCAGCGTCGGGCCACCGCCGGCACCGATCAGCACCGGCGAGCTGGCGATGCCCTTGGCTGCCAGCAGTGCCTCGAGGATCGTCACATGGTCCTTGCAGTCACCATAGTGGTTGTCGAGGATGCTCTGCGCGCTGTTCGGCTCCAGGCCGCCATTGCCCAGGTACACCGCCACATAGCGGATGTTCTGCGCCACCCAGCGGTACAGCGCATCGGCCTGCTCGCGCCGGTCGCTGATGCCAGCGGTGATTTCATCAGCCAGCGCCTGCAGCGCCGGGGTCACGTCGGCCGCCGGGCCGGCCTTGAGCTGGTAGGCGCGTCCCATCTGCGACCAGTCACGATAGGTGCTGGCCATGATGTTCGGGCCGAACTCCCAGCCCGCCGCCGACCAGTTCTGTGCCGGCATGGCTTCGCGCCGCTGGTAGCGCCAGCGCCACTGCGCCTGGCCGTTCTTCACCGTCGGGCGATCGCTGCCCTGCACGCCGCGGCTGTCGACGAACATCGGCAGGTTGGCCGGCGCAGTCAGGGTGACCTCGGCGTCTTCGTACTCGGTGAAGACGTTGAAGGTCTCCCACAGGCCGAAATAGCCCGGGAAGTACGGCGTGGCCTGGGTGCGGCGCACCTGGTAGTACAGGCGCGTGCCCGGGGCCAGGTTCGGGAACACGATCACCCGCACCTTGCGGTCGGCATACATCGCCGCCGAGGCGCTGGAGTAACTCTCCTGGGTGTAGATGCGATCGGCCGGCACGTCGCGCCGCTGGCCATCGGCGGTGATGGTGTAGGCACCGAGCACTTCCAGCGTCTCCATCTTTTCGCTGTAGCTCAGCCGCACCTGGCTGAACTGCTCGACGGAGGCCTTGGTCTTGAGCAGGACTTCGTAGGTTTCGGTCTGCACATTGCCCGCATCCGGCCGCACCTGGTAGTCGGCGCGGTAACGGACAATGCTGAAATTATTGCTGGCTTCGGTATCGCCGCTGGTGGAAGGCGGCGCCGTGGCGGGCGCGGAGGTGGCGGTTTCTGCCAGTGCCGGGCCGGCAGCCAGGAAGGCTGCCAGCGCCAGCGCCAGCGCGCTTGGTACGGGGTGAAGCATGCGTCGGTTCCTTGGACGTCGTGGGGGATACGTCGGGCCTTACTTCGGCGGCGGCGGTGCCAGCACCGTGCGGTCGCCGTTGTGCTCGGGCGGGCTGACCACGCCGGCCGCTTCCATGGCCTCGATCAGTCGCGCTGCACGGTTGTAGCCGATCTTCAGCCGGCGCTGCACGCCGGAAATCGAGGCGCGGCGGGTCTCGGTGACCACCCGCAGCGCTTCGTCATACAGCGGGTCGGACTCGTCGCCGGCCGCACTGGTCTCGGGCAGGCCGGTGGCACCGACGACCACGCCGTCGCCCATCGTCTGCACCTCGTCCAGCACCCCGTCGATATAGTCGGCCGGGCCCATCGCCTTGAGGTGCTCGACCACGCGGTGCACTTCGTCATCGGACACGAACGCACCATGCACGCGCTCGGGCAGCGCGGTGCCCGGCGGCAGGTACAGCATGTCGCCGTGGCCCAGCAGGGTTTCCGCGCCGGACTGGTCGAGGATGGTGCGCGAGTCGATCTTGGAGCTGACCTGGAACGCGATACGCGTCGGGATGTTGGCCTTGATCAGGCCGGTGATCACGTCCACCGACGGGCGCTGCGTGGCCAGGATCAGGTGGATGCCGGCCGCACGCGCCTTCTGTGCCAGGCGCGCGATCAGCTCTTCCACCTTCTTGCCGACGATCATCATCATGTCGGCGAATTCGTCGATGAAGATGACGATGAACGGCAGCGTCTCCAATGGACGCGGCGCCTCGCCCAGCTCCGGGTTCGGCTTGAACAGCGGGTCCATCAGCGGCTGGCCGGCATCCTGCGCTTCCTTCACCTTCTTGTTGAAGCCGGCCAGGTTGCGCACGCCCACCGCGCTCATCAACTTGTAGCGGCGCTCCATCTCGGCCACGCACCAGCGCAGGCCGTTGGCAGCCTCCTTCATGTCGGTGACCACCGGCGCCAGCAGGTGCGGGATGCCCTGATAGACGCTCAGCTCGAGCATCTTCGGGTCGATCATCAGCATCCGCAGATCTTTCGGCGAGGCCTTGAACAGCAGGCTCAGCACCATCGCGTTGACCGCCACCGACTTGCCCGAACCGGTGGTACCGGCCACCAGCAGGTGCGGCATGCGCGCCAGATCGGCCACGGTCGAGCGCCCTGCAATGTCCTTGCCCAGCGCCAGGGTCAGCACGCTGGCCGACTTGTCGTATTCCTTCGAGCGCAACAGCTCGGACAGGTAGATCATCTCGCGGGTGACGTTGGGAATTTCCAGGCCGATCACCGACTTGCCCGGAATCACGTCGACCACGCGCACCGACTTCACCGACAGGCCGCGCGCGATGTCCTTGTCCAGCGAACTGATCTGGCTGACCTTGATGCCCGGCGCGGGCTCGATCTCGAAGCGGGTGATGACCGGGCCGGGATTGGCGCCGACCACCTGGGCGTCGATGCGGAAGTCCTTCAGCTTGAACTCGATCTGCCGCGACAGCGCGTCCAGGGTTTCCTTGTCGTAGCCCACCGGCTGCGGCTTGGGGTCGTCCAGCAGGGCCAGCGGCGGCAGGTCCGAGCCGTCGCCGTTGACGCCACGGAACATCGGGATCTGCGTGTCGCGCTTGGCCCGGTCACTCTTCTCGATCACCGGTTCCGGACGCGGCTCGATCTTCACCGGCTCGCGCTTGGCGCGGACCTCGGCATCGGCCTTTCGCACTTCCTGGCGCTCCTCGCGCATCACCCGGGTCTGCTGCCACTCGGTGACTTCTTCCTTCTTGCGCGCCAGCAACGGTGCCAGCGACATCACGCCACGGCCGATCTTTTCCATCACCGTGAACCAGGACAGCCCGGTGGCCAGGGTAATCGAGGCCAGCAGCAGCACCAGCACGAACAGGTTCGCGCCCAGCGCACCGAAGCCCACCGTGAGCGAATTGCCAACCAGCTTGCCGAGAATGCCGCCGGCGCTGGAGACATCGCCACTGAACAGGCGTACATGCAGGAAGCCGGTGCCAGCAATCAGGAAACCGACCAGGCCGACCAGGCGCAGCGCCGGGTCCAGGTCGTTCTCGCCCTTGCTCTCGCGCTTGAGGCCGAACATGGCAATCCACGACAGCGCACCGAGCACCACCGGCAGCAGGAAGGCGATGTAGCCGAACAACTGCAGCAGCACGTCGGCGATCCAGGCGCCCGCGCGACCACCGAGGTTGTGCACCGGCGCGACCACGCTGCCGGTATGCGACCAGCCCGGATCCGTCGCTGAATAGGTGAAAAGACTCGCCGCCAGATAGAGCAGGGCCGGCGCGATCGCGATCAGGCCCAGGTCGCGCCAGAGGCGCTGGCGGCGTGGATTGTCGGTCGTCGCCGCCGCGGCCGTGCGACGTGACGCCTTGCTGTCGTCCGACTTGGAGCGTTCAGGGACCTGCTTCGCCACCTTAGACCATACCTTTGGAATGCGCTGTTAGTGATTGATAATAAATGAGACGGCGTCAGTTTTCAGTTATGCGACTTCTGACCGGGCCCGGACAGGGCCGAAACCACCGCTGGATGACGGCGTTCTGTTCATCGGCTTGAATCGCCCTGCCCCAGCCGCCACTCTATGACCAGCCACGGATGCTGCGCAAACATCGCCAGCGCCTTGTCCCATCTACCTTTTCGCGAGTCTACATGAGCACCAGCCTGCCCTCCCGCCACCAGCGCCTCGTCATCCTCGGTTCCGGACCGGCCGGCTGGACCGCCGCCGTCTACGCCGCCCGTGCCAACCTGAAGCCGGTCGTCATCACTGGCCTGCAGCAGGGCGGTCAGCTGATGACCACCACCGAGGTGGACAACTGGCCGGGTGACGCCCACGGCCTGATGGGCCCGGACCTGATGGCGCGCATGCAGGCCCACGCCGAGCGCTTCGAGACCGAGGTCATCTTCGACCACATCCACACCGCCGACCTGTCGCAGCGCCCGTTCAAGCTGATCGGCGACAGCCACGAGTACACCTGCGACGCGCTGATCATCGCCACCGGCGCCACCGCCAAGTACCTGGGCATCCCGACCGAAGACCAGTTCAAGGGCCGCGGCGTGTCCGCCTGTGCCACCTGTGACGGCTTCTTCTACCGCGACCAGGACGTGGTCGTGGTCGGCGGCGGCAACACCGCCGTGGAAGAAGCCCTGTACCTGTCCAACATCGCCCGCAAGGTCTACCTGGTCCACCGCCGCGACACCCTGAAGGCGGAGAAGATCATGCAGGACAAGCTGTTCAGGAAGGTGGCCGAAGGCAAGATCGAGACCGTCTGGCACCACCAGGTGGAGGAAGTGCTGGGCAACGATGCCGGCGTGACCGGCGTGCGCGTGAAGTCCACCCTGGACGGCGGCACCCGCGACATCGACGCCCACGGCTTCTTCGTGGCCATCGGCCACCACCCGAACACCACCCTGTTCGACGGACAGCTGGCGATGAACAACGGCTACCTGGAAATCCGTTCGGGCCTGGGCGGCAACGCTACCCAGACCTCGGTGGAAGGCGTGTTCGCCGCCGGCGACGTGGCCGATCAACACTACCGCCAGGCGATCACCTCGGCCGGCTTCGGCTGCATGGCCGCTCTGGACGCCGAGCGCTATCTGGACGCGCAGGGCAAGGCCAGCTGAAGCGCTGATTATGCTCTGTAGAGTCGAGCCATGCTCGACTCAGGAGAAAGGCCGACGCGAAAGCGTCGGCCTTTCTCGTTACATCCCTGCGGCAGCCGTATTCTCAGGCAAGCCATTTCGATCAGGGCCGGCCGCATCGGGAACACAACGAACGGTGTGAGGCACGGGCTGCGACTTGACCCCATCCGCATCCAACACATGCGTCTCCCAGCCGAGCGTCCCCACGCTGTCGCGACCGCAGCTTAGTTGCATCCTGCTGGGCTGGTCAGGCGAATCGATGACCACCGTCCGTCCGCTGCAGTTCCACCCTGATGGGCACAGCGTATTGCGGGTGATCAGGCTGATCGGGAATTGCGGATGGCCCGCAAACGCCACGTCCACCTCGCGCGAGTCGCCGGATGGAACGTCGACATCTGCGATCGGCTGCCCGGACAGCGGCTCACACGTCTTTCCTGTTGCCCACAGGCGATAGCCCTTCTCCACCCCTTTCATCGACGCCGAGCGGAAGACGGGGTCCTGCAGCGCCTTGGCATCATCCGGATTCGTGTGAAACGCCGTCTCTACGATGATCGATGGCATGTGCGCCTCTCGGTTCTCCCCCTTGTTCAGCGCGTGCGGAGCGGGAGCCACGGTGAATGCCGCATACTCAGGTAGCGAGTGAATCAGCTCCTTCATCGAGCACAGGACACTCTCTGCAAGAGCAGCATCCATCGGCCTACCAGGTTGCACGATCACACGAGTACCGCGCGCGGCCCCCGAGGGTTCTCCATTGCTGTGCAGATGAATCGCTACCTCAGCTCCGTGGTGGTTTGCGAGAAGCGGCCGACTGTTGATGTCTTCACGCTCCTCCCGATCCCAAAGCGTACTGCCTGCGTACGTGTTCCATATCTTTGTCTCGGCCGGATACTGCTCGGCAATCGCGTAGCGCGCAGCTATGGTCCACCACTCCTCACCACTCGGAGGATGAGTCGTTCCCGTGATCTGAACGCGCGGACGGACGACAGGCATTTGGCTCCTTTGCTCGATCATCGCCTTCAGCTCCGCAGCGTACGACGGAGTCAACAACCCCTCGGAGACGCCATTCCATTCATCCCTTGAGGTCACCCACCGGTTGTCCTTGTAGCTGTAGAAATACCCATGGCCGGCTGCGACAAATGCCATCCCGGACCCAGGCGTTCCACGCATCCGCCTCAGCGCATCCCCCGCTTTCCGCGCCGCATCGTCCGCAGCCTTTATCTCAGGAAAGTAGTATTCGATCTCTTTCCCGTCATACAGAAAAACGACACGACTGAACGGCGCCACCTGCTCGGCCCAATGCAGTAGTCCAAAACTGATCTCGCTTCGCTGATCCTCGAACGACGGTCCGTAATCGGCAGGAACGAAGTCACGATCCAGCGCCACGGTCACTACACCGTTGGCGATATCTGCTGATACCTCAACCCGGCGACTACGTGCCTGGCCATCCACGAGACGAACGCGCTCCAGAATGTCGCGCGCCTTCTGGGTCAAGAGGATGTCGAGCCCAGTGTCCTGCTCCACCGCAGGAGGAGCGTCAACGGCCTGCGCGGGGCTTATCAACAGTCCGCCACCCAGAAGAGACAGCAGGACAGAAAGGGATCCAAGGCGAAATTTCTGGTTCATTTTGGCTACTCCATGCAAAGAGTGAATGCACCGCTCCAGCGGCGCAGCTCACTCTGCCCCTGTGCATTCAGGCATTCCGCAACCAAGCGCACACGGATGGACAATTCAAACTTTCCTCAACCCCGACCGGAACAAACCAACCCAGCTCCGCCAGCACCGTTCGCGATCCACCTGGCCTATCCTTGCCAACCATGCCCTCCCCCCGCTTCCTCGACTCCCTGCAGTCCATTCCCGCCACCGACTGGGATGCCCTGCACGACGGCCAGAATCCGTTCGTCAGCCACGCCTTCCTCTCCGGCCTGGAACAGCACGGCTGCCTGCGCGAGGACTGGGGCTGGCAGCCCCGGCACTTCACGCTCTGGGAAGGCGACACCTTGGTCGGCGCCATTCCGGGCTACCTGAAGACCAACTCCCACGGTGAATTCGTGTTTGACCATGCCTGGGCCAACGCCTACGCCCGCCATGGCCGCGACTACTACCCGAAGTGGCTTGGCGCAGTTCCGTACTCGCCGGTGACCGGGCCGCGCCTGCTGGCCCGTCACGATTCAGAGCGCACCACGCTGCTGTCGGCGTTGCGCGATGCACTGCCGGCACTGGCCGTGTCATCGGCCCATATCAACTTCCACGCCGCAGCGGACGAGGCGCTGTTCGGCGATGACTGGCTGCTGCGCGAGGACGTGCAGTTCCAGTGGCAGAACCCGAGTGACTGGGCGACATTCGACCAGTTCCTCGGCGCGATGAACCACAAGCACCGCAAGAACATCCGCCAGGAACGGGCCAAGGTCGCCCGCCAGGGCATCAGCTTCCGCGTGGTGCATGGCGACGAGGCCAGCCGCGCCGACCTGCAGGCGATGTACCGCTTCTACCTGCAGACCTTCCTGGAATACGGCAATGCCCCGGCCCTGACCGAGGCCTTCCTGCGCCATCTGGCCATTTCATTGGGTCGCGGGCTGGTGCTGTTCCTGGCCGAACAGGACGGCGAGCCGATTGCCGGCGCGCTGTGCCTGCGCGGCGGTGACACGCTGTACGGCCGCTACTGGGGCGGCGCCACCCTGCCCGGCCTGCACTTCGAGGCCTGCTATTACCAGGGCATCGAGTACTGCCTACGCGAAGGCCTGGCCCGATTCGAGCCGGGTGCACAGGGAGAGCACAAGCTGGCGCGCGGTTTCCTGCCGACGCTGGTGCGCAGCCGGCACTGGGTGGCTGATGCGGAGTTCGCCGAGGCGTTGCAGGAGTGGTGCCGGCAGGAGCGACGGGATGTGCGGCGCTACCAACAGGAGCTGCTGGGGCACAGCCCATTCCGCGCGGACGGGTGACCTGCCAACCAAGGTTGGCATCTACCGCAGCATTCACGCGGGGCCGCGACGAATACAATGCCGGCATGACCCGCCAGCTGCCCTGGCGCCTGGCCGACGCGCCGGACGCCCCCTTCCCGCCGGCCGAGACCGCCCTGCGCCAGCCCGACGGCCTGCTCGCCGTGGGCGGCGACCTGCACCCGGCGCGCCTGCTCAACGCGTATGCGGGCGGCATCTTTCCATGGTTCAGCGAGGGCGAGCCGATCCTGTGGTGGTCGCCCGACCCGCGCATGGTGTTCCGTACCGATGGCGTGCATCTGTCCAGCCGCTTCCGACGCCAGTTGCGCGGCAGCACATGGGAGGTCACCGCCGACACCGCCTTCAGCCGGGTGATGCGCGCCTGTGCGGCGGCACCGCGGCCTGGCCAGGACGGCACCTGGATCAGCCCCGACATGGTCGAGGCCTACAGCCAGCTGCATGACCTCGGCTTTGCCCACTCCTTCGAGGTCTGGGACCGGCAGACGCTGGTCGGCGGCATCTACGGGGTGGCGATCGGAACGATGTTCTTCGGCGAGAGCATGTTCAGTGGCGCCAGCGGCGGCTCCAAGATCGCCCTGGCCGCGCTGGCATCCACGCTTCACGGCTGGGGCTGGGCGCTGATCGATGCCCAGGTGGAGAATCCGCACCTGCTGCGGATGGGCGCCGAGCACCTGCCGCGCGCGGCGTTCCTGCAGCACGTCCGCCACGCGGTGCGCCATGACGGCCGTGAAGGCCCGTGGACGCAGGCGGTCGGACGCCTGCCGGCACAGCGTTTGGCCGGGGGTTAACACAAACTTTGCAAGCTGGGCCGGTCACGCGTAAAATACTGCGCCTTAGGCCCAGCGTGGCCGTTTTCTGAACCGCACAGGACTACATGTCGAAAGACGATTCCATCGAGTTCGAGGGCACCGTCAGCGAGACGCTGCCGAACACCACTTTCCGCGTTCGCCTGGAAAATGGGCACGAAATCATCGCCCACATTTCCGGCCGCATGCGCAAGAACTACATCCGCATCCTCACCGGTGACCGGGTCAAGGTTGAAATGACCCCGTACGACCTGACCAAGGGTCGTATCACCTACCGCATGAAGTAAGCGGTCGGCGCGTTGCGCCACTTCGACAAGGCCAGCCCTGGTTGCTGGCCTTTTGTCATGGGTGCAATCCGGCCCTGCCGGAGGTCATCGTGACCGAACGCACCGTGGCGTCGGTCAGCCCTGCTTGCGGCAGATTCGCATCTTCATCCGTGGCGGCATCGTGGGACCCGATCCAGTCCGGATCGCCATTCCCCTGCCCCGCCATGAACATGCTCACGTTGACCGCCCTGCTCGTCGCCGTTGCCGCGTCCGCCAGCGCATCGCCTGTGCGCGCCGCCGAGCCCCCTTCCACGGCCAGTGACTGCATCCAGCTGGGCAGCGACCAGCAGATCGTGCGCGCCGGCGTTTCGCGAAACATCCTGCTGCGCAATGGCCAGGACCACTATGTCGTGCACTTCCAGAACGACTGCTCCACTGCCGGCTACTCGCGGAAACTGAGCTTCATCACCGAAGGCCAGCAGGGCCTGCTGTGCAGCGCCGGCCGCAGCCAGCTGCGCACCGATGCCGACCACTGCCGGGTGGCGCAGATCGAACCGATCGACGAAGCCACCTTCCAGAAGAAGGCCCGCCAGCGCGGCCGTTGATGGCGCATATGACAAGGGCGGCCGAAGCCGCCCTTGTCATTTCAGGTCCGCCGGGCCAGGCCCGGCGTCAGCTCACTCCACGGTGACCGGCAGCAGGCGCTCCGGCTCGGCCTGGGTCTCGACGACCAGCTCGTCGTCGCGGACATCGATGTTCACCTTGCCGCCGTTGACCAGTTTGCCGAACAGCAGCTCGTCGGCCAGAGGACGCTTGATCTTGTCCTGGATCACGCGGGCCATCGGGCGCGCACCCATCAGCGGGTCGAAGCCGTGGTGAGCCAGCCAGTCGCGCGCGGTCGGCGTGGCCGACAGGCTGACGTGCTTGTCCTGCAGAAGCATCTCCAGCTCGATCAGGAACTTGTCGACCACGCGCAGGATGTGCTCGAAGCCCAGCGCCTGGAACTGCACCACCGCATCGAGTCGGTTGCGGAATTCCGGGGTGAAGCTGCGGCGGATGGTCTCCATCGCGTCGGTGGCATGATCCTGCTTGGTGAAACCGATCGAACGCCGCGAGGCCTGCGCCGCGCCGGCATTGGTGGTCATCACCAGCACTACGTTCTTGAAGTTGGCCTCACGCCCGTTGGTATCGGTCAGCACGCCGCGGTCCATCACCTGCAACAGGATGTTGAAGATGTCCGGGTGCGCCTTTTCGATTTCGTCCAGCAGCAGCACGCAGTGCGGCGTCTTGACGATCTTTTCGGTCAGCAGGCCGCCCTGGTCGAAGCCGACATAGCCCGGAGGGGCACCGATCAGGCGGCTGATCGAATGCGGCTCCATGTATTCGGACATGTCGAAGCGGACCAGCTCGATGCCCAGCTGCAGCGCCAGCTGCTTGGTCACCTCGGTCTTGCCGACACCGGTCGGGCCGGCGAACAGGAAGTTGCCGATCGGCTTTTCCGGATTGCCCAGGCCCGAGCGGGCCAGCTTGATCGCCGAGGACAGCGTCTCGATGGCCGGGTCCTGGCCGAAGATCACCATCTTCAGGTTGCGCTCCAGGTGCTGCAGCACATCCTTGTCGGTGGCACTGACCTGCTTGGTCGGGATGCGCGCCATCTTGGCCACGATCGCCTCCACTTCCTCGACGTCGATCAGCTCCTTGCGCTGGGCTTCCGGCAGCAACCGCTGGCGGGCACCGGCCTCGTCGATCACGTCGATGGCCTTGTCCGGAAGCAGGCGGTCGCCGATGTGCTTCACCGACAGATCCACCGCCGCCTGCAGCGCTTCGTTCGAATAGGTCACGCCGTGGTGCAGCTCGTACTTGGACTTCAGGCCCTGCAGGATCTCGTAGGTCTCGCCCACGGTCGGCTCGACGATGTCGATCTTCTGGAAGCGGCGGGCCAGCGCCCGGTCCTTCTCGAAGATGCCGCGGTACTCCTGGAAGGTGGTCGAGCCGATGCAGCGCAGCTCGCCGGAGGCCAGCGCCGGCTTGATCAGGTTGGACGCATCCATGGTGCCACCCGAGGCCGAACCGGCACCGATGATGGTATGGATCTCGTCGATGAAGAGCACCGCATTGGGGACCTTCTTCAGTGCGGTCAGCACGCTCTTCAGGCGCTTCTCGAAGTCGCCGCGGTACTTGGTGCCGGCCACCAGCGCGCCCAGGTCCAGCGAGTAGATCACCGCGTCGGCCAGCACGTCGGGCACCGAGCCCTCGACGATGCGGCGGGCCAGGCCCTCGGCAATCGCGGTCTTGCCCACGCCGGCCTCGCCCACGTACAGCGGGTTGTTCTTGCGGCGGCGGCACAGGACCTGGATGGTGCGCTCGATCTCGTCGGCACGGCCGACCAGCGGATCGATGCGGCCGGACCGCGCCTGTTCGTTGAGGTTGCTGGCGAACTCGGTCAGGGCATCACCCTTCGGCTCGCCCTCCCCGCCTTCGATGCGGCCTTCGCCATCGGAGGAGGAGGACGGCTGCTCGCCTTCCTCGCCCAGCTTGGCGATGCCATGGGACAGGTAATTGACCACGTCCAGACGGGTCACGTCCTGCTGGTTGAGGTAATAGACGGCATGGGAGTCCTTTTCGCCGAAGATGGCGACCAGCACGTTGGCGCCGGTGACCTCCTTCTTGCCCGAGGACTGCACGTGGTACACGGCCCGCTGCAGCACGCGCTGGAAGCCCAGGGTCGGCTGGGTATCACGGCCGTCATCTTCGGCCAGGCGGGACACGGAAGCCTCGATGGCCTGCTCCAGCTCCTGGCGCAGGCGTTCGGCGTCGGCACCACAGGCCTTCAGTACGGCCTGGGCGGACGGGTTGTCGAGCAGTGCCAACAGCAGGTGTTCGACCGTCATGAATTCATGCCGGGCCTCACGGGCGCGCTTGTAGCACTGGCCGATGGTGTGTTCGAGGTCTTTGCTGAACATGGATTACTCCGGCGGCAGATGGGGACAATATGCGGCCTGACTACGCGATTTCCATCACCCTAGCGGATTGCTGCGTTCAGATGGCGTTAGCAGTGCAGATCGCTTGATCTTCATTCACTCCAGGACAGCCCACCCAGCATGAGCGAACCCTACCTGAGCCGCTGGCGATTGCGGCGTGATGGCGCGGCCATCGAGACGCCCCACGCCCAGCTCTGGCCGGTGCTGACCGCCGACGGCGAACCGGCGATGCTGAAGGTCAGCAGCGAAACCGAGGAGCAGAACGGCCATCGCCTGCTGCGCTGGTGGGACGGCGATGGTGCCGCCCGCCTGCTGGCCCACGAGGGGCCGGCGATCCTGATCGAGCGTGCCGGCGGCGATTCGCTGCGGCAACGTTCGATCGAGGGCGACGATGATGCGTGTACCACGATCCTGTGCCAGGTCCTGCGGCAGCTGCACCGGCCACGGAGCGCGCCGCCAGCGGAACTGGTCTGCCTGCGTACATGGTTCGCCGACCTGCTGCAGCCAAGGGCCGCGCTGCCGCCACTGCTGGAACAGTGCAGATCACTGGCGGAGCGGGTGTTGCAGGAAGAACGCGAGATCCGGCCGCTGCACGGCGACCTGCACCACGACAACGTGCTGGATTTCGGCGCGCGTGGCTGGCTGGCGATCGACCCGAAGCGGCTGCTGGGCGACCGCGCGTTCGACTACACGACGATGTTCAGCAACCCGGACCTCTGTGGCCCGGGCATCCATGTGGCCACCCGGCCCGAGCGGTTTGCCGCCCGGCTGCAACAGGTAAGCGCACTGGCCGGCCTGGAACGCACGCGCCTGCTGCGCTGGATCGCGGCCAGCACTGCGCTGTCGGCAGTGTGGTTCAGGGATGACGGCGCCCCCGCCGACGTCGACGAGACGGTGGCGCGGATGGCGCTGGAGGCGTTGGCGGAGGCGTGACCTCCGCGCGTGGTGGGCGCACTCCATCCGGGATCATTGCGCCGGGACGAAAAGCAGCCGAGCATGGGCTCGGCTCTACAGGTTTCTGCCTTGGTAGGTGCCCACCTTGGTGGGCACGCCGTGTTCGGAGTCGATGTACCCGGACGAGGATCGGCAGCCGGTCAGGCCTTTTCCATTGTGCACAGCAGCGGGTGCTGGTTCATCCGCGAGTACTCGTTGACCTGGGCAACCTTGGTCTCGGCCACTTCGCGGGTGAACACCCCGCAGACGCCGCGGCCGCGGGTATGGACGTGCAGCATCACCTGCGTGGCCTTGTCCAGGTCCATGCTGAAGAACTGCTGCAGCACATCCACCACGAAATCCATCGGGGTGTAGTCGTCGTTGAGCAGCATCACCTGATAGAACGGCGGCGGCGCCACTTCCGGGCGCGCGGGCTCCACGGCAACGCCGTGCTCGTGCTGGGAATCGGGGGAGGACTCATGGGGCATCCTTGCATTATAGGGGTAGCGCCGGACCTGCGTCGGCCCGCCGCGGATTGGACGGCACGCACGCCCCCCGTCACAATTGCACCTTCTTTCAACGTTGCTTCACAGGATCTTCATGAAAAGGACCCTTCTCTCCACCCTGCTGATCACCCTGGCTGCTGCCGGTTCTGCCGCCGCGGCGACCAGCGCCGACAAGTCCGTGGCCCGCCACCTGGACAAGCTGGGCTATACCTACGAAGTCGACGAGGATGGCGACTACCGCATGGTCTTCGACGTCGAGGGCGACCGCACCCAGATGGTCTACGTGCGCTCGGCGGTGGAAGACTTCGGCAGCCACAACATCCGCGAGATCTGGTCACCGGCCTACAGCGCCAAGACCAAGCAGTTCCCGGTGGCCGTGGCCAACCGCCTGCTGGAAGATTCGCAGGACGCCAAGATGGGCGGCTGGGTAAAGCAGGACACCACCGCCATGTTCGTGGTGAAGATCGACGCCGATGCCACCGCCGACCAGCTCAGCGACGCCATCGATGCGGCCATCCGCACCGCCGACGCGATGGAGCTGGAACTGACCAAGAAGGACGAGTTCTGAGTTGAACGCCACGCCGGACCCGCGCTGGGCACCGCACGCCACCGTTGCCACCGTGGTGATCGACGGCGGCCGCGTGCTGCTGGTCGAAGAGACCATTGACGGCCGCCAGGTGCTGAACCAGCCGGCCGGCCACCTCGAGCCGGGCGAAAGCCTGGCCGAGGCCGCCCTGCGCGAGACCCGCGAGGAAACCGGCTGGACGGTGCAGCTGACCCACTTCATCGGCTGCTACCAGTGGACTGCCGGCGACGGCACGGCCTTCCTGCGCTTCTGCTACGCGGCGCACCCGGTTTCGCACGATCCGGCGCAGCCGCTGGACACCGGCATCGACCGCGCGCTGTGGCTGACCCCGGCCGAGCTGCAGGCCGCCGGCGAGCGCCAGCGCAGCCCGCTGGTGTGGCAGGTGGTAGCGGATTACCTGGGTGGCCAGCGCCACCCGCTTTCGCTGGTCCGGGAGGTCGCATGAGCACTCCGCGTGTGATGGTGGGCGTCTCCGGCGGCGTCGATTCCTCGGTCGCCGCCTGGCGCCTGGTACAGCAGGGCGAGGCCGTGGCCGGCCTGTTCATGCAGAACTGGGCCGACGATGGCAGCGGTGATTGCCGTGCCGAGGATGACCGTCGCGACGCGGTGGCCGTGTGCGGCCTGCTGGGCATCCCGTTCCACTTCCGCGACTTCTCCAGCGAGTACTGGCAGGGCGTGTTCGAGCACTTCCTGGCCGAGTACGCGGCCGGCCGCACGCCGAACCCGGACGTGCTGTGCAACCGTGAAGTGAAGTTCAAGCATTTCCTGGACGCCGCCCGCGAGCTGGGCGCCGAGCGCATCGCCACCGGCCATTACGCACGGGTGACCCAGCGCGGCCACCAGTGGCTGCTGCTGCGCGGCGCCGATCGATCCAAGGACCAGAGCTACTTCCTGCATCAACTGGGCCAGGAACAGCTGGCAGCCACCCTGTTCCCGATCGGCGACCTTGAAAAGAGCGACCTGCGCCGGATCGCGCGCGACGTCGGCCTGCCGACCCACGCCAAGAAGGACTCCACCGGCATCTGTTTCATCGGCGAGCGCGACTTCCGTGAGTTCCTCGGCCGCTATCTGCCGGCCAAGCCCGGCCAGATCCTCGACCCGGCCGACGGCAGCGTGATTGCCGAACACCCGGGCGTGTTCTATTTCACCCTGGGCCAGCGCGAGGGCCTGAACATCGGCGGCGTGCGTGGCCGCCCGGCCGCGCCGTGGTACGTGGTTGGCAAGGATGTGGCCAGCAACGTGCTGTACGTGGACCAGGACCGCGACAGCAAGTGGATGCTGTCCGACCGCCTGCGTTCGGAAACCGCGCACTGGATCGCCGGCTCACCGCCGGCACGGCGCTTCGAATGCACCGCCCAGACCCGCTACCGCCAGCCCGACGAGCCGTGTACGGTCCAGGTGCTGGACGATGGCAGCGTGCTGGTCACCTTTGCGCGCCCGCAGCGTGCCGTTACCCCCGGTCAATCGCTGGTGCTGTATGACGGTGATGTGTGCCTGGGCGGCGCGGTGATCGCCGCCACCGATGCGCCGCTGGAACAACGCCTGCGCACCACCCCCTCCCCTTTTGAGGTAATCGCTGCATGAGTTTCACTGTCGACGACCGCGTCCTGGCCTTGGCCGGCATTGCCCAGGCCCTGCAGCAGGTGCGCCGCATCGCCGATACCGGCCATTCCGACGCCGCCGCCGTGCGCACCGCCGTGGACAGCGTGTTCCGCGTCGATGCGTCCTCGCCGCAGGCGGTGTTCGGTGACCGTCATGCACTGAAGTCCGGCCTGCGCCTGCTGCACAACTACTTCCGCAGCCAGGGCCAGGACCCGATCCTGCCCAAGCTGGCCCTGTCGGTGCTGCAGCTGGAGCGCCGCTTCGTGCAGGATGGGGCGACCGTGAACAAGGTCGCCTCGGGCATCGAGCGCGCCCAGCGCCAGGCCACCGAACTGGGCGACAGTGGCCACCCGGACGTACTGGCCAACCTCGGCGGCCTGTATGCCGACACCATCAGCCACCTGAAACCGCGGGTGATGGTGCAGGGCAACCCGCACTACCTGGGCCAGGCCGGCGTGGTCGCCGAGATCCGTGCCCTGCTGCTGGCCGCGGTGCGTTCGGCGGTGTTGTGGCGCCAGCTGGGCGGCAGCTACTGGGACTTCCTGTTCAGCCGCAAGGCGATGATCGAGGCCGTGGACCGCCTGCTGGCCTGAGGGTGTGGGGTCAGAGCCCTTTTCCATGGAAAAGGGATCCGACCCCGTTGCTGCCTGCCCAAGGGGTCGGATCCCTTTCCGGCACGGAAAGGGCTCTGACCCCGAGGCCGCCAAGGCGCCGGAAAACCGGCGCATTCAGAATGCACTTCGAGGCACATCGACGTTAAAGAGAAAGGGGGTACGGCCGATACATCCTCCGTGCACCTCCCGAGAACGTCCATGTACTCACGCATTTTCATCCGTCTGGCCGCCCCCCTGGCTCTGACCCTGCTGCTCCCCTTCGCCATCGGTTTCGAATGGCCGGCCGCCCTGCGCTGGGCGATCCTGACCACGATGACGCTGAGCTGGCTCGGCTTTGCGTGGTGGACCACCCGCGCACAGGCACATCGTTCCCCCGAGCACGCCCGTGTCCTGCGCGAACAGGACCAGCTGCTGACCGAGCTGCGCAACTTCGTCGGCAACGAGATCGACGGTTCGCGTGGCGAAGTGGAACGCGCCCGTGACCTGATCCGCCAGGCCGTCTCCAGCCTGGGCGGCAGCTTCGATGCCATGAACCGCAAGTCGCGCCAGCAGAGCCAGGCCCTGTCGCGCATCGTCGACCGCGCCGGTGATGAAGGCAATGCCGGCCTCGACGTCGCCCGTTTCGCCCAGCACGCCAGCCATCGCATGGAACAGCTGGTGGAAGCGCTGGAACAGGTGAGCGGCCAGAGCAGCACCACCGTGCAGCACATCGACCAGATGGCGCAGCACCTGGATGGCATCTTCGCGCTGCTGGAAGACGTCAAGTCGATCGCCGACCAGACCAACCTGCTGGCGCTGAACGCGGCCATCGAAGCGGCGCGCGCCGGTGAAGCCGGTCGTGGCTTCGCCGTGGTCGCCGACGAAGTGCGCAACCTGTCCGAGCGCTCGACCACCTTCAACGAGCAGATCCGCAAGCTGGCGCACAGCTCCAAGGACGCCATCGCCAAGGTGCGCGAGACGGTTTCGCACATGGCCTCGCGCGACATGGACCGCTCCCGCGAAGCCCGCCAGGAAGCAGCAGCGATGCTCGACAACGTCGCGCAGATCAACGCCTCGCTGGGCGACGGCATGCGCGAAGTGTCCGAGTGCGCGCGTGCGATCGATGGCAGCGTGGCCGAAGCCGTGCGCGCCCTGCAGTTCGAGGACATCGCCACCCAGGCACTGGGCGGCGTGCACACCCACCTGGACCGCCTGACCGCCATCAATCGCGAAGCGGTGGCCCTGCAGGAGCTGCTGCACCGCAATGGCGGCGTGTTCGACGAAGAGATTGCCACCGCGCTGCAGCGCACCGGCAACCGCCTGCGCGAGCTGCGCAGCGAATGGGAACGCCCGCCGCACAAGCCGGTTGCCCAGCAGAGCATGGGCGCCGGCACGGTCGAGCTGTTCTGATCCTGATGTCCGCTGCCCTCGCCGGCAGCCCGCAAGGCCCCGGTTCGTCCGGGGCCTTTGCCTGTAACCCGCCATTGGATGCATTCTGTACGCGCACCATGACCCTGATCCGCGCCCTGCCCTCCCTCACCGATACCGAGCGCCCGCGCAACGCGAGCGTGCGTGAGCAGCTGCAGCGGCTGGAAGACGTGGCCCGCGAGGAACTGCTCGAACTGCAGCAGCTGGCCGATGCGCGCCCCGCCCCGTCACGGGCGGACGAGGCGCTGCTGGGACTGGCGTGGGACCTGGGGCTGGATGGCGAAGCCCTGAAGTAGTTCCACGTCCTGCGTGGAAGGGCCGTCCCGCATGGCATGATCCACCGGTCCCGTTCATGGAAGACCGATGGCCATCGCCCTCATCGCAGTGCTCCTGATCGAAGCCGTGCTCCTGATGGCTTGGGTGGCCGGCTATTTCAGTTGGGGCATCACCCTGTTCAACGAACGCATCGCGGCGTCACCGGCCATGCAGGCCCGGCTCTCGCTGGGCAGCCTGGAACGTGACCTGCCGCAGGACAGGTGGCTGCGACTGGCCTTCCATGCGCTGCCCGATGGCAGCATGGCGTTCCGCGAGAGCTTCGCGCCGAGCTTCGGCCTGCGCTACTTCCCGGTGATGCGTGGACGCATCGTTCTCAACGCGCGACGGCACGAGGTGCGGGTGATCGGCCTGTGCAGCTGGTTCGTGGCAATCCTGTCGCTGCTGCTGTTGCCACTGGTGGCAATGCGCCCGATGGTGGCACCGATGCTGCTGGTGCTGCCGCTGTTCCTGGCCAGCTATCTGGTCCAGAAGCGGCGCTATGCGGCCATCGTCGAGGCCCTGCGCATGCAGTTGAAGGCGGAGTTTCCCAGGTAGTTCCACGCCATGCGTGGATGATCGCGAGCGCCAGGGCATCCGTGCCGACCAACGGTCGGCACCCACCAGACCTGGGCGCACCAGAGTCAGGCCACACCGCGCCGGCATCCGCCAGCGCAGACCCTCAGCGCACCAGCACCGCTTCGCCGCTGGCGTCGGTGCGCATCGGCGCCGGGCGCTGCTGGCGCAGCCACTGCGCCAGATCACGCGGGCTGAGCGGGCGCGAGTACAGGTAGCCCTGGATCTCGTCGCAGCCCTGGCGGCGCAGCATGTCTTCTTCCTGGTGGGTTTCCACGCCTTCGGCCACCACCTTCATGCCCAGCGCGTGGCCCAGGTGGACGATGGCCTGGGTGACTTCGGCCGTGCCCGAATCATGCAGCATGCCCTGCACGAAACTGCGGTCGATCTTCAGGCGCCCCACCGGGAAGCGATTGAGGTAATTGAGGTTGGAGAAGCCAGTGCCGAAGTCATCCACCGCCAGCGGCACGCCGTGCCGTTCCAGCACGTCGAAGCAATGGCGCAGGATGTCGGTATCACGGATCAGCGCCGACTCGGTCAGCTCCAGTTCCAGCCGTTGCGGCGGCCAGCCATGGGCATGGCAGATCTCGATCACGCGCTCGGCGAAGCCGCGATCACGCAGCTGCACCGCCGACACGTTGACCGCGATGCGATCAAAGTGCAGTCCGGCACGGTCCCAGGCGGTCGCCTGGCGGCAGGCCTCGTTCAGCACCCAGTCGCCGATGCGCACGATCTCGCCGCACTTTTCGGCAATGGGAATGAACTCGGCCGGGCTGCAGTAGCCGATGCCGGGGCGGTGCCAGCGCAACAGTGCCTCGATCGCCGGTGGCTCGCCGTGGTGGGCGTGCAGCAGCGGCTGGTAGGCCAGGCTGAACTCGTCGCGCTCGATCGCCCCATGCAGGGCATGCTCGACGTCCAGCCGGCGCTGGATGCGGGCTAGGGCGTCCTGGCTGTAGTACTGGTAGGTGTTGCGCCCGGCTTCCTTGGCCGCATACATCGCGGCGTCGGCCGCGCGCAGCAGTGAGTAGAAATCGGTCTGCGCATCGCCCAGCATCGCGATGCCGACGCTGGCGCCGACTTTCAACGTGGTCTCGCCACGGCGCAGCGGCTCAGCCAGCGAGGCAATCAGCTTGCGGGCGACATGACCGGCATCTTCCGGCTCGGCCAGGTCGCGCAGCACCACGATGAACTCATCGCCACTGAAGCGGCCGAACAGGTCGTTGTTGCGCAGGTTCTGGTGCAGGCGGGTGGCTGCGGCCTTCAGCAGCGCATCGCCGGTGGCGTGGCCGAAGCTGTCGTTGATGGTCTTGAAGCCGTCCAGGTCGATGAACAGCATGGCCAGCGAGGTTCCGCGGTCGCGTGCTTCCTCGATGGCTTCGGCGGTCTGTTCGCCGAGCAGTACGCGATTGGGCAGGCCGGTCAGCAGGTCGTAGTGGGCCAGCAGTTCGATGCGCTCGTTGGCTTCGCGCTCGCGGGTGATGTCACGGAACAGGACAACGAACCGCGGCGGCAGGCCGTCACGGCGGTCCAGTTCGATCAGCACCTGCACCCAGACGCGCAGGCCGGACTGGCGGTAGAAGCACAGGTCCAGCTGCTCGGGCAGGCCGCCGTTGGCGATACGGGCGAGCGCCGCCTCGAACGCGTTGCGCGAGTCCTCCGTGTACAGCGCCAGCGCCTGGTCGAGGGTGATCGGTTCCTTGCGCAGGCCATGGATGCGGTAGCACTCCTCGGTCCATTGCATGCTGCGGGTCTGCACTTCGATCTCGCAGCCGCCGATGCGGCCCAGCGCGGAGACCCGGTTCAGCAGTTCGGTGCGCCAGCGGATCAACGCATCGGTCTGGTGCTGTTCGGTGATGTTCTGTACCTGGCCGAGCAGGCGCTTGGGTTGCCCGTCCATGTCCAGCAGCGGTTGCATCCATAGCCGCAGGTGCTGCGAAGGCTCATGGCCGCGGGTCAGCTCCAGCTCGAGGTTGGCAGCGCGGCCATCGCGCCACAACCGCCGCCATGCCGCGCGCAGCGCGCCGCGGGAGCGTGGATGCAGCTGCTTCAGCCACCGCCGCTGGCCCGGAACGGCGCCCTGCTCCAGTGCCAGAAGCGAACGCAGTTCCGGCGACCACCAGAAATGCCCGCTGTTGGGATCAAACGACCAGCTGCCCATGCTGGCGATGCGCTGGGCCTCGCTCAGGTGCAGCTGCTGTTCCTGCAGCAGCGATTCGAGCTGCTTCTGCTGCTCGATATCGGTATGCGTGCCGACCATGCGCAGGGGCTGGCCATCGGCGGTGCGAGCGACCACGCGGCCGCGATCGAGCACCCAACGCCACTGGCCATCGGCCTGGCGGAAACGGAACTGTGCGCTGTACTGCTCGCTGTGCCCGCGCAGGTGCTCGTCGAGCGCGGCGCGCACCTGGGCGATGTCCTCGCCGTGCACGCGAGATAGCAATTCAGTGGCGGTCTCGTCGCCCAGCGCCGGCGTGCGCGCCACCCGGTCACTGGGGATGTCCCAGTCCCACAGGCTGTGGCCGGCGCTGTCCAGTGCCAGCTCCCAGCGCCCGCCCGCATCGACCGGCACCGGCTCGGGAATGCTCAGGGTGAACGCCAGCAGGTTGCCGGCACCGTCGTGCACCGCACGCAGGTGACCGTCGTAGTGCCCCCGCGGGCCGCCCGGCAGCGTGCAGGCAACGATGCCACCATCGGCGGCCATCAGGCGCAGATCTTCCAGCATCGGCGCATAGGCCGCCACGGTGGCCGGCAGGCCATGCTCGCGCGCGGCCGGATTGGCCGCCAGCGGGCGCCCGGCACGGTCGACGATGACCAGCGCCGACGCAAGCGGGTGCTGCAGCAGGCTGGCGATGATCCCTTGGTCCACGCGATCTTGCTCCGGATGACACGCCCGTCAGCGGGGCACGCAGTGGTTAACGGCGCCTGCGGCGGATAATTGAGTGGTCACGGCACGCTGCGGGGTAAGATGACCGGCGCCCCTGTCACCCGCCCCGTCCATGCCCGCAGAACCGACCGGCAACGCCCCAGTTCCCGACCCGCGGATGGCGCAGGCGCTGAGCCGTGACCGGCGCCGGGTGGTGCTGAGCTACCTGGTGATGGCGCTGGCCTGGATGATCTCCACCGACAGCGTGGTGCAGGCGCTGGTGCCCGATCCGCAGCAGGCGGCCCTGTGGCAGGGCCTGAAGGGCTCGTTCTTCGCGCTGGCCAGCGCGGGCCTGCTCTATCTGCTGCTGCGCCCGCTGGCCGAACACGTGCTGCATACCCATGCGCGCCAGCAGGCCTCCGAGCTGCGCCTGCGGCAGATGTTCGAGGGCAACCCCGGGCCGATCCTCGTCTACGACCTGGACACGCTGGCGATCCTCGATGCCAACCCCGCCGCCTGCGGCGCCTTCGGCTGGGACCGCGACGAGCTGCTGGAACAGACCATCGACGCCTTGTGGCCGCCGGGCCAGGACCAGGCCCTGCAGACCAAGCTGGAGGCGATCCGCGAGGCGCCCGAGGAGCTGTGCATCCTGCGCGCTCAGCTGCAGCTGCGCGATGGCGCGCTGCGGCAGATGGAGCTGCGCTCCAACGCCATCAGCTACGACGGCCACAACGCCCGCCTGCTGATCGCCATCGACCGCACCGCCGAGGATCTGGCCCAGCTGCGCCGCGACCAGGCATTGGCCCGGGTGGAGGAAGCCCATGAGCTGGCCCGCATCGGCGCCTGGGAACTGGACCCGTCCACCGGGATGGGCCGCTATTCCAACCAGGTCTATCGCCTGCTCGGCCGCCGCCCGCCCGAGGCCCGGCGCTGGCACCGCTTCGATGAGCTGCTGGTGCCGGCCGACCCGGCCACCGCCACCCAGACCGAACAGCTGCTGGCCGAACTGTGCTCCGGCGAGCCGGTACAGATGGACGTGCTGCTGCCGCTGCTGTCGATGGACGGCCGTGCATTGATGGTGCACCTGCGGGCGGCCAGCGGTATCGACGAAGCCGGCCGCAGCCGCGTGCTGGGCACGCTGCAGGACATGACCGAGCGCGAGCAGTCGCGGCGCCTGCTGCGCGAGCGCGAGGAACAGTTCCGCGAGCTGGTGCGGGTACTGCCCGACGGCGTGGTGATCCTCTCCGACGAGCACGTGCTGTACGCCAACGCCTGGGCCGCCGGCCTGTTCGGCTACGGCAGCCACACCCTGCTGGGCGAGCCGCTGTCGGCACTGGTCGCTGCCGCCGACCTGCCACGGGTGCGCAGCCAGCTGCGCGCCGGCCAGCCCCACCTGGGACCGGGCCACAGCAGCGTGGTGGCCATGCAGCGTGCCGACGGCCGCAGCTTCCATGCCGGCCTGGCGGTGGGCGAAGTGCGCTACGGCGGTCGTGACTGCAAGCTGCTGATCGTACGCGACCTGAGCGATTCCGAACGCACCCGCAGGGCGCTGGAAACCAGCAATCGCGAGCTGCAGGCGATGGCCGGGCGGCTGTTCTCGCTGCAGGAGGACGAGCGTCGCGCGATCTCGCGCGACCTGCACGATGACATCGGCCAGGCCATTACCGCGATCAAGCTGTCGGCGCATGCGGCGCAGGATGAGGACGATCCGAAGCGTCGTGGCGAGGACCTGGCGCAGATCGTCAGCCTGGCTGACACCACCGTGGCCAAGCTGCGCGACATCTCCACCCTGCTGCGCCCGCCGCAGCTGGATGCACTGGGCCTGGAGGCGGCGCTGAGCTGGCAGGCGCGGGTGCTGTTCCGCTCTTCGCCGGTGGAGCTGCTGGCCGAGATCGAGCCGCTGCCGCACCGCCCCGACAACAGCATCGAACAGGCCTGCTTCCGCATCGCACAGGAAAGCCTGACCAATGCGCTGCGCCATGCGCGCGCCAGCCAGGTCCTGCTGCAGCTGCGCGACGTCAGCCAGCGTGGCCTGCACCTGCAGATCCGCGATGATGGTGAAGGCTTCGATCCGGACGGCCCACGTGGCCTCGGCCTGATCGTGATGCGCGAGCGCGCGCAGAGCGTCGGTGGCCACGTGCGGATCGAATCCGCGCATGGCGAAGGCACCCTGATCGACGTCCACCTCCCCTACCAGGCGACCAGCATGGCCGCCGTCGATTCACCGGAATACTGAGCCTATGTGGAATCCCAACCTGCCCCCGGTCAGCATCGATGATGCCCCCGACCGCCTTGGCGCCGGCAACCCCGAGCTGCAGGCGATGGTTGCCGAGGCGGCCTCCGGCGGCATTGCGCTGATGCTGATGCACGTGGACATCGACCACTTCGCATCGGTCAACGAGAACATGAGTGCCGAAGTGGGCGATCAGGCGCTGGTACTGGTGGCGCAGCGCCTGCAGTCCTACCTGCGCGGGCGTGGCAAGCTGTGGCGGCATGGCAGCGACGAGTTCCTGATCGCGGTGCCCCGCACCGCGGACCTGCCGCTGCCGGAGGACTTCGCTGAAGAGATCCGCCAGCAGATGGAACTGCCGCTGTCGGTGCTTCCATACACGCTGTTCATGACCGGCAAGCTGGGCGTGAGCCTGTGCCCGGAACATGCCAGCAGCGCCTCGCGCCTGCTCGACCATGCCGAAGATGCGCTGTACCAGGCCGCCCGCGAAGGCGGCAATGCCGTGCGCATCCATGCCGTGGATACCCCGCCGAGCGCGCACAGCGAGAGCATCATCGCGCGCCAGATCGTCGATGCCATTCCCAATGGCGAGCTGAAGCTGCGTTACCAGCCGCTGGTGAGCGCCCGCGACGGCCACGTGGTCGGCATGGAAGCGCTGCTGCGCTGGCAGTCGCCGACCTTGGGCATGCTGGTGCCGGAGCGCTTCATGCGCACCGCCGAGCGCCTGGGCATCATCGTGCAGATCGGCACCTGGGTGCTGGAAGGCGCATTGAAGCAGGCGCGGTTGTGGCGCGACCAGGGCTTTGATGACTTCACCATCGCGGTGAACGTGTCCACCCTGCAGCTGCTGCGGCCGAACTTCTTCGCCGAGGTGATGTCCCTGCTGCAGGCCGCAGGCGTGCCGGCGCACATGCTGACGCTGGAGATCAACGAGAGCGCGCTGACCAACAACGTCAATTTCGTCCATGAAACGCTGGCCAACCTGCGCAACGAAGGCATCAGCCTGAGCCTGGACAACTTCGGCACCGGCGATTCCAGCCTCAGCGCGCTGGTGCGCTACCCGGTGGACAAGCTGAAGATCGACCGCAGCTTCATCAAGAGCGCACCGGCTGGCAATCGCGAAGCAGCCATTGCCCGCGCGATCATTGCCATGGGCCACCAGCTGGGCATGACCGTGATTGCCAACGGCGTGGAATCGCAGGCCCAGCTGGGCTTCCTGCGCCGCAACGACTGCGATGTGTTCCAGGGCTACCTGTTCGGCGAGCCGATGTCGGCCGATGCCGCCGGCATGACCCTGCGCCGCCGCTACCTGCGCCCGGAAGCCTTCGCCGAAACGCGCCCGGACCGCACGTTGCTGCTGCTGGATGACGAGGAGAACGTGCTGCGCTCGCTGGTGCGCCTGTTCCGCCGCGACGGCTACCGCATCCTGGCCGCTGGCAACGTGCGTGACGCCTTTGATCTGCTGGCGATCAACGACGTGCAGGTGATCCTGTCCGACCAGCGCATGAGCGATATGAGCGGCACCGAGTTCCTGGGCCGGGTGAAGATGCTGTACCCGGATACGATCCGCCTGGTGCTGTCGGGCTACACCGATCTGAACACGGTGACCGATGCGATCAACCGCGGCGCGATCTATCGCTTCCTGACCAAGCCGTGGAACGACGACGAGCTGCGCAAGCACATCCACCAGGCGTTCCGCACGTACGAAGAACAGCGCCGCAGCAATGCCGGTCCGGCACCGGTGGAAACCGGGGATGGTGGCGAGGATCGGCCGCTGCGGTGACGATCGGGTAGAGCCGGCCGCTGGCCGGCTGCTCTGGGTGCCCGGCTTCAATGAGGTTGCCGGCCAGCGGCCGGCACTACCATCGATAGGCCCCGGTAGAGCCGGCCGCTGGCTGGCTGCCCTGGGTGTCCGGTTTCCGTGAGGTTGCCGGCCAGCGGCAGGCACTACCGATTGGCCCCGGTAGAGCCGGCCGCTGGCCGGCTGCTCTGGGTGCCCGGCTTCAATGAGGTTGCCGGCCAGCGGCCGGCACTACCGTCGATTGGCCCCGGTAGAGCCGGCCGCTGGCTGGCTGCCCTGGGTGTCCGGTTTCCGTGAGGTTGCCGGCCAGCGGCCGGCACTACCGATAGGCCCCGGTAGAGCCGGCCGCTGGCCGGCTGCTCTGGGTGTCCGGTTCCACTCCGGAAGCGGTCAGCGCGGCTGCTTCACCGGCAGCACCACGCGGAAGCGCGAGCCCACGCCCGGGGTGCTGTCCAGGTCGATGCGGCCGTGATGCTTGTTGATGATGCTGTAGGAGATCGACAGGCCCAGACCGGTGCCACTGCCGACCGGCTTGGTGGTGAAGAACGGATCGAAAATGCGCTGGCGCAGTTCCGGCGAGATGCCGCCGCCGGTGTCTTCGAATTCAACCCACACGTGATCGCCATCAACGCCGGTGCGCACGGTGATCGTGCCGCGCTCGGCGATGGCATGGCCAGCGTTGAGCAACAGGTTCATGTAGACCTGGTTCAACTCCGACGGCAGGCACTCCACCAGCGGCAACTGGCCGAATTCGCGTACCAGGGTGACCTTGTACTTGAGTTCGTTCCAGATGATGTTGATGGTCGATTCCAGGCCCGCGTGCAGGTCGACCAGCTTCCACGATTCGTCGCGACCGGAATACGAGAAGTCCTTCAGGTCGCGCACGATGCGGGTAACGCGCTCGATGCCTTCGCGCGATTCCGCCATCAGCTGCGGCAGGTCGCGGCTGATGAAGTCGATGTCCAGGCGGTCACGGATGTCATCGATTTCCGGGATCAGTGCCTTCGGGTCCGGCGCGCGCAGGGCGCGCTCGTAGGCTTCGATCACGGTGAACAGGCTGCGCAGGTACTCCTGCAGGCTGCCCAGGTTGGAGTGCACGTAACCGATCGGGTTGTTGATCTCGTGCGCGACGCCGGCGGCGAGCTGGCCGATCGAGGCCATCTTCTCCGACTGCAGCAGCTTTTCCTGGGTGCCATTGAGGCGCAGGTAGGCCTGGCGCAGCTCGGCGTGGCGCTGCTGCAGTTCGCGCTCGTAGTCTTCCTGCCCTTCGATGTGGCGGAACAACGCAAGGAAATGCCCTTCGCCGACCGGACCATGGTGGTACAGGTGGGCGATGACCACGCCCTCGCCCAGCGGCAGGCTGCCATTCCAGTGGCCATGCTGGCGGGCCTGCTCCAGTGCATCGGGGGGCAGCAGTTCGCGCAGCCGCTGCGGCGGCGGCAATCCGCCGTCCTCGCCACTGGCCAGCAGGTTCTGCGCGGCCGGGTTGGCCAGTGCCACCTGCCCGTCTTCAGTGAACAGCAGCAGGCCTTCGCGCAGGCGCTCAAGCAGGGCCTGCAGCACCGGCTGCGGCGGAAGGGGGGCGGTAACCAGGGCGTTGGCAGCGGACACGGCGACTCGGGGCGTTCGAACAGGCGCCCAATATACGCGGTCATGCAGCGGGCTTCAGCCCACCGGGAGGGGGTGTGCGACCGCCGTCGCGTCAGGCGACGGCGAGTGGCCGGCCGATGCTGACCGTGTGCGACTGGCCCTTGGCATCGTAGGCCGAGGCATCTTCGGTACGGCCGAGCTGGCGCAGCGCCCAGTTCACCTCGCGGCGACGGCGCGACAGCAGCACGCCGTTGGCGCGGTTGCGCTCGGCCAATTCCTGCAGCTGTTCGCCCTCGCCCACCGGCGGCGCGCCTTCCAGCGCACGCAGCGCTTCCAGCTTGGCGCCGGTGGCCCGGATCAGGGCGTGCACGTCGTGCTCGACCAAGGCCTGGCGTTCAACGTCCAGGGCCTGGGCGAGGCGCTGCAGCGGCTCGCTCATCGCCGCAGTCATCCGTGCAGCTGCTGGTCCAGATCGAGCATGCGCGATGCGATCGCGTCCGGATTGATCTTGTAGGTGCCGTTCTGCAGTGACTCGCGCACGGCCGCCACGCGCTGGGCGTCAATCGCCGGGGCGGTGGTCAGCTCACGCTCGATGGCCTGCAGATTGGTGGCCTCGCCGGTCAGGCGCAGGCTGTCGGCCGCCTCGACCGGGCGCGCCGCCGCATCGGTGCTGACGCCGGGCTTGCTGGCCGGGGTCGTCACGCTGCGCAGTGCCTGGGGGACCTGCAGGTTGCCGTCGATTTTCTGGCTCATGGGGTGTCCTGGAGTTGCCGTTCACAAGGGATAACGGCCGCAGGGCCGTGATCTTTAGGGATATTTTGCGGTAAATCAACGCGCCACGATTACGTCACCTGCGGCGTCGACCGTGCCCTGCACGATCCGCCGCGAGGACAGGTTCTCGACCGAGACCCGCTCGTTCTCACCGGCATCACCCATCGCACGGCCGGCAATGCGCACCTCGACCGAGCCGCGACGCGATACCAGGGCTACATTGTCTCCTCGCTTGATGAGACGCTGGACCACCAGATCGTTGTTCGACAGCAGGGCGCCGGCCTGCAACGGACGGCGGGCGATGCGGCCGATCGCTGCATTGGGATCGGACAGCACCGCGCCGGCAATCCGGGCAGCGTCACGCTGGGCAGTGGTGATATCGGCGGCCGTGAGGGTTTCTCCAGTGCCGATTCCGCGGTTGAGCACCAGCACGGTCTGGTTGCGCCGCACCTTCACCGGCACGAACAGGCGCCAGCCGCCCGCATCGGGACAGCTCACCTCTACCGTGGTGTTGGCGGTGGGCTGCACCTGCAACGCGCTGCCACATTTCGGCAGGCGCAGCGCATCGGCCACCTGCGCCTCGCCTTCACTGCCGGCAGGCAGTGTCGACAATGCGGCCGCGCGGATGCTGGCCACCGGTTGCCAGTCGGCAGCGGCGGCCCACGGCGCAGCAACGGCCAGTGCAAGGGCCAGTAGGGATGTGATCCGGCGCATGGCGCCTCCTGTCGATGGGATCTGGCCCAGCAGCGTGCAAGGGGTGTGCCAGAGCCCGGGTCCCGTTGATCGGATCCGGGATGGGGATTCGACCGGATGGGTAGAGTCGACTGCCAGTCGACTTTCGCGCGAAGCGCGGGGTTTCCCCTGATCGGATCGAAGAGCAGTCGACCAACAGTCGCTCTACAAAAGCGGTGTGGAGCGCGCAGACGACAGAGCGCCCTCAAGTTCCGCCCCCACCACGCCGATACAGCAGCCATGTCCCATGACCTGCTCAACCGGATCGACCAGCGGACCCGACTGGCCGGCCACAACCGCCTGGCGCTGCTGCTGTTCCGCCTCGGCGGACGTCAGCTTTTTGGCGTCAATGTCTTCAAGGTGCAGGAAGTCCTGCGCCGCCCGGAGCTGTTCCAGGTGCCCGGCCTGCCCAGCCAGTTCTCCGGCGTGGCCGACGTGCGCGGCCGCTCGGTGCCGGTACTGGACCTGGGCCTGGCGATCGGCCACCCCGAGCGCGAACCGGACGCGGACACCTCGCCGGGCTACCTGGTCGTCACCGAATTCAACCGCTCGATCCAGGGCTTCCTGGTCAGTGGCGTCGAACGCATCGTCAACATCGCGGTGGAAGACATCCACCCGCCACCGGAGCTGGGCGCCGAGTCGAGCTACCTGACCGCGGTGACCCGCTTCCAGGGCGAGCTGATCCAGGTGATCGACGTTGAGAGCGTGCTGGCCGATATCGCCCAGGTGCGCGGAGAAGCGGTACTCGACCCGGCAATGGCCATGCCCGCCGACGGCCCGCAGCTGCAGGTGCTGGTGGTGGACGACTCGCGCGTGGCCCGCCAGCAGATCCGCAGCGTGCTGGACCAGCTGGGCGTGGGTGCCACCCTGCTTTCCGACGGCAAGCAGGCGCTGGACCACCTGCTGCAGGTCCACGCCTCGGGGGAAAACCCGGCCGAGCGCTATGCCATGGTCATCTCGGACATCGAGATGCCGGCCATGGATGGCTACACGCTGACGACGGAAATCCGGCGCCACCCGGGCCTGGCCGGCCTGTACGTGCTGCTGCACACCTCGCTGTCGGGCGTCTTCAACAACGCCATGGTCGAGCGCGTCGGCGCCAATGCGTTCGTCGCCAAGTACTCGCCGCACGAGCTGGCCGACTTCGTGCTGGACCGCCTGCGCAAGGTGGCGCTGGCGGCGTAAGGCCCGCCGAGGGGTCGGATCCCGGGACGGGCTCCGACCCCGCATCGCAACGCGTCAACCACGGGGTCAGAGCCCCTGCGGGGATCTGACCCCCTCTCCATTTGGCACACCCCTTGCAGCTTCCCGGGCAACGTTCCCGTGGGAGTGCACCGTGCGCAACCTGATTACCGACTACCTGGGCGTCCACGCCCAGGCCATGCCGTTGCGCGAACAGCGGATGAAGCTGATCGCCAGCAACCTCGGCAATGCCGACACTCCCGGCTACAAGGCCCAGGACCTGGACTTCGATGCCGCCCTGCGCCACGCCCAGGGGCAGGATGCCAATGGCCTGATGGCCACCACCCATGAGCAGCACTACGAGATCAGTAGTGGCCTGAACCCGTTCCAGATCGCGCGCGAAGGCGTGCAGCCCAGCCTGGACGGCAACACCGTCGACCCCGATGCCGAGCGTGCCGCCTATGGCCGCGCCGCACTGGAATACCGCGCCTCGCTCAGCTTCGTCGAGAGCAAGGTGCGTTCCATGCTGACCGCGATCACGGGGCAATAAGCCATGAGCAACCTGCCGATCTTCGACATCGCCGGCTCCGCGCTGCAGGCGCAGTCGGTGCGCATGAGCACCATCGCCTCCAACCTCTCCAATGCCGACACCGTCGCCGGTTCCGCCGACGCCGTGTACAAGCCGCTGGAACCGATCTTCCAGGCCGTCACCAGCAAGAACGATCCCAACATCACCTCGGTGAAGGTGAAGGAGATCACCCAGAGCGAGGCCGCACCGATCAAGCGCTACGAGCCGGGCCACCCGCTGGCCGACGCCGATGGCTACATCTACCAGCCCGATGTCGATCCGGTGGCGCAGATGGTCAACCTGATCTCGACCTCGCGCAATTACCAGGCCGGCGTGGAGATGTTGACCACCGCCAAGGAACTGGCCTTGGCCACCCTGACCATGGGCCGCTGAGGCCCGCCGCACCGGATACCGCCATGACCACCGCCGTCAACAACCAGACCAGCCAGGACGTCTATTCCGCGCTGGGCCTGAACGCCCCCAACAGCAACGCCACGAAAAAGAAGAACACGCTGGACCAGGCCGACTTCCTGCGCCTGATGACCGAGCAGCTGCAGCACCAGGATCCGCTGAAGCCGATGGACAACACGCAGATGGTCGCGCAGATGGCGCAGATGTCCACCGTGCAGGGCATCACCGATCTGAACAAGACGGTGAAGGGCTTCCAGGAGTCGATGGCCAGCGACCAGGTGCTGCGTGGCGCTGCGCTGGTCGGCCACCAGGTGCTGGTGCCGTCGGAAAAGCTGGTGCTGGAGAAGGAAGGCAATGTCGAAGGCACGGTGGCTGCACCGTCGGCCGGCATCATCACCGTGGACATCACCGACGCCAACGGCGCCAAGGTCACCTCGCTGAGCGTGGAAGCCAAGGCTGCCGGCGAAACCGCCTTCCAGTGGGACGGCAAGGATGCCAACGGCAAGCGCATGGAGCCGGGCAAGTACTCCATCGTCGCCAACCATGTCGACACCGCCGGCAAGAGCACCAAGCTGTCCACCTACGTACAGGCGCCGGTGGAGAGCGTGACCGTTGGTTCCGACGGCCTGTACCTGAACCTCAAGGGCCTGGGCACGGCCCCGATCGACTACGTGCTCCGCGTCAGCTGAGCCGCACCTTCCGCATCAACCAGGAGCATCCCATGGGCTTCAATGTCTCGCTGTCCGGCATCAACGCCGCCAACACCGACCTGAGCGTCACCGCCAACAACGTCGCCAACGTCAACACTACCGGCTTCAAGCAGTCGCGCGCGGAGTTCGCCGACCTGTTCGCTTCGACCAGCTACGGCCTGTCGAAGAACCAGACCGGCTCGGGCGTGCGCGTTTCCAACGTCGCCCAGCAGTTCATCCAGGGCCACAACGAGCAGACCGGGCGCAGCCTGGACATGGCCATTTCCGGTGAAGGCTTCTTCACCATGAACATGAATGGTTCGCGCGTGTACTCGCGTGCCGGCAACTTCCAGACCGACTCGGCCGGCTACGTGGTCAACCCGCAGGGTGCGCGCCTGCAGGTGTTCGCGCCGAATGCCGATGGCACCAACTTCGATGCCGGCCGCCTGGTCGACCTGCAGCTGCTGACCACCGACAGCCCGCCGAAGCAGACCAGCGAAGTGAAGGTTGGCTTCACCCTGCCGGCCAACGCCAAGCAGCCGACGGTGGCGACCTTCGACCCGGCCGATTCGAACAGCTACAACCACTCCAGCGGTGGCATCACCGTGTACGACTCGCTGGGCGTGAGCCACATCCAGGTCTCGTACTTCGTCAAGGGCGCCAACCCCAACGAATGGACCGTGCGCAATTACGTCGATGGCCAGCCGGCCGGCGCACCGACCCCGGTCACCTTCGACAACAGCGGCAAGCTGGTCGCACCTGCCAACGGCAAGGTCAGCCTCGGCACCTTCACCCCGACCACCGGTGCCGGCCAGTTGAACATGACGCTGGACATCAGCGGCTCCACCCAGTACGGCGAGAAGTTCGCCCTGCGCAATACCCAGCAGGACGGCTATGCCGCCGGCAAGCTCAACGAAGTGACCGTGTCCGAATCCGGCGTGGTCTACGCCCGCTATTCCAACGGCGACGACAAGCCGCTGGGCCAGGTCGCCCTGACCACCTTCAACAACACGCAGGGCCTGGAATCGAAGGGCAACAACCTGTGGGTGGAGACCTTCGAATCGGGCACGCCGCGCACCGGCATGCCGGACACCTCCAACCTCGGCAAGATCCAGGCCGGCTCGCTGGAAGCGTCCACCGTCGATCTCACCGAGCAGCTGGTCAACATGATCACCGCGCAGCGCAACTTCCAGGCCAACGCGCAGATGATCACCACGCAGGACCAGATCACCCAGACCGTCATCAACATCCGTTGATGAGCTGCTGACCCTGTCACGGAACTCCCCGCATGGATAAAGCCCTTTACGTGGCGATGACCGGTGCCCGCGCCTCCCTGCAGGCGCAGGGAACGCTCAGCCACAACCTCGCCAACTCGGACACCCCTGGCTTCAAGGAAGCGCTGGCCAACACCGAAGCCTTCCCGATCAAGGGCCCGGGCTTTGCCTCGCGGGTGGATGCGCTGCACGTCGACGCCGGCTTCAACCGTACGCCCGGCTCGCAGCACATCACCGGCAAGCCGCTGGATCTGTCCCTGCAGACCGGCACCTGGCTGGCCGTGCAGTCCAGCGACGGCAGTGAGGCGTACACGCGCGGCGCTGCATTGTCGGTCACCCCGAACGGCCAGCTGGTGACCTCCAGCGGCCGTCCGGTACTGGATGACAACAACAACCCGATCGCCATTCCGCCCTACCAGGCGATGGAAATCGGTGCCGACGGCACGCTCTCGATCATCCCGCAGGGCGAAGGCCCGCAGACCATGGCGCAGATCGGCCGGATCAAGGTGGTACAGGCGCCGGACGAGCGCCTCGAGCGTGGCCTGGATGGCCTGTTCCGCAACACCGACCCACTGCAGCCGTTCGCACCGGCACAGGGCACGGCCGTGCACAGCGGCCAGCTGGAAGGCAGCAACGTCGATGCCGCCGGTGCACTGGTGCAGATGATCCAGCTGCAGCGCCAGTACGAAATGCAGGTGCAGGTGATCAAGCACGGCGACGACAACGCGCGCAGTGCCAACAGCCTGCTGCGCCTGGGCAGCTGACGGAATTCCGGCGCCGCCCGGGCGCGGCGCTGGCACACCTCTTGCACACCCGTTACCAGGGGCCGCATCGCGCGGCCGGCTTTACCCAGACAGGACACCGAAGATGAACCAGGCATTGTGGATCGCGAAAACCGGACTGGATGCGCAGCAGATGCGCATGTCGGTGGTTTCCAACAACCTCGCCAACACCAACACCACCGGCTTCAAGCAGGACCGTGCCAGCTTCGAGGACCTGCTGTACCAGCAGGTACGCCAGCCCGGCGGCTCTTCGTCGGCGCAGACCCAGCTGCCGACCGGCCTGCAGCTGGGTACCGGTGTACGCGTGGTCGCCACCGCCAAGAATTTCGAGCAGGGTGGCCAGCAGCAGACCGGCCGCGCGCTGGACGTGATGGTCAACGGCCGCGGCTTCTTCGAAGTGCAGATGCCCGACGGCAGCTCGGCCTACACCCGTGATGGCTCGTTCAAGATCAACCAGGACAGCGAGCTGGTCACCAACAGCGGCTACCCGGTGCAGCCGGGCATCCAGATTCCCGAGGGCGCACAGTCGGTGACCATCGGTACCGACGGCACCATCAGCGTGAAGATGGCCGACGGCGCGGCGTCAGTGGAAGTGGGTGCGCTGACCCTGACCGACTTCGTCAATCCGGCCGGCCTGCAGGCGCGCGGCGAGAACCTGTTCCTGGAAACCACCGCTTCCGGTCCGGCACAGAACGGCAATCCCGGGCTCAACGGCCTCGGCACCGTGGTGCAGGGCGCGCTGGAAGGCAGCAACGTCAATGTGGTCGAAGAGCTGGTGTCGATGATCGAAACCCAGCGCGCCTACGAAATGAACGCCAAGGCGATCTCCACCACCGATTCGATGCTCGGCTATCTCAACAACAAGCTCTGACCGGCCCAACCGGGAAACCGCCATGTCGCCCATTTCCAGATTCACCCGCACTGCCCTCGCCTGCGCCGTGGTCGCCCTGCTCGGTGGCTGCGTGATCGCCGGCGACGTGCGCCCCTACGCGGCGATGGCACCGATCCAGCCGATCATGCCGCCGCAGGCCGCGCCGACCGCCGGTGCGATCTACGCTGCCGGCCCGACCCTGCAGCTGTACTCGGACCGCCGCGCACGCGATGTCGGCGACCTGCTGACCATCACCCTGCTGGAAAACACCACCGCGCAGACCAGCGCCAACACGGCCACCAACAAGGAATCCAACCTGAGCCTGGGCACGCCGTCCATCCTCGGTGCGCCGGTCACCCTGGGCGGCAAGGACATCCTCAGTGCGACGGCCAAGGGCGCGCGTGACTTCACCGGCAAGGGCAACAGCGCGCAGAGCAACCGCCTGCAGGGCAGTGTCACCGTCACGGTGATCCAGCGCCTGCCCAATGGCAACCTGGTGGTACAGGGGCAGAAGAACCTGCGGCTGAACCAGGGTGATGAACTGGTACAGGTGCAGGGCATCGTGCGCCCGGGCGACATCAGCCAGGACAACACCATTCCTTCCAGCCGCGTGGCCGAAGCCCGCATCGTCTACGGCGGCCGCGGCCCGGTCGCGCAGTCCAACGCGATGGGCTGGCTGAGCCGCTTCTTCAATTCCGGCCTGACGCCGTTCTGAGTATGGCCATGAAACTCCTCCCCTCTTCTTCCTGGCATCGCCGCGTGGCGTCGTTCGTCGCGCTGATGCTGCTGGTCGTGGCAGCCCCGGCCAGCGCCGAGCGCATCAAGGACCTGGCCCAGGTCGGCGGCGTGCGTGGTAACGCCCTGGTGGGCTACGGCCTGGTGGTCGGCCTGGATGGCAGCGGCGACCGCACCAGCCAGGCGCCCTTCACCGTGCAGAGCCTGAAGAACCTGCTCGGCGAGCTGGGCGTGAACGTACCGGCCAACGTCAATCCGCAGCTGAAGAATGTTGCGGCCGTCGCGATCCATGCCGAGCTGCCGCCGTTCGCCAAGCCGGGCCAGCCGATCGACATCACCGTGTCGTCGATCGGCAACGCCGTCTCGCTGCGCGGCGGCTCGCTGCTGATGGCCCCGCTGCGCGGCGCCGATGGCCAGATCTATGCGATCGCGCAGGGCAACCTGATCGTCGGCGGCTTTGGTGCGCAGGGCAAGGATGGTTCGCGGGTTTCGGTGAACGTACCGAGCGTGGGCCGCATTCCCAATGGCGCCACGGTCGAGCGTGCCCTGCCCGACCCGCTGGCCAATGGCGGCGACATCACGCTGAACCTGCACAACAACGATTTCACCACCGTTTCGCGCATGGTCGCCGCACTCAACAACGCGTTCGGCGAAGGCGCCGCGCGTGCGGTCGACGGCGTGACCGTGGCCGTGACTGCGCCGACCGATCCGGGCGCACGCATCGGCCTGCTGGCCCGCATCGAGAACCTGGAGCTGACCCCGGGCAGCGCCCCGGCCAAGGTCGTGGTCAATTCCCGCACCGGCACCGTGGTCATCGGCCAGCAGGTGCGGGTCGGCCCTGCCGCGATCTCGCATGGTTCGCTGACGGTGACGATCCAGGAGAACACCAACGTCAGCCAACCCAATGCCTTGTCCGGTGGCCTTACCGTGGCCAGCCCACAGTCGACCATCACCGCCACCAACGACGGCAGCCGCATGTTCAAGTTCAGCGGCGGCACCACCCTGGACGAGATCGTGCACGCGGTGAACGCCGTGGGCGCGGCGCCGGGCGACCTGATCGCGATCCTGGAAGCCCTGAAGCAGGCCGGCGCATTGAGTGCCGAGCTCGAGGTGATCTGACATGCGCATCAATCCCGCATTCGACCTGCACCCGGCGCAGCAGAACGACCCGGCGAAGATCGACAAGGTCGCACGCCAGCTGGAAGGCCAGTTCGCACAGATGCTGGTCAAGAGCATGCGTGATGCCAGTTTCGGCGACTCGCTGTTTCCCGGCGAGAACAAGATGTTCCGCGACATGTACGACCAGAAGATCGCCGAGGCGATGACCCGCGGCAAGGGGCTGGGCCTGTCCGGCATGATCAGCCGCCAGCTGTCCGGCCAGGCCGCCGACGGCCCCGCGCTGGATACCCGCGTGGATCCGGCCAAGGCCAGCCGCGCCTACCAGCTCAACGCGCCGGACAAGCCGGCACCGTCGCTGCCGTTGGAAGATGGCAGCCAGGCCGTGCGCATGCTGCAGCAGATGGCGGCCGGCGCACAGCACGGCGCGCAGGCCGCGCTGGCACCGATGGAACAGGCACTGGACCTGATCGCCGGTCGCGAAAGCAGCAGCCTGCACCGCTCGCTGGGCACCGAGGATCCGTACATCGGCAACCTGCAGGGCGAGGACTGGTCCACCAACAACGACCAGTGGTCGGCGACGGCCAGCAACCGCGGTACGGCCATGAGCCAGGCCGATGCGATGGCTACCCGCACCGCCGTGGCCCAGCTGGGGCCGCACACGCCGGAAGGTTTCGTCGCCAGCATCTGGCAGCACGCGCAGAGCGCGGCCAGGGAACTGGGCGTGGATGCCCGTGCGCTGGTCGCCCAGGCCGCGTTGGAAACCGGCTGGGGCAAGCGCCACATCCGCCAGTCCGACGGCAGTACCTCGCACAATCTGTTCGGCATCAAGGCCACCGGCTGGAGCGGCCAGCGCGTTGCAGCCGGCACCCACGAATACGTGGATGGCGTGCGCCGCAACGAAACCGCCAGCTTCCGTGCCTACAGCTCGCCGGCCGAAAGCTTCGCCGACTACGTGCGCCTGCTGAAGACCAGCCCGCGCTACCAGCAGGCCCTGCAGGCCGGCACCGACGTGCAGGGCTTCGCCCGTGGACTTCAGCGCGCCGGCTATGCCACCGACCCGCGCTATGCGGCCAAGATCGCCGCGATCGCCGGTGGCCCGACCATCGAGCGTGCCGTAGCGGCCGTGACCGACGCCGGCGCGCGCCTTGGCCAGACCTTCGCCAGCACCGCGACCGCGGCGCTGGGTATCACCCGTCGTTGAGGAACCCCATGTCCAGCGTACTTTCCACCGGTACCGGTGCCCTGCTCGCCTTCCAGCGTGCGTTGGCGACCACCAGCCACAACGTGGCCAACCTCAATACGCCCGGCTACAGCCGGCAGAAGGTCAACTTCGCTACCGCCGACCCGCAGAACTACGGCTATGGCACGGTCGGCAACGGCACCCGGATCACTGACATCCGCCGCACGGCCGACCAGCTGGCGATCTCGCGCCTGCTCGACAGCAGCGGTGAACTGGCGCGCCTGAAACAGCTTTCGGGCATGGCCGACCGGGTCAACGCGCTGTTCTCCGATGCGGCCACCAATGTGGCCGGCGTCTGGTCGAACTTCTTCGATTCGGTCAGTGGCCTGTCGTCCAACGCGGCCGGCACCGCCGACCGCCAGAACATGCTCGACGGCGGCAAGGCCTTGGCCAACCGCTTCGTGCAGCTCAACACGCACTTGAACAACCTCAACAGCGAGGTCAACAACGGCCTGCTGGCCGGTGCCACCGAGGTCAACCGCCTGGCGCAGGAAATCGCGCAGATCAACGGCGCCATCGGCACCAACGTCGCCACCGCGGCGCCCGATCTGCTCGACCGCCGCGACCAGCTGATCACCCAGCTGATCGGCTACACCGGTGGCACGGCGGTGATCCAGGACGGCGGCATCATGAATGTCTACACCGCCGGCGGCAACGCGCTGGTGGTGGGTACCACGGCGACCAAGGTCACCACCGTGGCCGACCCGTACCAGCCCGAGCGCCTGCAGCTGGCGCTGGAGACCCAGGGCAACACCATCCGCCTCGACCCGAAGGCGGTCGGCGGCCAGATCGGTGGCCTGCTGGAATTCCGCGACACCGTGCTGACCCCTGCCCAGGCTGAACTGGGCAAGCTGGCGGTGGGCCTGGCCGAGAGCTTCAACCAGGCGCACCACCAGGGCGTGGACCTGTATGGCCAGCTGGGCGGGGACTTCTTCACCATCGGCAACCCGCGCGTCACCGGCAACAACAGCAATACCGGCACCGCCAGCCTCAGCGCAACCTACGGCGACCTGGGCAAGCTGGACGCGCAGAACGTGGTGCTGCAGTTCGATGGCACCAACTGGAAGGCCAGCCGCGCCGACACCGGCGCCAGCATCCCGCTGACCGGCACCGGCACCGCCGCCGATCCGCTGGTGATCAACGGCGTCAAGCTGGTCGTCGGCGGTACGCCGGCTGCAAATGACCGCTTCCTGCTGCAGCCGACCGCGGGCGTGGCCGGCAGCATGGAAGTGGCAATCACCGATCCGTCGCGCATCGCCGCCGCTGCAGCGGTGAAGGGCGCGGCCGCCACCGCCAACACCGGTACCGGCAAGCTGAGCGGTGTCACCGTCACCGATTCGACCAACGCCAACCTGCGCAATCCGTCGGCGATCGTGTTCACCTCGGCCACCACCTACACCATCGACGGTGGGCCGCCGCAGACCTACACGCCCGGCCAGACCATCAGCGCCAACGGCTGGAGCTTCGTGCTGGACGGTGCACCGAAGGTGGGCGATACCTTCAACATCACCCCGACCCCGGCTGGTTCGTCGGACAACAGCAACGCGTCGAAACTGGCCAAGGTGGAAAGCGCGAAGGCGTTCAACGCCGGAACGGTGACACTGAACGGCGCGCTGGGTGGCCTGACCACCCAGGTCGGCGCCGCCGCCCGCTCGGCCGAGTACTCGCTCGACGCGCAGCTGGTGATCAATGACAAGGCGCAGGAAGCCCGCGACGAAGTCTCCGGCGTGAACCTGGACGAGGAAGCGGCGGACATGCTGCGCCTGCAGCAGGCCTACCAGGCCGCCTCGCAGCTGATCTCGACCGCCGACAGCATGTTCCAGACCATCCTGGGAGCCGTCCGCCGATGAGCAGCCGCATCTCCACCAGCATGATGTTCAACCAGTCGGTGTCGCTGATGATGGCCAAGCAGGCCAAGCTCAGCCACCTGGAGCAGCAGATTGCCACCGGCAGCAAGATCGTCAGCGCCAAGGACGATCCGGTTGCCGCCGGCACTGCGGTCGGCCTTGACCGCAGCCTGGCTGCACTGGACCGCATGAAGCTCAATGCCGGCAACGTGCAGAACCGCCTGGGCGTGCAGGAAAACACCCTGGCACAGGTCAACGACCTGATGGCACGCGTCAACGATCTGACCATCCAGGCCAGCAACCCGGCGCTGAGCGCGGCGGACAAGAAGACGCTGATCACCGAGGTCAACCAGATACGCGACGGCCTGCTGTCGCTGGCCAACGCCGATGATGGCACCGGCCGCTACGTGTTCGGTGGCACCAACGACGGCGACCCGCCGTTTGCCAAGATCAACGGCAAAGTGGTCTACCGTGGCGACCAGACCCAGCGCCAGGTTGAAGTCGGTCCGGATACCTACGTGAAGGACGCGCTGCCCGGCAGCGAGATCTTCATGCGCATTCCCACCGGCGATGGCTTCGTCGACGGCAGCGCTGCGGCCGGCAACACCGGCAACGGCGTGCTCACCAACATCACCCGCGACGGCAGCGACAGCTGGAACGGCCAGGGCTTCAGCGTGCGCTTCACCACTGGCAACCAATACGAGGTGGTGGACGGTGCGGGCAACGTGACCGGAACCGGCACCTACAAGGCCGGCGACGATCTGGAAGTGAACGGTGTGCGCCTGCGCATCACCGGCGCACCGGCAGCGGGCGACAGCTTCAGCGTACAGGCCGCGAGCAGCCGCGACATCTTCTCCACCATGGACAACCTGGTGGCGGCGCTGGGTGCCGACACCGGTACCACCGCGCAGATGACCGCGCAGCAGAACCAGCTGCAGAGCGCACTGCGCGACGTGGCGCGCGCTTCCGAGCGGATGATCGATTCGCGTGCCGCAGGCGGTGCGCAGTTGAAGGCGCTGGACAATGCCGCCGACATGCGCGAGGCCAATGGCGTGACCCTGAAGACCACGCTGTCGCAGATGCGCGACCTGGATTACGCCGATGCGCTGAGCCAGTACCAGCTGCAGAGCACCGCGCTGCAGGCGGCGCAGACGATCTTCTCGCAGATGCAGTCGATGTCGCTGTTCAACAAGCTGCGCTGACGCGCCGCCCGCGTCAGTCCCGAAAGGCCGCGATGCCCTGCATCGCGGCCTTTTTCGTTTGCGCGCCTGCCCGCCGCTGCGCGGCCACCTGGCCGTCGCCGACCGATTTTCCGTGATTCTCCATCAAGCCCGGCCCGACCCCGCCGATACCTTCATCAGCGCTGGTCAGGCCCTGCCCGACCGCCCCTCCCGGGGCCGCTTCCACCCTGGCAACAGGGCTGAAAACCCCGGGAAAACAGCTTCAGGCAACGAATTCTGGCTTCAACGGAATTCACGGCTAAAGGTTGTTGACAAAGCGCCGTTATTCATTTGGCAACGGCGAAGCACACAGCCACACAAAAAAACAGGCGGCGCTTCGTTTCATTCACCAACGGGTTCCATATAAGAGGAGACGACCCCATGGCACAGGTAATCAACACCAATACGATGTCGCTCAACGCCCAGCGCAACCTGAGCACCAGCGGCAGCTCGCTCGCCACCACCATCCAGCGCCTCTCGTCCGGCCTGCGCATCAACAGCGCGAAGGACGACGCGGCCGGCCTGGCCATCAGCGAGCGCTTCACCACCCAGATCCGTGGTCTGGACGTGGCCATCCGCAACGCCAACGACGGCATCTCGCTGGCCCAGGTCGCCGAGGGTTCGCTGAACGAAGTCGGCAACAACCTGCAGCGCATCCGCGAACTGGGCGTGCAGGCTTCCAACGCCACCAATTCGGCCAGCGACCGCAAGGCCCTGCAGGCTGAAGTGACCCAGCTGGTCAGCGAGATCGACCGCGTCGCCAAGCAGGCCGACTTCAACGGCACCAAGCTGCTGGACGGCAGCTTCACCAGCCAGCTGTTCCAGGTGGGCGCCAACGCCGGCCAGGCCATCGCCATCAACAGCGTGGTCAACGCCAAGGCCGATTCGCTGGGCGCGGCCACCTTCGCCAACGGTTATACCGGCACCGCACTGGCGGTGGACAAGGCGACGGCCGACACCACCTACTCCGGCCTGCAGGTCTCGGTCACCCCGCCGGGCGGCACCGCCACCACGGTGACCATCAGCGACTTCACGGTGAAGGCCGGCGAATCGATCACCTCGGCCACCGCAGCGGCGATCAACAACAAGCTGGGTGAAACCGGCGTGGTTGCCTCGGTCAATGCCGGCGTCGTCAGCCTGGCCTCGGTCAAGGATGGCCAGACCTTCGCCCTGGGTGTCAGCGCGGCGACTCCGCCGGCCGGCGCCACCGCCGCGACCCTCGCCGGCCTGGGCCTGACCGAGACCAGCACCAACGGCGGCACCCTGACCGGTGCAGCGGCCAGCTTCGTCAAGGACCTGAACGTCACCACCGCCGAAGGCGCACAGAAGGCGATGTCGATCGTCGACAAGGCCCTGGAATCGGTCAACAGCGTCCGCGCCGACCTCGGCGCGATCCAGAACCGCTTCACCTCGGTGGTGGCCAACCTGCAGACCTCCTCGGAGAACCTGTCCGCGTCGCGCAGCCGCATCCGCGATACCGACTTCGCCAAGGAAACCGCCGAACTGACCCGCACCCAGATCCTGCAGCAGGCCGGTACGGCCATGCTGGCCCAGGCCAACCAGGTACCGCAGAACGTGCTCAGCCTGTTGCAGCGCTGACATGAGCCGCCCCCGGGGCACGTCGGGGGCGTCTAACCCAACTCACGTGCAACCGCTCAAGGACCTCTCCTCATGGCACAAGTCATCAACACCAATACGATGTCGTTGAATGCTCAGCGTAACCTGAGCACCAGCGGCAGCTCGCTGGCTACCACCATCCAGCGCCTGTCCTCCGGTTCGCGCATCAACAGCGCCAAGGACGACGCCGCCGGCCTGGCGATCTCCGAGCGCTTCGGCACGCAGATCCGCGGTACCGACGTCGCCATCCGCAATGCCAACGACGGCATCTCGCTGGCCCAGGTCGCCGAAGGTTCGCTGACCGAAATCGGCAACAACCTGCAGCGCGTCCGCGAGCTGTCGGTGCAGGCCTCCAACGCCACCAACTCGGCCAGCGACCGCAAGGCGCTGCAGGCCGAAGTGACCCAGCTGGTCTCGGAAATCGACCGCGTCGCCAAGCAGTCGGACTTCAACGGCACCAAGCTGCTGGACGGTTCGTTCTCCAGCCAGCTGTTCCAGGTCGGTGCCAACGCCGGCCAGGCCATCGCCATCGACAAGACCATCGATGCCAAGGCCAACGCCCTGGGCGGCGCCAAGTTCGATACCAACGCGCTGGCCCTGGCCGACCCGGGCACCAACGCTGATTTCAGCACCAGCGGCCTGCAGATCAATGGCGTTGCCATTGCCGATGTCTCGGTCAAGCAGGGCGCCGACGCCGCTGCCACCGGCAAGGCCTCGCGTGAAGCACTGGTGACCGCGATCAACGCCAAGATCGGCGAGACCGGCGTGTTCGCGGAAGTGAACGGCACCGCTGGCGTGACCCTGACCTCGGTCAAGGACAGCGTCAACGCCGATGGCTCGTTCAAGGCCATCACCGCGACCCCGGGCACCTGGACCGGCGCTACCGCGCCGACCTTCACCGCCTCGACGGCCGCGCCGGCCGCCAAGTACGCCAGCGACCTGGACGTCAGCACCGTGAAGGGTGCCCAGCAGGCGATGGAAATCGTCGACAAGGCCCTGGGTGCGATCAACAGCACCCGCGCCGACCTCGGTGCGATCCAGAACCGCTTCACCTCGGTCGTGGCCAACCTGCAGACCTCGTCGGAAAACCTGTCGGCGTCCCGCAGCCGCATCAAGGACACCGACTTCGCCAAGGAAACCGCCGAACTGACCCGCACCCAGATCCTGCAGCAGGCCGGTACGGCCATGCTGGCCCAGGCCAACCAGGTGCCGCAGGGCGTGCTCAGCCTGCTGCGCTGATCCGCTCGCTGATCGACCTCCGGGCGCCGCATGACGCGGCGCCCGGATCCTGAAACACGTTCCACCTTCGCCAAAGGAAAAGCACCATGGCACAAGTCATCAACACCAATACGATGTCCCTGAATGCTCAGCGCAACCTGAGCACCAGCGGCAGCTCGCTGGCTACCACCATCCAGCGCCTGTCCTCCGGTTCGCGCATCAACAGCGCCAAGGACGACGCCGCCGGCCTGGCGATCTCCGAGCGCTTCGGCACGCAGATCCGCGGTACCGACGTCGCCATCCGCAATGCCAACGACGGCATCTCGCTGGCCCAGGTCGCCGAAGGTTCGCTGACCGAAATCGGCAACAACCTGCAGCGCGTCCGCGAGCTGTCGGTGCAGGCCTCCAACGCCACCAACTCGGCCAGCGACCGCAAGGCGCTGCAGGCCGAAGTGACCCAGCTGGTCTCGGAAATCGACCGCGTCGCCAAGCAGTCGGACTTCAACGGCACCAAGCTGCTGGACGGCACCTTCTCCAGCCAGCTGTTCCAGGTCGGCGCCAATGCCGGCCAGGCCATCGCCATCGACAAGACCATCGATGCCAAGGCCGGCTCGCTGGGCACCTCGACCTTCGCCACCGGCGCGACTGCCGCCCTGGCTGCCAGCACCGACGGCGCCCGTTTCTCCGGCACCGTGATGGGCGTGGACATCGGCACGGTTGAAGTGAAGGCCGGCGCCACCACGGCCGATGCCTCCAAGGCCGTCGCCACCGCCATCAACGCCAAGATCGGCGAGGCCGGCATCTACGCCGAAGCCAATGCCGACGGCACCCTGAAGCTGAGCTCGGTGAAGGAAGGCAAGGCTGTCGCCGCCGCCGATATCGCCCTGATGCGCAGCGACTACGACGCGACCGCCAAGACCTGGGGCACCGCGGCAGCTGCGGGCGCCTACACTGCCGGCACCGATACCTCGGCCAACGTGCAGAAGCTGGACGTGAGCACCGTGCTCGGCGCCCAGCAGGCGCTGGAAGTGGTCGACAAGGCCCTGGGTGCGATCAACAGCACCCGCGCCGACCTCGGTGCGATCCAGAACCGCTTCACCTCGGTCGTGGCCAACCTGCAGACCTCGTCGGAAAACCTGTCGGCGTCGCGCAGCCGCATCAAGGACACCGACTTCGCCAAGGAAACCGCCGAACTGACCCGCACCCAGATCCTGCAGCAGGCCGGTACGGCCATGCTGGCCCAGGCCAACCAGGTGCCGCAGGGCGTGCTCAGCCTGCTGCGCTGATCCACGGCAAGAAGGCGCCGCTACCGTCGGATCGAACCGACGGTAGCGGCAACCGGGAAGCCACGATGCACGAAGGCGCGGGCCATGCCCGGCCCGGGATCACTCCCGAACCGGCTTGGCATCGCCCGCTCCTGCGGACCTCTCTTTCAGCGCTGTACCTTTGACTGTACGTACCGGGCGGCTTCGTCTCCCCCCGATTGTCAGTAGCCTGATCCCTCCCCTGCATTGGGGGAGGGCTTTTTGCAGACTCCCGGCAGCCCGCGGTGAACCTACCCGCACCCTGCCCCAGCCCTCCTGCAACCCGCGTGCCAGAACCCGCGCCAGGCGATTGGCACGGCACGTGCATCGACGAAGTCCTCAAGACCCAGCGGCGCAGGCCGCTATTTTCGTTGACGACGGGCCACCGCACGACGGCCGGGCCCGGATACCAGGAGAAACGACGTGGCAGACTTTGGATACGGTGGCATTGGCTCGGGACTGGATATTTCCAGCATCGTCAACCAGCTGGTCGCAGCTGACCGCAAGCCCGCCGACAATGCGCTGAACCTGCAGCAGTCCAAGGCCAAGATGCAGTTGTCGTCGATCGGCACCATCACCTCTGCTTTCGACAAGCTGAAGACGGCGCTGACCGCACTGAAGGCCACCACGGCGTTCGACACGCGCACGGTGACCGCCAGCAAGGGCGGCGACAAGGGCACCGACGAGATCCTGACGGCGTCGGTCGCGCTGTATGACGTTGGCACCACCAAGGCTGCGGCCTCCAACGGCACGCACGTGGTCAATGTCACCTCGCTGGCGACAGCGCACAAACTGATCGCCGATACCTCGGTACCCAAGACCGACACGTTTGCTGCCGGAACCTTGACGCTGACCGTTGGCGTGGGCGACAAGGCCAAGACCATGAACGTGGAGGTGGAGGACGGCGACACGCTGACCACCATCCGCAACAAGATCGATGCGGCCGGCCGCAAGGAAGGCGTGCAGGCCACCCTGATCAGCTCCGGCGACAACCAGTACCTGTCGATCGCCCAGGAGAAGACCGGTGCCGCCAACGCGATCAAGCTCGAATACGCCGGCAGCGACGCCAAACTGGGCGGCCTGGTCAACAGCCTCAAGCAGAACACCGCCGCCGCCGACGCCGAGCTGACCATCGATGGTGTGAAGGTCGTCAGCGCCAGCAACACCGTGGCCGATGCGGTTCCGGGCCTGACCCTGAACCTGAAGATGCCGGGCACCAGCACGGTGACCATCAGCACGGACACTGCGGCAGCCACCAAGGTGATGCAGGAGTTCGTCACCGCCTACAACGCTGCACTGGCCGCCATCAACACCGAAACCAAGTACGACGCCAAGACCAAGGAAGCCTCCACGCTGACCGGCGATGCGCAGATGCGCGGCGCCACCAGCCAGCTGCGCTCGGTGATGTCGAGCGTGCTCAAGGACCTGGCCGGTGACAAGCTCGATGCCAAGGCGATCGGCCTGGATACCCGTGGGTATCCCAATGCCGACGGCACGCTGATCCTGGACACCACCAAGTTCGCCGCCGCACTGGCCAGCCAGCCGGAGAAGATGCGCCAGGCGATCACCGGTGATACCGGCGGTGCCGGCAAGCTGTACACGCTGGTCGACGGCTATGTCAGCACCACGGTCGGCAAGGAAGGCGCCTTCGTTGCCCGCACCAAGGGCCTGAACACCACGCTGGACAACATCGACAAGCGCCGCAAGGACCTCGACACGCGCATGAAGAGCGTGGAAGAGCGCTACAAGAAGCAGTTCCTGGCGCTGGACAGCCTGATGGGCAAGCTGCAGCAGAGCAACACCGCGCTGCAGCAGCAGCTGGCCCAGTTGAACCGCTGACGGACATGCACGGCACTCAAGTTTGCCGCGCAATGCACCGATAACGGACGCAACAGCAATCATCGCCGCGCCGTCGGCACCGGTCCCCGCGATCACCCGACGGCACCCCGCGCAAGGAGAATCACGAATGTACGGTTCCAGCCGTCAATATGCCGAGCAGTACCGCCAGGTGGGGGTGACCAGTGCGGTCGCCGATGCCGATCCACACAAGCTGGTGGCGATGCTGCTGGCCGGCGCGCTGGAGCGCGTGCGCCGCGCCCTGGCCAGCCTTGAACGCGGTGACCAGGCCGGCAAGGGCAAGGCGATCGGCGAAGTCTGCGCGATCGTCGGCCACCTCAACGGCTCGCTGGACCATGAGGCCGGTGGCGAGATCGCCGGAAATCTGTCGGCACTCTATGACTACGTGCTGCAGCGCCTGACCGAGGCCAACCTGCACAACGACCGTGCCGCGCTGGATGAATCGCTGCAGCTGCTGGGCGAGATCGACAGCGCCTGGAACGCGATCCCGCACGAACAGCGCCGCCCGGCCGCGGTGGCGCCATGAGCCTGCAGGAACTGCATGCGCAGCTGGATGCCTTCGAGAAGGCACTGGGCGAAGAATCCCTCGACCAGGCCGACAGCCTGCTCGACGGCCACGACAGCACCCTGCACGCTCTGCTCAGCCAGCCGCTGACCGCTGCGGACCACGCGCCGCTGAGCGCCCTGTTCGAGCGCCAGCAGAGTCTGCTCGGCCTGCTGCGCCAGCGCCGTGATGCCGTGGCCGCACTGATGAACGACGGCCAGCGCTCCCTTCGCGCGGCGCATGCCTATCTGCAGGCAGAATCGCTGGCATGACCTCGCTGCCGACCACCTCGCTGCATCACCCGGCCGAAAGCGAGCTGTTCGACGAGACGCTCAGCTGCGAACTGGCCCTGCCGGCCGAGTTCCAGGCGGGCAGCGCGGCCGGCCGCACCAGCAGCGCCGAAGGCCTGCTGCGCAGCCTGGCACTGGTCGAGGACAGCCGCGGCGACGAGCACGACGAACGCAACGAAGCCAGCCTGCAGCTGCAGCGCCTGGAAGCCAAGCTGGACCTGGCGATGGTGCTGCTCGGCCGGCTGGTGCGCCAGCAGGGCCAGGAGCTGACCCTGCGCCCGGTGCGCTGGTCGCGCCGTGGCATCCGCCTGCAGCTGGGCCCGCGCAGTGGCGCAAGCCCCGGCCAGGCCGGCGTGGTGCGCCTGCAGCCCAGCGATTGGCTGCCCGACCACATCGACCTGCCGGTGGAGGTCGTCGCAGAAGCCGCCGACGGTAGCGGCGGGCACTTCCTGTGGCTGCGCTTCCAGCGTTTGGGCGATGGCCTGGAGATGGCGATGGAGCGGCACCTGTTCCGCCTGCACCGCCGCCAGGTGGCCGAGGCACGCCGCGCACGCTGAAACCCGCCCCCTTGGCGCTGTACGGCCGACCCTTGGCGCGCCCGTTCAGCTAAGTTAAGGTGGATGCCCCTACACGGATCTGCTGCGTGCCTGTGCGAGTTCTCATCGTCGACGATCACACCCTTGTCCGCGCCGGCCTGGCGCGGCTGCTGCAGGGGTTTGCCGACGTGCAGCTCGTGGCCGAGGCCAGCAACGCCGAACAGGCACTGCAACTGTCCCTGCAGCACGCACCGGATGTGGTGCTGATGGACCTCTCGCTGCCGGGCCGCACCGGCCTGGAAGCGCTCAGCGACATCCGCCTGCGTGCCCCCGGTACCCGGGTGGTGATGATGACCATGCACGACGATGCCGCCCACGTGCGCGATGCACTGGATCGTGGCGCGGTCGGGTTCGTGGTGAAGGACGCCGCACCGCAGGAACTGGAACTGGCACTGCGGGCCGCGCACGCCGGCCAGGTGTTCCTGAGCCCGCAGATCTCGGCCAAGATGCTGGCGCCGATGCTGGGCCGCGAGAAACCCACCGGCATCGCCGCACTCTCACCACGGCAGCGCGAGATCCTGCGCCGCATCGGCAAGGGCGAGAGCAACAAGGAAATCGCCGCCGATCTCGGCATCAGCGTCAAGACGGTGGAGACCCACCGCGCACGGATGATGGAATCGCTGGGCTGCCGCCGCGCCAATGACCTGCTGCTGCTGGCCGCGCGCCATCAGCACGAGCTCGAGTAAGCGCCGGTATCGGGGTCAGATCCCTTTCCCGTGGAAACGGATCTGACCCCGCGACACCCTGCGTTGGCGACGACATCCCGTCACCCCGACATTCCCTGACAGGAATCCGTGCCCCGACCGCCGCGCGCCCAGCGGCTTCGCCACCACAAATCAATGACTTGGCGACGCATTTCGTCAATTTCCCGCGTCGGTGTAGGGAATTCCCCTACACCCTGTCGGGAGTTCCACGAAATGCATCAGGAACCCCCCGATTCCGCCCCCGCCGGATCAAAAGCAAGATGCGTTCCACAAGGCGCCGGGGAGCGGTGCCGGGGAACCACGATGAAGGCTGCACTCTCGACCCAGCTGGGCCAGCAACTCCACCTCACCCCGCAACTGCTGCAGTCGATCCGGCTGCTGCAGCTCGATGGCCTGCACCTGGAGCAGGAAATCCAGCGCCTGCTGGACTCCAACCCGCTGCTGGAGATCGAGGAGGCCGAAGCGCCCGCTGCTGAAGCCACCGAAGCGAGCGCCACCACCCTCGACACCGCCGCCTTCGACGAGCTGCCCGAGCCGTCGATGTGGGATGTGGCCGGTGCCAATTGGCAGGACGGTGATGACGACCGCATGGCACGCATCGCCGCCGGCGAGTCGACCGACCCGCAGCTGCGCGTGCTGCAGCGCCTGGCGCTGGACATGGACGACCATCAGCTGGCGGTGGCCGCGTTCTGGCTGGACCACTGCGATGAAGCCGGCTACCTGCAGGCGCCGCTGGCCCAGCTGCAGCTGCTGGCCAGTGCCCAGTTCGACATCACCGCCGACGGCGTGGAAGCCATCCGCCAGCAGCTGCTGCATGGCGAACCCGCCGGCATGGCCGCGCAGGACCTGCGCGAAGGCCTGCAGGCGCAGCTGCGCAGCCTGCATGGCGTGGTGCCGGCCCGCCACCTGGCCGCACGCATTCTCGATGGCGCGCTCGACGCGCTCGCGGCCCACGACTACCCCGCCCTCGCCCGCCAGCACGACGCCGAGATCGACGACGTGCGCGAGGCGGTGCGCCTGATCCTCTCGCTGCAGCCGCGCCCGGGCGACAGCCTGCTGCCCGAACGCAACGCCGTGGTGGTGCCGGACGTGGTCGCCTGGCACGCTGATGGGCAGTGGAAGGTCGCACTGAACCCGGCCACCAGCCGCCGCGTGTCGATCAACAGCCAGTACGAACAGGCCCTGGCCGAGACCAGCGACGCCGCCCCGGCACTGCGCGAAATGCTGCAGGAGGCGCGCTGGTTCAGCCGCGGCCTGTCGATGCGCTACGACACCCTGCTGCGCACCGCGCGGGTGATCGTCGAGCGCCAGGCCGCCTTCCTGGTCCGTGGCGAAGAGGCCATGGCGCCGTTGACCCTGAAGGAAGTGGCCGAGGAGATCGGCATGCACGAGTCCACCGTCTCGCGCATCACCACCGGCAAGTTCCTGCAGACCCCGCGCGGCACCTTCGAACTGAAGCACTTCTTCGCCGTGCGCCTGGAAGGCGCCAGCGTCTCCGGCCAGGCGGTGAAGGCCATGGTCCGCCGCCTGATCGACGCCGAACCGGCCGGCCGCCCGCTGGCCGATGAGGCCATTGCCGGCCTGCTGTCACGCCAGGGGGTGAACATTGCCCGCCGAACCGTCGCAAAATACCGAGAACAACTGGATATCGCCCCGGCCCGCGAACGGCGCCGGCTCAGCGCCAGGCAACCCCAGCTGGCCCGGGTGGGCTGAAAAGGATGTTGGACATGAACAAGCTCACGGTCCTGCTGGTCGATGACCACGAGGGCTTCATCAACGCGGCGATGCGCCATTTCCGCAAGATCGACTGGCTGCAGATCGTCGGCAGCGCCGGCAACGGCCTGGAAGCGATCGAGCGCTCGGAAACGCTGCGCCCGCAGGTGGTGCTGATGGATCTGGCCATGCCGGAAATGGGGGGCCTGCAGGCCACCCGCCTGATCAAGTCGCAGGACGATGCGCCGTACATCGTGATCGCCAGCCACTTCGACGACGCCGAGCACCGCGAACACGCGCTGCGCGCCGGCGCCGACAACTTTGTCAGCAAGCTGTCCTACATCCAGGAAGTCATGCCGATCCTGGAAGGCCTCAGGGAGGATCGATCGTGAGCGAATCGCGCATCCTGGTGCTGGACAACGACGCCGTGCGCGCAGAGCGCACCGTTGCCCTGCTGGAATTCATGGACTTCAACCCGCGCTGGGTGTCCGACGCGGCCGACTTCGACCTGGGCCGCCAGCGCCAGAACGACTGGATGGCGGTGATCGTCGGCAGCCTGGACGACAGCGCCGCCAGTACCGCGCTGTACCACTGGCTGGGCGGCAGCAGCCTGCCGCCGCCGGTGCTGCTGGCCGATGGTGATGCTGCAGCGTTTGCCCAGCAGCACGGTCTGCACGAAGCCAACATCTGGCCGCTGGAAACGCCGCTGCGCCATGCGCAGATGGAAGCCCTGCTGCGCCGCGCCAGCCTCAAGCGCCTGGATGCCGAGCACCAGGCCGGCGCCGCGCAGGATCAAGGCCCGACCGGCAACGGCCCGGCGGTCACCGCGCTGCGCACCATGATCGAGCAGGTGGCCGCGTTCGACACCACCGTGCTGGTGCTGGGCGAATCCGGCACCGGCAAGGAAGTGGTATCGCGCGCCATCCACCAGCGCTCGCCCCGCCGTGATGGCCCGTTCGTGGCGATCAACTGTGGCGCCATTCCGGCCGACCTGCTGGAAAGCGAACTGTTCGGCCACGAGAAGGGCGCCTTCACCGGCGCACTGACCGCGCGCAAGGGCCGGTTTGAAATGGCCGAGGGCGGCACCCTGCTGCTCGACGAAATCGGCGACATGAGCCTGCCGATGCAGGTGAAGCTGCTGCGCGTGCTGCAGGAACGCAGTTTCGAGCGCGTCGGCGGCAACCAGACCATCCGCTGCAACGTGCGCGTGGTGGCCGCGACCCACCGCGACCTGGAGACCCGCATCGCCGAGGGCAAGTTCCGCGAGGACCTGTTCTACCGCCTCAACGTGTTCCCGATTGACGTGCCCGCGCTGCGCGAACGACGCGAAGACCTGCCGGCGCTGGTGGAAACCATCGCCGCGCAGCTGGCCCGCACCGGCCGTGGCGAAGTGCGCTTCACCCCGGAAGCCCTGCAGGCCCTGGCCGGCTACGAGTGGCCGGGCAACGTGCGCGAGCTGACCAACCTGGTCGAGCGCCTGGCGGTGCTGCATCCGGGCGGCTCGGTGCGCGTGCAGGACCTGCCGGCTCGCTATCGTGGCGATGCCACGCTGGCAGCGGTGGCCGCAGCGGCACCGGCAGCGCCGATTGCCAGCGAAGAACGCCTGGACCTGCGCAGCTTCTCGTTCCATACCCCGGGCAGCGGCGGCCAGCCGGCGCTGGAGCACGGCATCGCCGTCAATCGCACAGCCGCCCCGGCGGCACTGCCCGACGACGGTCTGGACCTGCGCAACCACATGGCCAACATCGAACTGGGCCTGATCAACGAAGCACTGGAACGCACCCAAGGCGTGGTCGCCCACGCCGCCCAGCTGCTCGGCCTGCGCCGCACCACCCTGGTGGAAAAGCTGCGCAAGTACGGCATCGAGCGCGAGCAGGCCGAACTGGCCGGCTGACGCGCGCTACCAGCATGAAGGGGGCACGAACGCCTGGGCTTGCCCGGGCGTTGGTGTTTGTGGTGCCCGGGGTCAGATCCCTTTCCTGCGGAAAGGGATCTGACCCCATTGCATTTGCACGTTTTCCTAGAGACAACGGAATCGCACTGCGGAGCATGGCAGGGACATCCCAAGGAGGTCCCACCATGCATCACCTGATCCTGCTCGCCGTCCTGCTCTGCCCGGCCCTGGCCACCGCGGCCAACTGCACACTGCCCGCCGCGCTCGACCAACGCCGGTTCACCAACCTCAGCGACCCGTTGTACGCGCCGGACAACCCCAACGCCGGACGCATGGTGCAGCTCAGCTTTGCTGGCAGCCAGTACGTGCTGGACATCCTCGGCACCGACCTCCGCATCGGCGGCAGCTACCGCTACCAGCGCCTGGCCCCGCATATCGCGGAAATCCAGATGACCGAGGCCCACCCGGCCGGCCCCGCCCACTACACCCTGCTGCTGACCTGCCAGAGCGACCGCCAGGGCCGCTTCATCTACACCCAGCATGACGGCCCCATCGCACCGCGCCAGCGCCAGAATTCCGGCCGATGGACCCTGCAGCCATAGGCCAGAAAACCGACGCCGGTTAAATGGCGCCGCCAATGGGGTCAGAGCCCGTGCCGACCAACGGTCGGCACCCACCATCAGCAGCAGGTTCCAACAGATCGCGGCCACCTGTCGAAGGCGGGGTGGGTCCGGTTGCGGGGGCGTGAGCGCCATGGATGGCGCGACCGAGCCTCCATGGACGGATTTACGGCGTCCCCCGTAACCGGACCCAGCCCGCCACCCCTCAGTAGACCCGCTTCTGCTGTTGCTGTTGCTGTTGCTGTTGCTCCGGCTCCGGCTCCGGCTCCGGCTTCGGCTTCGGCTTCGGCTTCGGCTTCGGCTTCCGCCGTTGCCGTTGAGGTTGCCGGCCAGCGGCCGGCACTACCGCGGGGCGCGGGGTGCAACCCCGCACGCACATCCAACCTCCTCACTTCACTGAATCGAAAACCGGTTTCGGCACGGCACTTGCACTGGCTCCAGCAGACAACCCCATCCCTGTTTCTGGAACCGTTGCAGATGTCCCACTCCGTCACTTCGATCCTTTCGCAGATCCGCTCCTATCAGACCCAGATGGGACAGCCGGCGCTCAACCCGCTGGGCGAAACGCCGCGCAGCAATGCCCTGCCGGGCACGGTGCTGGATGCGCCGCAGGCGCAGCCGGCCAGCTTCACCGAAACCCTGCGTGGTGCGATTGCCGGCGTCAACGACGCGCAACAGAAATCCGGCGCCCTCGCCAAGGCCTTCGAAATGGGCGACCCCAGCGCCGACCTGGCCAAGGTGATGGTCGCCTCGCAGCAGTCCCAGATCGCCTTCCGCGCCACCGTGGAAGTCCGCAACCGTCTCGTCCAGGCCTACCAGGACGTGATGAACATGCCGCTGTAAGGAACGTTGACGCATGGCACTGACGCTCTCCAAGGACAGCCTGAACGCCGAGAAGGCCGGGCAATGGTTCGACCGCCTGCAGAGTCTGCAGATCACCCGTCGGCTGGGCCTGATGGCGATGATCGCAGTGGCGGTGGCGGCAGGCCTGTCCGTGTTCTTCTGGTCACAGAAGCCGGGCATGGTCCCGCTGTACACCGGCCTGGACCAGAAGGCGACCGCTGAAGCGACCGACCTGCTGCGCGCCGCGCAGATTCCGTTCGCGCTCGACCCGGCCACCGGTGGCATCACCGTGCCGGAAAAGAACCTGCACGATGCCCGCCTGAAGCTGGCCGGCTCCGGCCTGACCGACAGCGGCAAGCTGGGCTTCGAGCTGATGGAACGCGACCCGGGCTTCGGTGTCAGCCAGTTCGTGGAAAGCGCGCGCTACCAGCACGCGCTGGAAACCGAGCTGTCGCGCACCATCAACACGCTGCGCCCGGTGCGCGATTCGCGCGTGCACCTGGCCATTCCCAAGCCCAGCGCGTTCACCCGCCAGCGTGACGTGGCCAGCGCCTCGGTCACCCTGGAACTGCGTGGCGGCCAGCAGCTGGAACGCAGCCAGGTCGACGCCATCGTGCACATGGTCGCCGCCAGCATTCCGGACCTCGCGCCGGAACGGGTGACCGTGGTCGACCAGAGCGGGCGCATGCTCAGCATCACCGACCCGAACAGCGAGGCGGCGGTCAACGCGGCCCAGTTCGAGCAGGTGCGCCGCCAGGAAACCTCGTTCAACCAGCGCATCCGCGAACTGCTGGAACCGATGACCGGCCCCGGCCGCGTCAATCCGGAAGTGAGCGTGGACATGGATTTCTCGGTGACCGAGGAAGCCCGCGAGCTCTACAACGGCGAGCCGCAGAAGCTGCGCAGCGAGCAGATGAGCGAGAACACCACCAGCACGCCGGGCCCGCAGGGCGTGCCGGGCGCGACCAGCAACAGCCCGCCGGGCCAGCAGGCCGCACCGGCCACCGCGCAGGCCCCGACCGAAAGCAGCAAGAACGCCACCCGCAACTACGAGCTGGACCGCACCCTGCAGCACACCCGCCAGCCGGCCGGCCGCATCAAGCGCGTCTCGGTGGCGGTGCTGGTGGACAACGTGCCGCGCGCCGGCGCCAACGGCAAGATGAGCCCGCAGCCGCTGTCGGCTGCCGAACTGACCCGCGTCGAAGCGCTGGTCAAGCAGGCCGTCGGCTTCAACGCCGAGCGTGGCGACACCGTGTCGGTGATGAATGCCCCGTTCGTGCGTGACACCACGCCGGTCGAAGGCCCGTCGTGGTGGGAGCTGCCGTGGGTGCACGATGCCGGCCGCATGCTGCTTGGCGCGGTGGTGGTGCTGGCGCTGCTGTTCGGCGTGCTGCGCCCGGCGCTGCGCGCGATCACCGGCCAGAGCAGGAAGAACGACGAACAGGCACTCGAGCCGCATACCGCGGACGTGCAGCTGGTCGATGACGATGGCATGCCGCTGCCGGCGCTGGGCGCTGACCGGGCCAGCCTGGGCGGGCCGGAAGCACTGGCCCTGCCGGTGGATTCATATGAGGAACGATTGCGGATGGCGCGTGAAGCCGTGAAGACCGACTCCAAGCGCGTGGCCCAGGTGGTCAAGGGTTGGGTGGCAAATGACTGAGGCCGCACTGACTGGCGTGCAGCGCGCCGCCGTACTGCTGCTTTCGCTGGGTGAGCTGGACGCGGCCGAAGTGCTGCGCCACATGGAGCCCAAGGAGGTGCAGAAAATCGGCATCGCCATGGCCACCATGACCGACATCACCCGCGAGCAGGTGGAGCGGGTGATGGACCAGTTCGGCCAGGAGCTGGGCTCGAAGACCTCACTCGGCGTTGGCTCGGACGACTACATCCGCAACATGCTGGTGCAGGCGCTGGGCAGCGAGAAGGCCGGCAACCTGATCGACCGCATCCTGCTCGGCCGCAACACCACCGGCCTGGACGCGCTGAAGTGGATGGACCCGCGTGCGGTGGCCGACCTGGTGCGCAACGAGCACCCGCAGATCATCGCCATCGTGATGGCGCACCTGGAAACCGACCAGGCCGCCGACGCGCTGAAACTGCTGCCGGACCGTACCCGCGTGGACGTGCTGCTGCGCATCGCTACCCTCGACGGCATTCCGCCGAACGCACTCAATGAACTCAACGAGATCATGGAGCGCCAGTTCGCCGGCAACCAGAACCTGAAGTCGTCGAACATCGGTGGCGTGCAGTGCGCGGCCAACATCCTGAACTTCATGGACAGCGGCCAGGACCAGGCGATCCTGGGCGAGATCGCCCGCATCGATGCGCCGTTGAGCAACCGCATCCAGGACCTGATGTTCGTGTTCGACGATCTGGTCGACCTGGACGACCGCGAGATGCAGCTGGTGCTGCGCGAGGTGAGCGGCGAGCGCCTGGGCCTGGCCCTGCGCGGCGCCGACATCAAGGTGCGCGACAAGATCACCCGCAACATGTCGCAGCGCGCGGCCGAGATCCTGCTGGAAGACATGGAAGCCCGCGGGCCGGTGCGCCTGTCCGACGTGGAAGGCGCGCAGCGCGAGATCCTGGCCATCGTCAAGCGCATGGCCGATGAAGGCACCGTCACCATCGGCGGCAGCGCGGAGGCCATGCTGTGAGCAACGTCGTGCGCTGGCTTGCCCCGGACCTGCTGGCCCAGCCCGAACCGGCGCTGGAGCAGGAGGACGCGTTCGAACTCACCGAGCCGGACCCGGAACACGAACCGGAGCCGCCGCTGCAGCTGCCGACCCTGGAGGAAATCCAGGCGATCCAGGACAGCGCGGAGAAGGAAGGATTCGATCAGGGCCATGCCGAAGGCTACGGCCAGGGCCAGGCGGAGGTGCGTCGCCTCGCCGCGCAGATCGAAGGCATCCTCGACAACTTCAGCCGGCCGCTGGTGCGGCTGGAGAACGAAGTGGTCGGCGCCCTTGGTGAACTGGCGGTGCGCATCGCCGGCGCGCTGGTCGGCCGCGCCTACGAGGCCGAGCCGGCACTGCTGGCGCAGCTGGTCGGCGAAGCGATTGACGCCGTGGGCGGCAGCACCCGCGAGGTGGAAGTGCGGCTGCACCCGGATGACATCGCCGCGCTTGCCCCGCTGCTGAACCTGTCGCCGGCGCAGCGCCTGGTACCGGATACCAGCCTCAGCCGTGGCGACCTGCGCGTGCACGCCGAAGCCGTGCGCATCGACGGCACCCTGGAGGCCCGCCTGCGCGGTGCGCTGGATGCGGTGATCCGCCAGACCGGGGCGACGGCATGAGCGCCGCACCGCAAACGACGCCGCCGCCGGCCGACTGGGCCGTGGCCCGCAACCTGCGCCTGGCCCGGCGCCTGGACGGCCTGCGCGTGGATACCGCGCATGGCCGTGGGCTGATCCGCGAGGGCGTGCTGCGCCGCGCGGTCGGGCTCACCCTGGAAGCGGTCGGCTGCGAGGCGCCGCTGGGCGCCAGCTGCAAGGTGGAAGTGGTCGATGGTGGCTGGGTCGATGCCGAAGTGGTCGGCTTTGCCGGTGAGCGCACCTACCTGATGCCCAGCGCCGAACTGCACGGCCTGCTGCCCAACGCCCGCGTGGTACCGTCGGCGCGGCGTGGCGGCGTGGAAGTGGGTGAAGGCCTGCTCGGCCGCGTCATCGACAGCGACGGCGTGCCGCTGGATGGCAAGGGCCCGATCCGCGCAGAAGGGCATGTCGGCATGGCCGGCGTGTCGATCAATCCGTTGGCGCGTGAACCGATCACCCAGCCGCTGGACGTGGGCGTGCGCGCGATCAACGCGCTGTTGCCGATCGGCCGCGGCCAGCGTGTCGGCCTGTTCGCCGGTTCCGGCGTCGGCAAGTCGACGCTGCTGGGCATGATGACCCGCTACACCGCTGCCGACGTGATCGTGGTCGGCCTGATTGGTGAACGAGGCCGCGAAGTACGCGATTTCGTCGAGACCACGCTGGGCGAGGAAGGCCTGCGCCGCGCCGTGGTGGTGGCCAGCCCCGCCGACCGGCCACCCTTGGCGCGCCTGCACGGTGCCTACCGTGCCACCGCCATCGCCGAGTGGTTCCGCGACCAGGGCCTGAACGTGCTGCTGCTGATGGACTCGCTGACCCGCTTCGCCCAGGCGCAGCGCGAGATCGGCTTGTCGGTCGGTGAACCACCGACCACCCGCGGTTACCCGCCCTCGGTGTTCGCCAAGCTGCCGGCGCTGGTCGAACGCGCTGGCAACGGCGCAAAGGGCCGCGGCTCGATCACCGCGTTCTACACCGTACTGACCGAAGGCGATGATCCGCAGGATCCGATCGCCGACGCCGCACGCGCGATCCTCGACGGCCACATCCTGCTCTCGCGCCGGGTGGCCGACAGCGGCCTGTACCCGGCCATCGACGTCGAATCGTCGGTCAGCCGCGTGGTCACGGAAATCGCCGACGAGCCGTGGCGCCTGCGCATCCGCAAGTTGAAGCGACTGGTCGCGGCGTACTCGGCCAACCGTGACCTGATCGCGATCGGTGCCTACCAGCGTGGTAACGACGCGGCCACCGACGAAGCCCTGGAACGCTGGCCGGAAATCATGGAGTTCCTCGGCCAGGACGTTGCCAAGGCCGCAGATCTCCCGCACAGCCAGGCGGCGCTGCAGCGCCTGGTGGAACAAGAGAGTTAAGCCATGAACCAGTCCAAGCGCATCGATCCCCTGCTCAAGCGGGCCCAGGAACACGAGGACGCGGTCGCCCGCGACCTGGCCGAACGCCAGCGCGTGCTCGACACCCATCTGTCGCGCCTGGACGAACTGCGCCGCTATGCCGAGGAGTACGCCAACGCCCAGATGGCAGCGACCAGCCCGGCACAGCTGCTGAACCGCCGCGCCTTCCTTGATCGCCTGGACAGTGCGGTCGAGCAGCAGCAGGCCACGGTCAACGGCAACCGCGAAAAAGTGGAGGCCGAGCGCGCGCGGCTGATCCTGGCCAGCCGTGACAAGGCGGTGCTGGAGCAGCTGGCCGCCAGCTACCGCGCGCAGGAAAAGGTGGTGACCGACCGCCGCGACCAGCGCGAGATGGACGACATTGGCGCGCGGCGCGCGCGCCTGGTGCAGGCCGAAGACCAGGACGGCGCCGAGCAGGGAGGCCGCCCGTGATGCCCGCCCCGCTCGCCAGCAGCGCCAACCCGGCCCCGCCCGCCACCAGCAACAGTGCCGCGCGCGCCGCGCGCAGCGAAGGCGCAAAGGACTTCAGCCAGCTGCTGCAGGGCGGTGCGCCCTCCGCGCCCGCGCCTGCGGGCAGCGCTACCACACCGACGCCGTCCACGCCCAGCCAGCCATCGACCGCCGACAGCAATGGCCAGGCACCGGGCGAACGCAGCGCGGACGCGGAAGCGGCAACTGCCGAAACGCCGCCGCTACCGCCCGTTGCCCTGCCCCCGGCTGGACCCGGCACCGACAAGGACAAGCCCGCCGCGACCGAGGACGCCCCGTGGCCACCGATCGGCCTGGCCGGCCTGGTGCTGGCGATGCCGACGCCTGCCGATCCGGCCGTCGCTCTGGCGGGCAGCGCTGCACCGTCACTGGCCAGCGACGGTACGGCGCTATCCACCACTGCCCCCGCCGCGACCCCGACACTGCCTGCAGCCGCGCCGGCAGCGGCAACCGCAGCCCCCGTGGCGGCCGACGGCAAACCGGCGGCGACCAGCGCGGAGGATGCCACCGCGCTGCCATTGCCGGCGATGATCCTGCCCGGCAAGCGCAGCGAGCGCGGCGAAGGCAGTGACGTGGCCGCCGTTGGCGACCGCGCAAATACACCGTTGCTGCACGCACCGGCAGCCGCCGCCGTGCAGGACCTGAAGGCGGCGCTCGCCACCGGCAACGCGATCTTCAATGGCGAACCCACGCCCAAGCCCGTGCTGGGTGACGATGGCTTCGACCAGGCCATCGGCGCACGCCTGGGCTGGCTGGCCGACCACAAGATCGGCCATGCCCACATCCGCCTGAGCCCGGACGACATGGGGCCGGTCGACGTGCGCCTGCAGTTGAACGGCGACAAGGTGCATGCCAGCTTCAGCAGCCCGCACGTGGACGTGCGCCAGGCACTGGAAAGCAGCCTGCCGCGCCTGCGCGAGCTGCTGGGCGAACAGGGCTTCCAGCTGGCTCACGCCGATGTCGGCCATCACGCGTCTGGTGGTGACGGCAATGCGTCGGGACAACCGGGTGGCGGCGGCATGACCGGCGACGGAGAACCGACGCCGGGCGATGCCAGCGTGTCGTCCGCGCAGTTGATCCACCAGCGCGGCTTGCTGGACGCCTACGCCTGACAGGTGTGCCAACCAAGGTTGGCACCCACCAGAGCGGGCGGTTGGCACCTACCGGAGCGGGGCAATTGGCACCCACCAAGGCGGGCGGTCGGCACCCCCCGTATTGCGTTGGTGGGTGCGGAGCTTGCTCCGCACGGCCCTACCTGCACCCCGACGGAATTCCGTCGCACCCTGCGGGCCCGGCCTTCGGCACACCCCTTGCATATCCCGGTGAAGCAACCCTCAGGAGCTTCACCCCGTGGCCGCAGCCGCTGACAAAACCAAGAAGACCGCCGAGAAGGACAAGGCCGCCAAGCCGCGTAGTCCGATCCTGATCACCGCACTGGTGGCCGTACTGGCCGCCGCTGCCGCTGGTGGCGGCGTGTGGTTCTTCACCCAGTCCAAGCACGAAGAGAAGACCGCGCAGGCGCCGAAGAAGAGCGCGACGCCGGCCCCGGCACAGTACTTCGCGCTGGACCCGGCGTTCGTGGTCAACCTCAATGGCCCGGTCGACGGCCCGCGCTACCTGCAGCTGGAGGTCCAGCTGATGACCCGCGACCCGGCCGCGCTGGAAGCGATCAAGACCCATGCCCCGGCCATCCGCGCGCGCCTGCTGATGCTGTTCTCGCAGGTCAGCCCGGACCAGATCGCCGATGTCGCCGGCAAGCAGAAGCTGCAGGCCAGTTCGCTGGCCGAGGTGCAGAAGGTGCTCAAGGCCGAGACCGGCAGCAACGGCGCCGACGATCTGCTGTTCACCAGCTTCGTGACCCAGTAAGGGCCCCCCGATGAATGATCTGCTGTCCCAGGACGAGATCGATGCCCTGCTCCACGGCGTGGACAGCGGCGCGGTCGAGACCGATGCGGAACCCCCGTCAGGCGAAGCGCGCTCGTACGACTTCGCCAGCCAGGACCGCATCATCCGTGGTCGCATGCCGACCCTGGAAATGGTCCACGAGCGCTTCGCGCGCCTGTGGCGGATCGGCCTGTTCAACCTGATCCGGCGCTCGGCCGAGCTGTCGGTGCGCGGCATCGAACTGATCAAGTTCAACGACTACATGCACTCGCTGTATGTGCCGACCAACCTGAACCTGATCCGCTTCAAGCCGCTGCGCGGTACCGGCCTGATCGTGTTCGAGCCGACCCTGGTGTTCGCCATCGTCGACAACTTCTTCGGCGGCGACGGGCGCTACCCGACCCGCATCGAGGGCCGCGAATTCACGGCCACCGAAATGCGGGTGATCCACCTGCTGCTGAAGCAGACCTTCGCCGACCTGCGCGAAGCGTGGGCACCGGTGATGGACGTCGACTTCGAGTACATCAACTCGGAGATCAACCCGCATTTCGCCAACATCGTGACCCCGCGCGAGTACGTGGTGGTGTGCCGCCTGCACGTCGAGCTCGACGGCGGCGGCGGTGACATCCACGTCACCCTGCCCTACTCGATGCTGGAACCGATCCGCGAACTGCTCGACGCCGGCATCCAGAGCGACCGCAACGACCGCGACGAGAGCTGGGGCAAGACCCTGCGCGAGCAGCTCAACATCGCCGAAGTCACCCTGTCCAGCGTGCTGGCCAGCAAGCGCATGACCCTGCGCGACCTGACCCAGCTGAAGGTCGGCGACATCCTGCCGATCGAGCTGAGCCCGCAGGTGCCGCTGTGCGTGGAGAACATTCCGGTGTTCACCGGCGAGTTCGGCATCGCCAACGGCATGAACGCCGTGAAGATCACCGCTACCCATCCGCCGGGCACCCGCCCGCGCGTACCCGTCATCCAGGAAGACCCGCAATGAACGATATCGACGCCCTCGAACCGACCCCGGCCCAGTTCAGCAGCCTGCAGGCCGACGAGGCCAACGGTCCGGACCTGAATCTGGACGTGATCCTCGATGTGCCGGTGACCCTGTCGCTGGAAGTCGGTCGTGCCCGCCTGCCGATCCGCAACCTGCTGCAGCTCAACCAGGGTTCAGTGGTGGAACTGGAGCGCGGTGCCGGCGAATCGCTGGACGTGTTCGTCAACGGCACCCTGATCGCCCATGGCGAAGTGGTGGTGATCAATGACCGCTTCGGCGTGCGCCTGACCGACGTGGTCAGCCCGAGCGAGCGGATCCGGAGACTGCGTTGAGCCTGCTGGCCTCCACCCTGCTGGCGGTCGGCAACACCGCAGCGCCGATCGGCCCGCAGGTCGGCCAGCACGCGGCCGCCGCACCCAGCCTGTTCGGTGCGGTGCTGGCGCTGCTGGCGGTGCTGGCGCTGGTGATCGGCCTGGGCTGGCTGCTCAAGCGCATGCCCGGCAGCGGCTTCCGCCCGGCCGAAGGCATGAAGCTGGTGGCCAGCCTCAGCGTCGGCGCCAAGGAGCGCGTGGTGGTGGTGGAGGTCAACGGCCAGCAATTGCTGCTGGGCGTCACTGCCGGCGGCATCAACACCCTGCATACCCTGCCCGAACCGTTGCCACCACCGGCGCCGGTGCGCGTGCCGGACTTCAAGAACCTGCCGAATTTCGCCCAGCTGCTGCAGCAGCGGCTGCGCAAGGACCCCTGACATGCGTGTCACCCGTACCCGTGTTGCCACCCTGATGCCGTGGCTGCTGTTGCTTGCCCTGTGCCTGTTGCCGGCGCTGGCGTTCGCCGCGCCCGGCGCCCCGGCCACCCCGCTGCCGGACGTCAACGTCGGCAAGATCGGCGGCCAGCCGGTCAGCCTGCCGCTGCAGACCCTGCTGCTGATGACCGCGATCACCCTGATCCCGTCGATGCTGCTGGTGCTGACCTCGTTCACCCGCATCATCATCGTGCTGGGCCTGCTGCGCCAGGCACTGGGTACCGGCCAGACGCCGTCCAACCAGGTACTGCTGGGCCTGGCCCTGTTCCTCACCGCGATGGTGATGATGCCGACCTGGGACAAGGCGTGGAGCACGGGCATGGCGCCCTATCTCAACGGCGACATTGACTTCCAGACCGCCTGGACATTGACCACGCAGCCGCTGCGCGGGTTCATGCTGGCGCAGATCCGCGAGACCGACCTGATGACCTTCGCCGGCATCGCCGGGCACGGCACCTACGCCAGCCCCGATGCGATCCCGTTCCCGGTGCTGGTCGCCTCGTTCGTCACCAGCGAACTGAAGACCGCTTTCGAGATCGGCTTCCTGATCTTCATTCCGTTCGTGATCATCGATCTGGTCGTCGCCAGCGTGCTGATGTCCATGGGCATGATGATGCTGTCGCCGATGCTGGTGTCGGCACCGTTCAAGATCCTGCTGTTCGTGCTGGTGGATGGCTGGGTGCTGACCGTGGGCACGCTGGCGGCCAGCTTCAATCCCGCGTGACGCGATCCGGCGCGATTGAAAGACAGTCGAGCATGGCTCGACTCTATATAAGAAGGTGGAACCCGAATGTCTCCCGAACTTGCCTTGACCGAACTGCGTGGCGGCCTGATCACCGTGCTGTGGGTGGCCGGCCCGCTGCTGCTCACCGTACTGGTGGTCGGCGTGGTGGTCGGTGTCGTGCAGGCTGCAACCCAGCTCAATGAACCGACCATCGCCTTCGTCGCCAAGGCGGCGGCGCTGACCGCAGTGCTGTTCGCGCTGGGCAGCCTGCTGATCGGCCACCTGGTTGAATTCACCACGCTGCTATTCCAGCGCATTCCGCACCTGATCGGCTAGGACACGCGCTTCGATGGATGCCGCGACACAGATGGCGGCCGACGGCCTGCAGGCCTTCGGCATGATCGGCACCGTGCTGTGGACCATGCTGCGCATCGGCGCGGTGGCCATGGCCATGCCCATGGTCGGCACGCGTGCGGTGCCGTCGCGGGTGCGCGTGGTACTGGCCGGCACCCTGGCCATTGCACTGGCACCGCTGCTGCCACCGGTACCGGACTGGACCGGCTTCGACGCGGCTACGGTGCTGACCATCGCGCGCGAACTGGCCATCGGCGTTTCCATCGGTTTCATGCTGCGGCTGGTATTCGAAGCCGGTGCGATGGCCGGCGAGCTGATCGCGCAGGGCACCGGCCTGGCCTTCGCGCAGATGAGCGACCCGCTGCGCGGTGGCACTTCGGGTGTGATCGGCCAGTGGTTCTACCTGCTGTTCGGCCTGCTGTTCTTCACCGCCAACGGCCACCTGGCGTTGATTTCGCTGCTGGTCGACAGCTACCGCGCACTGCCGATCGGCGCCCCGCTGCCGGACCCGCACGCCTTCTTCAGCATCGCCCCGACCTTCCTGCTGACCGTGCTGCGCGGCGCGCTGACGCTGGCCATTCCGCTCACTGTGGCGATGCTGGCGGTGAACCTGGCCTTCGGCGTACTGGCGCGTGCCGCCCCTGCGCTGAATCCGATCCAGCTGGGCCTGCCGGTCTCGCTGCTGCTGGGCCTGTTCCTGCTGGCCCTGCTGGCCGGGGAAATGGGGCCGCCGGTACAGCGCCTGTTCGACGCCGCCTTCCAGGCTGCGGACGCGGTCACACACTGACCCGATCATCACGTTCTACTGCTTGCCATGCATTTGTTTCTGTAGAGCCGAGCATGGGCTCGGCTCTACAGGGGCGCAATTTCACGTATTGCCGCTTGAAGTCCCCCCCGGTCTGCGCGTTAGAGTGAATGCGCGGCAACCGGGGGGATGCCGCACATGGCCGGCGTCGTGCGTCGGCCTGCCTCATGCATGCCCCACCGTGGTTTCCGTCGACAGGCAGGTCCGGGAGACTGACGAATGCTGGTAGGCACGTACAACCCGTGGCTGGTGGCGATCTCGCTGCTGGTCGCCGTGATGGCTTCATACACCGCGCTGGCGATGGCCGGGCGCACGGTGACCGCACCGGGCAGGGGCGCGGCCTGGTGGTGGCGGCTGGGCGGCGGCTTCGCCATGGGCCTGGGCATCTGGTCGATGCATTTCATCGGCATGCTGGCTTTCGACCTGCCCATTCCATTGGGCTACGACCTTCCCATCACCCTGCTCTCGCTTGCGCTTGCCATCGCCTCATCGGTGTTCGCGCTGTGGCTGGTCTCGCTGCGCACCCTGCCCCACCCGCGATTGGCGGTCGGCGCCCTGCTGATGGGCACCGGCATCGCCGGCATGCATTACGTTGGCATGGCTGCAATGCGCATGCAGCCGGGCATCGACTACGACCCGGGCTGGCTGCTGTTCTCGCTGATGGTGGCGGTGGCTGCCTCCTGGACCGCGCTGTACGTGGCGTTCCGCCTGCGCGCGCAGCGCACCCGCATCGGTGATCGTCTTGCAGCGGCGGGCCTGCTCGGCCTGGCCATCGTCGGCATGCATTACACCGGCATGGCCGCTGCGCGCTTCCCGGAAGGCAGCGTCTGCGGTGCGGCGGTCGGCGATGGCCTGCAGAACGAGTGGCTGGCGATGCTGGTGGTAGTGCTGACCGTGGCGATCCTGGCCGTGGTGCTGGTGGTCTCATGGCTGGACCAGCGCGTGGAAGCGCAACTGCTGCGGCTGCGCAATTCGATGCTGAGCACCTCGTTGACCGACGCGCAGCAGGAACTGACCCAGGCCGCGCTGCACGATCCGCTCACCCGCCTGCCCAACCGCCTGCTGCTGCAGCGGCGCATCGTGCAGGCACTGGCCGAGGCCGAACAGGGCGGCAACCGCTTCGCGGTGATGTTCATGGACCTGGACGGCTTCAAGCAGGTCAATGATGCCTATGGCCATCAGGCCGGTGATGCGCTGCTGGTGGCGGTGGCCGAACGCACCCGCCAGCTGCTGCGCCCGCACGATATGCTGGCACGGCTGGGCGGCGACGAGTTCGTGCTGGTGGTGCGCATCGAGCACGACGAGGACCTGCCGACCCTGGCCCGGCGCATCCTGCAGGCGGTGGGCAGCGGCCCGTTGCTGCCGGACAACGAACTGCAGGTGACCGCCAGCATCGGCGTGGCGATCTGCCCGGACCACGCCGCCAGCGAGCGCCAGCTGATGGCCTTCGCCGATGCGGCGATGTACCAGGCCAAGGAGTCCGGACGCAACGCCTTCGTGCTGTTCGCCGACTGGATGAACGACAGCGCCGAGCAGCAGTTCCGGCTGCTGGCCGACCTGCGCCGCGCCATCGGCAGCGAGCAGCTGTTCCTGCACTATCAGCCGAAGATCCGCGTGGCCACGCAGAAGGTGGCCGGCGCCGAAGCGCTGATCCGCTGGCGCCATCCGGAACACGGCCTGATTCCCCCCGACCGCTTCATCCGCCTGGCCGAGCGCAGCGGTGCGATCAACGAGATCGGGCGCTGGGCGCTGGACCAGGCCTGCCAGCAGCTGCGGCGCTGGCACGACGCCGGGCATGAAAGCTGGTCGATGTCGGTGAACCTGTCGCCGGTGCAGTTCAGTTCGCCGCACCTTCTGCAGGATGTGCGCGAGGTGATCGAGCGCCATGGCATTGCCCCGCGCCACCTGGTGCTGGAGATCACCGAAAGCACCGTCATGCGCGATACCGATACCAGTCTTCGCCTGCTGCAGGCGCTGTCGGCGCTGGGCGTGGGCATCTCCATCGATGATTTCGGAACCGGCTATTCCAGCCTGCTGTACCTGAAGCGGCTGCCGGCCACCGAGATCAAGATCGACCATGCGTTCGTGCGCGACCTGGAACACAGTGCCGAAGACGTGGTGATCGTCTCGGCGATCGTGGCGCTGGGCCATGCGCTGGACATGGACATCGTCGCCGAGGGCGTGGAGACCGCCGCGCAGCGCGCCTACCTGGAACGCCTGGGCTGCGACTTCCTGCAGGGATACCTGCTGGGCCGCCCGGTCGACGCGGCGCGCTTCATGCAGCTGCACGACCTGCCGCGGCCGCGGGTGGAACTGGCACAGAGCCCGCCGCCCAGCGGCAACGCTCCCCTGTAGAGCCGAGCCTGCGCCCGGCTCCCGCCGGGCACGGCCCGGCGCTACCATGGGTTGGCCTTCGGTAGATCCGCGCCCTGCGTGGATGCACCGTTCCCCTGTCATCCAAGGAAGCGTCCGTGGCCCTACGCACCACCCTTGCCGGCCTGTTGCTGGCCCTTCCTGTTGGCCACGCCACCGCCGCCGATCTGCCGTGGTCATTGCCAGCCGATGCTTCCCCGGCCCAGGTCGACGCTGCCCTGCGGGCCCTGGGCAAGGGCGTGCTGGAGTCCCCCAGCCTGACCGATGCACAGCGCGGCCACGCGTTGCTCGCGACAGGCCAGACGGCCGAAGCGCGGCAATCGATCCAGCAGGCGCGGGCATCGCTGGCAAGCGACGGTGATACCGCGGCGATGCAGCGCTGGGTGCCCATGCTGCTGCTCGCCACCGCCGGCGAGCGGGACACGGCTGCCTATGTCCGCGCCTTCCACAGCACCTTCGCTGCCCTGGACGACATCGCCGCGGTGCAGGCCGATGCCGCGCTCTCGGTTGAGCCGGCCCCGGTGCGCGCCCAACTGGAGCAGGCCATCGCGGCGCAGGCGGGGGCCGCGACCGTCGCCGAGGCCATCGCCCTGGAACTGCTGCGCCTGCGGGCGGTACTGCGTGCACAGAGCCTTGCCGCCGCACTGGCCCCTCCGCTGGTCGCGGCGGAGGAGCAGCGCCGCTTCGCCATCGACGACGCATTGCGCATCCCCGTTGGCGATGGCGTCGTGCTGTCGGCGCAGCTGGCCCGCCCTCGCGCCGCATCGGTACCCCTGCCGACGGCCATGCTGTTCACCATCTACACCGATCCACCCAAGAACCGGCAGAAGATGCTGCTGGCCGCTGCTCATGGCTACGCCGGCATCGTGGTCGATGCGCGCGGCAAAGGCCGGGGCACCGGCACCATCGCGCCCTACGAACATGACGGCGCGGACGCCAACGCGGCCATCGACTGGATCAGCCACCAGCCATGGAGCGATGGCCGGGTCGCCATGTATGGCGGCAGCTACGAGGGCTTCACTGCCTGGGCGGCGGCGCGCCATCACCATCCCGCATTGAAGACCATCGTGCCCTACGTTGCCGCCATCCCCGGCCAGGGCCTGCCGATGGAGAACAACGTGTTCCTGAGTGCCAACTATGGCTGGGCGTTCTATGTGGCCAATGGCCCGATGCTGGACAACGACACCTACGACCAGGACGAGCGCTGGTCGCAGCTGCCGCGCCGCTGGTATGCCTCCGGCCGCCCCTACCGGCAGATCGACCAGGTCGATGGCACGGCCAACCCGTGGCTGCAGCGCTGGCTGGCCCATCCGTCCTACGATGCCTACTGGCAGGCGATGGTCCCCTATGGCGATCAGTTCAACGACATCCGCATCCCGGTGCTGACCATCACCGGGTACTACGACGATGGCCAGATCTCGGCCCTGAAGTACTTCAAGGAGCACCTCCGGCACCGTCCCGATGCCGACCATGCGCTGCTGATCGGCCCCTACGACCACCGTGGCGCGCAGTCGGCGCTCAAACCGATGCAGCTGCGCGATTACGCGGTCGACCCTGCCGCGCAGTTCGATACCCCGGCAGTCACCTTCCAGTGGCTGGACCATGTGCTGCGCGGCGCGCCGCGCCCTGCGCTGGTGCCTGACCGCGTGAACTACCAGCTGATGGGCGCCAATCGCTGGGGGCATGCGGCAACGCTGGACGCCGCCGCGGGTGCCCATCGCCGCTACCACCTGTCGGCCGCACCCGCTTCGGCCGATGGCTACCACCGCCTGCAGGAACAGCCGCCAGCGCCGGGCCAGCTGGAGCAGACCGTGGACATGGCCGACCGCAACGAAATGCGGCACGGCTACTACCCGTTCCCCATCGTCGCAGCACAGGATGAAGCCGACACCGCGCTGGCCTATGTCTCGGACCCCTTCACCGGACCGATGGATCTGGTGGGCAGCTTCTCCGGTGACCTGAAGGTGCGGATCAACAAGCGCGACTTCGATTTCACCGTCACCCTGTACGAGCTGCTCGCCGATGGACGCCGCATGCAGCTGTCCTATTACATGGGCCGGGCCAGCCACGTACGCGACCCCACCACGCGCCAGCTGCTGCAGCCAGGCCAATGGACCCACCTGCCCTTCGATCGCACGCGCATGGTCGCCCGCCGCCTGGCGGCAGGCAGCCGCCTGCTGGTGAAGGTGGATGTGCTGAAGGACGCCATGCATCAGGTCAACCACGGCACCGGCCGCGATGTCAGCGACGAATCGGCCGCTGATGCGGGCACCCCGCTGCAGGTGGATTGGCACAGCGACAGTGTTCTGACGATTCCGCTGCAGGCGGTAACGCCGGGCGGATGATTGCGCCAGGCACGGCCCGGCGCTGCCCGTGCCGCCGCCGGCCATCACGGAACGATTCCTGCGGCACTCTCCTGTAGAGCCGAGCTCATGCCCGGCTGTGCTTCGCGCCTGGCCCCAACCGTAGCCGAGCGTGGGCTCGGCTCTACAGAACGGGCCATCGGTAGATCCACGCCATGCGTGGAACGGTTCTTGCACGCACCCCGGCACCCCCTGCCGCAGTGCCCGTGATGTCCGAGAACGAATCCGCCGGCGAAAAGACCGAACAACCGACCGAAAAACGCCTGCGCGATGCCCGTGAACAGGGCAACCTGCCGCGCTCGCGCGAACTTGGCACCGCCGCCGTGTTCGGCGCCGGCGTGCTGGCGGTGATGGCCATGAGCGGCTCGATCGGCCGTGGCGCCACGGCCTGGATGAAGCACGCGCTCAGCCCCGAACAGAGCCTGCGGCAGAACCCGAAGGAACTGTTCGGCCACTTCGGCGACCTGCTGCTGCAGTTCATGCTGGTGATCGCACCGCTGGTGCTGGTCTGCCTGCTGGCCAGCTTCGTCGCCCCGCTGGTGATGGGCGGCCTGCGCTGGTCGCAGAAGGCGTTGCTGCCCGACATCAACCGCATGAACCCGATGAGCGGGCTCAAGCGCCTGTATGGCCCGGAGGCGATTGCCGAATTCACCAAATCGCTGCTGCGCGTGGCCTTCGTCGGCGTCGCCGCCGGGCTGGTGGTCTGGACCGGCTTCGACACCCTGCGCGGGCTGATCCACCACCCGCTGGAAACCGCCATCACCGATGGCCTGGGCTTCACCCTGCGCCTGCTGCTGGCCACCGCCGGCGCGATGCTGGTGCTGGCCGCCATCGATGCGCCGTACCAGCGCTGGAACTGGATGCGCAAGCTGAAGATGACCCGTGAAGAGCTGCGCCGGGAAATGAAGGAAAGCGAGGGCAGCCCCGAGGTGAAGGGCCGCATCCGCCAGCTGCAGCAGCAGATGGCCAACCGCCGGATGATGGAAGCGGTGCCCACTGCCGACGTGGTGGTGGTCAACCCGACCCACTACGCGGTGGCCCTGAAGTACGAGGGCGGCGCCATGAACGCCCCCACCGTGGTCGCGCTGGGCGTGGACGAAACCGCCCTGCGCATCCGTGAAGTGGCCGACGGCAACAAGGTGGCGATCGTCTCCGCCCCGCCTTTGGCACGCGCCTTGTATCGGGAAGGCCAACTCGGAAAGGAAATCCCCGTGAGACTGTATTCGGCCGTCGCCCAGGTCCTGTCCTACGTCTACCAGCTGCGCGCCTGGCGCACTGGCCCGATGCCGGACGCCCCGCACATCCAGGTGGATGAATTCGGCAAGGGAGGCCGCCCGTGAGCGCCCAGCCCTCCGCCGGCTTCAACACCCGCCGCGCCCTGGAAATGATCCGCCAGGGCCTTGGCGCGCCGCTGATCGTGCTGGCCCTGCTGGCCATGGTCGTGGTGCCGCTGGCCGCGCCGGTGCTCGATGCGCTGTTCACCTTCAACATCGCCATCTCGCTGATGGTGCTGCTGGCGGTGGTCTACGTGAAGCGCCCGCTGGACTTCACCATCTTCCCGATCGTGCTGCTGATCACCACCATGCTGCGGCTGGCGCTGAACGTGGCCTCCACCCGCGTGATCCTGCTGAACGGCCAGAACGGCCATGATGCCGCGGGCAAGGTCATCGCCGCCTTCGGTGAATTCGTGATCGGCGGCAACTATGCGGTCGGCATCGTGGTGTTCGCGATCCTGACCATCATCAATTTCGTGGTCATTACCAAGGGTGCCGGCCGCGTTTCGGAAGTGACCGCGCGCTTCATCCTGGACGCGATGCCCGGCAAGCAGATGGCGATCGACGCCGACCTCAACGCCGGTTTGCTGACGCGTGAAGAAGCCAAGCTGCGCCGCGAGGAAGTGCGTGAGGAAGCCGACTTCTACGGTGCGATGGACGGCGCCAGCAAGTTCATCCGCGGCGATGCCATTGCCGGCATCCTGATCCTGTTCATCAATATGCTCGGCGGCCTGGCCGTGGGCGTGCTGCAGCATGGCATGCCGTTCGGCGAGGCCGCCGCCACCTACACCCTGCTGTCGATCGGTGACGGCCTGGTAGCGCAGCTGCCGGCCCTGCTGGTCTCCAGCGCCGTGGCCATGCTGGTTACCCGCGCCTCACGCTCGCAGGACATGGCCCAGGCCATGACCGGCCAGGTGTTCGGCCAGTACCGTGCGCTGGCGATCACCGCCGGCATCATCGGCGTGGTCGGCCTGGTGCCGGGCATGCCCAACGTCGCCTTCCTGACGCTGGCCGCGATCCTCGGCTTCATCGCCTGGAAGCTGTACCGCAAGGGCAAGGCGCCGGCTGCCGATGCGGCAGGCGGTGGCACCGATGCCGCCGCACTCAACGCACTCGGCCGCCCGGCCGCACCGGCACCGACTGCCGAACTGAGCTGGGACGAACTGCGCCCGGTCGATCCGCTGGGCCTGGAGGTCGGCTATCGGCTGATCCCGCTGGTGGACAGCAACCAGGGCGGCGAACTGATGGCGCGCATCAAGGGCGTGCGCCGCAAGCTGACCCAGGATGTCGGCTTCCTGATCCCGTCGGTGCACATCCGCGACAACCTGGAACTGCCGGCCAACGGCTACCGCGTGCTGGTGCACGGCGTGCCGGTGGCCACCGCCGAGATCCACCCCGACCGCGAGCTGGCGCTGGACCCGGGCAGCGCGCTCGGCGCGCTGGAAGGCATCGCCGGCAAGGACCCCGCGTTCGGCCTGGACGCCACCTGGATCCAGCCGCACCAGCGCGCCCAGGCCGAAACGCTGGGCTACACCGTGGTCGATCCGGCCACCGTGGTCGCCACCCATCTGTCGCACCTGATCCGTGAGCACGCGCCGGAACTGCTCGGCCACGAAGAAGTGCAGCACCTGCTGGCCAACCTGGCCAAGAGCGCGCCCAAGCTCGTCGAAGATCTGACGCCGAAGGCGTTGCCGCTGTCGGCGGTGGTGCGCGTGCTGCAGAACCTGCTGGTCGAGCGCATTCCGATCCGCCAGCTGCGCAAGATCGCCGAGGCACTGGTCGAACATGCGCCCAGCAGCCAGGACCCGGCCGTGCTGACCGCCGCTGTTCGCACCGCACTGGGCCGCTTCATCGTGCAGGAGATCGCCGGAATGTCGGCGGAGCTGCCGGTGTTCACCCTCAACCCGCAATTGGAACGTGTCTTGCAGGAGTCCACGCAGGGCAACGGCGCCGCGCTGGAACCCGGACTCGCTGAGCGACTGCACCAGAGCCTGGCCGAATGTGTCAGCAAGCAGGAAGCCCGCAACGAGCCCGCGGTCGTGCTGGTACCTGGCCCGGTGCGCGCCGCGCTGGCCCGCCTGGTCCGCCACAGCGTTCCGTCGCTGTCGGTCCTGGCCTACAGCGAGGTGCCGGAGGACAAGCGCCTGAAGCTGGTCGGAACGATCAGCTGACGCCGCCCTGCGATGCGCCAGAAAACAGACACCACTTTCGAACCAACGCAACAGACAGATACCAAGGGGAACCCGCACCGTGCAGACCACCGACCACCCGAGTTCTCCGACCGCCACCCCGCCGTCTTCGCCCCGTGACCACAGCATGAAAATCAAACGATTCGTCGCCGCCGACATGCGCTCGGCCATGAACCTGGTGCGCAAGGAACATGGTCCTGACGCCGTGATCCTGTCCAACCGCCGGATCGAGGAAGGCATCGAGATCGTCGCCGCCGCCAACTACGACGAGAGCGCCGTGCAGCGTGCACTGGAAGCCTCGCGCCGTGACGTCGCACCGCCGCCGGCACCCAAGCCGCGCACCGCCGCCGACGCGGTGATCGCCGCCGTCACCCGCCGCCGCAGCAGCACCCCGGCGCCGGAACCGGTCGCGGCCACCACCTCGGCAGTGGCCGCCCTCGCCCGCGCCGCCGTCGGTGCCACCGGCCGCACCCTGGACAGCGCCGACGAGATCGTGCCGACCCGGGGCAGCACCGGCTTCGCCGCCACCCTGGCCCGCGCCGCCGTCAACGAACCGGCACCGCCGGACCAGACCTTCGCCCCGTTCGCCGAGGCCATCGTTGCACCGGCCGCCACCGTGCCGGCCAACCGCGCGCGCTTCCAGATCGACCCGCCGCACGAGGCGCATCACGAAAGCGTGGCCCCGGCCGTGCTGCCGCCGCCGCTGCCGACCGCTGCCGTGATCGACGCGCAGCCCGGGATCGCCGCCAGCGAACCGGCAGCGGTCGAAGCCGCTATCGAGGCCAGCCCGGCCCCCATGCTGGCCCCGGCACCGACGCTGACCGTGGTTGCCCAGGACGACGCCGAGATCCGCCAGCTGCGCCAGGAAGTGGCCGGCATGCGCCAGGTGATCGAGCGCGAGATGAACCGCTTCACCGACGAGCGCCTGCGTGGCAGCCCGGTGCGCGCCACCGCGCTGGACCTGATGGACGAGTACGGTTTCGACGCCGGGCTGGCCCGCGACGTGGCCATGCAGATCCCGCTGGAAACCGAAGCCCATCGTGGCCGCGGCCTGATGCTGGGGCTGATCTCGCGCAAGCTGCCGATCGCCCCGGTCGACCCGCTGGAGGAAGGCGGCGTGATCGCGCTGGTCGGCCCGACCGGCGCCGGCAAGACCACCACCATCGCCAAGCTGGCCTCGCGCTTCGCCGAGAAGCACGCCCCGCGTGACGTCGCCCTGGTCACCACCGACACCACCCGCATCGGCGCCCGTGAACAGCTGTATGGCTACGGCCGCCAGCTCGGCATCGCCGTGCACGAGGCCAACAGCGGCACCGACCTGGACCAGCTGCTGGAACGCCTGAAGGACTACAAGCTGGTGCTGATCGATACCGCCGGCCTGGGCCCGCGCGACCGTGCCCTGGCCGCCCAGCTGCAGTGGCTGCGCGCCGCGCGCCAGGTGCGCACCTTGCTGGTGCTGCCGGCCAACACCAGCTTCGGCGACATGGACGAGGTGGTGCGCCGCTTCGGTGCGGCCAACCTGCAGGGCCTGGTGCTGAGCAAGCTGGACGAGACCGGCCGCTTCGGCAACGCCCTGTCGGTGGCCGTGGACCACGCCCTGCCGATCACCTGGGTGACCGATGGCCAGGACGTCCCGGAGGATCTGCACCGGGCCAGTGCAGCCAATCTTGTACTTCGCCTTGAAGATTTGCGCCGAGCGGCCGATATGCCCTGCAACCCGGAGTTGAACCATGCCGTCGCGTGAGTACGCCAAGCTGACCAAGACCTTCCCGCTGTCGGCCACCCGCAGCGAGCCGCTCGGCCCTGTGCGCACCATCGCGGTGACCGGCGGCAAGGGCGGCGTGGGCAAGACGAATGTGTCCGCCAACCTGGCCGTGGCGCTGGCCGGCATGGGCAAGCGCACGCTGCTGCTGGACGCCGACCTGGGCCTGGCCAACATCGACGTGATCCTGGGCTTGAACCCCACCTTTACGCTGGCCGACCTGGTGGCCGGCCGCTGCTCGCTGGACGACGTCATCGTCGAAGGCCCGAACGGCGTGCTGGTGGTCCCGGCCGCTTCCGGCCGCCGGCACATGGCCGAGCTGGCCCCGGCCGAGCATGTCGGCCTGGTCAACGTGTTCTCCGAACTGGAACGCGAGCTGGACATCATGGTGGTCGATACCGCCGCCGGCATCACCGACGGCGTGCTGACCTTCTGCCAGGCCGCGCAGGACACCGTGGTGGTGGTCTGTGACGAACCGGCCTCGATCACCGACGCCTACGCACTGATCAAGGTGCTGTCGCGCGAGCGCGGCGTGGACCGCATCCAGGTGGTGGCCAACATGGTGCGCGACCCGAACGAGGGCCGCGTGCTGTACGAGAAGCTGACCCGCGTCTGCGAGAAGTTCCTCGCCGATGTCTCGCTGAACTACCTGGGCTGCGTGCCGCAGGATGACTGGCTGCGCCTGTCGGTGCAGCGCCAGCAGCCGGTGGTGAAGGCCTATCCATCCAGCCCGTCGGCGCTGGCGATCACCGAGATCGCACGCCGCACCGCGCGCTGGCAGGCACCGACCGAACCGCGCGGTGGCGTCGAGTTCTTCCTCGAACGCATCCTCAAGCAGCGTGGGGTGGCCGCATGAAAGGCGCAGCCCACCAGTACAGGGAAGTCCAGCGCTCGGCGGCCAACGAGGTCATCGCCCAGCATTCGGACCTGGTGCGACGCATCGCCCACCACCTGGCCGCGCGCCTGCCGGCCAGCGTCGAAGTCGATGATCTGATCCAGGCCGGCATGATGGGCCTGATCGAAGCCTCGCGCAGCTACGACGCCGACCAGGGCGCCTCGTTCGAGACCTATGCCTCGATCCGCATCCGCGGCTCGATGATCGACGAGATCCGCCGTGGCGACTGGGTGCCGCGCTCGGTGCACCGCCGTGCCCGTGATGCCGCCGCCACCATCCGCCGCCTGGAACAGAGCACGGGCCGTGCCGCCAGCGCCACCGAAGTGGCCGCCGCGATGGAGATGCCGCTGCCCGAGTACCTGAGGCTGACGGAAGACGCCGCACGTGGCCAGGTGCTGAGCCTGGAGTCGCGCATCGAAGACCAGGGCGAACTGGATACCGTCGCCCAGGGCGGCCCGACCCCGCAGCAGGTGCTGGAGCGCGGCGAGTTCGGTCGCGAGCTGGGCAAGGCCATCGGCCACCTGCCCGAGCGCGAACAGCTGGTGCTCTCGCTGTACTACGAGCAGGAGCTGAACCTGAAGGAGATCGGCGCGGTGCTCGGCGTGAGCGAGTCGCGGGTCTGCCAGATCCATGGCCAGGCCGTGCTGCGCCTGCGCGGCCGCCTGAAGATTTTCGAGGCCGTCGACGCCGGCCTGGAAGAATGAACATCCCCGAGGCGACTGCCCCCGGCCGCCCGGAATGAACAACAAAGGAACTCTGCTTTGAACAAGAACATGCGCATCCTCATCGTCGACGACTTCTCGACCATGCGTCGAATCGTCAAGAACCTGCTGGGCGATCTGGGCTTCACCAACACCGCCGAAGCCGAGGACGGGCATGCCGCGCTGTCGCTGCTGCAGAGCCAGCCCTTCGATTTCGTCGTCACCGACTGGAACATGCCGGTGATGACCGGCATCGAACTGCTCAAGGCGATCCGTGCCGACGCCAAGCTGAAGACCCTGCCAGTGCTGATGGTCACCGCCGAAGCCAAGCGCGAGCAGATCATCGAAGCGGCCCAGAACGGCGTGAACGGCTACATCATCAAGCCGTTCACCGCGCAGACGCTGGAAGAGAAGCTGGGCAAGATCTTCGAACGCCTGGCGGCCAGCGCCTGATGGATACCACGGTCGACAAGAACGCCTTCGCCCTGCGCCTGCAGGAAGCCCTGGATGCCCTGGAGTCCGGTGACGAAGCCGCCTGGCGGCAACGCATCGACGGACTGGTCGCGCTACGCACGCAGCCGATGATGAGTGGCCTCTCGCGGCTGGCCCGCGAGCTGGGGCAGGCCCTGGGCGAACTGCCGACCGTGCCCAGCGAGGCCGGCGAACTGGACGATGCGTGCGCACGCCTGGACCACGTGGTGGCGATGACCGAACAGGCCACCCACCGCACCCTGGACCTGGCCGAGGAATGCCGCAGCCTGACCGAGCAGCTGCGCGCCGAAGGCCTGCAGCCAGGCCAAGACGCGCAGCTGGAGCGCATCCGCCACAACCTGACCGAGATCGCCCTGACCCAGAGCTACCAGGACCTGACCGGGCAGATCATCCGTCGCGTGGTCGGCATCGTGCGCCGCGTGCATGAAGGCTTCGGCGCGCTCGGCCTGCCGCCGGAACAGCATCGCACCGACCCGGAACTGGCCGGGCCCGCACTGAAGGGACTGGACCGCCACGCGGTCTCGCAGAACGACGCCGACGACCTGTTGTCGGATCTGGGGCTGTAAGCATGAGCGCGGTATCCGACGACATCACTGCCGATTTCATCATCGAGGCACAGGAAATCCTGGATCGCCTCGGCGAACAGCTGGTGTCGCTGGAGCAGGCACCGCAGGACACCGAACAGCTCAACGCGGTGTTCCGGGGCTACCACACGCTCAAGGGCGGCGCGGGTTTCCTCGGTGTCACCGCCATGGTCGAGCTGTGCCACGCCGCTGAAGAAGCGCTGGGCGCTGCACGTGCCGGCCAGGCCGTGCTGCAGGCCCATCACTTCGACGCCGCCCAGCAATCGCTGGACTACCTGCAGTCGATGCTCGATGCCGTGTCTTCCGGCACCGAGCCGGGCTATGCACCGCCGGACCTGATCGCCCAGTTCGACGTGCATGGCGGTGCAGCAGCGCCTGCCGCCGCTGCCGCGGCACCGACGGCCGGTGCCGGCGACCTGATCACCGATGACGAGTTCGAGGCGCTGCTCGACCAGCTGCACGGTGGCAACGCACCGACTGCGGTGGCGCCGGCAAAGAAGGCCGACGACGGCCTGATCAGCGAAGATGAGTTCGAAGCCCTGCTCGACCAGCTGCACGGCGGCGCCGCACCCGGCGCCAGGCCCGCAGCTGCGGTGGCGCCGGCACCGATCGCCGCCCCGCGCCCGGCGGCCGCACCGGCACCGGTGGCCAAGCCGGCCGCCAAGCCGCTGGCCGAAGCCGAACACACCGTGCGCGTGGACACCAAGCGCCTGGATGCGATCGTCAACCTGATCGGCGAACTGGTGCTGTCGCGCAACCGGCTCAAGACCCTGCGTGCGCGCCTGCGCGACGAGGAGCTGGACCGCGCCGTGTCCACCCTGGACATCGCCACCGCGCGCCTGCAGTCGGCGGTGATGCACACCCGCATGCAGCCGGTGGGCAAGGTGTTCTCGCGCTTCCCCAAGGTCGCCCGCGACGTCGCCCGCTCGCTGAAGAAGGAAGTGGACCTGGAGCTGATCGGCGCCGAGACCGAGCTCGACCGCAACCTGGTCGAAGCGCTGGCCGACCCGCTGGTGCACCTGGTCCGCAACGCCATCGACCATGGCGTGGAAATGCCCGACCTGCGCGAAGCGCAGGGCAAGCCGCGGATGGGCCATGTGCGGTTGTCGGCGCAGCAGGAAGGTGACTACGTCAGCATCGAGGTGCAGGACGATGGCGCCGGCATCGATCCGGAAAAGCTGCGCGCGAAGGCACGCGAGAAGGGCCTGATCGATCCGGAAGCCGCCGCCCGCCTGAGCAGCGAGGAGTGCCTGCACCTGGTGTTCCTGCCCGGCTTCTCGACCAAGCAGCAGGTCACGGATATTTCCGGGCGCGGCGTCGGCATGGACGTGGTGCAGTCGCGCATCCGCGAACTCAGCGGGCAGATCCAGATCCAGTCGGAGCTGGGCCGCGGCAGCCGCTTCCTGATCCGCGTGCCGCTGACCCTGGCGATCCTGCCGACCCTGCTGGTGCAGGCCGGCGAGGACGTCTATGCGCTGCCGCTGGCGCGCGTGATGGAGGTGCTGCACGCGCCGCGCACCTCGCTGGGCTGGTTCGATGGCCGTGCCGTGCTCGACCGCCGTTCGCACACGCTGCCGCTGGTCGATCTGCGGCAGTGGCTGGATGTGACGCCGGCCGCATCGACCCTGCTGACCATCGTGGTGCTGCAGGCCGGCGAAGCGCGCTTCGGCCTGGTCGTGGACCAGGTCCGTGGGCGCGAGGAAGTGGTCATCAAGCCACTGCCGAAGGCCCTGCGCGGCCTGCGCGGTTACGCCGGTGCAACCTTGATCGGCGATGGTCGCATGGCGCTGATCCTGGATGTGGATGGCCTGCGCAGCCCGCACGACTGACCCGCTTGCTGAACCCGTAAAACCGTGAAGTCGCACCAGTAGCCCGTACCGGTGTCTCAAGTCCCATTCATACAAGCCGATACCGGATCCATGGATAGACTCAGCCTCATTGGACTCTTTCTCGCCCTGGCCTCGCTGGTCGGTGGCAGCATCCTCAAGGGCGCCGGCCTGGCGTCGTTGTGGTCGCCTGCGGCGTTCGTGATCGTCATCGTCGGCACCGTTGCCGCGATCCTGCTGCACACCTCGCCGGCGGTGTTCAAGCATGCGTTCAAGATCGTGCGCTGGGTCGTGCGCCCGCCGCACAGCGATCGCCGCGAACTGATCCAGCAGATCGTCGAGTGGAGCAACATCGCCCGCCGCCAGGGCCTGCTCGGCCTGGAATCGCAGGTGGAAGCGCAGCAGGACCCGTTCCTGCGCAAGGGCCTGCAGCTGCTGGTGGACGGTGTCGAGCCCGAATCGATGCGGCACATGCTGGAAATCGAACTGGGCAGCCAGGAACACCAGGACCAGGCCGGCGCCAAGGTGTTCGAAGCGATGGGCATCTACGCACCGACGCTCGGCATCATCGGCGCCGTGCTGGGCCTGATCGCGGTGATGAAGAACCTGGCCGACCCGAGCAAGCTCGGCCACGGCATCGCTGCGGCGTTCACCGCCACGATCTACGGCATCGCCTCAGCCAACCTGCTGTTCCTGCCGATCGCCGCCAAGCTCAAGAGCGTGATCTCGCACAACACGCGCGACCGCGAAATGGTCATCGAAGGCCTGATCTCGATCGCCCAGGGCGAGAACCCGCGCAACATCGAAACCAACCTCTCCGGCTTCCTGCACTGACATGGCCCGCCGCAAGCACCACGAAGAGCACGCCAACCACGAAGCATGGGCGATCCCCTATGCCGACCTGATGACGCTGCTGCTCGCCTTCTTCGTGGTCATGTACGCGATCTCGTCGGTGAACGAGGGCAAGTACCGGATCATGGCCGACGCGCTCACCGATGCCTTCGGTGGCGCGCCGCGCACGATCAATCCGGTGCAGGTGGGCAACAAGCAGGTGCAGGGTGGCGGCTGGGACAGCCCGTCGGTGATCAAGTCCGGCACCAAGATCGGACCGTCCGCGCCGGCGCCCTCGCACGACCCGACGCTGCTGCCGTCGATGGCCTCGCAGATGCGCATGCCGGTGTCGGTGCACAACCAGGAGCAGATCGCCCGTGCCGAGCGCCAGCTCAACACGATTGCCGACCGCCTCACCGCCGCCCTGGCGCCGCTGATCGACCGCGGCATGATCAGCGTGCGCCGCACGGAACTGTGGATCGAGGTCGAGATCAACAGCGACATCCTGTTCCCCACCGGCTCGGCCGCACTGGACGTACATGCGCGGCAGACCCTGGCCAGCCTGGCCGAGGTGCTGCGCGACGTGCCCAACAGCGTGCGCGTGGAAGGCCACACCGACAACGTGCCGATCGCCACCGCCACCTTCCCGTCGAACTGGGAGCTGTCGGCCGGACGCGCCGCCAGCGTGGTGCATCTGTTCGCCGACCAGGGCGTGCAGCCGTCGCGGCTGGCGATGGTCGGCTATGGCCAGTTCCGCCCGCGCGAAGAGAACGACAGCGCACAGGGCCGCAACCGCAACCGCCGGGTGATGGTCATCATCCTGGCCGACACCTCGCATTCGGTGGACCCGCTCGGCCAGCGCCTGAACGCAGCCACCGGCGCCACCGGCAGCACCGTCACCGAACAGGCCGCCGCAACGCCGGCCAGCGCCCCCACCTCCCCCATCGCACCGGTGACGTTGCCACCGGTGCCGGCTGGCAGCCGCGTCGGCGCCGCCGTTCCCCCGGCAATGAAGGAGTAATCCGATGCGCATCTGGGCAGTCGCCAACCAGAAGGGCGGAGTCGGCAAGACCACCACCACCCTCGCCCTCGGCCGCGGCCTGGCCGCGCTCGGCCATCGCGTGCTGCTGATCGACCTCGATCCGCATGCTTCGCTCAGCCGCGCCTTCGGCGTGCCGGTGGACCCGCCGCCGGCCGGCGTGCTGGAGCTGTTCGGCGCACCGCCGGCGGACCTGTCCGGCCTGTGCCATGCCAGCAACATCCAGGGCCTGGACTACGTCTGCGCGCAGTCCGCGCTGGCCACGCTGGAACGCCGTAGCGCCAACCAACCCGGCCTCGGCCTGGCCCTGCAGAACGCGCTGGCGCGCCACCAGGGCCAGCACGACTACATCCTGCTGGACTGCGCACCGACGCTCGGCCTGCTGATGATCAACGCACTGGCTGCCGCCGATCGCCTGATCATTCCGACCCAGGCCGAGCCGCTGGCGCTGCACGGCCTGGATGGCATGGTCCGCACCGGCGAGATGGTCGAGCGTTCGCGCCGCCGGCCGCTGCCGATCTCGATCCTGCCAACCCTGTTCGACCGTCGCACCCGCGCCGGCAACGAATCGCTGCGCACCATGCAGGACCGCCATGGCAGCCGCGTCTGGGAAGACGCGATTCCGATCGACACCCGCATCAGCAACGCCGCCGGGCTGACCCTGCCGAGCGTCGGCGAAGATTACCCGGGGCGTGGCCTGGCTGCCTACCGGCGCGCCTTGAACTGGATCCTCGGCGAGGATGCCCGCGCCCTGGAGCAGGCCGCATGAACAGCACCGGCATCCTCGACGACTACCTGGACGAACTGCTGGGCGAGGCGATCGCCCCGGCCGCCGCTCCCCACCCCGCGCCGATCAGCACCGCCCCGGCCACGGCCACCGAAGCCGCCGCCGAACGCGAACCCACCTGGGATGACCTGCCGGCCGAGGTGATCTACGAAACCGAAACCGAGAGCGTTGCCGCTGCCCCTGCCGTGGACAATGCCGCACTGGAAGCCGCTTTCGATGCCGCGTCCGCGCCCGTCAGCGTGATCGATGCCGAACGCGAACCCACGTGGGACGACCTGCCCGCTGAAGTGGTCTACGAAACGGATGCCGTCGTCGCGGCCCCGGCCGAGGATGAGGCTGCACTGGAGGCCGCCTTCGAGGCCGCCGCCGCGCCGGCCAGCGCCGGGTCCACTGAACGCGAGCCGACCTGGGATGACCTGCCCGACGAGGTCATCCACGAAACCGCGCCGGCCTCCGCTGCGGCCGCTGCGAACACCGGCCCGGAACCCACCTGGGACGATCTGCCGGACGAAGTGATCTACGAGACCGACCCGGCGGACAGCCATCGTCTCGCCCACACCGACAGCCCCGGCCTGCAGGCCGCCTTCGAGGCGGCCGCTGGTGGCGAAGACGTGCCTGCGCCGCCGCCCGCCGTGGTCGCAGCGCCGGTGCCCCCCCCGGCGGCACGCCCTGCACCGGCCCCGGCCGCACGCGCCGCCACGCCGCCGCCGCGCGTCGCCGTCGATGCACCCGCAGGCAACCGCCCCGGCACCTGGCAGGAGCTGCAGGCGCAGGCCCACCAACCGGCCCGCAGCCCGCATCCGCAGAACCGTCGCGCCGGTGAACGCACCTCGCGCTGGCTGCGCCTGCGCTGTGGCACCCAGGCCTATGCGCTGGAACTGCTGAAGGTCCAGGAGGTCGTGCTGCCGGTGCCGCTACTGCCGTTGCGCGGCACCGCTGCCGCCATGCTCGGCATCATGAACCTGCGCGGCCAGGTGGTTCCGGTGATGGATCTGGGCCTGCACCTGGGCGCGGCTGCCGCCGAGGACGACGCCCAGACCCGCATCGTGGTGCTGGAAGAAGACGGCGAGACCATCGGCCTGCGCGTGTCGGCAGTGGAAGATGTCGCCAACCTCACCGATTCACAGATCGAACCTCCCGATACCGCACGCATCTGCCAGATTTCCAACGACCTGTTCCGCGGCGTGGCCCGCGTCAGCCAGCGCCCGATGATCCTGCTGGACGCCACACGGCTGTTGAGCTGACCCCCAAAAAGGGGACGGAGGGGATTAAGTCGCAAGTGGCTCGGCGCTTGGCGCCGAAGCGGTGCCTGTCGGGGACGCAAGGAGTTGATCCGTTGGATCAACACCTTACATCCCCACTGCGCGGTCGCCGTTGCCGAGGGGGCTGCGGCAGAGCCAGGTCGCTTGCGACTTAATCCCCTCCGTCCCCTTTTCAACAGCGACCGCATCGACGCACCGCGTCGATTCTTCTAAAGAACCCCACCGGGGTGCCGTTATGGATCACGGAACCGTTTGTCCGGAGCAACGATGAGCACTGTCGAACTGGGTGGGGATCTCGGCATCGAGAGCACTACCGAGCTCAAGAACCGCCTTGCCCCCCTGGTGGAGCAGGCAGGCGAGCTGACCCTGGATGCCAGCCAGGTCGCCCGCATCCACACGGCCGCCGTGCAGGTGCTGTGTGCGTTCGTGCAGGCCCGCCGCGAGGCAGGCCTGGGCACCGGCTTCCACGGTTGCACTGCAACCTTCCGTGACGCCGCGCGCCTGCTGGGCGTCACCCAGGCCCTCGGCCTGGACGTAACCCATGACAACCTGAAATCTGTGGAGAACGCTGCATGAGCGCACGTATCTTGGTGGTGGACGATTCGGCGTCGATGCGCCAGATGGTGTCCTTCGCCCTCACCTCGGCCGGTTTTGCCGTCGAAGAAGCTGAAGACGGCGCGGTCGCGCTCGGTCGCGCCAAGGGCCAGCGCTTCAATGCGGTGGTTACCGACGTCAACATGCCGAACATGGATGGCATCGCGCTGATCCGCGAACTGCGCCAGCTGCCGGACTACAAGTTCACCCCGCTGCTGATGCTGACCACCGAATCTGCCGCCGACAAGAAGTCCGAAGGCAAGGCCGCTGGCGCTACGGGTTGGCTGGTCAAGCCGTTCAATCCCGAACAGCTGGTCGCCACCGTGCAGAAAGTGCTGGGCTGATCGCCCGGCACCGCTCCCCCTCTTCGCTTCCGGACCACCACTGCCATGAGCATGGACCTGCAACGCTTCCACGCCACCTTCTTCGAGGAGAGCCGCGAAGGCCTCGACGCGATGGAGGCTGGCCTGCTGGCCCTGGAATCGGGGCAGCAGGACGCGGAGATCATCAATTCGGTGTTCCGCGCTGCCCATTCGATCAAGGGCGGCGCCGGGACCTTCGGCTTCGACGCGATCGCCGGCCTGACCCACGTGCTGGAAACGCTGCTCGATGAGCTGCGCGCCGGCAAGCGGGCACTGGAAGGCCACGCCGTCGACGCCATGCTGTCTTCGGTGGACGTGCTGCGCGCCCTGCTGCGCGAAGCCGAACATGGCCAGGCTGCCGATCCGGCTGCCGTCGCTGCGGTGAAGGCACGCCTGGAGGCGGTTCTGTCCGGCCAGGCCGCAGCGAGCGCCCCGGCGACCGCCGCAGCCAAGGTGGACGATACGCCGGAAGCCTGGCAGATCGGCTTCACCCCGGCGCCGTCGCTGTTCATGAGCGGCAACGACCCGCTGCGCATCATCCGCGAACTGGAACACCTCGGTTCGCTGCAGGTCGCCGCGCGCATGGACCGCCTGCCGGGCTTCGCGCACCTCGATCCGCTCGAAGCCCACCTGGCGTGGGACCTGGGTCTGGTCGGCAAGGTGCCGCGCAGCAAGATCGAAGACACCTTCGCGTGGGTACTGGACGACTGCGAGCTGGACATCCGTCCGGCCGCACCGCCGAGCCTGGCCACCCAGGCGCCGGCCGCGGCTGCTCCCGCTCCGGCGGCAGCGTCGCCGTCGGCACCCGCCGCGCCTGCCGCCAGCGGTGGCGCCAGCCAGGAAGCGGAAACCTCCATCCGCGTCAGCGTCGACAAGGTCGACGCGCTGATCAACCTGGTCGGCGAACTGGTCATCACCCAGGCCATGCTCAAGCAGGTCTCGCATGCGCTGGACCCGGTCCACGCCGAGAGCCTGTTCGCTGGCCTGGACCAGCTTGAACGCAACACCCGCGACCTGCAGGAAGCGGTGATCGGCGTGCGCATGCTGCCGGTCGATGCGGTGTTCCGTCGCTTCCCGCGCCTGGTCCGCGACCTGTCCAGCCGCCTCGGCAAGCAGGTGCGGCTGCGCACCGTCGGCGAAGGTACCGAGCTGGACAAGGGCCTGATCGAGAAGATCGCCGATCCGCTGGTGCACCTGGTGCGCAACTCGATCGACCACGGCCTGGAAATGCCCGACGTGCGCCGCGGTGCAGGCAAGGACGAAACCGGCACGATCACCCTGGCGGCCTCGCACCAGGGCGGCCACATCGTCATCGAAGTCAGCGACGACGGTCGCGGCCTGGACCGCGCCAAGATCCTGGCCAAGGCCACCGAGCGCGGCCTGGCGGTGCCGGACAACCCGACCGATTCGCAGGTCTGGGACCTGATCTTCCAGCCCGGCTTCTCCACGGCCGATGCGGTCACTGACCTGTCCGGTCGTGGCGTCGGCATGGACGTGGTCCGCCGCAACATCCAGGCGTTGGGGGGCGAGGTGCAGATTGAAAGCAGCCTCGGCGCTGGCACCCGCACGCTGATCCGCCTGCCGCTCACCCTGGCCATCCTCGATGGCATGACCGTGGCGGTCGCCGGTGAGACCCTGATCCTGCCGTTGGCCTATGTGCTTGAGGCGTTGCAGCCGCAAGCCGAGGACATCCGCAGCATGGCCGGCGAAGGCCGCGTGCTGCGCGTGCGCGGTGAATACCTGCCGATCCTGTCGCTGAGCGAGTACTACGGCTACGGCAACCGTGCACCCGGCAGCGAATCGCTGGTGGTGGTGGTCGAAGGCGATGGCCAGAAGATCGCCCTGGAAGTGGACGAACTGGTCGGCCAGCAGCAGGTGGTGGTGAAGAACATCGAGAACAACTACCGCCGCATCGGCGGGGTGTCCGGTGCGACCATTCTCGGCGACGGCCGCGTCGCATTGATCGTCGACATCGGCGGGCTGGTGCGTTCACTGCGGATGCCGCAGGCCGCCTGATCCACACTGCATGCGTGTACTGGACCGCCGCCCTTCGGGGCGGCGGTTTTTGTTTGCGCGCTCCATTCCGGCCGGGGCCGGATCCCTTTTCGGGGAAAAGGGATCCGGCCCCAGCCGTTCTGTGAACTCCGTCGACGCGATGGTTTCGCGCGCAACTACGCAATGCAAGCGAAAGCCCCGCCGCTGCGCCACTTCCGCGCCGTCATCCCTACGCCACCGAATGTGACATGCGTCCATAAAGTCCATCCGGACTGCGCCGCTATTTCGCTTTGACGGCCGTCACCGAACCCCACCGGGCACCACCGTTCGCTCTGCAACCACCCCCAAACCGGCGCACAGACGCCGGCACTCTGCCCACCTGGAGCACCCTGCATGAAGTGGTTCCAAGATCTGCCCATCGCCCGCAAGCTGGCCGTGGGGTTCACCCTTACCACGCTGATGACCCTGGTCCTCGGCGCGTTCGCCCTGCTGCGACTGAGCGAAGCCAACGCGCAGCTGCGCGAGATGGCCGGCAACGACATCCCCTCGGTCCAGCACCTGGGCGAGGCGCGCTCGCAGCTCGGTGAGTTCCGCACATACGAACTGGCCCAGCTGAGCATGCTCGACCAGCCGGAGAAGGTCGCCGACTACAACAAGCGCATGGACGATACCGCCAAGGCCGTACATGACGAACTGGCGGCGTACGCGGCGCTGCCGGCGCTGGACAAGGAGCGCGAACTGTATCGCGCCGCCAGCACCCAGCTGGATCGCTACTTCGCCGCCAACAAGGCGATGCGCGACGCCGTGGCCGCCGGTGATGGCACGCAGGCCCAGCAGATCTCCGATGAGCAGTCACGCCCGGCGCGCCGCGACCTGTTCGCTGCGATGAAGGCACTGGGCACCCACATCGCCGGGCAGATGGACGGCAAGATCGCCGACGCCAACGCCACCCATCGCACCAGCATGATCGCCATCATCGGCTGCATCGTGCTGCTGTCGCTGGTGGCCGCCGCGCTGGCCATCGTCATCTCGCGCGCCGTTACTGGCCCGCTGGGCAAGGCCGTGCATGCCATCCAGGCGGTTGCCCGCGGCGACCTCAGCGTCAGCACCCAGGCCACCAGCAAGGACGAAGCCGGCAGGATGCTGGCCGCCACGACCGAGATGACCGCAATGCTCCGCCGCTTCAGCGAGCAGACCCAGCTGATGGCACAGATGCACGCGGGACCGGACATCAGCCATCGCATTCCGGAAGATTTCCCGGGTGTCTATGGCCAGCTGGCCGGCGGCATCAATACGGTGATCTTCGAGCACCTGGATGCGATCCGCGATGCCATCGACGTGCTCAACCAGTACGCCATCGGCAATCTCACCCCGGATGCACGCCGCCTGCCCGGCAGCCGCGCGATCCTGCACGAATCGATGGACGCGGCCAAGGCCAGCCTGCTGGCGATCAATTCGCAGATCCAGCAGCTGGCCGCGGCGGCCGCTGCCGGTGACTTCAGCCAGCGCGGCGACGCACAGCGTTTCCAGCATGACTTCAAGCTGATGATCGAGCATCTCAACACAATGATGCAGGTGGCCGACGGCAACCTCGGCCAGCTCTCGCAGCTGCTGCAGTCGATCGCCGCCGGCGACCTGACCGCGCGCATGGAAGGCCAGTTCAATGGCGTGTTCGCGCGCATGCGGGATGATGCCAACACCACCGTTGCACAGCTGACCCAGATCGTCGGCCAGATCCAGGCCAGCGCCTCCAGCATCACCCTGGCCGCCGGCGAGATCGCCTCCGGCAACAGCGACCTGTCGCGCCGCACCGAGCAGCAGGCCGCCAACCTGGAAGAAACCGCCGCCTCGATGGAGGAACTGACCTCCACCGTGCGCCAGAACGCCGAGCACGCACGCCAGGCCAACCAACTGGCCATCGGCGCGCACGGCGTCGCCTCGCAGGGCGGTGACGTGGTCGGCCAGGTGGTCACCACCATGTCGGCCATCGAAGCCTCGTCGAAGAAGATCGCCGAGATCATCTCGGTCATCGACGGCATTGCCTTCCAGACCAACATCCTGGCGCTGAATGCCGCAGTGGAAGCCGCCCGTGCCGGCGAACAGGGCCGCGGCTTTGCCGTGGTCGCCAGCGAAGTGCGCACCCTTGCCCAGCGCTCGGCCGCCGCCGCCAAGGAGATCAAGGGCCTGATCGACGACTCGGTCGGCAAGGTTGCCGAAGGCTCCAGCCTGGTCCACCAGGCCGGCAGCACCATGGGCGAGATCGTCGCCTCGGTGCAGCGCGTGACCGACATCATGGCCGAGATCTCTGCGGCCTCGCAGGAACAGTCGGCGGGCATCGAGCAGGTCAACCAGACCGTGGTGCAGATGGACGAAACCACCCAGCAGAATGCTGCGCTGGTGGAAGAAGCCACTGCTGCGGCGCGCGCGATGGAAGACCAGGCCGTGCAGCTGGGTGAAGCCGTGGCCCGCTTCCGGCTGGCATCGCAGGGCACGATGGCCATCCCGGCACGCCCGCTGGCCACACCGGTACCGCGACAGCTCGCAGCCGCCGCGCCTGCGGCAAAGCCGGCCCCGGCACGTGCGCTGCGCACGGCAACGGCCCAGCCGGCGCTGGCCGCGGACGGCGACTGGCAGGAATTCTGACAGAACCACGGGGTCAGATCCCTTTCCTGCGGGAAAGGGATCTGAGCCCTTACGCGTGGAAAGTGATGCAAATCCCACTTCATAATCCGGTGCAGGAGCCGATATCCCCATCGAGCCTCGCGCCAATGCGTGCTGGCGCCCGCCCCTGACCGTAGATTCCATGTCCGACGGCAACGACACTGCAGTGCATGATGTCCACGCGGCCGATGCCGCGGACGAACGATTCCTGGTCCGCAACCCGCGCCAGCTGCGCCAGCTGCTGCGCTCGCTGATCGACCAGCGATCGCTGATCAACGCCCATATCGACGGCCGCGACCGTTCCTTCCCGACCGCCCTGCTCGACCTCGACGAAGACGAGGACTTCCTGCTGCTCGATGGCAGCCCGCAGGAAGCCTCCAACCGCGCCGCCGAGCAGGCCGATCACCTGCTGTGCTTCGCCCAGCTCGAACGCGTGCTGGTACGGTTCCGGCTGCACGAACTGCAGCGCGTGGACAACGACGGCCATGTGGCCTTCCGTGCGCCGCTGCCTGACGAACTGGTGCACCTGCAGCGCCGCGAGCTGTACCGGCTGGAGACGCCAGTCACTGATTCACCGCAGCTGCTGCTGCCACCCGGCGAAGCACGGGCCGAAGCGCTGTCGATGCGGGTGGTGGACATCAGCGGTGGCGGCCTGGCCGTGGTGGTGCCCAATGACTGCGCGGTGTTTGGTCTGCAGAAGCGCTATCCGGCACGGCTGTCGCTGCCGGACGGCCCCGACCTGGATATCGAACTGGTGGTCTGCAACCTGCTGCCGCAGCGTCAGCCCAATGGCATCGAGGTCAAGCGCGTGGGCATGCGCTTTGAAAGCCTGCCACGCGGCGCCGACAGCGCCATCCAGCGCTACATCTTCCGCATCGACCGCCAGCGCAAGGCCCGCCGCAACGGCGAGCTCTGAGGCCGTCCGACCGGTAGTGCCGGCCGCTGGCCGGCAACCCTGGAGCGCATGCCGGGGTCAGATCCCTTTTCCCTGAAAAGGGATCTGACCCCATCCACGGCACTGCCCGGCACCTAAAGTCCCCCCCGGCGGGGCCGATATCGAGCCTGACACCGGGACTTCCGGCAGAACCAGGACCCCTCGATGAACGACAAGACCAGCTCCGCCGCCAGCGCCGGTGGCGAATTCCTCAGCTTCACCCTTGGTGATGAGCACTACGGCGTGGACATCCTCAAGGTGCAGGAAATCCGCGGCTACGACGCCGTCACCCGCGTGCCGGACGCCCCGGACTACATCAAGGGCGTGATCAACCTGCGCGGCACCATCGTCCCGGTCATCGACCTGCGCCTGAAGCTGCGCCTGGACAACGCCCGCTACGATGCCTTCACCGTGATGATCGTGCTGAACGTGGAAGACCGCGTGGTCGGCATCGTCGTCGACAGCGTCTCCGACGTGATCCCGCTGTCGGCCGAGCAGATCCGCCCGACCCCGGAATTCGGCGCCGCCGTCGACACCCGCTTCATCTCCGGCATCGGTACCCACGACGATCGCATGCTGATCCTGCTGGACATCGAGACCCTGCTCGACAGCGCCGACATGGGCCAGGCCAACCTCGCCGAAGACGTCGCTGCCTGAGCAAACGGAACTGCTTCACGTTCCAGTCACAAAACCCTTCAGTTCCCTTCGGCGGTGCCGATAGGGGGACAGAAGCCGGTCGCGCAGGAGCGCGCAGGACCGGCCCGATCGTTACCATCCCCGGAGATACCCTCGATGAAGTCCCTGTTTGCGTTCGTCTCGGCCGCTGTCCTGGCCACCACCGCCGCCTCCGCTTTCGCCCAGTCGGCCGACATGATCCCGCCGGAAATGGCGCCGCGTTCGGTCGGCAAGGACGGCATGGTCTGTGGCAAGGTCGAAAAGGCCCGTTACGCAGAAGGCTCCGAAGGCCAGCCGACCTTCCTGTACATGGGCGGCGCCTTCCCGCGCCACACCTTCTCGGCGCGTATCGCCGGCGAGAACCGCGGCAAGTTCTCCTTCCCGCTGGAAACCCTGGAAGGCAAGACCGTGTGCGTGATCGGCAAGATCCAGCGCGACGCCTCGCGTGCGGAAATCGAAGTCAGCTCGCCGGCCGGGCTGAAGCTGGCCAACATCAAGTAATCCGCCGTTCGTCGGACCACGCCGGGCCTGGTCCTGGCGTGGTTTCTGCTGCAACCGGGCCCGATGCCCGGGCGCGTCTGCCTTAGGAGCTCGCAACGCCCATGCCGTGGATCAACAACCTGAAACTGATGCCGAAACTGCTGCTGACCTTCGGCGTCCTCCTGCTGGTGATGCTGCTGCAGGGCATCGTCGCCTATCGCGGCCTGCATTCGCTGAACAACGTGACCACCGAGCTGGCCGGTTCACGCATGGAGAGCATCCGCATGGCCGGCGAGATGCGCGGCATGCTGGGCGAGTACCGCAATGCCGCCTACCAGCAGCTGATCCGCGCCAGCGATGACGTCAAGTCCGATGCGCGCAAGCAGGGTGTCGACCTGCGCGCCAGCATGGACAAGTCGATCAAGGAGTATCCGAAGCTGGTCGACAACCCGCAGCAGAAGAAGCTGTTCGACGCCTTCGCCAAGGAATGGAAGGACGCCCTGGCATCCTATGACAGCGTCACCGAGATGCTGGAACTGGACCTGCCGGACGACGCCATCGATACCTTCGTCGGCGAAACCCGCACCAAGCACCGCAAGGCCGCCTCCGCGCTGGAGGCGCTGATCGCCGAAGACAACCGCCTCGCCCGCGCCTCGCGCGAAGAGGCCGCATCCACCTACTCCGCCTCGGCCGTGCTGACCGTGATCGCGCTGCTGGGCGGCGCCGCGCTCGGCCTGGTGCTGGTGTGGCTGTTTGCCCGCGCCCTGGTCGGCAGCGTGCGTGGCGCCGTCTCGGTGGCCAACGACGTGGCCGGCGGCAAGCTCGATGGCCACATCGACGTCAGCCGCCAGGATGAAGTGGGCGAACTGATGCAGGCCATGCAGCGCATGCAGCGCGACCTGCGCGAGCGCATCGAGACCGACCAGGCCATCGCCCGCGAGAACCTGCGCATCCGTACCGCGCTGGACTACAGCTCGACCGGCGTCTACCTGACCGACACCAGCAACACCATCGTCTACAGCAACCGCGCCCTGCAGCAGACCCTGAGCCAGTACCAGGACGAACTGCGCCGCGACCTGCCGGACTTCGATGCGCAGGCTTCGCTGATCGGCAAGCCGGTCACCGTGCTCGAACACCGCGGCGAGATGGACCAGACCCTGCTGGGCAACCTGAAGGCACACGGCGTCGCCCGTCGCCCGATGCAGTACGGCGATGCCCAGTTCGCCCAGGTGGTCTCGACCATCCGCAATGAAGGCGGCGACACCGTCGGCTACGTGGTGGAATGGCGCGACCGTACCCAGGAAGCGCAGGTCGAAGCCGAAGTGGCCCGCGTGATCGCCCAGGCCGCCGCTGGCGACCTGTCCGGCCGCATCGATGCCAGCGACAAGGAAGGCTTCTTCCTGCAGCTGGCCCAGCAGATCAACGGCCTGCTGGACGCCAATGCCGGCAGCATCGAGCAGATCTCCGGCCTGCTGGCCGCGCTGTCGCAGGGCGACCTGACCGTGCGCATGCACGGCGATTACCAGGGCGTGTTCGCCCGCATGCGCGACGACGCCAACGCCACCGCCGCGCAGCTGAGCGAGATCGTCACCCGCATCAAGCAGTCCAGCCGCGCGATCAGCTCCGCTGCCGGTGAAATCGCCTCCGGCAACAGCGACCTGTCGCGCCGCACCGAACAGCAGGCCGCCAACCTGGAAGAAACCGCCGCCTCGATGGAGGAACTGACCTCCACCGTGCGCCAGAACGCCGAGCACGCACGCCAGGCCAACCAGCTCGCCATCGGCGCGCACGGTGTCGCCTCGCAGGGCGGTGACGTGGTCGGCCAGGTGGTCACCACCATGTCGGCCATCGAAGCCTCGTCGAAGAAGATCGCCGAGATCATCTCGGTCATCGACGGCATTGCCTTCCAGACCAACATCCTGGCGCTGAACGCCGCAGTGGAAGCTGCCCGTGCCGGCGAACAGGGCCGCGGCTTCGCCGTGGTCGCCAGCGAAGTGCGCACCCTCGCCCAGCGATCGGCCGCGGCCGCCAAGGAGATCAAGGGCCTGATCGACGACTCGGTAGGCAAGGTCAACGACGGCTCGGCGCTGGTGCACAAGGCCGGCGCGACCATGGGCGAGATCGTCGCCTCGGTGCAGCGCGTGACCGACATCATGGCCGAGATCTCCGCCGCCTCGCAGGAACAGAGCGCCGGCATCGAGCAGGTCAACCAGACCGTGGTGCAGATGGACGAAACCACCCAGCAGAACGCCGCGCTGGTGGAAGAAGCCACCGCCGCCGCACGTGCGATGGAAGAACAGGCCGGCCACCTCAGCGAGGCCGTGTCGATCTTCGTGGTGGACGAAGCCGAGGTCGTCGCCGCCCCGCGCGTCACCACCCCGGCACCGCGCGCCGCTGCACCGGCTGCCCCGGCCCCGGCTGCCACGCCGGCCCGCCGCACCGCCGGTGGTCGTCCGATGGCCACCGAACTGGCCGACGGGGACTGGCAGGAGTTCTGATGCCTGCCTGACCTGAGTTACGAGAACGCCCTGGCCCTGTGCTGGGGCGTTTTTGTTTACGGGGTATCTGATTATCCAGCCAACGGCGAAGCCCCTCGGGGTGGTCGCTGAGAGCGGCGGACTTCCTTCGTTTGGCCGGGAGGATGGGTTGCGCAGGGGACGCTGCAAGTACGTCTCTGTAAGTTTGGTCGCCGCTTGCACGTGTGCACTGTCCTGCGCACACGGCAAGACCGGGGTTGGGCGTCCTGCCCAACCCGCCCGAGGCATGTCTCGACCCCATGCGGCTCACGCCCCTGCGCAACCCACCCTCCCGGCCACGGACACTTCCCGTGCGCGTCCACCCCGGATTGAAGAAAGAAGAGCAAAAGACAAAAGCCAGGTCACTTCCGGGGTCAGATCCGTTTTCCGCAGGAAAACGGATCTGACCCCTCTTTCCACCTGGAAACCCAATGCTCTTGCCGTCCGCCGAAGTGAAGCCCTGGCGGGCCGGGTCGGGGTGGGCAGGCAGGACCGTTGGCGCCATGGATGGCGCCATCGAGCCCCCATGGATGGGTTCACGGCGTGTCCTGCCTGCCCACCCCGACCCGGCCAACCCGTAGCTACCCATCGCCATGACCTGCCGTTGCCGTTGCCGTTGCCGTTGCTTCAAAAGCCTGCCGCAGGCAGCGCCGCAGCCGCCGCTGCAAGGAAACCTGAATACGTTCGGACACCGCACCTCAATCCCCCGCCCGCGCGGCCGATAACGGGGTTGTCACGGCGTATCCCGCCGCTGACCGGCACGGCGCCGCCCGCCCGCTTCGACCTGGTCCTGCTCGATGAATCTCCTGCATCGCTGGCAACACTACTTCCGCAATCTTTCCGTCCGGCGCAAGCTCAACCTGCTGACGCTGCTCATCGCGCTCGGCGTGATCGCGCTCTCGGTGATCGCCGCCCGCATGCAGTACCTGGACCTGACCGAAACCCGCAAGAGCGCGCTGAAGACCCAGGTCGAACTGAGCTACGGCATCCTGCAGCACTACCACCGCCTGGCCGGTACCGGCGAGCTCAGCGAAGAGGCCGCCAAGAGCGCCGCGCTGCAGGCGCTGGAGGTCATGCGCGCCGGGAACGATACCTACTACTTCAACATCTACGACACCGGCTACCGCCTGCTGATGCACCCGTTCCGCAAGGACCTGGTCGGCAAGGACATGAAGGACTTCCGCACCGACGACGGCGTCCGGATCTACTACGACCAGGTCGAAGCGGCTCGCGCCGGCGGCGGCTTCGTCAACTACCGCTGGGCCAAGCCGGGCAGCAAGGGCGAGGTCGAGAAGGTCGCCTATGCCGGCCTGTTCGCGCCCTGGAACTGGGTGGTCAGCAGCGGCGTCTACATGGACGACGTGCAGAAACAGGCGCTGGTGTTCACCGCCATCATGGCGGTCTCTGGTGGCGTACTGGTGCTGATCGTGCTGGCCCTGAGCTGGGTCATCGGCAACCGCATCGCCGTGCCGCTGAAGCAGGCCACCGCCGTGGCCGAAGGCATCGCCGGCGGCAAGCTGGACAGCCACATCGGCCCGCAGCCGCACGACGAAACCGGCCGCCTGCTGGAGGCCATGGCCGGCATGCAGCAGCAGCTGCATGCGGTCATCACCGGCCAGCGCGAAATGGCGCGCCGTCATGACGGCGGCGAACTGAGCTACCGCATCGACGCCAGCGCCTTCCCCGGTGAGTACGGGCTGATGGTGCAGGAAACCAACGCCCTGGTCGGCGGCCACGTGCAGACCCTGCACGACGTGCTGGACGTGGTGCAGCAATACGCGGTCGGCGATCTCAGCCGCGACATTGCACGCTACCCGGGCGAAAAGGCCGCGATGACAACCACCGTTGATACGGTCAAGGCCAACCTCGGCCGCATCAATGCCGAGATCAAGCAGCTGGCCAGCGCCGCCGCGGCCGGCGACTTCAGCCTCCGTGGCGATGCGCAGCGCTTCGATCACGATTTCCGCCTGATGCTGGAGAACCTCAACGCGATGATGGCGGTCAGCGATGACAACCTCGGCAAGCTCTCGCAGCTGCTGTCGGCCATCGCCGAAGGTGACCTGACCGCACGCATGCACGGCGACTACCAGGGCGTGTTCGCACGCATGCGCGACGATGCCAACACCACCGTCACGCAACTGACCCAGATCGTCGGCCAGATCCAGGCCAGCGCCTCCAGCATCACCCTGGCCGCCGGCGAGATCGCCTCCGGCAACAGCGACCTGTCGCGCCGCACCGAACAGCAGGCCGCCAACCTGGAGGAAACCGCTGCCTCCATGGAGGAACTGACCTCCACCGTGCGCCAGAACGCCGAGCACGCCCGCCAGGCCAACCAGCTCGCCATCGGCGCGCACGGTGTCGCCTCGCAGGGCGGTGACGTGGTCGGCCAGGTGGTCACCACCATGTCGGCCATCGAAGCCTCGTCGAAGAAGATCGCCGAGATCATCTCGGTGATCGACGGCATCGCCTTCCAGACCAACATCCTGGCGTTGAACGCGGCAGTGGAAGCGGCGCGTGCCGGCGAACAGGGCCGCGGCTTCGCCGTGGTCGCCAGCGAAGTGCGCACCCTCGCCCAGCGCTCGGCCGCCGCCGCCAAGGAGATCAAGGGCCTGATCGACGACTCGGTCGGCAAGGTCAACGACGGCTCGGCGCTGGTGCACAAGGCCGGCGCGACCATGGGCGAGATCGTCGCCTCGGTGCAGCGCGTGACCGACATCATGGCCGAGATCTCTGCGGCCTCGCAGGAACAGTCGGCGGGCATCGAGCAGGTCAACCAGACCGTGGTGCAGATGGACGAAACCACCCAGCAGAATGCTGCGCTGGTGGAAGAAGCCACTGCTGCGGCACGCGCAATGGAGGACCAGGCCGGCCAGCTGGCTGACGCCGTGGCGATCTTCCGCCTCGACAACCAGGTGTCCGCCGCAGTGAAGGCCGTGGCCGCGCGCGCGGAGCCGGCCCGTGTCACCACCGTGGCACGCCCGCAGCCGACCAGCACGCCCGCTCCGGTCCGCCGCAGCAGCAACGCCAGCACCTTCGCCGCCAGCGACAGCGACTGGCAGGAATTCTGAGACCCACCCGCGGCGGCTGCGGCCGCCGCCTCTGCCGATGGACACGTCCCCCGTGCAAAGTCCTACCCCCATCGTCACCGGCCCGCGCGAATTCGAGTTCGCCGACCGCGATTTCCGCCGCGTCTGCGACCTGATCTACCAGCGCGTGGGCATCGCCCTCGCGCCGGCAAAGCGCGACATGGTCTATGGCCGCCTGTCGCGCCGCCTGCGCACGCTGGGCATGCGCAGCTTCCAGCAGTACCTGGACCACCTGGAGCAGGAAGATGGTGACGAATGGCAGGCGTTCACCAACGCGCTGACCACCAACCTGACCTCGTTCTTCCGCGAACCGCATCACTTCGACAAGCTGCGCGAGGAACTCCAACAGCGCTCCAGCCGCGCCCCACTGCTGCTGTGGTCGTGCGCGGCGTCCACCGGCGAAGAGCCCTACTCGATGGCGATCACCGCCTGCGAGGCCTTCGGCACGTTGAAGCCGCCGGTACGCATCATTGCCACCGACGTCGATACCCAGGTGCTGGCCACTGCCGGCCGCGGCGTCTACAACATCGATCGCGTCGCCAGCCTCGATCCGGACCTGCGCCGCCGCTACTTCCAGCGCGGCAGCGGCCCCAACGAGGGCCAGTGCCGCGTGCTGCCGGCGCTGCGCGAACTGATCGAGTTCCGCCCATTGAACCTGCTCGCCCCGCGCTACGACGTCGGCGGCCCGTTCGACGCGCTGTTCTGCCGCAACGTGATGATCTACTTCGACAAGCCGACCCAGCGCGCCATCCTTGGTCGCCTGGTTCAGCACCTGGCCGATGACGGCCTGCTCTACACCGGCCACTCGGAGAACTACCTGCACGCCGCCGACCTGATCCAGCCCTGCGGCCGCACCCTGTACCGCCGTGCGGCAAAGGCCGGCGCATGAATGCCTCGCTGCGTACCGACGATGTGATGCGCTACCAGGATGCGCGCTTCCAGACCATCGCCGCCAAGCTGCTGCCGACCCAGTACCTGGTGGTCGATGACACCACTGCGCTGACCACCACGCTGGGCTCCTGCGTGGCGGCGTGCCTGCGCGACCCGGTGCTGAAGATCGGCGGCATGAACCACTTCCTGCTGCCGGAGGGCAACGCCGGTGACGGCGCACCCGCACGCTACGGCAGCTATGCGATGGAACTGCTGATCAACGACATGCTCAAGCGGGGCGCCCACCGCAAGCGCATCGAAGCCAAGGTGTTCGGCGGCGCCAACGTGCTCAAGGGCTTCACCAGCAATCCAGTGGGCACCCGCAACGCCGAGTTCGTGCGCCAGTACCTGCAGGCCGAGCACATCCCGATCATCGCCGAGGACCTGTGCGGCATCCATCCGCGCAAGATCTGGTTCTTCGCCGATACCGGCCGCGTGGTTGTGCAGCGCCTGCCGCATGCCCATGAGGCAGAAGTGGCTGCGACCGAATCGGCGGTGCGTGCGCGCCTGTCCAAGGCCCCGGTCACCGGCGGCGTGGAGCTGTTCGAATGACCTTGACCGGCAACGCCCCCTGTCGGGTCCTGATCGTCGACGACTCCGCCGTCGTGCGGCAGATGCTCACGGAAATCCTGTCCAGCGATCCGGCCATCGACGTGGTCGGCACCGCCGCCGACCCGCTGCTGGCGCGCGAGAAGATCAAGCGCCTGGCCCCGGACGTGATCACCCTGGACGTGGAAATGCCGCGCATGGACGGGCTGGCGTTCCTGGAAAACCTGATGCGCCTGCACCCACTGCCGGTAGTGATGATCTCCTCGCTGACCGAGCGCGGCGCCGACACCACCCTGCAGGCACTGGCGTTGGGCGCGGTGGATTTCGTCTCCAAGCCGAAGCTGGACGTGGCGCGCGGCCTGCAGGCCTACGCCGACGAGATCATCGCCAAGGTCAAGATGGCAGCGCGCTCGCGGGTACGTCCGCTGGTGCGCGCTGCCGCACCGAAGCTCCTGCTGGAAGCCGCTCCTGCGATGCGCCCCGCCGCGCCGCAGTTCCGTACCACCGACCGCCTGATCGCGATCGGCTCGTCAGCCGGTGGCACCGAAGCCCTGCGCGTGGTGCTGGAAGGCATGCCCGCCGATGGCCCAGCCGTGGTGATGACCCAGCACCTGCCGGCCAGCTTCAGCAGCGCCTTCGCCGAACGCCTGGACCGCCACTCGGCCATGGCCGTACGCGAGGCCAGCGACGGCGAGGCAGTGCTGCCTGGCCATGCCTACCTGCCACCAGGCGGCAAGCATCTGCGCATCATCCGCGACGGTGCCCGCTGGCGCTGCCGCGTCGACGACGGCCCGGCGGTGAACCGGCACAAGCCGGCAGTGGACGTGCTGTTCCGTTCGGTCGCGCAGAACGCCGGTGGCAATGCGATCGGTGCCATCCTCACCGGCATGGGTGATGATGGCGCACGTGGCCTGCTGGAGATGCGCCAGGCCGGCGCCCCGACCCTGGTACAGGATGAGGCCACCAGCGTGGTCTGGGGCATGCCCGGTGCCGCCTGCAAGCTCGGCGCCGCCGAGGAACAGGTGCCGCTGGAACGGATTGCCGAGCGGTTGCTGGCGCTCGCCCGCGGCTGATTGCGCGCCGCAGCTCAAGGGCGCGCGCGCAGTAGATCCACGCCATACGTGGCTGCCGTTGTAGAGTCGAACCACGCTCGACTCATCGCGCATCGCACGAACAGCAGCCAAGCATGGACTCGGCGCTACAGGCCATCAGGCAACAAAAAAAGGCGCCGGCTTTCACCGGGGTTCTTCGTTTCAACGCGCTACCCGCATGTGTGCTTTGATAGCGGTATTGCACAAGGAATGCTGCACATGATCAAAGGCATATGGAAGGCCGCCCTGGCGGCCGTACTGCTTTCATTGCCACTGGCACCCGCCAGCGCCAGTGGCGATCTGTTCTACTTCGAGGCCAAGCTGGGTGATGTGTTCTTCATGCTGATGCTGGTGGGTCGCGAAGACCCCGGCGCGGTAAGCGTCAGCTGGAAAGGCACGTCGATCCCGCCGTACCCCAACGTGCAACGCCGCTACTACATCGAATTCGACCGCGCCCGCCGCCAGGCCTATGTGCGTCCGCTCCGCCACGACGGATTGCCCTGGTTCGAAATGGACGTCTCCGGCAAGCGCGGCAACGTGCTCATAGCAGGCCGTCGGTTGGAAGGCAGCGCAGACTGGACCGTGCAGTAGCGCCGGAAGCCTGAGCATTCCGTTGTTTCAAACACGCCCAGATCTTCCATTTGGATCGCACCAGGCTCCAGCCATACCAAGCAGTCAATGGTCCGACTATTGGCTGGGACGAGGATGCAGACGCCCCAGAACGGTCCCGTCAAGCTTGATCAGCTCCATGGTCTGATCTGTCTTCAACGTCTCAAACAGACCATCCGGTCGAGAATGAATCGATAGAAATCCCTGTTCGAACAGCGTCGTTCCTGTGTCTGGGTCAAGAAAATTGACCGTAACCTCACCGGCACTGTTTCGCTCACGCACGGAAACTCGGCCTTTCGAAACATTCACGTAGCCGTAGCGGGGCGCCAGCCTCCACCGCCCCGACTCATCCAGAAGGCCCCAGCGACCCCGCAACGAGAGCGCATAGACTCTTGTTCCATCCGCCAGAAGCTCTGCTGAGGGAGTATGCGGAGTGAAATCAGCCAGCGCATTTCCGCGCAGATCGAGTATGTGATACCCGGCGTCATATCCCGGCCGTTCGAATGCGGCGACCAGATTCGGACCCAATGGTTTTATCCGACGGTAGCGAGGAGGAATCAGCCAAGCACCCGTAGCATCTATTACACCCCATCCTCCATCGGCTTGGGCCAACAGCAGTTGGTCATCCAGTCCTTCCGCGGTTTGAAAAGGCGCAAGTCGGTAGTACAGGGAAGACGAGATGCTGCCATCTTCCAGCATCATGAAACGCACCCCCGCTTCGCCGGGCTTTTGATACTCGACGATCCTGCGGTTCAGCGGATGCAGGCCTGCAGCGCGTTGCAGGGAGCGCAGCGACCCATCCAGGCCTACAACGTATTCATCATCTTCCGAACTGAAGATTACATACCCCACTCGTTCAGCGAACTCATCTGTCTTCATACAGTGGCCTGCAGGCGTCGGAAACATCAAACCCGCGCGCGTGAAATGCAGGCACTGGCCGTCTTCGGCTACCGCAGAAAGCAGGTACCCACCCCGACCAAACTTGAACCGATATCGACCCATGGGCGCCACTTGCACCCCGTGGGGATCCAGCACCGTGTCGTTCCCGCCCTGGGTGGCGAGCGCGAAACCCGAACTGTTGAAGGTCATCTGATCGTAGTCCTGGCGCCCTATGCCTGCCAGTGATCGATCAACCAGGCCAAAGTGGACACCATCGCGCGAAGCGATGGCCACTTCCCCCTCATGACCCACGGGACCAAAACTACCAAAGACACTGAAAACGGGACCGGACTTACCCTTCGCGTCAAGGAAGCGGGTCGTACAGCGCTGCTTCTCTTTGTTGCAGAGTTCTACAGCCGGGTTTCCAGCCCAGGACGCAGAGCGCAGGAGATCGTTCTCGCCTTTCTCCTCAAACCGACGCGCCAATCGGCCCCGTGCATTGAAGAAGTCAATTCGCGTGTACGCCTTGGGCGGTTTCCGCAGCAATACCTTGGCTTCGATCACCCCGTTGCCATGTACCTCAACCGAATCGTAATGCGCTTCAAGGACGATACGCCCTTCTGAATTCATGATGCCCCTGTTCTCCCCCCTTTCGAAGACCGCCACCCCATTTTTGAAGGGGCGGAGGTATTGCATTCCCCGATGCTCGGCCAGTTGCCGGCCCGTGCCATCCAGCACCACGCATCGACCCTCATGACAGAGGCTGTGGCGTGTAGTCCTGTCGAGACGTGGCGGCGGCTTGATAGACAGCGGCATCGCAGACGCCGGCGTTGCGCCGACTGATGGCGCCATAGTCAGAAGTGCAGAGGCCAGCAGAGCGCCCAAGGCCCGGGCGATGACGCTGCGGCGATGGGTAGGACTGGAAGTCAGCAGAAATGAACGGCGCATCTCAGACAGAACCGCAAAGGAGAGCAGCCAAGGTAGGCGCCATGCTTCGCTAGAGAAATACAACTTCTACGAAAGTGTCCTGTCCACAAAAAACCCCCGGCTTTCACCGGGGGTTCTTCGTTCACATCATCAACCGATCAGCAGGATCAGGCAGCGACCGTCTTGGCCACGTCCTGGTATTCCTCGATCTGGTCGAAGTTCATGTAGCGGTAGATCTCGGCGCCGCTGGCGGCGATCACGCCCACATCGGCCATGTACTCCTCCTTGGTCGGGATGCGGCCCAGGCGCGAGCAGATCGCCGCCAGTTCCGCCGAACCCAGGTACACGTTGGTGTTGCGGCCCAGGCGGTTCGGGAAGTTGCGGGTCGAGGTCGACATCGCAGTGGAGCCTTCACGGATCTGCGCCTGGTTGCCCATGCACAGCGAGCAGCCCGGCATTTCCATGCGCGCGCCGGTGGCGCCGAAGGTGCCGTACACGCCTTCCTTGGTCAGCTCCGAGGCGTCCATCTTGGTCGGCGGGGCCACCCACAGGCGGGTCGGCAGGTCACGCTTGCCTTCCAGCAGCTTGGCCGCGGCGCGGAAGTGACCGATGTTGGTCATGCACGAACCGATGAACACTTCGTCGATCTTGGCCCCGGCCACTTCGGACAGGGTCTTCACGTCGTCCGGGTCGTTCGGGCAGGCCACGATCGGCTCGTGGATGTCGGCCAGGTCGATCTCGATGACGGCGGCGTACTCGGCGTCGGCATCCGGCTCCAGCAGCTGCGGGTTGGCCAGCCAGGCTTCCATCTTCTCGATGCGACGCTGCAGCGAACGCGGATCCTGGTAACCCTCGGCAATCATCCACTTCAGCAGCGTGATGTTGCTGGTCAGGTACTCGATGATCGGTTCCTTGTTCAGGCGCACCGAGCAGCCGGCGGCCGAACGCTCGGCCGAGGCGTCGGACAGTTCGAACGCCTGTTCGACCTTCAGCTCCGGCAGGCCTTCGATTTCCAGGATGCGGCCGGAGAAGATGTTCTTCTTGCCAGCCTTGGCCACGGTCAGCAGGCCGGACTTGATCGCGTACAGCGGGATCGCGTTGACCAGGTCACGCAGGGTCACGCCCGGCTGCATCTTGCCCTTGAAGCGCACCAGCACCGACTCCGGCATGTCCAGCGGCATCACGCCGGTGGCTGCGGCGAAGGCGACCAGGCCCGAACCGGCCGGGAACGAAATGCCCACCGGGAAACGGGTGTGCGAGTCACCGCCGGTACCCACGGTGTCCGGCAGCAGCATGCGGTTGAGCCAGCTGTGGATCACGCCGTCGCCCGGGCGCAGCGAAACGCCGCCACGGGTGGAGATGAACTCCGGCAGGGTGTGGTGGGTCTTCACGTCCACCGGCTTCGGGTAAGCGGCGGTGTGGCAGAACGACTGCATCACCAGGTCGGCCGAGAAGCCCAGGCACGCCAGGTCCTTCAGCTCGTCGCGGGTCATCGGGCCGGTGGTGTCCTGCGAGCCGACCGAGGTCATCTTCGGTTCGCAGTAGGTGCCCGGGCGCATGCCCTGGCCTTCCGGCAGGCCACAGGCGCGGCCGACCATCTTCTGCGCCAGCGAGAAGCCCTTGCCGGTATCGGCCGGCTGCACCGGCAGGCGGAACAGGTCGGTCGGGGCCAGGCCCAGCGCTTCGCGCGCCTTGCCGGTCAGGCCACGGCCGATGATCAGCGGAATGCGGCCGCCGGCACGTACTTCATCGAACAGCACGTCGGACTTGACCTGGAACTCGGCGATCACTTCGCCGTTCTTCAGCGCCTTGCCTTCGTACGGGCGCAGCTCGATGACGTCGCCGTGCTCCATCTTCGATACGTCCAGCTCGATCGGCAGCGCGCCGGCATCTTCCATGGTGTTGTAGAAGATCGGTGCGATCTTGCCGCCCAGGCAGACGCCACCGGCGCGCTTGTTCGGGATGAACGGAATGTCATCGCCGGTCCACCACAGCACGCTGTTGGTGGCCGACTTGCGCGAGGAACCGGTGCCGACCACGTCGCCGACGTAGGCAACCAGGTGGCCCTTTTCCTTCAGCGACAGGATCTGCTGGATCGGGCCGCGCTTGCCGTCTTCTTCCGGGGTGAACGGCGCATCGTCGCGCTTGTTCTTCAGCATCGCCAGGGCGTGCATCGGAATGTCCGGGCGGGTGGTCGCGTCCGGTGCCGGCGACAGGTCGTCGGTGTTGGTTTCGCCCGGCACCTTGAACACGGTGACGGTCAGGCTCTGCGGCACTTCCGGATTGCTGGTGAACCACTCGGCATCGGCCCAGCTCTGCAGCACGGCCTGGGCGTTGGCATTGCCCGCCTTGGCCTTTTCCTGCACGTCATGGAACGCATCGAACACCAGCAGGGTCTTCTTCAGGCCGTTGGCGGCGATGGTGCCGACGCTGGCGTCGTCCAGCAGCTGCACCAGCGGGGCCACGTTGTAGCCGCCGAGCATGGTGCCCAGCAGTTCGGTGGCGCGCTCACGGCTGATCAGCGGGTTCTGCTCGCTGCCCAGGGCGATCGCCGCCAGGTACGACGCCTTGACCTTGGCCGCGTCATCGACGCCGGCCGGCACGCGGTGGGTCAGCAGGTCGAGCAGGAACTCGGCCTCGCCCTGCGGCGGGTTCTTCAGCAGTTCGATGACATCGGCCGTCTGCTGCGCGCTCAGCGGCAGCGGCGGGATGCCAAGCGCAGCGCGCTCGGCGACGTGGTGGCGGTAGGCTTCCAACATGACAACTCCCGGGTAATGCGTAGGTTGAAATAACAAAGTGGGCTCAGGCGTGCGGCACGATCAGCTTCAGGCCCTTGAAGTAGTCGCGGTAAAACGTGTCGTTCCAGGTGATCAGGCCGTCACACTGCAGCAGTGCGTGGGCGCCGACCATGAATTCGTCCAGGCTGCGGCGGCTGCCGCCGCGCTGGCGATGACGGCGGTGCATCTCGCCGGCGCGCAGCGCCGACTTGGCTTCCATCGGGTTGAAGTGCACGCCCATTTCTTCCAGCGCTTCGAGCACCTCGGCGCCGCCGCGCAGCGATGCGCAGACCTCGGCCAGGGTCGCGCCACAGACCACCACGCGGCCACCGACCAGGCTCTGCCGCAGGATGGCTTCCACGGCATCGGCCTGCGGACCATTGCTGAGCAGCTCGACCAGCACCGGTGAATCGACGGCGATCATCACGGCTTATTCCTCGTCACGCACCGCGCGTACCGCTGCGTCGGACGATTCGAAGCCGTCCAGCGCAAACTTGCCGCGCGCCCGTGAAATCGCATCGTCAACACTCTTGCGCAGGATGATGCGGCTGCCGTCCAGCTCGACCTTCAGCAGCGTGCCCTTGGTCAGGCCGAGGGCATCACGCACCGCCTTGGGCAGGGTGATCTGTCCGCGTTCTGCAACAGTGGCTTCCATGGGTAGGCCCTCCAGAGTATGCACAAATTATACATACTTCCCCGGGCATACTTCCACCCTGAACAGGACCGGCGCCCCGCCAGCCCTTGCCTCGCAAAGGATCGGCCACAAACGTGACATACGCCATACACCTTCCCCTGTAGTCTGGAACCGATGCCGCAGGCCGGAACCCGGCCCGGATGAATCCATTCAGTCTGAGGTTCATACTGGGACGACCGGGGCCGCCAGGCCCGCGGCGACCGCAAGCAGGCCCGCCCATGCGCGGGCCACTGCAAGCCATCCGCAAGAAGGAGTTACCCCGCATGAGCGATTCGTTCTCCACCCGCAGCCAGCTGAACGTCGGCGGCAAGACCTACGACTACTTCAGCCTGCCCACGCTGGGCCAGCGCTTCGATATCTCCCACCTGCCCTACTCGATGAAGATCCTGCTGGAGAACCTGCTCCGGCACGAGGACGGCGGTATCACCGTCGGCAAGGACCACATCGAAGCCGTGGCCCGCTGGAACCCGGCGGCCGAGCCGGACACCGAGATCGCCTTCATGCCGGCGCGCGTGGTCCTGCAGGACTTCACCGGCGTGCCATGCGTGGTCGACCTGGCCGCGATGCGCGACGCGGTCGTCAAGCTGGGCGGCTCGCCGGAGCAGATCAACCCGCAGATCCCCTCCGAACTGGTCATCGACCACTCGGTGCAGGTCGATGTGTTCGGCAAGCCGGACGCGCTGGACCTCAACGGCAAGATCGAATTCCAGCGCAACCAGGAACGCTACGGCTTCCTGCGCTGGGGCCAGAAGGCCTTCGACAACTTCAAGGTGGTGCCGCCGAACACCGGCATCGTCCACCAGGTGAACCTGGAGAACCTGGCCCGCGTAGTGATGACCGCCGACAAGGACGGCAAGGCGGTCGCCTACCCCGATACCGTGTTCGGTACCGACAGCCACACCACCATGATCAACGGCATCGGCGTGCTTGGCTGGGGCGTGGGCGGCATCGAAGCCGAGGCCGCCATGCTCGGCCAACCGTCGTCGATGCTGATCCCGCAGGTGGTCGGCTTCAAGCTGACCGGCAAGCTGCCCGAGGGTGCCACCGCCACCGACCTGGTGCTGACCGTCACCCAGATGCTGCGCAAGCTCGGCGTGGTCGGCAAGTTCGTCGAGTTCTACGGTGACGGCCTGCAGCACCTGCCGCTGGCCGACCGTGCCACCATCGGCAACATGGCCCCGGAGTACGGCGCCACCTGCGGCATCTTCCCGATCGACGCCGAATCGCTGAACTACCTGCGCCTGTCCGGCCGCAGCGAAGAGCAGATCGACCTGGTCGAAGCCTATGCCAAGGCACAGGGTCTGTGGCACGAACCGGGCAGCCCGCATGCCCAGTACAGCACCACGCTGGAACTGGACATGGGCACGGTGAAGCCGTCGCTGGCCGGCCCGAAGCGTCCGCAGGACCGCGTGCTGCTGGAAGACGTGCAGAAGAACTACCGCGAAGCACTGGTCGGCATGACCAGCAACCGCGACAAGCGCAGTGATGATGTTTCCTCGTTCGTCAATGAAGGCGGCGGCGCGGCGGTCGGCAACGAGCAGCTGGCCAAGGGCTTCGCCGACATCGAGATCGAAGGCCGAAAGGTGCGGCTGAAGGATGGCGCGGTGGTCATCGCCGCCATCACCTCCTGCACCAACACCTCCAACCCGGCGGTGATGATCGGTGCCGGCCTGCTGGCCCGCAATGCGGCCGCCAAGGGCCTGAACCGCCAGCCGTGGGTGAAGACCTCGCTCGGGCCGGGCTCGCGCGTGGTCACCGACTACCTGGAAAAGGCCGGCGTGCTGAAGGAGCTGGAGAAGATCGGCTTCTACGTGGTCGGCTACGGCTGCACCACCTGCATCGGCAACTCCGGCCCGCTGCCGACCGAAGTCAGCGCCGGCATCGCCGCCGGCGATCTTGTGGTCACCTCGGTGCTGTCCGGCAACCGCAACTTCGAGGGTCGCGTGCACCCCGAAGTGAAGATGAACTACCTGGCCAGCCCGCCGCTGGTGGTGGCCTATGCCATCGCCGGCACCACCGACATCGACCTGACCACCCAGCCGCTGGGCACCGGCAGCGATGGCCAGCCGGTGTTCCTGCGCGACATCTGGCCGAGCAACAAGGAAATCGGCGATGTCATCGCCGCCACCATCGGCCCGGAGATGTTCAAGCAGAACTACGCCGACGTGTTCAAGGGCGACACCCGCTGGAACACCATCGCCTCGCCGGACGGCAACCTGTACGCGTGGAGCGATGCCTCCACCTACATCAAGAACCCGCCGTACTTCGATGGCATGACCATGCAGACCGGCAGCATCGACGACGTGCACGGCGCACGCGTGATGGGCCTGTTCGGCGATTCGATCACCACCGACCACATCTCCCCGGCCGGCAACATCAAGAAGGACTCGCCGGCGGGCCGCTTCCTGCAGGAACGCGGCGTGCAGCCGGCCGACTTCAACAGCTACGGCAGCCGCCGCGGCAACGACGACGTGATGGTCCGCGGCACCTTCGCCAACATCCGCATCAAGAACCTGATGTTCGGTGGCGAGGAAGGCGGCAACACCCTGTACTACCCCGCCGGTGGTGGCCAGCCGGAGAAGCTGGCGATCTACGATGCGGCCATGAAGTACAAGGCCGACAAGGTGCCGCTGGTGGTGCTGGCCGGCAAGGAATACGGCACCGGTTCGTCGCGCGACTGGGCGGCCAAGGGCACCCTGCTGCTGGGGGTGAAGGCGGTCATCGCCGAAAGCTTCGAGCGCATCCACCGCTCCAACCTGGTCGGCATGGGCGTGCTGCCGCTGCAGTTCCGCAACGGCGAGAACGCGCAGAGCCTGGGCCTGGACGGCTCGGAAGTGATCGACATCACCGGCCTGCAGGACGGTGCCAGCAAGCGCGCCACGGTCACCGCGACCAAGGCCGATGGCACGAAGAAGACCTTCGAGGTCTCGGTGATGCTGCTGACCCCGAAGGAAGTCGAGTACTTCCGTCATGGCGGCCTGCTGCAGTACGTGCTGCGCCAGCTGGCAGCCAAGTAACGGAAAAGGGCCGGATCCTTGCGGGTCCGGCCCTTTCCGTCTGCGATGCCCCCCTGTAGAGCCGAGCCTGCGCTCGGCTGCTTCTGCGCCAACAGCAGCCGAGCATGGGCTCGGCTCTACAGAGGCACTCAGCGGCGGGGTGCGTCCGGGTCGGTGCGCAGCGCCTTCAGCAGGCCCCACATGTAGAACGCCAGCGTGAACGAGAACGGCAGGCCACACAGCACCACCGCCGTCTGCATCGCACTGAAATTGCCGGCCAGCAGCAGGCCGACGCTGGCCACGGTGATGCCGGCCGCCCAGAACACGCGCAGCCAGATCGGGGCGTCATGGCCGTCTTCCACACCATCGTCAACGCGACGGGTGCACAGGTTGGCGATCATCAGCGTGCCCGAGTCGACCGGGGTCAGGAACAGCACGAAGCCGATCACCACCGCCGCACCGGCAACGTACGGCGCGCCGGGCAGGTATTCCAGCAGCTTGAACAGCGTCATCGCCGCATCGTGCTGGGCCACCTCACCCAGGATCGCCTGGCCGTGGTTGAGCACCAGGTCGATGGCGGTGTTGCCGAAGATCGACAGCCAGGCCAGGGTGAAGCCGAGCGGGATCAGCAGCACGCCCATGATCACTTCGCGGATGGTGCGGCCACGCGAGATGCGCGCCACGAAAAGGCCGACGAACGGCGCCCAGGCGATCCACCAGGCCCAGTAGAACAGCGTCCACGACCCCATCCACTCACGGCCCTTCGGGTCGTTGAGGTACATGTCGAAGCTCTTGCGCACGAACGCACCAAGGTAATCGCCGGTGTTCTGGATCAGGCCGTCGAACAGGTGCAGGGTCGGGCCGGTGACCAGCACGAACAGCAGCAGGCCACACAGCAGGCGCACGTTGAGGTTGGACAGCCAGGCAATGCCCTTTTCCACACCGGCGACCACGCCGATGGTGGCCACCACCATCATCACCAGCACGATGGCCACCAGCACCTGCGGCGTATCCGGGATGTGGAACAGGTAGACCAGGCCGGACTGCACCACCAGCGCGCCGATGCCGAGGTTGGTCACCATCGAGATCAGCGTGGCCAGGATGCCGAAACCATCGACCATGTCGCCGATGCGACCGTGGATGCGCTCACCGAAGATCGGGTACAGCGCCGAGCGCAGCGCCAGCGGCAGGTCGCGGCGGTACGCGAAGTAGCCCAGCGCCACGCCGACCAGCGCGTACAGCGCCCAGCCGTGCAGGCCCCAGTGCAGGAAGGTCAGCACCATCGCTTCGCGGCCGGCGGCCACGGTCCCGCCGGGTTGCCCGGGCGGATGCAGGAAATGGTCCAGCGGCTCGTAGGCGCCGTAGTAGAGCAGCGCGATGCCGATGCCGGCCGAGAACAGCATCGAGACCCAGGCGACGTAGCCAAACGCCGGTGACTCCTCGTTGTGGCCCAGGCGGATGCGGCCATACGGCGAGAACGCCAGCCACGGCACGAACCCCAGGCACAGCACGATCAGCAGCATGTACCACCAGCCGAACGCGGCCGACACCTCGGCCTGCGCCCATTGCAGCCAGTGCTCGCTGCCTTCGGGATAGAGAACGGTGAGCAGCCCGAGGATGCCGATCGACACCGAGGAGCTGAGAAAGACAAAACGGTTCAAGCGCAGGGGCGAACGCTTGGGATGAGCCAGGGAAGACATGGGATCGTCTCATCAGTCCGGGGGAGCACATGGGCGGGGCCGGACCGGTAAACCGGGCCCATGGCGTGGGGCGCGAGCGCATCCTAGGGTTTATTGATTGAACGTTCAATCAATAAAAAGCATAATGGCGGGCAGCCGATCCTTCGGGTCGCAATCCGTGGAGAGACAATGCCGAAGAAAGGCGTGGAACCGGTACGGCGCGAACAGCTGATCCGGGCCACTTTCCAGACCATCGACGAGATCGGCATGGCCGACGCGACCGTCGCCACCATCGCGAAGAAGGCAGGGCTGTCCAGCGGCATCGTCGCCCACTACTTCGGCGACAAGGACGGCCTGCTCAATGCTGCAATGCGGCAGATCCTGCGCGAGCTGAAGGACGCCGTCGCCCGCTACCGCGCCGAGGCCAGCGATGACCCCCGCGAGCAGTTGCGTGCCATCGTCGATGGCAACTTCGACGACAGCCAGATCAACGGTACCGCAATGCGCGTCTGGCTCACGTTCTGGGCCGCCAGCATGCACCAGCCGGAACTGGCCCGGCTGCAGCGCGCCAACGACCAGCGCCTGTTCTCCAACCTGTGCCACCAGTTCAACCGCCTGCTGCCCCACCCGCAGGCCCGCCTGGCCGCCCGTGGCCTGGCCGCGATGATCGACGGCCTGTGGCTGCGTGGCAGCCTGGTCGGCGGCCAGTTCAACGCCGACAAGTCCCGGCGCATCGCCTACGGCTACATCGACTTCCAGTTGCAGGCTGCCGCGCTATAAGCGCTTCAGCACCCGCCCCCTTCCAAGGAGTACGCCCCATGACCACCCTGCCCGTCCAACAGCTCTACATCCACGGCCAGCGCGTCGATGCCACCAGCGGCAAGACCTTCAAGACCGTCAACCCGGCCACCGGTGAGGTGATCGCCGAAGTGCAGGTTGCCAGCCAGGCCGACGTCGAGCGCGCCGTGCAGAGCGCGGCCGAAGGCCAGAGGGTGTGGGCCGCGATGACGGCCATGGAGCGCTCGCGCATCCTGCGCCGCGCCGTCGAGCTCCTGCGCGAGCGCAACGACGAACTGGCCCACCTGGAAACCCTGGACACCGGCAAGGCGCTGGCCGAGACCACCACCGTGGACATTGTCACCGGCGCCGACGTGGTCGAGTACTACGCTGGCCTGGCCACCGCCATCGAAGGCATCCAGCTGCCGCTGCGCGAATCGAGCTTCTTCTACACCCGCCGCGAACCGCTGGGCGTGGTGGCCGGCATCGGCGCCTGGAACTACCCGATCCAGATCGCCATGTGGAAGTCGGCCCCGGCCCTCGCCGCCGGCAATGCGATGGTGTTCAAGCCGTCCGAAGTGACCCCGTTGACCGCGATCCGGCTGGCCGAGATCTACACCGAAGCCGGCGTGCCGGCCGGCGTGTTCAACGTCGTGCAGGGCCCGGGCCGCGAGATCGGGCAGTGGCTGACCGAGCACCCGGTGATCGAGAAGATTTCCTTCACCGGCGGCGTCGCCACCGGCAAGAAGGTCATGGCCAGCGCGGCGTCCTCGTCGCTGAAGGAAGTGACCATGGAGCTGGGCGGCAAGTCGCCGCTGGTGATCTGCGATGACGCCGATCTGGACCGCGCCGCCGACATCGCGGTGATGGCCAACTTCTTCAGCTCCGGCCAGGTCTGCACCAACGGCACCCGCGTGTTCGTGCCGCGCAGCATGCTGGCCGCGTTCGAGGCCGCCGTTGTCGAGCGCGTCAAGCGCATCCGCATCGGCGACCCGATGGCCGCCGAGACCAACTTCGGCCCGCTGACCAGCTTCCCGCACATGGAAAACGTGCTGCGCTACATCGAAAGCGGCAAGGCCGAAGGCGCCCGCCTGCTGACCGGCGGCGGCCGTGCCACCGAAGGCGCGCTGGCCAATGGCGCGTACGTGCTGCCGACCGTGTTCTCCGACTGCCGCGATGACATGACGATTGTCCGGGAAGAGATCTTCGGGCCGGTGATGAGCATCCTCGCCTACGACGACGAAGACGAAGTGGTGCGTCGTGCCAACGACACCACCTTCGGCCTCGCCGCCGGCGTGGTCAGCAAGGACGTCAGCCGCGCCCACCGCATCATCCACCGCCTGGAAGCCGGCATCTGCTGGATCAACACCTGGGGCGAATCGCCGGCCGAAATGCCGGTCGGTGGCTACAAGGAATCCGGCGTCGGCCGCGAGAACGGCATCTCGACCCTCGGCCACTACACCCGCATCAAGTCGGTGCAGGTCGAGCTGGGCGACTACGCCAGCGTGTTCTGACCGGCGCGCCGCCAGCACGCCCCATCGTCCGGCCACCGCGCCGATCCGACATCCCGCCGGGACGCCTGCATGCAGCGCGCCCCGGCCTGCAGGAGACACCCATGAGCACCCACAACGAGTACGACTACATCATCATCGGCGCCGGTTCGGCCGGCAACGTGCTGGCTACCCGCCTCACCGAAGATGCCGATGTCAGCGTGCTGCTGCTGGAAGCCGGTGGCCCGGACTACCGGCTCGACTTCCGTACCCAGATGCCGGCGGCACTGGCCTTCCCACTGCAGGGCAAGCGCTACAACTGGGCGTACAAGACCGATCCGGAGCCCTTCATGAACAACCGCCGCATGGACTGCGGCCGCGGCAAGGGCCTGGGCGGCTCGTCGCTGATCAACGGCATGTGCTACATCCGCGGCAACGCGATGGACTATGACAACTGGGCCAGCATGCCGGGCCTGGAAGACTGGACCTACCTGGACTGCCTGCCCTACTTCCGCAAGGCCGAAACCCGTGATATCGGCCCCAATGACTACCACGGTGGCGACGGCCCGCTGCGCGTTACCACGCCCAAGGCCGGCAACAACGAGCTGTTCGCTGCGATGGTCGAAGCCGGCGTGCAGGCCGGCTACCCGCGCACCGACGACCTCAACGGCTACCAGCAGGAAGGTTTCGGCCCGATGGACCGCACGGTGACCCCGAAGGGCCGTCGTTCCAGCACCGCCCGCGGCTACCTGGACCTGGCCAAGCCGCGCCCGAACCTGACCATCGTCACCCACGCGCTGACCGACCGCATCCTGTTCTCGGGCAAGCGCGCCGTGGGCGTGCAGTGGCTGCACAGCGACCAGCCGCAGCGCGCCACCGCCCGCCGCGAAGTGCTGCTGTGCGGCGGCGCCATCGCCTCGCCGCAGATCCTGCAGCGCTCGGGCGTCGGCCCGGCCGACCTGCTGCGCAGCCTGGACATCGACCTGGTGCACCACCTGCCGGGCGTCGGCGCCAACCTGCAGGATCACCTCGAAATGTACCTGCAGTACGAGTGCAAGAAGCCGGTGTCGCTGGCGCCGGCACTGAAGCTGTACAACCAGCCGGCGATCGGTGCCGAGTGGCTGTTCCTGGGCACCGGCATCGGCGCCAGCAACCAGTTCGAGGCCGGTGGCTTCATCCGCAGCGACGCCGAATTCGACTGGCCGAACCTGCAGTACCACTTCCTGCCGGTGGCGATCAATTACAACGGCTCCAACCCGATCAAGGCGCACAGCTTCCAGATGCACGTCGGTTCGATGCGCTCACCCAGCCGCGGCCGCATCCACGTACGCTCGAAGGACCCGCGCGAACATCCGAGCATCCTGTTCAACTACATGTCGCACGACCAGGACTGGCGCGAGTTCCGTGCGGCGATCCGCATCACCCGCGAGATCTTCGCGCAGCCGGCGCTGGCCCCGTACAGCGGCCGCGAGATCTCGCCGGGAAGCGCGCTGCAGACCGACGCGCAGATCGATGCGTTCGTGCGCGAGCACGCCGAGACTGCCTATCACCCGTCGTGCTCGAACAAGATGGGCCATGCCGACGATCCGATGGCGGTGGTCGATGGCCAGGGCCGCGTACACGGGCTGGAAGGCCTGCGCATCGTCGATGCCTCGATCATGCCGCAGGTAGTGACCGGCAACCTCAACGCGCCGACCATCATGATGGCCGAGAAGCTGGCCGACGTGATCCGCGGCCGCACCCCGCTCGCCCGTAGCACCGCGCCGTACTACAAGGCCAACGGCGCACCCGTTCGCAAGCAGGGTTGACGCAGCCGGCTCTTCGGCCGTCCCACACCCCGAATCGGTAGGTGCCCACCTTGGTGGGCACGCCTCACAGCGCCCCTCGCCATCCTGTGCCGACCAAGGTCGGCACCTACCGTTGCAGCCTCCGCGAAACCCTCTTCGCGTTTTCCCTACGGCGGGGTATGCTGCAATGACCGGCCGTTGTCGATACGCTCAGGGCCGGACCTAATACATCACGATTCCTGGAGGGGGAATATGAGTCTGGATCGTCCCTGGCTGCAGAGCTATCCGAAAGGCGTTCCCGCCGAGATCGACGTCAACGAGTTCCATTCGGTAGCTTCGGTCTTCGACGCTTCCGTCGCGAAATTCCGCGACCGTCCCGCCTACTCCAGCTTCGGCAAGGTCCTCACCTACGGCGAGACCGACGCGCTGGTCGAACAGTTCGCGGCCTACCTGCTCGGTGAGCTCAAGCTCAAGAAGGGTGACCGCGTCGCCCTGATGATGCCCAACTGCCTGCAGTACCCGGTGGCCACCTTCGGCGTGCTGCGAGCCGGCCTGACCGTGGTCAACGTCAACCCGCTGTACACCGCCCGCGAGCTCAAGCACCAGCTGGTCGATGCCGGCGTGACCGCGCTGGTGGTGGTCGACAACTTCGGCGACACCGTCGAGCAGGTCATCGCCGATACGCCGGTCAAGCATGTGGTCACCACCGGCCTGGGCGACCTGCTCGGCGCCAAGGGCGTGATCGTCAACTTCGTGCTGAAGTACATCAAGAAGATGGTGCCCAACTACCATCTCAAGGGCGCGGTGCGCTTCCGCCAGGCGCTCAAGCTCGGCAGCCGCCACAGCCTGCCCAAGGTCGAGATCGACCACGACGACATCGCGTTCCTGCAGTACACCGGCGGCACCACCGGCGTGGCCAAGGGCGCGATGCTGACCAACCGCAACCTGATCGCCAACATGCAGCAGGCCTCGGCCTGGATCAGTGCGTCCGGCATCGAGATGGGCAAGGAGTGGATCATCACCGCCCTGCCGCTGTACCACATCTTCGCACTGACCGCGAACGGGCTGGTCTTCATGAAGTTCGGTGGCTGCAATCACCTGATCACCAACCCGCGCGACATGAAGGGCTTCGTCAAGGAGCTCAAGTCGGTGCGTTTCACCGCCATCACCGGCGTCAACACGCTGTTCAACGGCCTGCTCAACACCCCCGGTTTCGACACGGTCGACTTCTCCTCGCTGAAGGTCACCCTGGGCGGCGGCATGGCGGTGCAGCGCGCCGTCGCCGAGCGCTGGAAGAAGGTTACCGGCGTGACCCTGGTCGAGGCCTATGGCCTGACCGAGACCTCGCCGGCAGCCTGCATCAACCCGCTTACCCTGACCGAGTACAACGGCTCGATCGGCCTGCCGATCCCCTCCACCGATGCCTGCATCAAGGATGACAACAGTGCCATCCTGCCGCTGGGCGAGGTCGGCGAGCTCTGCATCAAGGGCCCGCAGGTGATGAAGGGCTACTGGCAGCGCCCGGAGGAATCGGCCAAGGCCATCGACGCGGACGGCTGGCTGCATACCGGCGACATGGCCAAGATGGACGAACACGGCTTCTTCTACATCGTCGACCGCAAGAAGGACATGATCCTGGTGTCCGGCTTCAACGTGTACCCGAACGAAGTCGAGGACGTGATCGCGATGATGCCGGGCGTGCTGGAAGTGGCCGCGGTCGGCGTCCCGGACGACAAGTCCGGCGAGGTGGTGAAGGTGGTCATCGTGAAGAAGGACCCGAACCTGACCGCCGAAATGGTCAAGGAGCATGCCCGGGCCAACCTGACCGGCTACAAGCACCCCAAAATCGTTGAATTCCGAAAGGAGCTGCCGAAGACCAACGTCGGCAAGATCCTCCGTCGCGAACTCCGCGATACGCCCGCCCAGTAAGGGTTTGCGGCAATCTGGACAGTGCAGGGCCCGGGGCGGAAACGTCCCGGGCCCTTTCGCATGCGACGCCGCTGAGGCGGTGTAGCATCGCCGCGTGTGTGGACCGTTCGGCCCGCCGGCCACCCACCTGACACTGCGGGCCGCATGCCGAGGACCCTTCCATGAGTACCATCGAAAAGCTGCCTTCAAGCGGCTCACCGTTCGCCACCATCCGTACCGAAGACAGCGCCGACGGCGCTGCCCACTGGCTGTTCATGCACGCCGATGCCGCCACCGGGATCCGTCCCTGCTGCCGCAAGGACATGCTCGACGAAATGTGGAGCTACATGGCGGCCATCACCCGCAGCCCTGCCGAACGCCACAACGGGACATTGCGGCATTTCGTGCTGGCCTCCGATGCCGTCGCCTACAACCTGGGCGGCGACCTGGACCTGTTCACCCGCCTGATCCGCGAAGGCAACCGCGACCTCCTGCTGAACTACGCCCAGCGCTGCGTGGAGGGCGTGCACCACCTGCACACCGGGTTCGGCGGCGACGTCCGTTCGATCGCGCTGATCCAGGGTGACGCCCTCGGCGGCGGCCTGGAAATGGCCCTGGCCTGCCACGCCATCGTCGCCGAGGAAGGCAGCGGACTGGGCCTGCCGGAGGTGCTGTTCGGCCTGTTCCCGGGCATGGGTGCGTACTCCTTCCTGTGCCGGCGCGTGTCCCCCCATCTGGCCGAGAAGATCATTCTCGACGGCCGGGTCTACAGTGCCGAGGAGATGCATGCCATGGGCGTGGTCGACGTGCTGGTGAAGAAGGGCGAAGGCCGGGCGGCGGTCGAGGAACTGATCCGCCAGCAGCAGCGCACGCCGCAGTCCTATCTGGCGATGAATGCCGCACGCGCCATCGCCCAGCCGGTCAGCTACGACGAACTGCTGGAGATCACCAAGGTATGGGTCGATTCCGCCCTCGCACTCGGCGACCGCTCGCTGCGCACCATGGATCGCCTGATCAAGGCCCAGACCCGTCGCGCCAGTCTCGACGCGGCCTGATTCCTCCCCTCCCCCAGGATGGGTTCAAGCCCGGCTGGCCACCGGGCTTTTTTTGGGTTCACGCCACGCCTCAGCGCGCTTCACCATCATCGGCGGCGCCGCGCATGCGGCGTTCGGCCCGCGCGTCCAGCGCCCGCCGGCCTTCCTTGATCGCCTCCTGCAGGATGCCCAGGCGCTGACGCCATTCGGTCTTGAGCTGCCAGTCGGCCATCCGCATCAGCTCGCCGGCACGGTTGGACGCGCGCATCAGGCCGAGGTTGCTGGCCACGCCCTTGATCGCGTGGGATTGTTCGCGGAACACATCCCACTGCGTGGCCTCGCCGGCCTGCTCGGCCTTGCCCATGCAGCTCGCCACGTCCTCCAGGCACTGGCGGATGAACTCACGTTCGAAGCCCTCGCCCATGCCCAGCGAAGCCAGTTCGTCCAGCACGCTGCTGTCGAGCACGCCATCCTGCAGCGGCGCCGCCGGTCGCACCACCGGTGCGGCCATGGTCTTCAGCTGGGCATTGCTGGCGATCTCGGCCAGCGTATCGAGCAGGCGCACCGCAACGACGGGCTTGGCCAGGAAGGCATGTGCGCCGGCCTGGGTACAGCGCTGGATCGCCTCGGGCGTTACATCCGCACTGAGTACCAGTACCGGCGTGCGCGGACCGCCGCCGGCCTGCATCACCCGCAGTTCCTTGAGCATGTCCAGCCCGCTCATGCCCGGCATGTGCAGATCGACGATGACCGCGTCGAACTCGCTGTCGGCCAGCGCATCCAGCACCGCCTCACCGCCGTCCACGCACAGCACGCGATGGCCGGCCTTCTGCAGCAGGCGCTGCAGGACCATGCGGTTGGCCTCGTGGTCGTCGGCCACCAGGATCTGCATGCTGCGCACGCGGGCGCGATGGCGCAGGAACGGATCGGCAAAAGCGATCACGTTGCCGCCCGGGCCCGCGTCTTCGTCGCCGCTCAGGCTCGGCACCGCGCCCGGCACCTGCGGCTGCGGCGGCGCGAACGGCAGCTCGACCCAGAAGTGGCTGCCGCGCGGCGGGTTTTCCAGATAGCCGATGTCACCGTCCATCGCCTCGACCAGGCCCTTGGCGATGGTCGTGCCCAGCCCCGTCCCCTCGTGGCGGCGCGCCATGCTGACATCGGCCTGCTCGAACGCGTCGAACAGCCGTGCACGCATGGCAGGTGGCACGCCGATGCCGGTGTCGAGGATGTCGAAGCGCAACCGCACCGCCCCGCTGGCATCGGCCTGCACCACGCCGACACGTATCTCGACCCGGCCATGGTCGGTGAACTTGACCGCGTTGCCGGCCAGGTTCAGCAGGATCTGCCGCAGGTGCCCGACATCGCCGCGCACGCGTGGCGGCACACCATCGGCCACCTTCACCCGGTAATCCAGCCGTTTGGCCTTGGCCTGTGGCAACAGGATCAGACCGATCGCCTGGATCACGTCGGCCACGGCGAAGTCCTCGGCCACCACGCGCAGCTTGCCGGCCTCGATGGCCGAGATGTCCAGCACTTCTTCCACCAGTGCCAGCAGGCTGCGCGACGACGCCTGGATGGTGTTGAGGCACTCGCGCTGCTCGTCATCCAGGCGCGTGGTGGCCAGCACTTCGGTCATGCCGTTGAGACCGTTCAACGGCGTGCGGAACTCATGGCTCATGTTGGCCAGGAACCGGCTCTTGGCCTCGCTGGCGCGGCGCGCCTCGGCCATCGCTTCGGTCAGCTGCCGCAGCAATGTCGAGAAGTACAGCGGCACCGCTGCCAGGCCCAGCCAGAGGCCGATGGCCAGGCGGAAATTCTGTTGCCAGTAAGGCGTCAGCATCACGGTGCAGCCGAAGCTCACCATCGCCATGGCCACCGCCACGTACAGATAGTGGTTGCCAAAGCGCATGCCATTGCCGACCGTCACCCACATCACCACGATGTAGACCCAGGCCAGCGGCTCACCCATCTGCACCATGCCGGCAGCAATGAGGCCGTAGTCAGCCAGCATGCCCAGCACGCGGCGGGGATCGGAACGCGCCGGCCGCCACAGCAGCCAGCCGAACAGCAACAGTGACAGGCTCAGGCCGGTCAGCACGATCGCCAGCACACCGACGTACTGGGTGTGCGGCAGATCGTGGCGCGGTGCCGGCAACAGTACGTAGGCCAGGATCAGGCTGATCAGCACGATGCGGACGATCTGCTGGCCGTGCTCGCTGTCCTGGCGCTGGGACAGGCGCAGCCGCAGCTGCGACAACAGGCGTTTCACGCGCCCAGCCCCGGGCGCGCGGACGCCATCGAATGCTCGGCGCAGATCTGGTCGAGCTGTTCGCGGCCGCGCAGCAGCGCGTCCACGCATCGGGGATCGAACAGGCGGCCACGCTGAGCGTAGAGATAAGCCAGGGTGGCTTCCATGGTCCATGCTTCCTTGTACGGACGGGGCGAAATCAGGGCGTCGAAGACATCGGCGACGGCCACGATGCGCGCTTCCAGCGGAATCGCGTCGCCGACCAGCCCATCGGGATAGCCACTGCCGTCATAGCGCTCATGATGACGCAGTGCGATCAACGCGCCAACCTGGATGAAGCGATTCTGGCTGCCGCTCAGCAGTTCATGGCCAATCCGCGGGTGCCGGCGCATGATCGCCAGTTCTTCCTCGTTGAGCTTGCCCTGCTTGAGCAGCACCGCATCGGGAATGGCGATCTTGCCCATGTCATGCAGCGGCGCAGCCATTTCGATCAGGCGCACCTCCTCTTCGGGCAGCCCGAGCTGTTCGGCGATCAGTCCGGCCACGCGCGCCATGCGCTCCAGGTAGGCGCTGGTGCCGGCATCACGGAACTCGATCGCGCGTGCCAGCCGCGACAGCGTTTCGCGCTCGCGCTCTTCGACCTCATGCATGCTGGCCAGCAGGCGCTGCTCCAGCGACAGCGCCCGCTGCTTCACGTTCTCGGTCTGCTGGCGCAGCTGCAGCAGGTTGTAGCAGCGCGCCCGCAGCTCGCGCGGGCGGATCGGCTTGACCAGGAAGTCGATGACGCCTGCTTCCAGTGCCGCTTGCCGGATCGGCTCGTCACCGACCACGGTGATCAGGATCACCGGAATGTCGCGGTGCTTGGGCAGGCGACGGAAACGACGGGCGAATTCCAGCCCATCCATCTCCGGCATGCGGTAATCGAGCAGCAGCAGGTCGACCGGATGGGCTTCGCACCAGGCCAATGCGGTCAGCGGGTCTCCGAAGTCATACACGCTCAGTTCCGGCGCGATGTCTTCGATGACGTGACGCAGCATCGTCCGGGCCGAAGTCTGGTCGTCAACGATGACGATGTTCAACGCGTACTCTGCCTGGTTTCTCGACCACGCTGGATCATCAGCAGGCGAGGATACTCTGCCGCTGCGAACGCTCGCACCCTGCATCGGCCTGACTCCCGTGTCATGCGTCCCGATTCATGATCGTCATCACAATGTGAAGCGGACTCCCCACACCGTGCCCTCCCCCTGGCGCCGATCAAGCCATAACAGGCGTCAAGGTAGTGCAATTACGATACGCCGAGTGCGGGACGCGTCAATCGCGCCGTCTCGTTTCGGGACGGCGCGCACAATCGGGAGTCAAAAAGGCGACTTACTGCTCCGGACGCATGTACGGGAACAGCAGTACATCGCGGATCGAGCTGCTGCCGGTCAGCAGCATCACCAGGCGATCCACGCCGATGCCGAGGCCGCCGGTCGGTGCCATGCCGTACTCCAGCGCACGGATGTAGTCGGCGTCGTAGTGCATGGCCTCGTCATCGCCACCTTCCTTCGCCGCCACCTGGGCCTGGAAGCGCTGGGCCTGGTCTTCCGGATCGTTCAGCTCGGAGAAGCCGTTGGCCAGCTCCTTGCCGTTGACGAACAGCTCGAAGCGGTCGGTGTAGCCCGGGTCATTGTCGTTGGCACGGGCCAGCGGCGAGACCTCCACCGGATGGTCAGTGATGAAGGTCGGCTGGATCAGGGTGTGCTCGACGGTGGCCTCGAAGATCTCCAGCAGCAGCTTGCCCCAGCCGTAGGACGGCTTGACGCGGATCTTCAAGCGCTCGCAATGGCGCAGCAGCGCGTCGCGGTCGGTGCAGTCCGCCGCAGAGATTTCCGGATTGTGGTGGCGCACCGCCTCGTCCATGCGCCAGCGGCGGAATGCCGGGCCCAGGTCGATCTTCGCGCCGTCCCATTCGACCTCGGTGCCACCGTTGACGGCCTTGGCCACGTCACGGATCACGCCTTCGGTCAGGTCCATGATCTCGTTGTACGTGGCATAGGCCTCGTACAGCTCCATCATGGTGAATTCCGGGTTGTGGCGGGTGCTGACGCCTTCATTGCGGAAGTTGCGGTTGATCTCGTACACGCGCTCAAGGCCACCCACGGTCAGGCGCTTGAGGTACAGCTCCGGCGCCACGCGCAGGTACAGGTCCAGGTCCAGCGCATTGTGGTGGGTGGTGAACGGCTTGGCCGCCGCGCCGCCGGGGATGTAATGCATCATCGGCGTCTCGACTTCCAGGAAGTCGCGGTTGTCCAGCCACGCGCGCATGGCGCGGATGATCTTCGAGCGCTTGATGAACACCGCGCGCGACTCCGGGGTCACGATCAGGTCGACGTAACGCTGGCGGTAACGCTGCTCGACGTCGGCCAGGCCATGCCACTTGTCCGGCAGCGGGCGCAGCGACTTGGTCAGCAGGCGGATCGATTCGGCCTTGACCGACAGCTCGCCGGTCTTGGTACGGGTCAGGCCGCCTTCGACGGCGATGATGTCGCCCACGTCCCAGCCCTTGAAGGCGGTATAGGCATCGCCCAGCACCGCGCCCTGCAGGAACAGCTGGATGCGGCCGGACTCGTCCTGGATCTGCGCGAAGCTGGCCTTGCCCATGATGCGCTTGGCCATCAGGCGGCCCGCCATCTTCACCTGGCGGCCGTTGCCTTCCAGGGCCTCGGCGGTCCAGGTTTCGGCATCTGCGAATTCTTCCTGCAGGCGGCCGGCGAAGTCCTCGCGACGGAAGTCGTTCGGGTACGCGATGCCCTGCCCACGCAGCGCTTTGAGTTTCTCACGGCGCTCGGCGATCAACTTGTTTTCGTCGACGGGGGGGGTATCGGTAGCTTCGCTCATGGATCTGCGGGAATCGTGTAGTGAGGGGGGATGCAGCGCCCGGCACAGCCGGTTGCCCAGCATACCAAAACCGCCCAGCCCCAGCCGGGAGAGGGGTCAGATCCCTCTGCTGCGCAAAGGGATCTGACCCCGACCGGGACCCCACCTGGACCCTGGATGTCTACCTGTTGCCGGGGAACGCCTGGCGCAACTCATCCACCAGCACCCGCTGGTTCTCCGAATAGTCCACCGGCACCGACACCAGGTGCACCCCGCCCTCGTTGAAGGCCGCTTCCAGGGTCGGGATGAACTGCTCGATGGCCGTCACCTCGTGGCCCTTGCAGCCATAGGCCTCGGCGTACTTCACGAAATCGGGGTTGCTGAAGGTCATGCCGTAGTCGGTGAATCCGTCCACGGCCTGCTTCCAGCGGATCATGCCGTAGGCACCGTCGTTGAGGATCAGCACCACCAGGTTCAGGCCCAGCCGGCGGGCCGTCTCCAGCTCCTGGCTGTTCATCATGAAGCCGCCGTCGCCGCACACCGCCAGCACCCGCCGCTGCGGATACAGGATCGAGGCCATGATCGCCGACGGCAGGCCCGCGCCCATCGTCGCCAGCGCGTTGTCCAGCAGCAGCGTGTTGGCCACCTGGGTGCGGTAGTTGCGCGCGAACCAGATCTTGTACATGCCGTTGTCCAGCGCCACGATGCCATCCGGCGGCATCACCTGGCGCACGTCGTGCACCAGCCGCTGCGGGGTGAACCCGGCCTCTTCGGCCCGGTCGGCCAGGTGTTCGAGGATGGTCGCGCGCAGCGGCAGCAGCGCAGCGGCATTCGGCACCGCGCCCTCGATGCGGTCGGCCAGCTGGGTCAGCGAACGACCGATATCGCCGATCACCTCCACCTGCGGGAAATACACCTGTTCCACCGCCGCCTGCGAGTACCCGATATGGATCACCGTCGGCCCACCCGGGCGCATCACGAATGGCGGCTTCTCGGTGACCTCGTGGCCGATGGTCACGATCACGTCGGCCTGGTCGATCGCCATGTGCACGTAATCGCGCTCGGTCAGCGCCGCGGTGCCCATGTACAGGCCTGAACCACCGGCCACCGCGCCCTTGCCCATCTGCGTGGTGAAGAACGGGATGCCGGCGCGCAGCACGAACGCGGACAGCGCGTCGCTGGACTGCGGCCGCGAGGCCGCCGAAGCGATCATCAGCAGCGGCCGCTTTGCATTGCGGATGAGCTCTGCTGCCCGATCCAGCGCCTCCGGGCTGGCAATGGGACGGTCCACCGCGTGCGGCGGAATCAGCGCCACGCCCTCGACCTCATCGGCAGCAATGTCTTCGGGCAGCTCCAGCAACACCGGGCCCGGGCGCTCTTCCTGGGCGACACGGAACGCCTCGCGGACGATGGTCGGAATGGTGCGTGCCGAGACGATCTGCCGCGCCTGTTTGGTCAGCGGCTTCATCGTGCCGACGATGTCGACGATCTGGAAGCGCGCCTGCTTGCTGGCGACGATGCCCTTCTGGCCGGTGATCATGATCACCGGCCACGCACCCAGCAGCGCATAGGCGGCGCCGGTGGTGAAGTTGAGCGCGCCCGGGCCGAGCGTGGCCAGGCATACGCCCGGCTTGCCGGTCAGGCGGCCGTAAGTGGCCGCCATGAACACCGCCGCCTGTTCGTGGCGGGTGATGACCAGTTCGATGCTGGAATGGCGGAGCGACTCGACCACGTCGAGGTTTTCTTCGCCGGGAATGCCGAAAATGCGCTCGACGCCTTCGTTCTCAAGTGCGGCGACGAGCAGATCTGAACCCTTGGACATCGGATGCCGTCCTTTGTGCTGGACTGATGGTGGATCGTTGCAGGAAGGATGAGAGCCGCGCGTCAATGCTTGTCGAACCACACTGTCTGCGCGTTGACGAATTCACGGATGCCGAAGTGCGAGAGCTCGCGGCCGAAGCCGCTCTTCTTCACACCGCCGATCGGCACGCGAGGGTCGGAAGCGGAGAAGCCGTTGACGAACACACCGCCGGTCTGCAGCCGGCGCGCCAGCTGCATGGCCCGCGCGCGGTCACCGGTCCACAGGTTGCCGCTGAGGCCGAACTCGCTCTGGTTGGCCAGTTCCACCGCGTGGTCGGCATCGCGGGCGCGGCTGATCGAGGCCACCGGCCCGAACGTTTCCGTGTCAAAGGCCTGCATGCCCGGCTCTACGTCCGCCAGTACGGTGGGCGCGTAGAACGCGCCCGGGCGATCGAGCTGATGGCCGCCGACGAGCAGCTTCGCGCCTGCGTCCACCGAGGCGCGCACCTGCGCGTCCAACTGTTCCAGCAGGTCCTGGCGTGCCATCGGACCAATGCGATTGCCCGCTTCACGGCCATCACCGATGGTCAGCGCCTGCACTTTCTGGCAGAACTGCGCCACGAAGCGGTCGTACACCGCGTCTTCAACGATGATGCGCTTGCCGGCAATGCAGACCTGCCCGGTGTTCTGGAAGCGCGAGGTCACCGCCGCATCGACGGCCGCATCCAGGTCAGCGTCGGCCAGCACGATGAACGGATCCGAGCCGCCCAGTTCCAGCACCACCTTCTTCAGCGCCTGCCCGGCCTGGGCGGCGATGCTGCGGCCTGCGGCTACGCTGCCGGTCAGGGTGACGGCAGCGATGCGGTCATCGGCGATCGCACGGCTGGTACCCTCGCGGCTGATGTTGGCGGCGATGAAGGTGCCTTCCGGCAGCCCGGCATCACGCCAGGCGGCATCGAGCAGCTGCGCGGTGCCGACGATGTTCTCGGCCGGCTTCAGCAGGAAGCCGTTGCCGCCCATCAGGATCGGTACCGCCGCGCGCATCACCTGCCAGTACGGGAAATTCCACGGCATGATGCCCAGCACCACGCCCAGCGGCAGGTAGGACACGTAAGCCTTGTCGTCGGGCACCTGGGTCGGCTCGTCGCGCAGGAACTGCGCACCGTGGTCGGCGTACCAGTCGCACAGCACGGCACACTTCTCGATCTCGGCCAGTGCTTCGGCCTGCACCTTGCCCATCTCGGCGGTAGCCAGGGCAGCCAGCGTCTCGCGGTCACGGCGCAGTACGCCCGCCATCGCACGCAACACCTGCGCTCGCTGTTCCAGGCTGCGGGCGCTCCAGGCGGCGAAACCGGCCTGACCGCGATCGAGGATCGCTTCCAGCTCGGCATCCGTGGCGAAGGGATGGCTGGCGATCTGCTGGCCGGTGGCCGGATCGCGGGAAATGGCGGTGGTGGGGGCAGCGGACATGCAGGTCTCCTGGTGTCTCGACGACGGGCGGGCGGCCCGTCTCCTGCACAGGAATGTGGACCCGATTGGCGGAGGCAACAAGGCGTCTGCTTATCCTGTGACCTGCACTTACCTGTCTGAATGGGGGCTCTTGGCAGGGCGCAGCCCTGCCGACCAACCTACCTACGCGGCAGGTAAGTCACCAGGGAAAGATCGTGCCGGCTCTCCGGCACCAGTGCCACGTACTGCAGGTCCAGCAGCCCGCGCGTGGGATGGTTCAGCTTCTTCGCACCCTCATCGAACCGGCGCACGTCGTGCTCCGGCCACCACTGGCGGAATTCCTCGCTGTGCGCGGCGAGGTCCTCGACCAGCGCCAGGAACGGCGCCTTGTCCGGCGCCTGCGCCATCGCCGCACGGAAGCCTGCCAGCAGGCCGCGGGTCATTTCTTCCCAGTTGAGGATCAGCGTGCGGTACGGCGGGTACAGGAACATCAGCCGCAGCGTGTTGCGCTCATGCGGCGCCAGTTGGCTGTAGTCCACGAACAGATCGGCGATGGCCGGGTTCCAGGCCAGGATGTCGAAGCGGGTGTTGCGCACATAGGCCGGGATCGGCTGCATCGCCTCCACCAGCTGGCGCAAGCCGTCAGTCACGCTCTCGTCCGGTGATTCCAGCGGCACGCCGTAGCCGGACAGCGCGAACGCGTAGGCGCGTTCGTCGTCGCTCATGCGCAGCACCTGCGCCAGGCGCTCCAGCACCTCGGGCGAGGCGCGCACTTCACGGCCCTGCTCGATCCAGGTGTACCAGCTGACGCTCACCCCGATCGCCAGCGCGACTTCCTCGCGCTTCAGGCCCGGGGTCCGCCGGCGCCCGGCCGGCAGGCCGAGCGTGGCAGGATCGACACGGACGCGGCAGGCCTTGAGAAAGCCGCCGAGTTCTTTGCGTTCACTTTCGCTGCGCATCATCGCTACCGCCGTACCCGTTGTAGCGTCGAGCCATGCTCGACGCATCTGCTACTGCGCCAACAGCAGCCGAGCATGGTCTCGGCCCCACACCGGAAGCGTGATCAGCCACCCTCGGCGTTGCGCACGAGGGTGACGATATCCGCGCAGGCGCGCCGATCAGGCATCGACGCGCTTGGAGCCCACGGCCAGGCCGGCCTTCAGGCTGGCCTCGACGAACTCGTCCAGGTCGCCGTCCAGCACCTTCTGCGTGTCCGACCGTTCGATGCCGGTGCGCAGGTCCTTGATGCGGCTCTGGTCGAGCACGTAGTTGCGGATCTGGCTGCCCCAGCCGATGTCGGACTTGGTGGCTTCCACCGCGTCCTTCTCGGCGTTGCGCTTCTGGATCTCCAGTTCATACAGCTTGGCGGCCAGCATCTTCATCGCGTTGTCGCGGTTCTGGTGCTGGCTGCGGCCGGTCTGGCAGGCCACGACGATGTTGGTCGGGATGTGGGTGATACGCACCGCCGACTCGGTCTTGTTCACGTGCTGGCCACCGGCACCGGACGAACGGTACACGTCGGTACGCAGGTCGGCCGGGTTGATGGTGATGTCGATGTTGTCGTCGATTTCCGGCGACACGAACACCGAGGTGAAGCTGGTATGGCGGCGGTTGTCCGAGTCGAACGGCGACTTGCGCACCAGGCGGTGCACGCCGGTCTCGGTCTTCAGCCAGCCATAGGCATAGTCGCCTTCCACGCGCAGCGTGGCCGACTTGATGCCGGCAACGTCGCCACCGGACACTTCCATCAGTTCGGTCTTCCAGCCGCGCGACTCGCACCAGCGCAGGTACATGCGCAGCAGGATCTCGGCCCAGTCCTGGGCTTCGGTGCCGCCGGCACCGGCCTGGATGTCGACGAACGCCGCCGCATTGTCCATCTCGCCGGAGAACATGCGCTGGAACTCCAGCTTCTCCACGTGGGCCTGGTGCTTGTCCAGGTCGGCGACCACGGCCAGGGCGGTGTCCTCGTCCTGCTCGGACTCGGCCAGCTCCAGCAGCTCGGTGGCATCGTTCAGGCCATCGAGCACCGAGGCGATGCCGCCCACGGTCTTTTCCAGGCTGGAACGTTCGCGGCCCAGGTTCTGGGCGTACTCGGCGTTGTTCCAGACGTCGGGGCTTTCCAGCTCCCGCGTTACTTCTTCAAGACGCTCTTTCTTGGCGTCGTAGTCAAAGATACCCCCGAAGCGACAGCACGCGATCGGTCAGATCGGTGATGCGCTGGCGGACAGGATTCAGTTCGATCATGTCGGCGGTTATGCATTCAAAAGATGACTGGTAATGATACCGCAGGCTGCGGGTGCCCGGAATGAGGGCCTCACCCTGTCCCCAGCGCCTGCCGCAGCAGCGGCAGCTGGCGCCGGCTGCACGGCACTTTCGCCCCGTCGGCCATGTGCAGCAGAGCCTCGCCACCGTCCAGCGGCTCGATCGAGCGCAGCTGGCCCCGATGGATCAGCCAGCTGCGGTGCGGGCGCAGGAACTCGCCCGGGTCGAGCCGCTGCTCCAGCACCGCCATGGTGATCCGCAGCGGATAGTCGTGGCCGCGTACCCGCAGGTTCACATAGTTCCCCGCGGCCTGGGCATACTCCACGTCGGCCGTGGCGACCAGGAACTCCTTGCCCAGCTTGCGCACCAGGAAGTGCTGGGGGCGCTCGACCGGCTCCACCGGCGGGCCGACGTCCGGCTCGGCCAGCAGGCTCGCCTCGCCCTGCCTGCGCCGGCCGAACCAGCTGGCAAAGTGCTCCAGTGCCACGAACATCGCAAACGTGCGTACATCCTTCAGGTATTCGTAGGCAAAACGCTCCAGCCAGCCGGCATCATCCTGGTAGCGATGGCCCAGCGACCCGTAGGCCAGGTGCCGCAGCAGCACCATCCCCACCACGTGCAGCAGCGACCAGCCGACGCTGGCCAGCAGATACAGCGGCAACCGCCGCTTCCAGGTATCGGCATGCAGCGGCCAGCGCTCGCAGCCCCACCACAGCAGCGGCAGGGTCAACAGGACCAGGCCGAGGCTGCTGAACTCCCAGATCATCGGCTCCCACAGCCCGAGATCGGCGCCGCGGCGACTGGCGTCCATCACTTCCACCAGCGCATTGGTCACTGCCGAGGCCGACAGGATCGCCGCCCATACCAGCAGGCGGGTTGAAGTACGCCAGCGCGATGGTCGGCCCTGGGTCATTGCTGCATCCATGTCGTTGCGGTGCTCCAGCCTGCCTCAAGGGACAAAGGGTAGCGGCTCCATTGGTCCCACAACCCCCGCCATTGGTCACTGCGTCGGTTCCAGCGGCCCCTTGCCAGTCGCCGCACGGACCGGGCGGCGTCACCTTGGCTCGACTCTCCGGCACACCACCACCATGACCCGACGCTACGACATCGACGCCCTGCGCGTGTTCGCCTTCGCCCTGCTGATCCTCTACCACACCGCCATGGCCTACGTGGACGACTGGGGCTTTCACCTCAAGAGCGTGCATACCGCCGAATGGCTGCAGTGGCCGATGCTGTTCGTCAACCGCTGGCGGATGTCGCTGCTGTTCCTGATCTCGGGTATCGCCATCGCGCTGATGCGGCCGGAAGGCAGGTTGCTGCGCTTCGCCGGCCTGCGCACCTGGCGGCTGCTGCTGCCGCTGCTGTTCGGCATGTTCGTGATCGTGCCGATCCAGCCCTATTGCGAAGGCGTGGCAAACGGCCACGTGGCACCCGGCTTCGGCCACTTCCTGCTGCGCTACTGGCAGGTGCGGCCGTGGCCGGAAGGCAGCTTCGCCGGCTGGCAGTACGGCATCACCTGGAACCACCTGTGGTACCTGGCCTATCTGTGGAACTACACGCTGGCCTTGGCCCTGTTGATGCCATTGCTGGGAACGACGGTGGTTCGCCGCGCGATGGCGCTCTGCGCAGCATCGCCGATGCTGCTGATCGGCCTTCCGTCCGTCCTGCTGCTGGCCTGGGTGATCTGGCTGGAGCCGATCTACCCGTCCACCAATGCCCTGCTCGGCGACTGGTACCAGCACGCGAAGTACGCGACGGTGTTCCTGGCCGGCTACCTGCTGGGTCGTGAACCGGTGTTCTGGGAGCGCGTGGTCGCCCTGCGCCGCACGACGCTATGGCTGGCGCTGGCTGCCGTCGGCTGGTATCTGGGGTTGCGCATCCTTGGCCAGGTACTGCCAGCTGACTCCTCGCTGCGGCAATGGCCCGAACCGTTCTGGGACCTGCAGGGCCGGGCCAGCCAGTCGCTTTACGTATGGACCGCGCTGCTGGCCATCCTCGGCTGGGGAAAGGTCTTCCTCGATCGCCCGTTCCGCTGGCTGCCGTACTGCACCGAGGCGATCTATCCCTGGTACATGCTGCACCAGAGCCTGATCATCGTGCTGTTGTTCTGGCTCAAGCCACTTCAGTTGGGCCCGTGGATGGAACCGGCCCTGCTGCTGGCCGGTACTGTCGGCGGCTGCCTGCTGATCCATGAGTTGCTGATCCGTCGCGTGCGTTGGCTGCGGCCCCTGTTCGGCCTGCGTGCGAATCCGCCGGCGGCGCCAATGGCGCGCACCGCAGTAGTGTAGAGCCGAGCCCGCGCTCGGCTGCCTCTGCCATGAGCCGCGCATGTGCCCGGCGCTACATCAAGGCAGTCGAGCCAGCTCGACTCTACACGGGTGTCCGAGCGGTCAACGCACCTCGAACTCGCCCACCAGCACGGTTTCGGCGCGATCCTTCAGCCGCATCGTCACCATCTGGTCCTTCTGCTTGGCCGTGCCCCAGTGGGTGGTCAGGCGCAGCATCAGCGTCGTCGCACCGGTCACCAGTTGCTGGCGACTGCCGAAATAGTTCGCCTCGACCTTGTACTTGCCCGGCTTGGCGTTGCGCAGCGAGAACTGCTCGGGGCCATAGCCGCCGGTGAAGTCCTGCGACATCCGCCCGCCCTGGTAGGTCTGGCGGTTGCCGTAGTAGGCACGCTCGCCGTTCGGGTCGGTCACCCACAGGTCCATGTCGCTGTTGTCGGCATCCCAGGACAGCACCACGCGCAGGTCCAGCGGCATTGCCTGCAGCAGGCGCGGGTCGATGGCCGAGGTATCCAGCCGTGGCGTGCTGCGCGCCACCAGGTTGGTCAGCTCATCCAATGCGATCAGGGCGATGCCATCGAAGCGGCTGTCCCACGGCCGCACCACCACCTGGTACAGCGGCGCCAGCGCCTGTTGCGGCTTGCCGGCCGCTGCCAGCGCCAGGCCCAGGTCGCGGAAGCTCTGCGGTTCTTCCTGGCCCATCGCCAGCACCTGCTCGAACACCGGCACCGCCAGTGCCGGGGCATCAGCCTGCATCAGCCGGTAGCCGAGCACGCGCAGCAGATGCCGGTTGTCCAGATCCATCTCGGCCAGGTTCGACAGTACCCGCAGTGCCAGTTCGCGCTGGCCCTGCTCCAGCAGCAGGTCGGCCACATCGAGGAAGAACGCGCTGCTGTCGGCGTGGGCATCGCGCTCGGCCAGATAGCGGTCGTAAAGTTGCGACGGCGGACCCTGGCGCAGGCGCCGGGCGATGGCCGAGTCCGGCTGCCAGGCCGCCAGCTGGATGCCGAGTTGGCCGTCGTTGGCAGCAGCGGGCGCAGCGACACGGCCACCAGTGACTGTGATTGAATCCAGGGCCTTGTTCGATGCAGGCGCTGAGCGACGCGCACGCGCGCTGCTGGCTTCCATGCGCTGCTCGGCGGCGGCGGCCATCGGTGCCGGGGCGGGTGGTGCCGCCGGGGCCGGCGCGGCGAGCATCGCCACCGGCGCTGATTCCATCGCGTAGTCCGCGGAGGCCACTTCGAGTGCCCCGCCCTTCGGCTGCGGCGGCACACCCTTCGGCCAGCTGCGGTTCCACCACTGCTGGCGCTCCTTCCAGCGAGCGGCCACTTCATCCAGGCGCTGGCGATCGGCTGCGGCGCGATCACTTACCTGCACTGCAAACCTGGCGTCGTACTCGGCGCGCAACGTGCCCGAAGGGCGGATCGCATAGCGCAGGTAGTCCTCCAGCGTCTCCAGCACGATCAGCGAGGTATCCGGCCCGACCAGGCCGAACTGTTGTGACAGGCGCTGCATCGCCTCGCGGTTGCCACGGCGATCGGCGGCCAGCTGCTGCAGGCGCGCCTGCGCCCACAAGCCCGCCAGCAGTTCTCCGTCGTTGCTCTTCTGCGTGGCGGGCAGCGCCTGCCATTCGCCGCCACCCACGCGCACCCGCATCGGCACACCGTCGGCCGCCAGTCGTGCATGCAGCCACAACCAGCCCTGGGCTTCACTGCGACGATCGATCACCACGTCCTGCACGCCGCGCCCTGCATCGACCTGCACATCCATCGGCGACGATAGCAGCTCACGGGCGGCCAATTCGACATCCTTCCCCAGCGCTACGAAGCGACCACCATGCGCTTCGCTCCAGCCACGCAGTCGCACGGCATCGGTGCGCGCACCGGCGCTGCTGACCGCAAACAGGCGTTGGTCCGGCGCCATCGCCGGCAGCTGTTCCGGCCCATAGGTCAGCAGGCCATCGCTGACCAGCAGGTATTCCTTCACGCCCGGCTGCGGCTGCCACTGCGCCAGTGCGCTGGCGCCGTCCGGACGCACGGCCTGCAGTGCTGCGCGCAGCTCGTTCCAGTTGCCGGCGCGGATGCGGAATCGACGCACCGGCTCGGCGCGATCGCGCAGCACGGTCAAGGCCACGGTGCCGTCACCCATCGCAGCGAAGTAGCGATCCAGCAGGGCGAACTCACGCGAGCGATCGCGCTGTCCCGCCGAACCGGAGCCGTCCCACAGCAGGCCGATCTCGCTGGGCAACGTGCGCGGCGTGCTGCTGGCCACCACCGGCAGCTGCGCCAACAGGTAATGGCCGTCCTGCCAGGGCGCCACCTGCACCTGTGCCTGTCGGGCTGCCGGCAGGCTCCACTGCAGCTGCTGCGGCAGCTGCGCGCCCCTGCCCTGCCACTGCAGCTGGCCCGCGCTGATGCGGAATGGCGCCGTACCCGCGGTGGCCGTGTCGGGGGCCTGCAGTTTCAGCTCAACCGAGGCTGCACCGGCGGCGAACTGCAGCGGCAGTGTCCACTGCCAGCCTTGGCCGGCGAAGGCCAACGGCTCGCGAATCACCAGCTCCACGCGCCGGCTACCGCCGGCCGGCAGCGGGTAGATGCGCAACCGGAACTGGTTGCCAGCGGTCTGTTCCAGCAGGCCCGGGTCGACCCCGCGACGGGCGATCTCCTCGAACACCTGGCGGCCGCGATCCTTGGGCACCGGCACCGCGTCACGCATCTCGCCGTTGATATCCAGCGCGAAGCCGCTGATCTGCTGGCCATCGGCCAGTGGAAACTGCAGCTCGCCCTCCAGTACCCGCCGGTTGGGGTTGTGGAATTCCAGCGTGATCCGGGTCTGGGCGATGCCGGCCTGGACTTCGCCTTCGATGTGGGCGTGTCGCAGCTGCACCGCCTGCTCGGCGGCCGGGGCAATCAGCAAAGGCATGCTGGCCTGCGGCCGGGAGATCGGCGGCGACTGCGCGCCAGCGGGCCAGGCCGCGAGGGCCAGCAACAACACAGTGCAGCAACGGACGAAGACCATGAGCGGACTCCAGTGGGATCGTGAACCTTTGAACGCACCAGCAACCGTAATGGGGTTGGCGCCCCCAAAAAGGGGACGGAGGGGATTAAGTCGCAAGTGGCAAACAAGGCACAAGCGACTTAATCCCCTCCGTCCCCTTTTTTCATGCGGGCAGGCAGTGCTCCACGATCAGCTGGATGGCGCTGCCGCCACGATAGTCGTCGCAGGCGAGGCGATAGGCGAGATGCACATGGCGACCGGGCGCGTTGCCGTGCCAGCCGCCGAAATGGATGGCGTTGATCGTGCCGGGTACGCCGGGCAGGCGCAGTTCCAGCTTCAGGTGACGCTCCTTCAGCACGCGCCAGTTGGCCACTTCGAAGTGGCCGTCGAACAGCGGCTCGGGGAAGCCCTGGCCCCACGGCCCGGCCAGGCGCAACGCATCGGCGTGGCGATGGTCCAGCTCGTCCGCCGCCAGTTCGCCATCACTGAGGACCTGCTGCTGCAGTGCCGCCGGATCGAGCATCTCCAGCACCACCGCGACGAAGGCGGCCTTGAAGTCATCGATGTGGTCACGCCGCAGGCTGAGGCCGGCCGCCATGGCGTGGCCACCGAAGCGTTCGATCAGGCCCGGGTGGCGCGCATCGACCAGCGCCAGGGCGTCACGGATGTGCAGGCCGGGAATGGAGCGCGCCGAGCCTCGCAGGGTGTCGGCGCCGGGTTCGGCCGGGGCGAAGGCAATCACCGGACGATGCAGGCGATCCTTCATCTTCGATGCGACCAGGCCAACCACACCCGGATGCCAGTCGGCATCGAACAGGCAGGCCGCCACCGGTCGCTGCCCCGACATGTCGAGCACCACGCGGGTCAACGCCTGCTCGGCGTCATCGGTCATCGACTGCTGCACCGCGCGGCGTTCTGCGTTGATCTGCTCCAGCGTCTGCGCGATCTCCCGCGCCTGGCGCGGGTCTTCGGTCAGCAGCAGCGCGATGCCCAGCGCCATGTCTTCCAGCCGGCCCGCGGCATTCAGGCGCGGGCCGAGCGCGAAGCCAATGTCGGTGGCAGTGAGCCGCGCGGCATCACGGCCGCTGGCTTGGATCAGCGCACGCAGGCCGACACAGCCCTGCCCCGCGCGCAGACGGCGCAGGCCCGCGCTGACCAGTGCCCGGTTGTTCGGATCCAGCGCCACCAAGTCGGCGACGGTGCCGACCGCCACCAGGTCCAGCAGCGTGGTGAGGTCCGGCCCCTTGCCATCGGCGAAGACGCCGGCCTCGCGCATGTGCCGGCGCAGCGCCATCAGCACGTAGAAGATCACGCCGACGCCGGCCAGTGACTTGCTGGGGAAGGCATCACCGTCGAGATTGGGATCGACGATGACATCGGCCGGCGGCAGCTGCGGCCCGGGAAGGTGATGGTCGGTGACCAGCACCTGCCAGCCGCGCGCCTTGGCGGCGGTCACGCCCGCATGGCAGGCGATGCCGTGATCTACAGTCACCAGCAGGTCCGGCTGCAGCGCGGCCAGTTCCTCCACCAGCGACGGCGACAGGCCATAGCCATGCACCATGCGGTTCGGCACCGCGTGGAAGACGTGCTGCGCGCCGAGCATGCGCAGGCCGCGCACGCCGACCGCACAGGCGGTGGCGCCATCGCAATCGAAATCGCCGACCACCAGGATGCGCCTGTCATTGGCGATGGCCTCGATCAGCAGACCCACCGCATCATCGATGCCGGTCAGCAACTCGGGCGCGTGGAGGCTGCCCAGTTTCGGCAGCGCCAGCTCTGGCGTACCTGCGCCACGGCTGGCATACAGGCGCGCCAGCAGTGGCAGCGTGCCCTCTGGCCAGCTGCCGGGTACGACCGCATCGCGGCGGCGGATCATCGGCGTATCGGAGGAGGAGTGCGCAGCATCGGCGGCAAGGGACATCGGCATCGCCGGGTTGCGGAAGACATCCCCATGATAGCGCGGGGTCGGATCTCTCTGCCCGCAGGAGGCTCCACCCCGATCGCGAGCATTTGGAATCTGCCAGCATATCTTCCATGCTTGTCGGCCCGGAAATGGACTTCAACGCATGCATCGCACGCTCCTTCCCGCGCTGCTGGGCATCGCCCTGGCCCCGGCCGTCCACGCCGCCACGCCCGAACCGAAGGCCGGCGTGCAGTTCCAGCACAACGACTGGTCGCTGGCCTGTGACAACACCCGCACCTGCCGCGCCGCCGGCTACAGTCCGGAACAACCCGGCAATCTGCTCAGCCTGATGCTGGAACGCGCGGGCGGCCCGGGTACGAAGGTGCTCGCGCGGCTGCGCAATGGCGAGGATGGCGAAAGCCCGACGCCGACCGGGGCGCTGCGCCTGCGCCTGAACGGCAAGGACCTGGGCCCGGTGCACGACACCGGCGACGGGGACAACGTGTTGTTGCAGCAGGCACAGACCGATGCACTGGTCGCCGCACTGCCGCGCCAGGCACGCATCGAGATCATCGACGGCAAGGGCAAGGCGTGGCCGATCTCCGACAGCGGCGCAGCGGCCGTACTGCTGAAGATGGACGAGGCCCAGGGCCGGCTGGGCACGCCCGGTGCGCTGGTGCGGCGTGGCGACAAGCCCGAAGCGAGCGTGCCTGCGGCATTGCCGGTACCAGTGATCGTGCGCGGCACGCTGATGGCACCGCGCGCCTCGGACGCGGCGCTGGCCAAGGCAACGGGCCTGCGCAAGGCGCTGATCGCCAGCCTGCCGAAGCCGGATGAGTGCGGCCGCCTGAGCGATGGCGGGACAGATGAGATCGAGATCCAGCGACTGGACGCCCAGCATGTACTGGCAAGCACCAGTTGCTTCGTGGGTGCCTACAACATGAGCAACGCCTACTGGGTGGTGCGAGACAGATCGCCGTACCAGGCGACCTTTGTCACCAACCTGGCCGAAGATTTTGACCGCGATGACGCTACGCTGCGAGGCCGCTCCCGAGGCCGCGGTGTCGGCGATTGCATCTCCGCCAATGACTGGGTGTGGGACGGGGAGCGCTTCGTGAAGAGCAGCGATTTCACGACGGGCCAGTGTCGCAATATGCTCGGCGGGCACTGGACACTGCCGACGGTGGTCAGCGAGGTCCGTTGAGGCGCCGCTACATGCGGTAGTGCCGGCCGCTGGTCGGCAACCCCGACAAACCCTGGGGGTCAGAGCCGTTTTCCGATGGAAAACGGATCCGACCCCGATCGGTCGATGGAAAACGGATCCGACCCCGATCGGTCGACCCCGATCAATCGTGAAGCTGCCGCGGCTTCTTCCAGAACTGCCAGCGCTGGCCGCGGTCCAGCTGGAACTGCAGGCCGTCCTCGAAATCGAGCACCAGCCGCTGCAGCTCGCCACGCTTGAGCGCGGCCAGCAGCGGCCGGATTGCATCATTGCCGAGCTGCTGCAGCGAACGCAGCTGGCGCAGGTCGACCAGTGCATCCACCGCCTGCTCGCCATCCACGGCTACGCCAGCCGCCAGGGCCAGGCCCTGCAGCAGGGCATCGCGGCTGCGCACCTGTGCGTGCGGCGTGCTGACCGACACCGGCATCACGCCACCGCCCCAGAACCACAGCGAATTGATCGGCTGTTGTCCCTGCGCGGCGCGCTGCTGGTTCCAGGAATGGTTGTGCAGCAGTACCTGCGCTTCGGTCATCAGCGCCCGCCAGCGACGGCCGCCCTCGCCCTCCGGCAGATGCGAGAACAGGTCATCGCCCAGCACCTCGTCCGGACTATTGAAGTCCGGCAGCACCAGGTCGATTGGAAGCCGCAGGTACCAGCGCGACGGGTCCGGTGCGTCAAGCACGAACCCGGCATCGGCAAACAAGGGCTGCAGCACCGGCAGCAGGGCCAGGCTGTCGGCCAGCGTCGGCCGCAGCGTTTCGCCGTAGGCCATCATCCGCGCGCCATGCATGTCCGGCACCATGCAGGCCGGATCGGCACGCAGCCAGCTGGCGCCGGCCGCATCGCCGACGTCGCGCTGGCGGGTCAACGCGGCCACCGGCCAGTGCGGCGCGGCAACCGCGAAATGGCGCGTCAGCTGCGCGCGTTCGCCCGGCGCGACCTGCACGGTCGTGGCACGGCCGAGCGCACGTGCCACATCGTCCGGCAACGCAGCCGCGGCAAAGCGGCTGCGGGCCGGCAACAGCAGGGTCGCCGTTGCCACCGTGTCAGTCCACGTAGCTGACGCTGACGATCTCGTACTCGCGCTGGCCGGCCGGGGCGTCGATCACGATCGAATCGCCTTCCAGCTTGCCGATCATCGCGCGCGCCACCGGCGAGGAAATCGCGATCAGGCCCAGCTTGATGTCCGCTTCCAGGTCACCGACGATCTGGTACTTCTTCTCTTCGTCGGTTTCCACGTCGGCCAGCGTCACGCTGGCGCCGAACACCACCTTGGAGCCGGCGTTGAGCTTGCTCACGTCGATGATCTCGGCGTGCGACAGCTCGCCTTCCAGCTGCTTGATGCGGCCTTCGATGAAGCCCTGTTCCTCGCGCGCGGCGTGGTACTCGGCGTTCTCCTTCAGGTCGCCATGCTCACGCGCTTCGGCGATGGCGGCGATCACCTTCGGGCGCTTGACCGACTTCAGGTGATCCAGTTCGTCGCGCAGCTTCTGCGCGCCCTTCATGGTGATGGGGGCTCTCATGCATTCAACTCCTTGTGCAGCTCCTGCAGCGACCAGACGGGACCGGTGCCGCGGAATTCCAGTGAATCCACCAGCGCCTTGGCGCCGGCAATGGTGGTCGAGTAGGTGACGCGATGCTGCAGCGCCTCGCGACGGATCGAGAACGAGTCGTTGATCGCCGAACGACCTTCGGTCGTGTTGACGATGTAGACGATCTCGCCGTTCTTGATCGAGTCGACGATGTGCGGACGGCCTTCGACCACCTTGTTGATGATCTCGCAGTCCATGCCGTGCTGCTGCAGCCAGGCGGCGGTGCCACGGGTGGCGACCAGGCTGTAGCCACGCGCCAGCAGCGCCTTGGCCACCGGCAGCACGCGCTTCTTGTCCGGATCACGCACCGAGACGAAGGCCTTGCCAACCGGCGGGGCCTTGATGCCGCCGGCTTCCTGCGCCCGCGCGAAGGCGGCGTTGAAGGTGCGGCCCACGCCCATCACCTCACCGGTGGAGCGCATCTCCGGCCCGAGGATCGGGTCGACGCCCTGGAACTTGGCGAACGGGAAGATCGCTTCCTTCACCGAGTAGTAGTCCGGCACGATTTCCTTGGTCGCGCCCTGCTCGGCCAGCGTCTTGCCGGCCATGCAGCGGGCGGCGATCTTGGCCAGCGGCATGCCGGTGGCCTTGGACACGAACGGCACGGTGCGCGAGGCACGCGGGTTCACTTCCAACAGGTAGATGGTGTCGGCACCCTCGTCGCTGGTCTGGATCGCGAACTGGGTGTTCATCAGGCCGACCACGTTCAGGGCCTTGGCCAGCTCCACCACCTGGCGGCGCAGCTCGGCCTGGGTTTCAGCCGACAGCGAGTACGGCGGCAGCGAGCACGAGGAATCGCCCGAGTGCACGCCGGCTTCTTCGATGTGCTCCATCACGCCACCGATCAGGACGTTGCCCTGGGCATCGGCAATGATGTCGACGTCGCACTCCACGGCGTTGTCGAGGAAGCGGTCCAGCAGCACCGGCGAATCGTTGGACACCTTCACCGCGTCGCGCACGTAGCGGGCCAGGTCGGCTTCGCCGTAGACGATTTCCATCGCACGGCCGCCCAGCACGTAGCTCGGGCGCACCACCAGCGGGTAGCCGATCTCGCGGGCCAGCAGCAGGGCTTCCTGGTCGTTGCGGGCGATGCGGTTCGGCGGCTGCTTCAGGCCCAGCGTGTCGACCAGCTGCTGGAAGCGCTCGCGGTCTTCGGCCAGGTCGATCGAGTCCGGGCTGGTGCCGATCACCGGCACGCCATTGGCTTCCAGCGCGCGCGCCAGCTTCAGCGGGGTCTGGCCGCCGTACTGCACGATCACGCCCTTCGGCTGTTCCAGTTCGACGATCTCCAGCACGTCTTCCAGGGTCAGCGGTTCGAAGTACAGGCGGTCGGAGGTGTCGTAGTCGGTCGACACGGTTTCCGGGTTGCAGTTGACCATGATGGTTTCATAGCCATCCTCGCGCAGCGCCAGTGCCGCGTGCACGCAGCAGTAGTCGAACTCGATGCCCTGGCCGATGCGGTTCGGGCCACCGCCCAGGATCATGATCTTGTCGCGGTTGCTCGGCGCGGCCTCGCACTCGTCCTCGTAGGTCGAGTACAGGTAGGCGGTACCGGTGGAGAATTCACCCGCACAGGAGTCCACGCGCTTGTAGACCGGGCGCACCTTGTGCGCACGACGCAGCGCGCGGATGGCGGCTTCATTGGTGCCGGTCAGCTGCGCCAGGCGCGCATCGGAGAAGCCAGCACGCTTCAGCTTGCGCAGGCGTGCGGCGTCCAGCGCGTCGATGCCACCGGCCGCGACTTCGCCTTCTGCAGCGATGATTTCCTCGATCTGGTCCAGGAACCAGTGGTCGATGAACGACAGTGCGTAGATCTCTTCCACGCTCATGCCGGCGCGGAACGCATCGGCGACGAAGAACAGGCGCTCCGGGCCCGGCGCCTTCAGCTCGCGACGCAGGGTCTGCAGGTCGTCTTCGTTGGCCAGGTCCAGGCCGGTCGGGTCGAAGCCGACCTTGCCGGTTTCCAGGCCACGCAGGGCCTTCTGCACCGACTCCTGGAAGGTGCGGCCCATCGCCATCACCTCACCCACCGACTTCATCTGGGTGGTCAGGCGGGCGTCGGCGGCCGGGAACTTCTCGAAGGCGAAACGCGGGATCTTGGTGACGACATAGTCGATCGACGGTTCGAACGAGGCCGGGGTCAGGCCACCGGTGATCTCGTTCTTCAGTTCGTCCAGGGTGTAACCCACGGCCAGCTTGGCGGCGACCTTGGCGATCGGGAAGCCGGTGGCCTTGGAGGCCAGCGCCGAGGAACGCGACACGCGCGGGTTCATCTCGATGACGACCACGCGGCCGGTCTTCGGGTTGATGCCGAACTGCACGTTCGAGCCACCGGTATCGACGCCGATCTTGCGCAGCACGGCGATGGAGGCATCGCGCAGGCGCTGGTACTCCTTGTCCGTCAGGGTCTGCGCCGGCGCCACGGTGATCGAGTCACCGGTGTGCACGCCCATCGGGTCCAGGTTTTCGATCGAGCAGACGATGATGCAGTTGTCCGCAGTGTCGCGGACCACTTCCATCTCGAATTCCTTCCAGCCCAGCACCGACTCTTCCACCAGCACTTCGGTGGTCGGCGACAGCTCCAGGCCGCGGCTGACGATCTCGACCAGCTCTTCGCGGTTGTAGGCGATGCCGCCACCGCTGCCGCCCAGGGTGAAGCTGGGGCGGATGATGGTCGGATAGCCGACGCGGGTCTGGATTTCCAGCGCTTCGTCCAGGGTGTGGGCGACGGCGGCGGTCGGGCATTCCAGGCCGATCTCACCCATGGCGACGCGGAACAGCTCGCGGTCTTCGGCCATGCGGATCGCTTCGCGCTTGGCGCCGATCAGTTCGACGTTGTACTTCTCCAGCACGCCGTTGTCGGCCAGGTCCAGCGCGCAGTTCAGCGCGGTCTGGCCGCCCATGGTCGGCAGCAGCGCATCGGGCTTTTCCTTGGCGATGATCTTCTCGACCGTCTGCCAGTTGATCGGCTCGATGTAGACGGCGTCGGCCATCTCCGGGTCGGTCATGATCGTTGCCGGGTTGCTGTTGACCAGCACCACGCGGTAACCCTCGTCACGCAGGGCCTTGCAGGCCTGGGCGCCGGAGTAGTCGAACTCGCAGGCCTGGCCGATGACGATCGGGCCAGCACCGATGATGAGGATGGTCTTGAGGTCAGTGCGCTTGGGCATTTTCTTCTCTAAGTCAGTACAGCGTGACAAGGGGGAGTGATCGCACGCTGTCGATCAGGAATCTTGATCCGCAGCGCCGCGCCGGGGGCAGCAGCGATGCGGGGTTTACGGTCCATCGCGACGCCACCGGGGGGCCGGCGGCGTACTGATCACGCCTTGGCCTGCTCCATCAGCACCACGAAGCGGTCGAACAGCGGACCGACATCGGTCGGGCCCGGCGACGCTTCCGGGTGGCCCTGGAACGAGAACGCCGGCACGTCGGTGCGGGCGACACCCTGGTTGGTGCCGTCGAACAGCGAGCGGTGGGTCACGCGCAGGGTCGGCGGCAGGGTCGCTTCATCGATCGCGAAACCGTGGTTCTGCGAGGTGATCATCACCCGGCCGCTGTCCAGGTCCTGCACCGGGTGATTGGCACCGTGGTGGCCATGGCCCATCTTCATGGTCTGCGCGCCCGAGGCCAGGCCCAGCAGCTGGTGGCCCAGGCAGATGCCGAAGGTCGGGATCTTCACATCGATGAAGGTCTTGATCGCTTCGATGGCGTAGTCACACGGCTCCGGGTCACCCGGGCCGTTGGACAGGAACACGCCGTCCGGCTTCAGGGCCAGCACTTCGGCGGCCGGGGTCTGCGCCGGTACCACGGTCACTTCGCAGCCACGCTCGGCCAGCATGCGCAGGATGTTGGTCTTCACACCGAAGTCGTAGGCCACGACCTTGAACCGGGCCGGCACGCTGACGAAAGCGTTGGCATCCAGGTCCAGCTGGCCCTCGGTCCAGGTGTAGGTCTTCTCGGTAGTGACGACCTTGGCCAGATCCATGCCCTTCAACCCCGGGAACTTGCGGGCGGCTTCCAGTGCCTTTTCCACGTCGATGTCGCCGGCCATCAGCGCACCGTTCTGCGCGCCCTTCTCGCGCAGGATGCGGGTCAGCTTGCGGGTGTCGATGCCGGCGATGGCAACCACGCCACGCTGGATCAGCCAGTCCTGCAGCGACACCTGGCTGCGCCAGTTGCTGGGGCGGCGCGGAACGTCGCGCACGATCAGGCCGGCCGACCACACCTTGGACGCTTCGTTGTCCTGGTCGGTCATGCCGGTGTTACCGATATGCGGATAGGTCAGCGTGACCATCTGCCGGGCGTAGGACGGGTCGGTCAGCACTTCCTGGTAGCCGGTCATGGCGGTGTTGAACACCACCTCACCGACGGACAGGCCGGGCGCGCCTACGGATTCGCCCTCGAATACGGTGCCGTCTTCGAGGACGAGGATTGCGGCTTGGGTCACGGGAATCTCACTTTGGCTACCGAGGGGGCTGCCGAAGTCACGCCTGCGCTTCACGGAAATCCGGTTGCAAAAAAGCGCGGACGTACGGTCTGGGACCGGTCCGGCTTTCGTGATTCGGCGAGTGCGAATTGTAGCGCTGCCGGGGCGCTCGCGCCAGCGGTTATCGCGCTTCATGAACAGGCGATTGCGCATTCATTTCAATCCGGCGGCGTATGCAGGCCGGAGGCGGGGTCGGATCCTTTCCCGAATGGGAAAGGCTCTGACCCCAGGCGCCCTCGGATGGGGTCAGAGCCCTTTCCGCAGGAAAGGGATCCGACCCCACGAATCAGCCCGCCCTACTGCAGCAGGTCCCGCACCCGGTAGCTGCCCGGCGCCCGCCCCTGCAGCTGGCGGGCGGCGAACAGGGCGCCGCGGGCGAAGATGTCGCGGTTGGTGGCCCGATGCACCAGCTCGATGCGCTCGCCCAGACCGGTGAACTGCACCAGGTGCTCGCCCACGATGTCACCGGCACGCAGGCTGGCGTAGTGCGGCTCCGCCCCGCCCCGTTGCGCGGCCGCGCCCAGGGTCAGCGCGGTGCCCGATGGCGCATCCTTCTTCTGGGTGTGGTGCGATTCGACGATGTCGCAGTCCCAGCCGGCCAGCGCCTGCGCCGCGCGCTCCACCAGCTCGTCCAGTACCGCCACGCCCAGGCTGAAGTTCGAGGCCCATACCAGCGGGATCTTCGCCGCCGCGGCCTCCAGCGCCTGGCGCTGCGTGCTGGAGATACCGGTGGTGCCCGACACCAGCCCGGCACCCCGCTCCACGCACAGCGCCAGCATCGGGTCGAAGCCCTCCGGCAGGCTGAAGTCGATCGCCACATCGAACCCCGGCGCGCCGGGCAGCTCACTGGCGCCGAAGAACGGCACGCCGTCGACCACGCGCTGTGCCGGCGCACGGCCGGTCACTGCGGCCACGATCTGCAGGGTTTCGGGATGTTCGGCGGCCAGCCGCAGCAGGGCCTGTCCCATGCGCCCGGAGGCGCCGTGAATGAGCAATCGCAGGGGAGTCTGGTTCATGCCTGCAGGCTAGCGGCAGCACGCCTGCTCCGGCAAGCGCCATCACTGCTACGCTGCATGCCCTTTCATGCAATGGATGGCAGCCCCTTCATGCAGATCAGCGAACAGCTGGTGCTGATCACCGGCGCCGGCCGCGGCCTTGGCCAGCACATCGCCCGCGCGTTCGCGGCGCAGGGTGCGCGCGTCATCGTCAACTACCACCGCAGCGAAGGCCCCGCACGGGCGCTGGCCGCCGAGCTGGGCGGACAGGCGATCGCGCTGCCGGCCGACGTCACCGACCGCAGCCAGGTCGATGCAATGCTGCAGCACGCCCTGGCCCACTTCGGCCAGGGCGTCACCACCGTGGTCAACAACGCGCTCGCCGCGTTCTCGTTCAATGGTGATGCCCGCGATGGTGCCGCCACCATCGGCTGGCCGGCCTTCCAGGCGCAGTTCGAGGGCAGCGTGCGCGGCGCGCTGAACACCGTGCAGGCCGCCCTGCCCGGCATGCAGGCCCGCCGCTTCGGCCGCATCATCAACATCGGCACCAACCTGTTCCAGAACCCGGTCGTGCCCTACCACGACTACACCGCCGCCAAGGCCGCGCTACTGTCCCTCACGCGCACGCTGGCCGGCGACCTCGGCCCACATGGCATCACCGTGAACATGCTGTCCGGCGGCCTGCTGCGCACCACCGATGCCAGCGCTGCCACGCCGGAGGCAGTGTTCGACTACATCGCCGCCAACACGCCACTGCGCAGCGTTACCACGCCAGCAGAATTCGCCGATGCCGCGCTGTTCTTCGCCAGCCCCTGGTCGCGCGCGGTGACCGGGCAGAACCTGGTGGTCGATGGCGGGCTGGTGCGGGACTGAGCCAATGCGCATTTCCGAGGTCAGCCGCCTGACCGGCGCCAGCGCCAAGGCCATCCGCCTGTACGAGGCGCGCGGGCTACTGCCGCCGGTGCCTCGGCTGAACCGCTATCGCGACTACAGCGAACAGGATGTGGCCTGGGTGCAGCTGATCCGCCAGGCGTTGGCGCTGGGCATCACCCTGGCCGCGATCTCCCGCCTGCAGGGCCGCGACGGACGGCTCGACTGGCCCGCGGTGCTGGCCCTGCTTGAGCAACAACGCAGCCGCATCGCCAGCGAGCGGGCACGGCTGGCGCAGGTCGAGCTGGACCTGCAGCAGGTCAGCGACGAGCTGCGGCAGTGGCTGCACTCCGGTAGCGGTGACTGCATCCCGGAACCCAGCGGCTGCGCCGCTGGTCGTTGACTCTGCCCCAAGGGCATAGCCCAACCTCGCGCACTTTCCATTGCCCGAGGTTGCCGTGTCCCGTTCCATCCTGATCCTGCTCGGCCATCCCGACCGCGACAGCCTGTGCGGTGCCCTCGCCCAGCGCTACGCCACCGCCGCCGAGAATGCTGGCCATCGGGTGCGCCTGATCGCACTGGTCGAACTCGAGTTCGATCCGGTGCTGCGCCATGGCTACCGCCAGATCCAGCCGCTGGAAGCCGACCTGCAGGACACTGCGGATGCGATCGAGGCCTGCGACCATCTGGTGCTGGTCTATCCCACCTGGTGGGGCGCGATGCCGGCGCTGCTGAAGGGCTTCTTCGATCGCGTGCTGCTGCCGGGGTACGCCTTCCGCTACCGGCGCGATTCAGTGTGGTGGGACCGGCTGCTGGCCGGTCGCAGCGCACGGGTGATCACCACGCTGGATACGCCGCCCTGGTATTACCGCTGGATCTACCGCGACCCGGGCATCACCCAGATCCGCGCCACTATTCTGGAATTCTGCGGCATCCGCCCGGTGCGGGTCAGCCGACTCGGTGCGGTGCGCAGCAGCTCGCCGGAGCAACGCAACCGGTGGCTGGCGTTGGCAGCGGAGCTGGGCTCACGGGCCAACTAGCTGGAAGAGCGTGCGAACCAAGGTTCGCACCCACCTGGAGCGTTCGCACCCACCTGCGGCGCTCGTTGCGGGTGTCGCGTTTGCCAATTGACCGTCAGGCACTGCGCCTCAAGGCTGTGGGCCCTTGTTACGGCCCAGGCAAAGCCCATGAAATCCTCGACCGTCTTCAGCAAGTGCGCCAGGAAGACCGGCTTTGCCGGGACGTCGACGACCCGCTACCGCTTGCTGGATGCCGCGCTGCTTGTCGTGAATCACCAGCGCGCCAGCGAAAGCCGCGGCTTCTATGTGAATGCTGGACTCTACTTTCCGGAACTGCTCGCGTATCCGCTCGCGCCTGACGATCTTGAAACGGCTTTCCGGTACCGCTCCAGCATCCCCACGCCCCATGTCGACTGGCGGATCGAAGAAACGCCGGGCCTGCGCCGGACCTTCATCCAGCAGGATCTTGAAGATCTGCTGGAGGCCGGTAACCGCGACGCGTTGAAGGCCCTGCTGCTCGATGCCCTGGCCGACGTGGCGGGTTTCGCGGCAGCCCATGGGAACAGGGAATCGGTGCGGCGATTGAACCGGGACGGGAGCTTCCGGGCAATCATCCGCAGAGAAGTCTGAACCCCGAGAGCGTGCGAACCAAGGTTCGCACCCACAGGGCGAAGGTTCGCACCCACAGGGCGAAGGCCCGCACCACCGGCTGAAGGTTCGCACCCACCGGCCGGCCGCCGTCGAGCATGGCTCGACGCTACTTCTTGGTCGGCCCGCAGCTGTCGCAACCGCCACAGGCACCACCACCGCCCGTTGCCGGCGGCGCGATCTTCCGCCCCAGCGCCTGCAGCCAGGCGGCGCGGCCCGGCTTCAACAGGGCCAACGCCAACGCACCGCGCAGCGTGCGCACGGTGCCCGGGAACTGCTTCTTCAGCACCACCCAGGCACTGACCAGCACAGCCACCGCGATGATCAGGTACTGGATCAGCAGGCCGGTATCCATCAGCCGCCTCCCAGCGCCCTGGTCACCTGGTAGGTGATCAGTGCGGCCACATAAGCCGCTGCGAACAGGTAGAACGCGGCAAAGCCCATCTGCTTCCACGAATTGGTCTCGCGCTTGATGGTGGCCAGCGTCGAGATGCACATCGGGGCGTAGATGTACCAGACCAGCAGCGACAGCGCGGTCGCCAGCGACCAGCCATCGCTGATCAGCGGGGTCAGCGCCTGGCTGGCGGCATCGTCATCGGCGGCCGACAGCGCATACACGGTGGCCAGCGAAGACACCGCCACCTCGCGCGCGGCCAGGCCCGGGATCAGCGCGATGCAGATCTGCCAGTTGAAGCCCAGCGGCGCGAAGAACACCGCCATCGCATGGCCGATCTGGCCGGCGTAGCTGTAGTCGATGGCTGGCATCGTGGCGTCGGCCGGTGCCGCCGGGAACGACAGCAGCACCCACAGCAGGATGGTCAGCGCCAGGATGATGCCGCCGACGCGCTTGAGGAAGATCATGCCGCGCTCGTACAGCCCCACCGCCAGGTCGCGCACATGCGGCAGGCGGTACGACGGCAGCTCCAGCATCAGCGGGTGCTCGCTCTTGTCGCGACGCCACTTCTTCATGATCCACGACATCGCCAGCGCGCTGAGAATGCCCGCCGCATACAGGCCGAACAGCACCAGGCCCTGCTGGTTGAACACGCCCCACACCGTCTTCTGCGGAATGAACGCACCGATCAGCAGCGCGTACACCGGCAGGCGCGCCGAGCAGGTCATCAGCGGCGCCACCAGGATCGTGGCCAAGCGGTCACGCGGGTCCTGGATGCTGCGCGTGGACATGATGCCCGGCACCGCGCAGGCGAAGCTGGACAGCAGCGGGATGAACGAGCGGCCGGACAGGCCGGCGGCCGCCATCATGCGGTCGAGCAGGAACGCCGCACGCGGCAGGTAGCCGGACTCCTCCAGCACCAGGATGAAGAAGAACAGGATCAGGATCTGCGGCAGGAACACCACCACGCCGCCGACGCCTGCGATGATGCCGTCGGTCAGCAGGCTGGCCAGCGGGCCTTCCGGCAGCACGCTGCCAACAAAGGTGCCGAGCCAGGCGAAGCCAGCCTCGATGCCGTCCATCAGCGGCGTCGCCCAGGCGTACACCGCCTGGAAGATCAGGAACATCACCATCGCCAGGCTGACCAGGCCGAACACCGGGTGCAGCAGCCAGCGGTCCAGCGCGTCGTCGATCTTCGCGGTCCGTGCTGGCATGCGCACGGCGACTGACAGGATCCCGCGCACCTTGGCGTGGTAATCGATGCCACTTTCCGGGCCCGGCACCGGTGCATCCAGGTGCGGCACCATCTCGTCCAGGCGCTCGACCAGGGCCTTGGCGCCCTGCTTGCGCACCGCCACGGTCTCCACCACCGGCACGCCCAGTTCGCGCTCCAGCGCGGCCACATCCACCTGGATGCCGCGGCGCTGGGCCGCATCGACCATGTTCAGGGCCACCACCATCGGCTTGCCCAGCTCGCGCAGTTCCAGCGCGAAGCGCAGGTGCAGGCGCAGGTTGGTGGCGTCGATCACGCACAGCAGCACGTCCGGCGCGGCCTCGCCCGGGTAGAAGCCCCGGCACAGGTCACGGGTGATTGCCTCGTCCAGGCTGGCCGGATGCAGGCTGTAGGCGCCCGGCAGGTCGAGCACGGCGAATTCACGGCCGGACGGCGCGCGCAGGCGGCCCTCCTTGCGCTCGACGGTGACGCCGGTGTAGTTGGCGACCTTCTGCCGGCTGCCGGTCAGCTGGTTGAACAGCGCGGTCTTGCCGCTGTTGGGGTTACCGACCAGCGCGATGCGCAGGGGGGCGGTGGCAGCGATTGCGGTCATGCACGTCGTTCCTGGCTGGCGGCGTCGACCACGACCCGCTTGGCTTCACTGATCCGCAGCGCGAACCGGGTGAACCCGACCTGCACCAGCAGCGGCTCGCCGCCCACCGGGCCCTTGGCCACCAGGCGCACTTCCTCGCCGTTCACGAAACCCAGCTCGCGCAGGCGACGGGCAATGGCATCGTTGGCATGCAGGTCCTGCACGGACTCGACCACGGCCGAGGTGTGCAGCGGCAGTTCGGACAGCGTCATCTAGCGTGTTCTCTGCTGGATGTAAATGGTTCTCGATTCTAACATTCCCGCGTCGCGTCATGGCCCATGACCAATGGCCCGCTATGATCCATACAGGTATGGAGTGACCCTGGAATCCCATGAACGATGCTTTGCAGATCGAGCGCCGTGGCGCCGTCCTCACCCTCTGGCTGAACCGGCCGGAGCTGCACAACGCCTTTGACGCCAGCCTGATCGCCCGGCTGACCGCCGCGCTGGAAGCCGCCGGCCGCGATGATTCGGTCCGGGCCGTGGTGGTGGCCGGTCACGGCGCCTCCTTCTCGGCCGGTGCCGACATGCAGTGGATGCGCGGCATGGCGGCGGCCAGCGAAGCCGACAACCGCGAGGACTCGCTGGCACTGGCACGGCTGATGCGCACCCTGGACGAGCTGCCCAAGCCGACCCTGGCCCGGGTCCACGGCGCGGCCTTCGGTGGCGGCGTCGGCCTGGTTGCCTGCTGCGACATTGCCATCGCCAGCACCTCGGCCCGCTTCGGCCTGACCGAAAGCCGCCTTGGCCTGCTGCCGGCGGTGATCTCGCCTTACGTGATCGAGGCCATCGGCCCGCGCCAGGCGCGGCGCTGGTTCGCCACCGGCGAGCACTTCGACGCCGATACCGCACTGCGCATCGGCCTGGTCCACCAGCTGGTCGAGCCCGAGCGCCTGGACGAAGCGCTGGAGCGCCAGCTGGCCCTGCTCGACAAGGCCGGCCCGATCGCCTCGTCCACCGCCAAGCAGCTGGTCCGGCAGGTCCGCGACAGCGATGACCGCGATGCGCTGGATCGGGACAATGCCGCTCTGATCGCGCGCCTGCGGGTGTCCGCCGAAGGCCAGGAAGGCCTGGGTGCCTTCCTCGACAAGCGCGCCCCCCATTGGGTCACGGAAGCCTGAACATGCTCGATCATCTTGGTTTGACCAGCGCCGACCTGGCGCGCAGCAAGACCTTCTTCCTGCAGGCGCTGGCGCCGCTGCAGATCGGCGTGGTGATGGAAGTGAGCGCCGAACAGACCGGCGACCACGACCACATCGGCTTCGGCAGCGACGGCAAGCCGTTCTTCTGGCTCGGCAATGGCGGCACCGCCAGCCACGGCGTGCACGTGGCCTTCGCCTGCGCCAGCCGCGCGCAGGTGGACGCCTTCCACGCCGCCGCCCTCGCCGCCGGTGGCCGCGACAACGGCGCGCCGGGCCTGCGCCCGTGGTACCACCCGGATTACTACGCCGCCTTCGTGCTCGACCCGGACGGCAACAACATCGAAGCGGTCTGCCATCGCCCCATCGGTGAGGTGGCTGCATGAGCGACTACGTCCGCATCGTCGAGGTCGGCCCGCGTGACGGCCTTCAGAACGAAAAGCAATCGGTGTCCACCGCCGACAAGATCGAACTGATCAACCGCTTGTCGGCCACCGGCCTGCGCAGCATCGAGGCGACCAGTTTCGTCAGCCCGAAGTGGATTCCGCAGCTGGCCGATGCCGCCGAGGTCTACGCTGGCATCCAGCGCCGGCCGGGCATCCACTACCCGGTACTGGTGCCGAACGAACAGGGCTACGACCGCGCCCGCGCGGTGGGCGTGGAGGAAGTGGCGGTGTTCACCGCTGCGTCCGAGGCCTTCAACCGCACCAACACCAATGCCGGCATCGACGAATCGCTGGCCCGGTTCGAGCCGATCCTGCGCCGCGCCGCCGCCGATGGCGTGCGCGTGCGCGGCTACGTCTCCACCGTGCTCGGCTGCCCCTACCAGGGCGAGGTGCCGCTGGCCGACGTGGTGCGGGTGGCGCGCGCGCTGCACCAGATGGGCTGTTACGAAATCTCGCTGGGCGACACCATCGGCGTCGGCACCCCACGCAAGGCACGGGCGATGCTGCAGGCGGTCGCTGCCGAGATCCCGATGGAAGCCTTGGCCGTGCACTTCCACGACACCTACGGCCAGGCCATCGCCAACATCGCCACCTGCCTGGAAGCAGGCGTGCGCGTGGTCGACAGTGCAGTCTCGGGCGCCGGTGGCTGCCCGTACGCGAAGGGGGCCAGCGGCAACGTCGCCAGCGAGGACGTGGTCTACCTGCTGCAGGGCCTGGGCCTGGACAGTGGCGTGGACCTGCCGGCACTGGCCGAGACCGGCCGCTGGCTGGCCGGCCTGCTCGGCCGCGCCACCGCCAGCCGCACCGGCCAGGCGCTCGCAGCGACCGGCTGAGCACCCCGCTGCGCCGCTCCCGCTCGGGCGGCGCAGCGCACAACGGCGACGGTCACCGCTTCCGTTAGAATCGGCGGTTCTCGAACCTGCAGGACCGTGCAATGCAGCTGTCTTCCGTACGTGCCGTGATCACTGGCGGCGTCTCCGGCCTCGGCCTGGCCGTGGCCCAGCACCTCGTCGCCCAGGGCGGCAAGGTGGCTCTGTTCGACCTCAACGACGACAAGGGTGCAGCTGCCGTTGCCGGGCTGGGTGCCGACAAGGCCCGCTATTTCAATGTCAATGTCAGCGATGAGGCGGCCGTGGCTGCAGCCATCGACCAGGCCCACGATTTCCTCGGCGGCCTGAACGTGGCGATGAACTGCGCCGGCATCCTCGGCGCCGGTCGCGTGCTCGGCAAGGAAGGCCCGATGCCGCTGGCCGGCTTCCAGGGCACGGTGATGGTCAACCTGGTCGGCAGCTTCAACGTCGCCAAGGCCGCGGCCAACCGCATGCAGCACAACGACGCCGGCGAAGACGGCGAGCGCGGCGTGATCATCAACACCGCCAGCATCGCTGCCTATGAAGGACAGATCGGCCAGGCCGCGTATGCGGCCAGCAAGGGCGGCGTGGTGTCGATGACGCTGCCGATGGCGCGCGAGCTGTCGCGCTTCGGCATCCGCGTCAATACGATTGCTCCTGGCGTGTTCTGGACGCCGATGGTCGATGGCATGCCCGAAGCCGTGCAGCAGTCGCTGGCCGCCTCGATCCCGTTCCCGTCGCGCCTGGGCAAGCCGGAAGACTTCGCCAGCCTGGTCGGCTTCATCCTCGGCAACACCTACCTCAACGGCGAGACCATCCGCCTGGACGGCGCTACCCGCCTCGCTCCGAAGTGATTCCCCCCGGGCGCCGGGACGGCGCCCTCCCCCAACGACCTAGATCACCATGAAAGCCAACGACATCAAGAAGGGCAACGTCGTCGAGTACAACAACGGCGTGTACCAGATCCGCGACATCGAGCGCAGCTCGCCGCAGGGTCGCGGCGGCAACGTCCGCTTCCGCTTCATCATGTACAGCGTGCCGGGCGGCAACAAGCTCGACGCCAGCTTCGATGCCGACGACAACCTGGTCGAGGTCGAACTGCTGCGCCGCCAGTCCACCTATTCGTACAAGGACGGCGATGCCTTCGTGTTCCTCGATGACGAGGACTACACCCCCTACACCCTGGACGCGGACGTGATCGGCGATGACGCTGGCTACATCACCGACGGCCTGACCGGCATCTACGTGCAGGTGATCGACGAGCAGCCGGTGGCGATCCAGCTGCCGGCCTCGGTGGTGCTGGAAGTGATCGAGACCCCGCCGGAACTGAAGGGCGGCACTGCCACCAAGCGCCCGAAGCCGGCCAAGCTCAACACCGGCATCGAGATCATGGTGCCGGAATACATCGTCAACGGCGAACGCGTGCTGGTGAACACCGCCACCGGCGAATTCGCCGGCCGTGCCGACTAAGCGCCTTGCGCTGATCGGCTGCCTGTCCCTGCTTGCGGCGTGCTCGCCGCAGGCAGCGGGCAGCGCATCGGATGTAGCGATCGTGTAGAGCCGAGCGTGGGCTCGGCTCTACAGAAGGCTTACGGCTGCTTCGCGCCAAAGTTGCCGCAGCCGTGATACTGGCGGGTGCCGATGGTCAGGTTCACCTTGGCATCGAACGCCTCGCCGCTCATGTCGTCCTGGCAGGTGGTGCGCTGGAAGCTGAGCTTGACGTCGGTACCGTCGGACGCCTTGCCACTCCAACCGTCAGCACCTTCGGTGGGCGTGGCGACGTCCAAGCGACGCTCGCCATAGTCAACTTCAACCTGGAGGCCCGGCGCGTCGCCATCGACGACCGCCAACCAGCCCGGCTCGTTGCCCGTGGCGCGGAACGCGGCCGTGCCCGCGCTGCCATCGCCTTCGGTCGCTTCGACCGCATGGCACTCGCGGTCCGCCTCGCCCTTCAGGCTCAACAGGCCGTCATCGCTGCCCTTGGTCCAGAAGCTGTTGCCCTGGCCATCACCGTACTTGGCACCCGACGCCGCACGTTCGGAGGTCATGGCGAAGGTACGTTCGCCGATCACCACCGTGGCCGCATCCTCGCCATTGAAGGTCGCGCGCACGCTCAGATCACCACACTGGTACGTGGTCTGGCTGCCGGTACCGGCGCTGGTGCTGGCAGCCGGTTCGGGCGCCGCCGGCGGCGCGGCATCGGTGCCGCCCGCAGCGGGTGCCTGGGCCGGCTGGCACGCGGCCAGCACCAACCCGAGCGAGGCTGCCAACAGACTGGGAACTACACGCATGGCTCGACTCCTTGTCGACACTACAGAGACCTTCGACCCTACCACCTGCCGGTGAGCGCGGCCTGAAAGCGGCCTGACCGTACTCACGCGGCCAGTACCGCCATCGACAACAGCTGCGCACCGCTGCCGCCGGAACTGCAGGTCCAGACCCGCAGCAGGCGCAGCTTCACTTCACGCTCCCGGCCCTGCCGCCACACGGACAACCGCACGTCGCTGGACAGCAACGCCAGGCGGCCACACAGCAGCGTCTCCACCGCGTGCAGCTGCAGGCTTCGCACCTGCAGGCTGCCGGCCAGCCAATCGCCCAGCCATGGCAGATCGAGCATGCGGCCGCCGTGGCCTTCCATCATGAACAAGGCCGGCGATACCAGCGCGTTCAACGCATCGTGGTCATTTTCCAGCAGCGCCGCGCACAGGCGCTGCTCCAGCGCCATCAACTGTTGCTCATGCAGATCTTCAACGATGTTCCGTTCCATCCACGGTTCCTCCCGGCATCGGCCGGCGCCTGCGCAGGCGCTGCGCGATCCACTGCCGCGCGCCCTGCACCACTACATAGAAGACCGGCACGAAGAACACGGCCAGCACGGTCGCACTGACCATCCCGCCGAACACACCGGTTCCAATCGCCTGCTGGGTTTCCTTCGACGCGCCCTGCGCCAGCATCAGCGGCACCACGCCCAGCGCGAATGCCAGAGAGGTCATCACGATCGGGCGCAGGCGCAGCCTGGCTGCCTCCAATGCCGCCTCGACCAGGCCGCGCCCCTGCTGCTGCAGCTGCCGCGCGAACTCGACAATGAGGATCGCGTTCTTCGCAGACAGCCCGATCACGGTGATCATGCCGACCTTGAAGAACACATCGTTGGGCATGCCACGCAACAGCACCGCGGCGACCGCACCGAGCAGGCCGAGTGGCACCACCAGCATCACCGCCAGCGGAATCGACCAGCTCTCGTACAGCGCCGCCAGCACCAGGAACACCACCAGCATCGACAACAACAGCAGCCACGGCGCCTGCGCCCCCGACTCACGCTCCTGCAGCGACTGGCTGGTCCACTGCAGGGCAAAACCGGACGGCAGCTTCCCGGCCAACCGCTCCATCTCCGCCATGGCCTGGCCGGTCGACACGCCGGAGGCCGGTGCGCCGGACAGATTCAACGCCGGGAAGCCGAGGTAGCGCTGCAGCTGCAGCGGCGCCTCGGTCCAGTTCGGGGTCACCAGTTCCGACAACGCCACCATGCCGCCCTCGCTGTTGCGCACGTACAGTTTCAGCACGTCCTCCAATTCCATGCGATGCGGCGCGTCGGCCTGCAGGATCACCTGCTGCAACCGGCCCTTGTTGGGGAAATCATTGACGTACTGCGAGCCCATCGCCGCTGACAGCGTGCTGCTGATGTGCTCGAAGCCCACGCCCATCGCCTCGGCCTTGGCACGATCAATGTCCAGCCGCACGCTGATACCTGCCGGCAGGCCATCGGCATGCACCTCCGACAGCAGCGGACTGGCCTCGGCCAGCTTCAGCAGCTGCTGCAGGGCTGCGCGCAGCTCGGCCTGGCTCTGCCCGGTACGCGCCTGCAGGGCCAGCGAGAACCCGGACGAACGGCCCAGGCTGTCGATCGCCGGCGGCATCACGCTCATCACCTCACCCTCGGCAACCGTGGCCATCGCCTGCTGCGCGGCCTCCACCTCGCCGGCCGCGGTGGCGCCAGCACGCTCACCCCAGTCCTTCAGCATGGTGTAGGTCAGCGCCGCGCTCGGGCCGGAACCGGAGAAGCTGTAACCGAGGATCGACTGGTTGGAGCCGATGCCCGGGCGCGAGGCCACGTGCCGTTCGTAGGCTTCGACCACCGCCAGCGTGCGTTCGGCGGTGGCTTCGGCCGGCAGCTGGATCGAGGTCATGAAATAGCCCTGGTCCTCATCCGGCAGGAACGCGCCCGGCAGCCAGTGCAGGCCCAGCAGCAGCGCCGCCACCAGCGCGGCGAACACGCCCATCACCCGGCCGCTTCGCTGCAGCGCGGAGGCCACGCCACGCTGGTAGCGCCCGGTCAACGCCTCGAAGCCACGATTGAAGGCGCCGAACAGCCCGCCACGACCATGATGGCCGTGGGTGTTCGGGCGCAGCAGGGTGGCGCACAGCGCCGGTGTCAGGCTCAGTGCCAGCAGCGCCGAGAACAGGATCGACACCGCCATCGCCACGGTGAACTGGCGGTAGATCGCGCCCACCGAGCCGCTGGCCAAGGCCATCGGAATGAACACTGCGGTCAGCACCAGGGTGATGCCGATCACCGCGCCGGTCAGCTCGCGCATCGCCTTGATGGTCGCCTCGCGCGGCGGCAGGCCCTCCTCGGCCATGATCCGCTCCACGCCCTCGACCACCACGATCGCGTCGTCGACGATGATGCCGATCGCCAGCACCATGCCGAACATGGTCAGCACGTTGATCGAGAAGCCCAGCGCCAGCATCACCGCGAAGGTACCGAGCAGCGCGATCGGTGCGACCAGCGCAGGAATCAGCGTGTAGCGCCAGTTCTGCAGGAACAGGTACATCACCGCGAACACCAGCAGCATCGCCTCCAGCAGCGTCTGCACCACCTTCTGGATCGAGATCTTCACGAACGGCGCGGTGTCGAACGGGATGCTCGCCTCCACGCCGCGCGGCAACAGCGGCGCCAGTTCCGCCATGCGCTCACGGACCGCCGACGCCGTGCGCACCGCATTCGCGCCCGGCCGCAGCTGCACCCCGGCGGCGGTGGCCGGATGGCCATCCTCGCGGGTGCCCCAGGCATAGCTCTGCGCGCCCAGTTCGACGCGGGCGACATCACCCAGCACCACCCGTGAACCGTCGGCCCCGGCGCGCAGTACGATCGCCGCGAACTGTTCCGGCGTGGACAACTGGCCGTCGGCGCTGAGCGGCACGGTGATGCGCTGGCCTGGAACACCCGGCGAATCACCGATGCGCCCCGGCGAGATCTCCAGGTTCTGCTGCTCGATGGCAGTGGCCACATCGCCCATGGTCAGGCCGTAGCCGGTCAACCGGGTCGGGTCCAGCCACACGCGCATCGCCTGCTCGGCACCGAACAACTGCACGCGACCGACGCCATCGATGCGGCGCAGCTCTTCGATGATGTTGCGCGCCATGAAATCGCCCAGCGCGGCCTCGCTGACGCTGGCATCCGGCGAACGCAGGCCGACCAGCATCAGGAAGCCGGAATCGGCGGCCTCCACGAACAGGCCGTTCTGCCGCACGCTGCGCGGAAGGCGCGGCTCGATCGCCTTGATCCGGTTCTGCACGTCCACCTGGGCCAGTTCCGGATTGGTGCCGGGCTTGAAGGTGGCGGTGATCGAGGCTTCGCCGGAGGTGTCCACCGACGATTCGAAGTAAAGCAGATGCTTGACGCTGGACAGCTCGCGCTCGATCAGGCCGACCACCGCATCGTTCAACGTCTGCGGGCTCGCACCCGGGTAGCTGGCATAGATGCTGACGCTGGGCGGCGCGACCGCCGGATAGCGCTCCACGGCCAGGCGCGGAATCGCCAGCGCGCCGGCCAGGATGATGAAGATCGCCAGCACCCAGGCGAACACCGGGCGATCGATGAAGAAACGTGCCATGTTGGATTTTCCTGGAGGGGCTGTCCCGGGAAAGGCTCAGCCCTTGCTGCCGGCCTGCACCGCACCGGCGCTGGCGACCGGCTTCTGCCAGTCGCGCGCATCGACCACCACGCCTTCCTGCAGGCGCTCCTGGCCCTCGACCACCACTTTCTCGCCGGCCTTCAGGCCCGCGCGCACCAGCCACTGGCGATCGACGCTGCCGTCCACCTCCAGCGTGCGGATCACCGCCCTGCCGTCGGCGCCTATCACCCAGGCATAGGCCTGGCCACCGGCGCTGCGCAGCACCGCCTGCTGTGGCACGGTCATCGCGCTGGCCGGGGCACCCCGCGGCACCCTCGCGCGCACATACATGCCGGGCAGCAGCTGCCGCCGCGGGTTGTCCACCAGGATGCGCAGGATCACATCACCCGTCCGTGCATCGACATTGATACCGGAGAACAGCAGCTGGCCACGCTCGGGCAGCGGCTTGCCGGCGGCACCGATGATGGTCACCGGCAGCTTGTCGCCGCCGGCCGCACTGCGCTGCAGCGACTCCAGCTGCGCCGCCGGCTGGCGCACATCCACGTAGACCTGGTCGATCTGCTGTACCACGGCCATCGGCTCGGCATCGGCCACGCCGACCAGCGCACCTTCGGTCACCAATGCCTGATCGATACGACCGGCAATCGGTGCGCTGACCGTGGCATAGCGCAGGTCGAGCTGGCGACGGGACAGGATCGCGCGCGCTTCATTCACTGCCGCGCGTGCCTGCTCGTACTCGGCGCTGGCGTCGTCCCGATGCTGCTGGCTGACCGCCTGCGCGGCAGCCAGGGCGTGCAGGCGCTGCGACTGCACGCGACTGCGGCCCAACGCCGCCTCACTGCGCTGCAGTGCGGCCAGCGCCGAATCGACGTCGGCCCGGAACGCTGCCGGGTCAATCTGGAACAAGGCCTGGCCTGCCCTGACTTCCGCCCCCTGGTCGAACAGGCGCCGCTGCACGATGCCGCCCACCTGTGCGCGGATCTGCGCGGTGCGCACCGCCGCGACGCGGCCTGGCAGTTCGTCGTCACGTTGCACCACCTGCGGGCCGACGCTGATCACGCTGACGCGCGGCGCCGCCTCGGGGGTGGCTTCGGGAGTGGAGCAGGCCGTCATGGCCAAGGCGAGGGCCGCGATCAACGCGACCGGAGTCCTGAAGGTTCTCATTGCTGTGCACAATGCCGCGCAGGCGGCGGATAGGTTCTGAAGCGCGCAGTCTGCGTGGCGATGATGGGGTTTCGATGGAGGAACTGTGGAGATACGATGGAGGCAAGCACCTTACGGCCCCGCCCCTGCATGCATGCCTCCCCTGCCCTCGCCGCCCTCGTCCTGATCGTCGAGGATGAGGCCGAGATCGCTGACATTCTCTGCGCCTACCTGGAACGCGAAGGACTGCGCACGCTGCGCGCCGCCGATGGCCACAGCGCACTGGACCTGCACCGCAGCGCCCGGCCCGACCTGGTCCTGCTCGATGTGCAGCTGCCGCGCCTGGACGGCTGGAGCGTGCTGACCCAGCTGCGCCAGCGCGGCGAGACGCCGGTGATCATGCTGACCGCACTGGACCAGGACCTGGACAAGCTGACCGCGCTGCGGATGGGCGCTGATGACTACGTGGTCAAGCCCTTCAACCCGGCCGAGGTGGCCGCGCGCGTGCGCGCCGTACTGCGGCGCACGCTGCGCGCCGCGCGCGTGGACGCACCCACCGCGTTGCGCGTCGGCCCGCTGCTGATCGACTCGGCCACCCACGCGGTGCACGTGGAGGGCGAAGGCTACAGCCACGAAGTGCTGCTCACCCTCACCGAGTTCAAGCTGCTGCACTGCATGGCGCTGGCGCCGACGCGCATCTTCAGCCGCAGCGAGCTGATGCACGAATGCCTGCCGGAAAGCGAAGCACTGGAGCGCACCGTCGACAGCCATGTCAGCAAGCTGCGCCGCAAGCTGGATGAAGTGGGCATGGTCAACGTCCCAGCCAGCGTGCGTGGCGTCGGCTACCGGCTGATGGCCGATCGCTGATGCCCTCCCTGCGCCGCTCCGGGCTGAGCCGCCACATCATCGTTTCGATGTCGCTGATGGTGATCGGCGTCATCGTGATGATGATCCTGTCATCGTGGCTGCTGTACGCGGTGCTGGTCGAGTTCTTCCCCGGCAGTGCCGAGGAGCCGGAAAGCTGGCTGCCGACCGGCCCGGAACTGGCATGGATGGTGGGCGTGATCCTGACCGGGCTGGCGCTGGCCATCGCCGCCTCGTTCCGCCTCGCCCACCGCATCCTGTCGCCGCTGAATTCACTGGTGGACAGCGTGCGTGCGCTCGCGGGCGGCGACCTGGGTGCACGCGCCAGCGTCGAGGAAAATTCGCCGGGCGAAGTGGCGACCCTGGTCGAGGACTTCAATGCGATGGCGCGCCGCCTGCAGCACATGGAGAGCGAGCGCGCGATGTGGCACGCGGCCATCGCCCATGAGCTGCGCACGCCGGTGACGATCCTGCGTGGCCGCCTGCAGGGGCTGGCAGAGGGTGTGTTCCAGCCAGACGAGTCGCAGTTCCGCAGCCTGCTGGCCCAGGTCGAAGGGCTGTCACGGCTGATCGAGGACCTGCGCGTGCTGAGCCTGTCCGACAACGCGCGGCTGGACGTGCGTCGCGCGCGCACCGACGTGGTGGCCGAGGTGCATTCGGTGATGACCCTGGTCGATCCGCAGTTCCGCGCCGCCGGCTTCGTGCTGGAGCTGGAAACCAGCCGCGAGGAACACAACGCGCACTGCGACCCGACCCGCCTGCGCCAGGCATTGCTGGCGCTGCTGGAGAACGCGCGGCGCTATGCCAGCCCGGGCAAGGTGCGGATTGCAGTGCATGACACGCCCGGCCACGTGCAGGTGGCGATCGAAGACGAGGGTCCGGGCATCGACCCGGAACTGCATGCGGATATCTTCACCCCGTTCATGCGTGGCGACGGTTCGCGCTCGCGCCAGGGCGGCGGCAGCGGGCTCGGCCTGGCGGTGGTCAAGGCCATCGCCGACGCGCACGGTGGCCGCGTCTACTGCAGCCCGGGCAGCGCCGGCGGCAGCCGCTTCGTCATCGAACTGCCGCGCCAGTAGCCGGGCGGGCTGCCTGCGTACGCAGGTGTGCACCGAGTGCGGCCAGATTGGCGTCGATCGCATCCATTTCCTCGCGTTGGCGGATCGGCAGCTGCTGGCGCAGCTGGACGCGCAATGCCTGCCACGCCGGGACCGCCTGCGCACTGGCAGTGGCCACGGCCGCGGACAGCAGCGCCTGCTCGTCGCCCAGAGGCAATCCATAGCCGTCATCCTGCAGCAGCGTCCCCGGGCGCAGCCACTGCCCGCTCTGTTCCAGCAACCCGCGCAGGCTGCGCGTTTCAGCGCTGTCCGGTGCGGCCAGCAGCTGCCGCTTGAGCACATCGCGTGCGCGCAGCTCGGCGCGCCGCTGCGCGGCCTGTTCCAGCAGCAACAGGCCGGCGCTGGCACGCAGGTCACCCTGCAGCAGCCACGGTGCGCGTTGCTGTGCAGGCAGCTTCAACCAGCCGCGCACATCACGAGCGGGCAAGGCCAGCTGGGCCGCGGCCACTGCGAACAACTGCTGGTAATGGTCGCGCGCCGAGGCGAAGTAGTAGCCCTGCGCCTGCGCTGCAGTGCGGTCCGCCAGTACCCTCTCGTCGAGCACGTCCAGCCGCACCAGTCGCCGCTTCAGGCCGCGCGGGCTCAGTTGGGCCAGGCCCGCCTCGCCAAGGCGCGGCACCCCGGCCTGCAGCAGCTTGGCGGTTTCCACCGCGCAGTTGTTGCTGACGAAGTAATAGCGCCCGTCATAGCTCCAGTGCACCTGCGCGGTGCGCTCGAGCAGGCTGGCGATTTCGCTGCGGCCCAGCTGCAGCGGCAGCGACTGCAGCCCGCGCAGCTCGACCTTGGTGTACTCGTCCACCACCTGCTGCAGGGGCAGCACGAACAGCCGCGACGGATAGCCGCCGGTCAGGCCACGCCAGTTGGATATCTGCACGTCGCCCACGAACGCGCGGAACGACAGCACGCGGTGGTACTCCAGGTCCAGGCGGCAGTCCGGCCCAGGTACGCGGCCCGGCTTGCAGACCACCAGCCGCAGCATGCTGTGGCCCCAGCGACTCATCGGCTGCGCACTGCCTTCGGCGAACAGGTAGTCCACCGCGTAGACGCGCGCCGGGTCGAGCTGCAGCAGCGATGCAGCGCCCTCCTCCGATTCGGCCTGCAGCAGGGGCAGCGTCGTGGCGCACCGCGGCTGTGGCAGCGACGGTGGCGTTCCGAAATGCGCCTGGTACCACTGCGCCAATGCGGGCCGCCGGCAGGCGAACTCGCCGTCGAGGACGAAATGCTCGGCATTCACGGCCAGGTACTCGGCCGGGTTCGTCAGTTCATAGACATCCGGGCTGCGATCACGGAAATCGTTGTCGCCCCGGCCGAGGTGCCAGGGCTTGCGCTGCCAGCCCGCAAGGTCACGCCATCGCACGCTCTGCGACCAGTTCGCACCGCCACGGTCGGCGACGTGGGTCAGTTCATGCACCAGCGCACTGCGGCGCGCACGGCGGTTGCCGGGCATGCCGTCATCCAGCAGGGTGCGGCGCAACGTAATGCGGCCGGCGAAAGCGCGCCCGTGCACCTCGGCGGGAAGGTCATCACTCCAGCGCACCTGCACCTGAGCCGGCAAAACGCGCAGCAGGCCTTCCGGCAGCAGGGACTGCACGTCGGCCAGGGTCTGGCTGGCGAGCTGCTGCTGCGCCGGATCGAGACCGGAGGGATCGAGCTGCAGCCGATCAGCCGCGTGGACGGAAGGGATGAGCAGCCATGCCAATGCGGCGATCCACCCGCACCGCCCGTTGTGCTTCCGTAGAGCCGAGCCTTGCTCGGCTGCTGTTGCGATCCGGGTGCGCCGGGCATCCAGCCGGGCATGGCTCGGCTCTGCAGAAAGCGATGACGCCGAGGTCATGCAGCCCGCATCAACGTGCCAGCAGCGCGCGGGCCAGTTCCAGGTCGCTCTGCTGCTGTGCGGCAGCGCTCTGCTCGCGCAGGTGGACCAGCGCGGCCTGCAGGCGGGCGCCACGGATCTGGCCGTCGCTGGCGACGAACGCAGCGGCATCGTCGTGCGCGGCCCGCACCACCTTGTCGTCGCCCGAGCTGCTGCCCGAGGAACCGGAGGAGGCACCGGTCGCCGAACCGGCCGAGGTGCCAGCGAAGCTGGAAGCGAAGCCGGCCAGCGGCAGGGACAGCAGGGCGAGCAGCAGGAGCGGACGGGTCATCGGTTCGAAGCCGGTTGTGAAGGTGCGTGGAGCGTAACGGGTACGTGAAGGATTTGCCCGGCTCAGGCGTCGAACAGCTTGCCGGGATTCAGCCGCGCTTGGGGATCGAACGCGCGTTTGACCGCCTTCATGAGCGCGATCTCGGCGGGGCCGCGGGTGCTGTCCAGGTAGCCCTTCTTGACCAGTCCGATGCCGTGCTCGGCCGAGATGCTGCCATCGAAGCGGGCCAGCACCTGCGCCAGCAGCTTGGTCACGTGCTCGCACTGCGCCACGAAGTCGGCGTCGCTGGTGTCGTCCGGCTTGAGCACGTTGATGTGCAGGTTGCCATCGCCGATATGGCCGAACCAGACCACGTCGAAGTGCGGGTAGGCCTGCCCGATCAGTGCCTGGGTCTCGGCCAGGAACGCCGGCATCGCCGAGATCCGCACCGAGACGTCATTCTTGTAGGGCTTGTAGCGCGCCAGCGACTCGGTGATGCCTTCGCGCAGGCGCCACAGCTGGGCGGCCTGGGCATCGCTGGCACTGATCACACCGTCGCTGACCCAGCCGTTGCCCATGCAGTCCTCGAAGGCCGCCATCGCCGCGGCTTCCTGTGCCTCGTCGTTGGCCGCGAACTCGGTGACGACGTAGTACGGATGCACCTCGTCGAACGGTGCCTGCGCGCCATGCGCCAGCACGTGCTCCAGCGCCCGGTCGGTGAAGAATTCGAAGGCCTGCAGCTGCAGGCGCGCGCGGAACGCGGCGAACACCTGCATCAGCACCTCGAAGCTGGGTACTGCCAGCAGCATCACGTTGCTGGCCGGCGGCGGATCGGTGAGTTTCACTGTCGCCTCGACGATCACGCCCAACGTGCCTTCCGAACCGATCAGCAGCTGGCGGAAGTCATAGCCGCTGGAGTTCTTGATCAGGCCCTTGTTGAGTTCCAGCAGCTCGCCGCTGGCGGTAACCACCTTCAGCCCGGCGATCCACTCGCGGGTATTGCCATAGCGGATCACGCGGATGCCGCCGGCATTGGTGGCGATGTTGCCGCCGATCGTGCACGACCCGCGCGCAGCGAAGTCCACCGGGTAGATCAGGCCGTGGTCCAGCGCGGCGTTGTGCACGGCCTCCAGCGGCATGCCGGCCTGCACCACCAGGGTGCGATCGACCGCGTCGTAGGCCAGTGCCTTGTTCATCCGTTCCAGGCTGAGCACCAGCTCGCCGTTGGCGGCCACCGCGCCACCGGAAAGGCCGGTACGTCCGCCGGACGGCACCACGGCCACGTCCTCGCCCGCACTCCAGCGCATCACCACCTGCACTTCCTCGACCGTGGCCGGCAGTGCGATCGCCAGCGGCGCTGGCGTCCAGCGCCGGGTCCAGTCGCGCCCGTAATGCTCCAGGTCAGCCGGGTCGATCTTCAGCTTCAGGCCGGGACAGGCCTGCTGCAGCGAGGCAATGCGGGAATCGGTCATGACGGTCCAACGCGGTGCGTGAAGACGGGCAAGCGTGCCAGCGGTACGCGCCAGCGTCCAGCCCCGCAGCGATACAGATAGCTACGGATGCAACCAATTGCGCACTGCACCATGGGCGCTTCGATCTGGCATAGTGGTCAGCCCCTGTCCCACTGGCCGTGTTGCCCCATGTCGCCGAAGAAGACCTCGTTCCCGAAGCAGGATATCCGCGTACTGTTGCTGGAGGGGGTCAGCCAGACCGCCGTGGAGGTGTTCAGCGCCGCCGGCTACAGCCAGATCGAGGCGCACACCAAGGCGCTGCCCGAGGACGAACTGAAGGCGCGCATCGCCGAGGCGCACATCGTCGGCATCCGCTCGCGCACCCAGCTCAGCGCCGAGGTGCTGGCCGAGGCCAAGCGCCTGATCGCGGTGGGCTGCTTCTGCATCGGCACCAACCAGGTCGACCTGGACGCAGCCGAGCTGGCCGGCATCCCGGTGTTCAACGCGCCCTACTCCAACACCCGCAGCGTGGCCGAGCTGGTGATCGCCGAGGCGATCATGCTGACCCGCGGCATTCCGCAGAAGAACGCCGAATGCCATCGCGGCGGCTGGTCGAAGTCGGCCAGCGGCAGCCATGAAGTGCGCGGCAAGACGCTGGGCATCATCGGTTACGGCCACATCGGCACCCAGGTCGGCGTGCTGGCCGAATCGCTGGGCATGCAGGTGATCTTCCACGACGTGGAAACCAAGCTGGCACTGGGCAATGCCCGTGCAGCGGCCAGCCTGGACGACCTGCTGGCACGCGCTGACATCGTCACCCTGCATGTGCCGGAGACCCCTGCCACGCAATGGATGATCGGCAGCACCGAGCTGGCGAAGATGCGCAAGGGCGCGCACCTGATCAATGCCGCGCGCGGCACCGTGGTCGACATCGATGCACTGGATGCGGCCCTGGCCAGCGGCAACGTCGGTGGCGCCGCGCTGGACGTGTTCCCGGTCGAACCGAAGGGCAATGGCGATATCTTCGAATCGCCGCTGACCCGCCACGACAACGTGATCCTGACCCCGCACGTCGGCGGCAGCACGCTGGAAGCGCAGGACAACATCGGCGTGGAGGTGGCGGCCAAGCTGGTGCGCTACAGCGACAACGGCAGCACCCTGTCGGCGGTCAATTTCCCGGAAGTGACCCTGCCCGAACACGAAGACAGCCTGCGCCTGCTGCACATCCACCAGAACGTGCCGGGCGTGCTGTCCAGGGTCAACGAGATCTTCTCGCGCCACAACGTCAACATCGACGGCCAGTTCCTGCGCACCGACCCGAAGGTGGGTTACGTGGTGATCGACATCACCGCCAGCGAGGCGCAGGCCGCCGCCGTCCGCGACGAACTGGCCGCGATTCCAGGCACGCTGCGGACGCGCATCCTGTACTAGGTAAAAAGGGGACGGAGGGGATTAAGTCGTTTATGCATTAACGACTTAATCCCCTCCGTCCCCTTTTTTCAACGCGCCAGCCAACGGCGCGCCATGCGCTGCATGGATTCATCCGATTCGGGGTCGGCCGCGACCTCGGTCACCGGCCGCCAGGCCAGGTCGAGCGATTCCTCGCTGAGCACGAAGGCCTCGCCCCCCAGCGCCCGTATCACGAAACGCACGTCGTAGTGCCAGTGCCCCGGCACGTCCTTGCGCTCCGGAATCCAGTGCTTGTCCAGATCGAAGATGGCCGGGTCTTCCAGTACCAGGCCGCTCAGGCCCGACTCCTCCTCGGCTTCCTTCAGCGCCACCCGGGCCAGGTCACGGTCGCCGTCGGCGTGGCCGCCCAGCTGCAGCCAGCGCTGCAGCTTGCGGTGGTGGGTCAGCAGCAGGCGCTGGCCATCGGCGCTGACCAGCCAGCAGCTGGCGGTGAAGTGGCCGGCCAGGCGCTCGCGGCGGAACGGATCTTCCGGATCATCCAGCAATGTGCCGAATTCGGCAGCCAGGGCGTCGTGGGCGGGTTCGCGGCGCGCGTAGTCCCGGAGCAGGCCGCGCAGGCGATCGTCAAGCGCGGCAAGGGTTTCGGCGGTCTGGCTCATGAATGGGGGCGGTTCGGAAAAATACTGCTCATTATCGCCGTTCATTGTTGCGATTGCGCTTGTGCGTTGGCTTCAGCTTTGGCTAAGGTACAGCGGGCCGTTCGCACGGCCTTCACCATTCAAGGCAGCCGGCAACGTATCGGCCGCCCACCCCATCCGATCACTAGGAAGTACTGCATGCTGAAAGCTCTGTTGAGGGTCAAGCCGGTCGAGCCGGCCGGGCACGTCGATGCCGGCGAACCCATCGAAGGCAGCCTGGACGGCGAAGCCACGTTGAAACGGACCCTCACGGCTAAACACCTCATCCTGCTGGGCGTGGGTGCGGTGATCGGCGCAGGCATCTTCGTGCTGACCGGCCAGGCCGCAGCCAACCACGCGGGCCCGGCGGTCATGCTGTCGTTCGTGCTGGCCGGTTTCGCCTGTGCGCTGGCAGGCCTGTGCTATGCCGAGTTCGCGGCGATGATGCCGGTCTCCGGCAGTGCCTACTCCTATTCCTACGCCACCCTCGGCGAAGGCATGGCCTGGTTCATCGGCTGGTGCCTGGTGCTGGAGTACCTGTTCGCCTCGGCCTCGGTCGCGGTGGGCTGGTCGGCCTACCTGATCAGCTTCATCACCACCACGCTGCACATGCCCTTCCCGGACATGCTCAGCGCCGCGCCCATCGCCTGGACCGGCAGCGAGTTCGTCTCCTCCGGCAAGCTGTTCAACCTGCCGGCGGTGCTGATCGTGGCGGCGGTGTCCGGCCTGCTGTACGTGGGCGTGACCCAGTCGGCGTTCGTCAACGCCATCATCGTGGCGATCAAGGTCACCGTCATCTGCCTGTTCATCGGCATCGGCGCGGCCCACATCGACCCGGCCAACTGGCACCCGTTCATTCCGGAAAACACCGGGGTGCCGGGTGAGTTCGGCTGGAGCGGCATCTTCCGCGCCGCCACCATCGTGTTCTTCGCGTACATCGGCTTCGATGCGGTCTCCACCGCTGCTGGCGAGACCAAGGACCCGCAACGCAACATGCCGATCGGCCTGCTCGGCTCGCTGGCCGTATGCACGATCGTCTACATCATCGTCTGTGCGGTGCTGACCGGCATGATGCCGTACCACCTGCTGGGCACCGACAAGCCGGTGGCCACCGCCCTGGAGCCCTACCCGACCCTGTCCTGGCTGAAGACGTTCGTGGAAGTCGGCGCCATCGCCGGCCTGTCCTCGGTGGTGCTGGTGATGATGATGGGCCAGACCCGCATCGCCTATACCATCTCCCGCGACGGCCTGCTGCCGAAGTTCTTCGGCAAGGTCCATGCCCGATTCCGCACCCCGTACGTCGCCACCATCGTGGTCGGCGTTATCGCCGCCGCGCTGGCCGGCCTGGTGCCGCTGAACGTGCTGGGCGAGCTGGTCTCGATGGGCACCCTGCTGGCCTTTGCCACGGTCTGCATCGGCGTGCTGGTGCTGCGCTATTCCAAGCCGGACCTGCACCGCCCGTTCCGCGTGCCGATGGTCTGGATCATCTGCCCGCTCGGCGCGGCCACCTGCCTGTTCCTGTTCTGGCAGGCGTTCGTGGTGCATTGGCACCTGTTCGTTGGCTGGACGCTGCTCGGCCTGCTGATCTACCTGGGCTACGGCATCCGCAACAGCAAGCTCGCCAAGTCGCCCTGATCCGCCTTCGGGCCGGCCTCGCGCCGGCCCGTCCGTTTTCCCGCGCGCCGCCCATGGCGCGCTTCGACAAGACCACCACACATGTTCAAGCAACTGTGGGCCACCAAGCATCCGCATGCCGCCCATGAAGACGCCAACGGCCTGAGCCTGCGTCGCCACCTTGGCCCCTGGGGGCTGACCGCCCTGGGCATCGGCGCGGTGATCGGCGGCGGCATCTTCGTCATCACCGGCCAGGCCGCCGCCAACCACGCCGGCCCGGCGATCATGCTGTCCTTCGTGCTGGCCGCCATCTGCTGCGCCTTCTGCGCGCTGGCCTATGCCGAATTCGCCTCGATGGTGCCGGTCTCCGGCAGCGCCTACACCTACACCTACGCCACCTTCGGCGAGCTCTCGGCCTGGTTCATCGGCTGGATGCTGGTGCTCGAGTACGGCGTCTCCGCCTCGGCGGTGGCGGTCAGCTGGACCGGTTATTTCCTCAGCCTGCTCAGCCAGTTCGACATCCATCTACCGGCGGCACTGGTCAGCGCGCCACTGGACGCGCAGCTGCGCCCCACCGGCGCGATCGCCAACCTGCCCGCCGCCGCACTGGTGCTGCTGCTGACCTGGCTGTGCTACGTCGGCATCAGCAAGTCCTCGGCGATGAACATGGCGATGGTCGTGCTCAAGACCGGCCTGATCGTTCTGGTCATCGTGGTCGGTTGGAAATACGTGGACACCAGCAACTGGACCCCGTTCATTCCGGCCAATGAAGGCCCGGGCAAGTACGGCATGGAAGGCGTGCTACGTGGCGCGGCGATGGTGTTCTTCGCCTACATCGGTTTCGAGGCGGTATCGGTGGCGGCGCAGGAATCGAAGAACCCGCAGCGTGACATGCCGATCGGCATGATGCTGTCGCTGGTGATCTGCACCGTGTTGTATATCGCAATGGCCGCAGTGATGACTGGCCTGGTGCCGTTCCAGCTGCTGGGCACCGACGAGCCGGTGGTGACTGCCGTGGCCGCGCACCCACAGCTGGGCTGGCTGCGCTGGGTGGTCGAGGTCGGTGCGCTGGTCGGCCTGTCCTCGGTGGTGCTGGTGATGATCATCGGCCAGCCGCGCATCTTCATGATCATGGGGCGCGACGGCCTGCTGCCACCGGTGTTCACCCGGATCCACCCGAAGTACCGCACGCCGCACATCAACACCGTGATCACCGGCATCGGCATCGCGCTGCTGGCAGCGCTGTTCCCGCTGGACATCCTCGGCGAGCTGACCTCGATGGGCACGCTGATCGCGTTCGCCGCAGTCTGCGCCGGCGTGCTGATCCTGCGCCGCACCCAGCCGGACCTGCCGCGCCCGTTCCGCATGCCGATGGCGTGGCTGATCTGCAGCCTGGGCGTGCTGAGCTGCCTGGCGCTGCTGTCGGCGATGACGATGCACAACTGGATGCTGATGGGGGTATGGACGTTCGTCGGCTTCGTGATCTATTTCTGCTACGGGTTCCGGCACAGCCGCCTGCGGGGTCAGTAAGGGGTTTTTGTATTGCAGGGCCTGCGGCCCTGCACCCGCCTTTGAAGCCGGAGCGACGGCAAGAGCTGGGCTGAGGGTTTGGCGGGGAGGGTGGAGATTGCGGGGGACGCTGCAAGTACATCCCTGTAAGCTCGGTCGCCGCGTCCATGCGGCTCACGCCCCCGCAACCTCCCCCCTCCCCGCCTCCGACAGTCTCCTGGCACGTCCGGTAGATCCACGCCATGCGTGGATGAATTGCGTCTGAGAGATGAATTCTCTCCGGTCGATGAATCCCCTGTAGAGCCGAGCCATGCTCGGCTCCGAGCAAGCCAGCGCCGCGACCCGCTTTTCGCTTTTCCTTCTTCACTCCGTGGCTGCCCGCACGCCGGAACCTGTCCGAGGCGGGTGGGTGGGCCGTGCAGGGGCGTTGGCGCCATGTATGGCGCCATCGAGCTTACAGGGACGTACTTGCAGCGTCCCCTGCACGGCCCACCCGCCCCGCCCCGCCCATGAACCGCTCTACACGACCCGCCACGAGGGGCTCAGCCGCTGGCCGAATCCAGTAAAATCGCCGGCATGAACGCCCCCACCTTCCCGTACGACACCGCGCGCCTGAGCGAACTGGCCCAGCTGCTGATCGACAACGTCCGCGAACTGGCGCACGCCGGCTGGACCCCGGCCACCAGCAGCAATTTCTCCCACCGCCTGGATGACCGCCACGCCGCGATCACCGTGTCCGGCAAGGACAAGGGCCGGCTGATCGAGGACGACATCATGGTGGTGGACTTCGACGGCCTGGCCGTCGGTCGCCCGCTGCGCCCGTCCGCCGAGACCCTGCTGCACACCCAGCTGTACCGCCGCTTCCCGGAAATCGGCTGTGTGCTGCATACGCATTCGCCGGTGCAGACCATCGCTTCGCGCCTGTACGCGCCGCAGGGTCATATCCGCCTGGAAGGCTACGAGCTGCTGAAGGCCTTCGCCGGCAACAGCACCCATGAAATGGCCATCGACGTGCCGGTGTTCGCCAACACCCAGGACATGAACGTGCTCTCGGCGCAGGTCGACGACCTGCTCGACCGGCAGAACCTGTGGGGTTACCTGATCGACGGCCACGGCCTGTATGCCTGGGGCCGTGACATGGCCGAGGCGCGCCGGCACCTGGAAGCCTTCGAATTCCTGTTCCACTGCGAGCTCGAGCTGCGCAAGCTGCGCGGCTGAGCCCGCGCGCAGGTGCAGATGCCGATCCGGAATCTGCGCCTCGCCCCCACCCTGCTACCCTGTCTTCCCCCCGAGACGTTCAAGCTGCCGCCATGAGCCGACTGCGCATCTACGACGACACCCGCCCCGAATCGCCGCTGCTGGACACCCAGGACGGCGCGGTCATCGCTGCCGAGCTGCAGAAGATCGGCGTCACCTTCGAGCGCTGGCAGGCCACCGCGCCGGTCGCGCCGGGCGCCAGCCAGGAGGAAGTGTTCGCTGCCTACCGTGCGGACATCGACCGCCTGGTCGCCGAGCGCGGCTTCAAGAGCGTGGACGTCGCCTCGATCGCCCCGGACAACCCGAACCGCGCCGAGCTGCGGAAGAAGTTCCTCGACGAGCACTTCCACAAGGAAGACGAGGTGCGCTTCTTCGTCGCAGGCTCCGGCCTGTTCACCCTGCACGTGGGTGACAAGGTCTATGAGATCGAATGCGTGAAGGACGACCTGATCGCCGTGCCCGATGGCACCACCCACTGGTTCGACATGGGCGATGAACCGAGCTTCGTGGCGATCCGCTTCTTCACCGAGCCGGACGGCTGGGTGGGTCATTTCACCGGCACCGACATCGCGCAGAAGTTCCCCCGTTACGTACCTACCCAGGCGTCCTGATCCATGCAGCCCCGCGTCATCCTGACCGACATCGAAGGCACCACCAGCAGCATCTCGTTCGTCAAGAACGTGCTGTTCCCCTATGCCCGCCAGGCCTTGCCGGCGTTCGTTGCCGAACATGGCCAGCAGCCGGAGGTCCGCCGCTGGCTGGACGCGGTGGCTACCGAGATCGGCGGCGCCTGCCAGGACAGCCTGGTGGCCGAGACGCTGCAGGGCTGGGTCGACCAGGACCGCAAGCACACCGCGCTGAAGGCGCTGCAGGGCCTGATCTGGGATGAAGGCTACCGCCGCGGCGACTACACCGCGCACTTCTACCCGGAAGTGGCGCCGGTGCTGAAGGGCTGGCATGCCTCCGGCCTGCCGCTGTACGTGTACTCCTCCGGCTCGGTGCCGGCGCAGAAGCTGTTCTTCGGCTTCAGCGATGCCGGTGACCTCAGCCCGCTGGTGTCGGGCTGGTTCGATACCGAGATGGGTGGCAAGCGTGAGGCCGACAGCTACCGCCGCATCGTGCAGGCCATTGGCGTGCCGGCCGGCGAGATCCTGTTCCTGTCCGATGTGGTCGAAGAACTGGATGCTGCCCGCGAAGCCGGCCTGCAGACCCGGCTGATCGATCGCCTGGATGACTACCCGATGCCGCGTACCGGCCAGGCCGCCAACGGCCACGAGCGGGTCGAGAACTTCCAGCAGATCCAGCTGTAAGCAAAATGGTAGAGGCCAACCTTGGTTGGCAGGCTCCTGGTGTGCCAACCAAGGTTGGCACCTACCAAAGCGGGATATCCCTCAACGGTCGTTGAGGGTCTTCACCTTCAGCGCCTCGCGCAGGGTAACCAGATCCACCGGGCCGCGCACCGCGATATCGCGGGTTTCGCCCGGCAGCAGATCCAGCAGGTTTTCTTCGACCTGCACGTCCAGCGCACCGAAGTCGATCCACGTCGCGCGCACGTAAGCCGCGCTTTCCAGCCGCAGTCGATAGTGGTCGCCTTCGATGGACAACGTAGCCTTGAGCTTCTGCCGCGGCAATACCTGGTCCTTGGCTTCGACGAATCCGACCACCTGCCGCGCGCTCACCGCCCCGTTCTGCAGCAGCTCAAACACCGCCACCGTGCGCTTCGGGTCGGCACCGGCCAGCAACTCGGCATCGCGGAAATCACCGATCGAGGTCACACCCGACGCCGCCAGCGTCACCGCATCCTCGCGACGGCGCAGCACCTTCCCTTCCACGTCCATCACCCGCAGCCGCCAACGTGCATCCAGCGCCGCACCGTCATTGATCAGGCGCACCCGCGTGCTGCCCTCATCGCGCAGCGCGGCTACCGTGACCGGCGCGAAGAAACGCCGCGCGGCGAAGTGCAGCGCCTTCCAGCGGCCGAAATAATCCACGCTGGACCACGAGGCGCCTGGCCAGACATCGTTGAGCTGCCAGTACAGCGAACCCATCGTGTATGGCCGGGAGGCGCGATGATGCAGCGCCGCCAGTGCAATGCCATCGGCCTGCATGACCTGGCTGAGGTAGACGAAGTCCTCGAAGTCCTTCGGCGTGCCATAGCCCTGTTCGATGTAGTGCAGCAGGCGGCTGTTGCCCTCGCCGGCCATGAATTTCTGGTGCGCGCGGATCACCGGGCTGTCGATGCGCTGCTCGGCGCGGGTGGCGATCTGATCCACCGTCGCCACCGACGGCCACGCCTGCAGCCCGTACTCGGACATGAAGCGCGGCGTCTCACGCAGGTAGGCCTGCACCGGCAGCGCCGGATTGCCCCAGACCTGCCAGTAGTGCTTGTCGCCGCGGGTGGAATCGTTGGCCTTCTCGTCCAGATCGTTGCTGGGCGAACTGGACCAGTACGGTACGCCCAGTCCTTCCTCGCCCACCACCTGGCGCAGGTCGTTGCCGAACAGGTCGACATAGCCCTGCCAGACCTTTGCCGCAAATGCCGGGTCGGCCGCCTTCAGGTCGCGGCCGTGACCCCAGTCCTTCCAGGCGGTTTCTTCCTCGTTATTGCCACACCACAGCACGATGCTGGGGTGATGGCGCAGCCGGCGCACGTTGTCGCGCGCCTCGGCCACCACGCTGGCACGGAAGGCCGGATCGTAGCCCGGCTGCATGCCGCCGCCGAACATGAAGTCCTGCCAGACCAGCAGGCCCAGTTCGTCGGCGATGTCGAAGAACGCGTCGTCCTCGTAGTAGCCACCGCCCCAGTTGCGCAGCATGTTCATGTTGGCGTCGCGCGCGGCGGTCAGCACCTGGCGCAGGCGTGCTGCGTCGACGCGTGCGGGGAAGGCATCGAACGGAATAACGTTGGCGCCCTTGGCGAAGATCGGCACGCCATTGATGACGAAGGCGAAGCCCTGCCCGCCCTTGCCGTCCTCTTCGCGGCGCAGTTCGACCGTGCGCAGGCCGATGCGCTGCTCGCGCACCAGCGTTGCGTCGGCACCGCCATCCAGGCGCGCCTGCACGGTATAGCGATCCTGCGCACCATGGCCGACCGGCCACCACCGCTTCGGTTCCGCCAGTTCAATCGGTAGTTCAACCGTGTTCTGGCCGGGCTTCAGCAGCACCGTGCGCTGTACCTGGGCCACGTTGCGGCCCTGCGGATCGCGCACATCCACGTTCACCACCGCGGAGCCGGCCGCTGCGCCCTGCTCCACCTGCAGCAGCACCGCCAGCTTCGCCTGCTCCGCGCTCAATGCATCGGTGCGCACGGCAAGACTGGTCAGGCGGTGCGTATCCCAGGCCTGCAGGTCGACCCCGCGCCAGACCCCGGCGGTGACATAACGCGGGCCCCAGTCCCAGCCGAAGTGGTAGGCCGGCTTGCGCGCGAAGTTGCCGACCATCGCGTCCTTCGGCTCATCGCCATACGGCGACGGGTAGTTGCCAGCGATCTTGTGTGGCATTGCCTCCACGCCCGGCAACAGGGTGCGGATTGGCGAACGGAACACGATCTGCAGTTCATTGCCCCTGGCGCGCAGATGCCCTTCCACGCGCGCGCGCCAGGTCCGGTGCGCGTTGTCCGCGCGCAGCAGCGGCTTGCCGTTGAGGCTGACTTCGGCATAAGTGTCCAGCCCGTCGAAGCGCAGTTCGGCATTGGGCTTGGCCAGCATCGCCGCGTCCACGTCGAAGCGCGCGCGGTACTCCCAGGCCGCCAGGCCGATCCATTGCAGCTCCGCTTCGGGCGCACCCACGTACGGGTCGCGGATCAGCGCATGCGCCAGCAGGTCGGTGTGCACGCTGCCCGGCACCGTCGCCGTACGCCATTGCTGCAGGCCTGGATGAGCTGCGCCCTGCGCGTCGCCGGGCAGCATGCGGAACTCCCACTGTGCCTGCAGGGGCGCTGCAGTTGCCGGGAAGGCCGACGTTGCGACCAGCAGCAGGAGCAGACGGACAACGAGGGAAAGACGATGCACGCGGAGCTCCTGTTCTTCCGCCGGGCGTGGCCCGGCGCTACTGATTCCGATTCATCATGCGTATGGCGACACGCGCCTCAACGCACCACGTTCAACACTTCGTAGCACGCGCCCATGGTGTGGTAATCCACCTTGCCGGCCGGGCTCTTCTCGTCGCTGTACTTGCGGTTGTCGGCATCGAGGATGCGGAACCAGGCGCCGAACTGATGGTCGACGAAGTGCTCCCACGCGTACGCCCAGATGCGCTCGTACCACTGCCAGTAGCGGTCATCACCGGTGCGCTTGGCCATCAGCGCGGCAGTAGCCAGCGTTTCGGCCTGCACCCAGAAGTACTTGTCGTCGTCGCAGACGAAGCTGTCGCCCCCGATCGGCGCGCCATCCATGCCCGGCTGCCGGCGCGATTCGGGTGCGAAGCCGTAGTACAGGCCGCCTCGCGCGTCGTCCCAGCTGCGCGCCACGGCCACGTCGAACAGGTGCTGCGCGGTCGGCACCAGCCAGTCGGCCTGCACGTGGCGATCGAGGATCAGCAGCAGCTTGGCCCACTCGGTCTGGTGCCCCGGTTGGAAGCCCCACGGGCGGAACAGGTGCTTGGGGTCGTCCAGGTTGTAGTCCCAGTCGATCTCCCAGTTCTCATCGTAGTGCTCCCAGACCAGCCCGCCGGCCTTGGCCGCCTGGCGGCGGGTCATGTTGTCGGCCAGCTGCAGCGCGCGCTCCACATAGCGCTGCTCGCCACTGGCCTCGAACGCGGCCAGCATCGCCTCGCACATGTGCATGTTGGCGTTCTGTCCACGGTAGCCGGTGAAGTTCCACTGGCCGTCCGCTTCATCCTTGTAGAGCCCGTGCTGCGGCTCCCAGAAGCGCGCTTCCAGCAGCTGCCAGGTCTCGTCCATCCACGCGCGCGCCTGCTCGATACCTGCCTTCAGCGCGCAGCTGTAGGCCAGCAGCACGAAGGCCACGCCGTAGCAGTGGTTCATGTCGTCCTCGACCTTGCCATCACGCAGGGTCCAGGCGTAGCCACCGGTGGCCGGGTTGCGGTGCACCTCGCGCAGGTAGCGCACACCGTGCTCGACCGCGTCGCGGTACTCGGCATTGCCGAACTCGCGGTAGGCCATCGCGTAGTTGAAGACGAAACGGGTACTGCTCACCAGGTGGCGGTGGCTGGCATCGTAGATGCTGCCGTCATCACGGAAGTAGTGGAAAAAGCCACCATTGGGATCGATGCAGCGCGGGTGGTAGAACGCCATGGTGTCGGCGATGTGCGCGCGCAGGAACGCGGGCGAACGGAAATCGGGCGAGGTGCTCATGCGGTAATGTCCTGTGCCTGCAGCAGCTGCTGCACTTCATAGAGCGAGGGCATCGCGGCGAACGCGCCCTTGCGGGTAACAGCCAGCGCGCCGACCGCAGCGCCGAAGCGCAGCGTGGCGGTGATCGCCTCGGGGTCCTGGCAGAAGGCGGTAAAACCGGCACCGGCCCCGCCGCGCTCCAGCAGGCCGACCAGCACGCCACCGACGAAGGCATCACCGGCCGCTGTGGTGTCGACCGTGGCCACGCGGAAGCTGGTGACGGTGCCGTGGTTGTCGCGGGTGTACCAGTGCAGCGTGGCTGCACCATCGGTGACGATCACCCAGCGCGCCCGCGCGGCCAGCAGGCGCCGCAGCACCGCCGCCTCGCCATCGGCGCCCAGCGGCGCGGCCAGGTAGTCCAGCTCCTCGCGCGACAGCTTGACCAGGTCGGCGCGTTCCAGCGCCTGCCACAGGCGCGGCGCCGGGTCCTCGTTCGCCGGCCACAGGGCAGGACGCAGGTTGAGGTCCAGGCTGACCACCGCACCAGCAGCGCGGGCACGGTCCATGCCGGCAAAGGTCGCCTCGGCGATGGCCGGCTCGGTCAGGCTGTTGGAACAGACGTGGAAGCATTGCGCGCTGTCGAGGCACGCCGCCTGGAAGTCGCTGTCACGGAACAGCAGGTCAGCCGCCGGCGGGCGGTAGAAACTGAAGCTGCGCTCGCCATTGGCATCCAGGGCCACGAAGGCCAGTGCAGTCTTGGCCGCGTCGGTACGCACGATGTAGTCGGTACCCACGCCATGCTCGACCAGGCTGTCGGCCAGGAAGTCACCGAACATGTCGCGGCCGAGCATGCCGACGAACTGGGTCTTCGCACCCAGCCGCGCAGCCGCCACCGCGACGTTGGCCGGCGCCCCACCGGCGTACTGCAGGAACGCACGCGGGGTATCGGCCGAGGCCGGCGGCTGTGCTAGTAGATCGATCAAAATTTCGCCGAAGCAAACGATGGCACCCATTCCGGACTCAGCCTCCCTGCGTTGCGGAGGCCGGCGTACGCGCGCCGACCAGTCCGTAGAAAATGATGTAGCCGTAGCACAGCAGCGGCAGGATGAAGCTGGCCTGCACACCGATGTGGTCGGCCAGCACGCCCTGCAGGTACGGCACCACGGCACCGCCGACGATGGCCATGATCAGCAGGCTGGACCCCTTGTTGGTCAGCGGGCCGAGGCGCTCGATGCTCAGCGCGAAGATGGTCGGGAACATGATCGAGTTGAACAGGCCGATGGCCACCACCGAGTACAGCGCGACGTTGCCGGAGCTCAGCATGGTGGTGACCAGCAGCGCCACGTTGACCAGCGCGAAGATCGCCAGCAGACGGCTGGGCGAGAAGCGCGCCAGCAGCGCCGAACCGGCGAAGCGGCCGATCATCGCCATCGTCCAGTAGGCAGACACGTAATGCGTGGCCTGCTGCTCGCTGAAGCCACCGATGTTCGGCATCGACAGGTAGTTGACCAGGAAGCTGCCAATCGACACTTCGGCGCCGACGTAGAAGAAGATGCCCAGCACGCCCAGCAGCAGGTGGCGCTTGCGCAGCGCATCCAGGTAGCTGTGGTGGTGGCCCTGGTCGGCCTGCTCGGTGGCGTCGCTCAGCGCCGGCAGGCGGAACAGGAATACGAACAGCGCCAGCAGCACCAACGCCACCGCCAGGCCCACGTACGGACCCTGCACAGCCTGCGCCTCGGCGGCACGGTAGGCCAGCTGCTCGGCGGCCGGCAGCGCCGCGATGTCGTCAGCGCTCTTGACCGTGTTGGACAGGATCAGCATGCCGCCGAAGATCGGGGCGATGGCCGTGCCCAGCGAGTTCAGCGCCTGCGCCAGGGTCAGGCGGCTGGAGCTGGTCTGCTCCGGGCCCAGCAGCGCGACATAGGGGTTGGCGGCCACCTGCAGCACGGTAATGCCGGTGGCCAGCACGAACAGTGCGCCGAGGAAGGCGCCATAGACGCGCAGTTCGGCCGCCGGCCAGAAGCCCAGCGCACCGATACCGGCAATCACCAGGCCGGCCACGATGCCCTTCTTGTAGCCCAGCGCCGCCACCAGCCGACCCGCCGGCAGCGACATCAGGAAATAGGTGCCGAAGAAGGTGAACTGCACCAGCATCGCCTTGGCGTAGTTCAGCTCGAACACCGCCTTCAGGTGCGGGATCAGGATGTCATTGAGGCAGGTCAGGAAGCCCCACATGAAGAAGATCGTGGTGACCACGGCCAGCGCCTTGCCGTTGGTGACGGCAGGTGCGTTGCCCGAAGATCCCGTTGGACGGGGCGTTGCGGAGATCGGCATGCGGTACGCGCCTCGATGCGCGGAAGGTCGTTGTTGCGTGGAAGGGGTGTATGGAATAAATCAGTTCGGTCGTGCGGCACTGCTTTCGCGGATGCGCAACTGCACCGGCGCGACCGTGCGCCGTGGCGGGGCGTCCGGTTCGTCCAGTCGTTGCAGCAGCAGCGCCGCAGCTTGCCGGCCCCGCTCGCGCGGATCGGCGGTGAGCGTGGTCAACGGCGGCACCGCCACCGCAGCCTCGGAAATATCGTCGAAGCCGGTAACGGCAAAGTCACCTCCCGGACGGATGCCCCGTGAATTCAAGCCCAGCATCAGGCCCAGCGCGACGGTGTCGTTGTAGCAGACCGCCGCACTCGGCCGATGGCCATCGGCAAACAGCTCATCAGTGCGCGCTGCGGCTTCCAGGCGGTTCGGTGCCGACTCGATCATCCAGCCCGGCGGCAGCGGCAGACCGGCCTCGGCCAGCGCCTGCTGGAAACCGGCACGGCGCTGGTGGCACGAGCTCGATGCGGCGTGGCCGCCGAAGAAGGCGATCTGGCGATGGCCGCGCTCGATCAGGTGGCGCGTGGCCAGATAGGCGCCGTGCTGGTTGTCCAGGGTCAGGAAGTCCCAGTCAGCCCCGGCCAGTTCGCGGTTGAACAGCAGCACGTTGGCATTGGCGCCCAGCGCCTGCCGCAACTGCGCGGTGTCGCTGCCCTCGGCCGGCGACAGGATCAGGCCGGCCGGGGTGTGCTCCATCAGCGTGGACAGCACGGCCTGCTGGCGCTCCGGCGATTCCCCGGTGCTGCCCAGCAACGTCACGTAACCGCGCCCGCCCAGCGCCTCGTCCACGCCTGACGCGAATTCGGCGAAGAACGGGTTGGACAGGTCGTTGATCACCAGCGCGATGCTCGACGAGGTGCGCCGGCGCAGGTTGGCCGCCGCGCGGTTGTAGACATAGCGCTGGCGGCGCAGCTCGGCCTCGACCTTGGCGCGGGTATCGACATTGACCAGCGGGCTGCCGCGCAGCACCAGCGACACGGTTGCCCGTGACACGCCGATCGCACGCGCGATGTCGGTCACCGTCACCGCCTTGCCGGCGCGCTTGCTGGGACTGCTGCCGTTGTCGTTCATCGTCTTCCCGGACTCCGCTGGAGGCTCAAGCCTAATGGATCAGGGCCGTGTCGTGCCGTGCCGTTCGCTGGGTCACCGCGAACGGCACAGTCCGGCTCAGCGCAGCTGGCTGCCCGGTGCCGCGCACCAGGATACCGGCAGGTCCTTCACCGCCGTGCCCCAGCCCTGCTCCGGCACCTTCGCATCCAGCGCAAAGCGCACGCGCGGGCCCTGCTGCAGGCGGTTCCAGTCCAGCCACACCGGTGCATGCGCCTGGCCATCGACCTGCACGCCCTGCACATACTGCAGGCGGCGGCCATCGGCGCCCGGCGCGTCGATGCGCAGGGTGCGGCCATTGCCCATGTCCACTTCCACCTTGCTGAAGCGCGGGGTGTGCAGCAGGAACTGGCCGCTGCCCGGCACCGCCGGGTACACGCCGATGGCACTGAACAGGTACCAGGCCGACATCGTGCCGAGGTCATCGTTGCCGGTCACACCGTTGGGGGCATTGGTGAACAGCTGCTGCGCGGCACGCACCACGGCCGCGGTCTTCCACGGCTGGCCGATCAGCGTGTACAGCCACGGCGAGTGCAGGTCCGGCTCGTTGTTCGGGTTGTAGCGGAACTGGTTGTAGTAGCTGTACGGCCCGACCACCCACGCCTTGCGGGCGGCATTGAGCGGGTCGGCCTGCAGCGCGTCCATCGCAAAGAACGCATCGAGGCGGCGGCCCGCCTGCTCGCGGCCATCCATCGCTTCGACCAGGCCCGGCACGTCCTGCTGCGCCAGCCACTGGTACTGCCACGCGGTGCCTTCATGGAAGCCATGGTGCGAGCGCGGGCTGTATTGGCCGTCGGACGGGGTGTACCACTGGCCGTCCTCGGTACGCGGGCGCGGGAACCCGGTGAAGCCGGTCTCGGCGTCGCGCACCTGCGGGTCCCACACCTTGCGCCAGTTGCGGCCGCGCTCGCGCAGCGTCGCCGCATCCTGGGCATGGCCCAGGCCGTCGGCCATCTGCGAGAGCGCGCAGTCGGCCAGCGCGTACTCCAGCGTGGCCGAACCACCGTGGTGCGGATCGACGTCCATGCCCTTGGACGGGAATGCACGGTCATAGGCCACGTAGCCCTTGTCCAGGTAGGTCGGGTTGCCGGAGCGGCCGGCCATGCGCGAGTTCAGCGGCGGCGTGCCGAAGGCATTGCGGCGCAGCGTATCCCACGCCTGCGATTCACGGCCCTTGAGTGCACCGAAGCGCCACAGGTCGACCATGAACGGGGTGACCGGATCGCCGGTCATGATGTTGGTTTCGAAGTTGGCATAGCCCCAGCGCGGCAGCCAACCGCCCTGCTCATCGATCGCCAGCAGGGTGCGGCCGATGTCGCGCGCCACGTCCGGGCGGGTCAGTGCCAGCCACTGGTTCTGCGCGCGATAGGTATCCCACAGCGAGAAGTACTCGTAATAGGTCCAGCCATCGGCACGGTGGATGCCATCGTCATAGCCGCGGTAGCGGCCATCGGCATCGTTGCCGGTCATCGGCTGCAGCAGCGCGTGGTAGACCGCGCTGTAGAACACGGTGCGGTCATCGGCGGTGCCGCCCTGCACGCGTACACGGCCCAGCTGCTCACGCCAGGCCTGCTGCGACAGCGCGCGCATGCGGTCGAAACCGAGCAGCGACCCACCCTGCATGCCCTCGGCACGCAGGTTGGTGCGCGCGCCTTCGGCATCCACGTGCGAGATCGCGCTGACCGCCGTCACCGACTGGCCCTTGGCCAGGTCGAAGCTGAGCCAGGCACCGTTCGGCTTCTGCTCGCCTTCCATGCTGTGGCGCGCGCCCGGCAGGCCGCCGCCCTCACCCCAGGTGCCATGCGCCTTGAACGGACGGTCGAACTCGATGCGGAACCAGGTGGTGTACTGATGGCCGCCGCAGAAACTCTTGGTAACCAGCTTGCCCTCGACCACGCGGTCGCCGACCACATCGACCACGCTGCCGATCACCGAATGGCGCTCGTTGGCCTGGCCGACATTGACCAGCACGTGGCCATCGCCACTGCGCTGGCTGAAGGTGTAGCGCTCGGCCGCGGCACGGGTACGCGCGGTCGCCTCGGCATCGATGCCGCCGTAGCTGGTCAGCCGCACCTTGTAGTAGCCGGCCTGGCCGACCTCGCCATCGTGGGTGTAGGACGCAGCGTAGGCCTTGTGGTCGAACTGCCTGGCGTTGCCGGTATCGAAATCGCCGCCCGGACCGATCGAGCCCGTGACCGGCAGCACCGACACCTGGCCGCCCTGTTCCCAGCAGCCGGCACCGGAGATGAAGGAGTGGCCGAAGCCACGGATCTTCTCGTCGTCATAGCGCCAACCCGAATAGTGGCTGCCGATCGGGCTGACCTGGATCAGGCCGAACGGCGCCGACGCGCCCGGGAACGTATTGCCGTCGTCCTTGCTGCCGATGAAGGTATTGACCTCGCGCTCCAGCGCTGCCGGCGCGGCCTGCAGCAGCATCGGCGCCGCCGACAGCGCAAGCAGGCAGGCCAGGCGCACCAGCGGGCGCGAGGATGATGGGACGGCGGGAGCGGACGGCACTGGGCGCATGTCGGGTTCCTGTAGTCGATGACGCAGAGACAGACGGCCCGGGCCTTCCGGCACCCTTCCGCTGAGCTCTGCCTGGACCGGCAGAAGGCTCCCCCTGGAATGACGCCCGACCCACGCGACCGTGGATTTAGATCGATTCAAGTAGAGCATGCAGGTTCAGCCGAATGCATTCTGCGGCGCAGCATGAGGGGGTAGTGGGCAGGGCTGCGCCCTGCACCTGCGGTAGTGCCGGCCGCTGGCCGGCAACCTCAGAAGCAACAGCCGAAGCAACAGCAAAAGCCGGCGATCCGTGGAATGGCGGGTGGGTCCGGTTGCGAGGGACGCCGTAAACCCATCCCTGGGGGCTTGGCCGCGGCATCCATGCCGCGGACACCCCCGCAACCGGACCCACCCCGCCTTCGACAGATTTTCGCGATCTGTGGATCCACGCCATGCGTGGATAAATCTCTGTCGGATATCGAAATCAATCGGGGGTCAGATCCGTTTTCCAAAGGAAAACGGATCTGACCCCAGGACCCCATGTCGTTCCAGGATCAGTCCAACCGTCACCGGGAAACTGTCAAAGGTGGGGCGGTGTGGGCTGGCAGGACCGTTGGCGCCATGGATGGCGCCATCGAGCCCCCATGGAAGGGTTTACGGCGTGTCCTGCCAGTCCACACCGCACCGCCAAACCCAGACAACCCCGAGCCGCTTTGGCTTTGGCTCTTGCCGGCCAGCGGCCGGCACTACCCGCAGGTGCAGGGCGCAGCCCTGCCGACCCACCCTCCCCTGCGCACGAAAACGATTTCACTGATTTCAGCAAACCGTCATCCCTACGCCACGCCAGTACCATATTGCGGAGCAGCATGCGCCCAAGGGCGACCCATGCTAAAAATCGCCCGCCCATCGCTTAGATCGATCCAAGACGACGCTGCGATGGCCGGGAGTTGGGGGAGCAGCAACAGGACGTACACCAGGCCACGCGTGCGGTGCTACTGCCACTGCATGGCGACAGCGACAAATTCACTTCAAATTAGATCGATTCAAGTTGTCCGTGCCACGTCACCGGATCAATCCAGGAGAGAGGGAGAGATGGGAATGAAGCATTCAACACGTACGCACGGCCAGGACGCATTGTCGCTGGCCATCGCGCTGGCCCTGGCTGCCGCCGTCATTCCGGCAGGCGCCGCCGCGCAGCAGGCCACGTCCACCGGCTCGCAGGACGCCACGACTCTGGACAGCGTCCAGGTCACCGGCTACCGCTACGCCATCGAAAAGAGCCTTGAGCAGAAGCGCGACGCCAACGCCGTTGTCGAAGTGATCACCGCCGAGGACGTTGGCAAGTTCCCCGACAAGAACGTGGCCGACGCACTGCAGCGCGTGCCCGGCGTGGTCATCACCCGCAGCGGTGGTGAAGGCAAGAGTGTCAGCGTGCGCGGCCTTGCGCCGGACCTGACCCTGACCCAGTTGAATGGCAACTACGTGGCCACGTCGGAAACCAACGACGAAGCCACCCGTTCGTTCAACTACACCCTGCTGCCGTCGAACATGCTGTCCAGCGCCGAGCTGTTCAAGTCGCCGGAAGCCCGCATCGACGAAGGCGGCATCGGCGGCACGGTCATCCTGCACACGCGCCGTCCGCTGGACATGGAGTCCAACTCGGGCTTCGTCACGCTCGAGGGCACCTCCTCCGATACCCACCACGATATCGACCCGCAGGCCTCGGCCCTGTATTCGTGGCACAGCAAGGATGAGCGTTTCGGCGTGCTGGTCGGCGTCACCCAGCAGAAGCGCACCACCCGCACCATGGAGGCCAGCACCGAGGACTACCAGTGGTACGGCGCCGGCAAGGCACGCGACGCCTATGGCAACGTGCAGCAGCAGGATGGCATCCACTACTGGTGGGGCAAGTCCGGTTTCAACAACCAGACCGGCGGCAACTACAGCGACTTCTTCATGCCGACCTCGGTGAACTTCGCGGTGAAGGAAGAAAAGCGCGAGCGCAAGGGCGGCCAGCTGACCTTCCAGTTCAAGCCGGTCGACAACGTCACGATGACCGCCAACTACTTCCGCTTCGAGCTGCAGGGTGACTACACCCAGAACATGCTGAAGATTCCGGAATGGAGCATGGCGCGCTACAACCAGGACGGCAACTGGGCCGGAGGCCGCCTTCTCAATGGCCTGGACTTCGATGCCAGCGGCAACACCGTCACGGGTGCCCAATTCGAAAAGCTGGCTGGAAAGACCTACTACTGCAGCGAAGACCAGGCCAAGGCCGCCGGCCTCAAGCCCGGCGGCTGGGGCCCGGACGACTGCACGATTCCGACACCGCAGCTGACCGGTGGCTACAGCAAGGAAAAGGCGCTGTCGCAGACCGCCGACCTGACCATCGACTGGGACATCAGCCCGCTGTGGAAGGCCTCGTTCACCGGTGGCCGCACCTGGTCCGAAGGTGGTCCGTCGATGAACTTCCGCATGTCGGCCAAGCCGCGCCGCAAGGTCGGCAACGACTACCTGTCCGGTAACCAGTACAGCGCATGGGACCTGACCGGCACGCCGTCTGCCACCTTCTCGCCCGACCTGCAGCAGCAATTGATGAACGGCATCGCCGAAGTCGACACCGGCTCGACCGATTCGTCGTGGAAGCGCACCGAGGTCAAGCAGAACTACTTCCAGGCCGACGTGACCAAGCTGTTCGAGTCCGGTTGGCTGGATTCGATCCAGTTCGGTGCCAAATACCGTGATGGCAAGGTCCACCGCAACACGGGCAACACCTACTGGGTATGCCCGGGCCGTGACCCGGCCGACTATGACAACAGCCGCTACCAGAGTGGCTGCGATCCGACTGCCGGCGATGCGCAGCCCGGCTTCTTCCTGTCGAACCCGATCAGCAACATTGCCGGTGGCTTCAATGCCAACGTGTTCCCGGGCATCAACTACCCGGCGTACATCGACTATCTGAACAAGACCTACGGTGGTTCGCACAACCGTACCGAGGAAGACTTCGTCTACAACGTCAACGAGAAGATCTACTCCGGCTACTTCCAGGCCAACTTCCGCACCGAACGCCTGCGCGGCAATGTCGGCGTGCGTGTGGTGCGCACCAAGCAGTTCGCGCAGTCTTCCGACTCGATCGAGAAGTTCAACGACTACTTCCTGGACAACGCGTCCGGCGCGCCGATGGCGTGCACCGACCCCGCCGCTGCGGCCTACCCGACCTACAGCTGCGAGAGCGGCTTCGTGCGCCTGCCGCATGACCTGGCGCAGAGCAAGACCTACAGCCTGATCGGCGTGGACCGCACCTACACCGACGTGCTGCCGAGTTTCAACATTGCATGGGACATCACCGACACGCTGGTGCTGCGTGGTGCCGCATCGAAGGTGATCGCCCGCCCTGGCTACACCGACATCGCAGCACCGGGCGCACTGAGCTACTACAGCGAGGAGTACGTCAATGATCGCCGCGTTGCCGGTGGCGCATCGACCGCAGGCTGGGTCGGCCAGGGCAGCAACAAGCAGCTGGAGCCGTTCAAGGCCACCCAGTTCGACCTGGGCCTGGAGTGGTACTTCCAGCCGGGCGCGGTCGCCGGCGTCAGCCTGTTCCGCAAGAACGTGGACAACTTCACCCTGCCGGTGGTGCGCGACACGCCCATGGTCATCAACGGTGAAGCGGTGAACGTGCAGCGCTACGAGACCCAGGCCAATGGCCGCGATGGTGTGTCGCAGGGCGTCGAGCTGTATGGCCAGTACACCTTCGATTTCGGCTTCGGCGTGCAGGCCAACTACACCTACAACGACACCAACCTGGCTTCCATTGTTCTGGACGGGCAGGAAATCGGCTCCTCGCCGCTGGTCGGCAGCGCCAAGAACCAGGCCAACGTGACGGTCTTCTACGAGAACGAGAAGTTCCTCGCGCGCGCCTCGTTCAACCGTCGCGGCCAGGTGGTCGGTGGGCTCAACAATGGCCTCACCGTCTACACCGAGCCGTATGACCAGCTGGACCTGAACGTGGCCTACAACCTGACCCCGGACTGGACCCTGACCGCATCGGTGATCAATGCCACCAAGTCGGAGCAGCGCGTGCACCTGGGAAGCGACACCAAGGCACGCCTGATCTCCAATACCTATGCAGGCCGCCAGCTGTACTTCGGCGCTACCTGGAAGTTCTAAGGCAACACCGGGTTGCCCGGGCGCGCCCCGGTGCACCCCACGCCCCGCCCTGGCGGGGACGTTCCTCCACGGCAGCCGCGCTGGTACAGGTGGCTGCCGTTTTTTGTCGGCGCCTTGCCTGTCGTTCAGCCCGGCGCTTGACCCTGCCATCGTTGGAAGGTGCACACTGGTCGCATCCCAAGAGCAGCGAAGGAGCTACAGATGGAATTCCATGTCGACGGCATGACCTGCGGCGGCTGTGCGCGCAGCGTGACCCGTGCGATCCAGCAGATCGATCCGAACGCCAGCGTGGTGGCCGATCCGCCGACCGGGCTGGTCAAGGTGCAGACCACCGCGTCGCAGGAACAGGTGTTCGCCGCGGTGAACGATGCCGGCTTCCCGCCGCGTACTGCCTGATCCCCTGCCCCCGTCTCACACAGAAAAGCCCGCCCGGTGCTGCTGCACCCGGCGGGCTTTTTCATGCACGCGATATCGATTCAATGCTTCTGTGCGCGTCGCCGCACCGCGCCGGTCTTGGCGGCGACGACCGGCACCGGGGCATCATGGTCTTCGCCCAACCGCTCCAGGATCGGGCATTCCGGGCGCTCGTCGCCCGCACAACAACTGATCAACGATTTCAACGTGTCGGCCATCTGCCGCATGTGCTCGATGCGTTGCTCCAGGTCGGCAATGTGCTGTTCGGCCAGGTGCTTGACGTCGGCGCTGTGCCGCGAGGTGTCGTTCCACAGGCCCAGCAGATCGGTGATCTCGGCCACCTGGAAGCCGAGGTCGCGCGCGCGGCGGATGAAGCGCAGGCGGTGGATGTCCGCCTGCGAGTACGCCCGGTAGCCCGACTCGGTGCGATCAGCCGCAGGAATCAGGCCGATCTGTTCGTAGTAGCGGATCATTTTCGCCGACACGCTGGAGGCCTTGGCGGCTTCACCGATATTCATGCGGTTCTCCCTCAATGGATCGCGGCGGGGGCGTCCGCCATCGGCGGCTGGAAGCGGCGCAGGCGCAGCGCGTTGCCCAGCACGAACACGCTGGACAGTGCCATCGCACCGGCCGCGAACACCGGCGAGAGCAGCACGCCCCAGACCGGATACAGCACGCCGGCCGCCACCGGAATCAATGCGGTGTTGTAAGCGAAGGCCCAGAACAGGTTCTGGCGGATGTTGCCCAGCGTCGCCTTCGATAGTGCAATGGCATTCGGCACGCCCTGCAGGTTGCCCGACATCAGCACGACATCGGCCGACTCGACCGCGATATCGGTGCCGGTGCCGATGGCCAGGCCGACATCGGCCTCGGCCAGCGCCGGCGCATCGTTGATACCGTCGCCGACGAAGGCGACATGGCCATGTGTGGCCTTCAAGCGGCGCACCGCCTCGACCTTGCCTTCCGGCAGCACCTCGGCCACCACGTCGTCGATGCCGAGCTGGCGCGCGATCGCCTGCGCGGTACCAGCGTTGTCACCGGTGATCATCGCCACCTTAAGGCCAAGCTGATGCAGTGCCGCGATTGCGGCCGGCGTGCTCGGCTTGATCGGATCGGATACCGCGATGATTGCGGCCAGGCGGCCGTCGATGGCGGCATACAGCGGCGACTTGCCCTGGATGCCCAGCTCTGCCGCCAGCGTCGCAAACAAAGTGATGTCCACGCCCAGGTCGCGCATGAAGCGATCGGCACCGACCTCCACGCGTGCACCCTCGACACTGGCCCGCACGCCCATGCCGGTGACCGATTCGAAGTCGACCATGCCCGGCAACGCGATGCCCTGGCCGGTCGCGGCATCAACAATCGCGCGGGCGATGGGATGCTCCGAGCGCGACTCCGTTGCGGCAACTGCCGCCAGCACCGTGTTGTGATCGAAGCCGGCAGCAATCTCCAGATCGGTCAGGCGCGGGCGCCCTTCGGTCAGCGTGCCGGTCTTGTCCACCGCCACCACCTGTGCATCCTTCAACAACTGGAGCGCTTCACCCTTGCGGAACAGCACACCCATCTCGGCGCCACGGCCGGTCCCGACCATGATCGAGGTCGGCGTCGCCAACCCCATCGCGCACGGGCAGGCAATGATCAGCACCGCCACCGCATTGACCAGCGCGAAGCTCAGCGCTGGCGAGGGCCCGAAGATCAGCCAGACTGCGAAGGTCGCCAGCGCGGCCAGCATCACCGCCGGCACGAACCACAGGGTGACCTTGTCGACCACCGCCTGGATCGGCAGCTTCGAGCCCTGCGCCTGTTCGACCATGCGGATGATCTGCGCCAGCATGGTCTGCGCGCCCACCGCCGTGGCACGTACCGTCAGTGCGCCCTTCTGGTTGACCGTACCGCCCACCACGCTGCTGCCCGGCTGCTTCTCGACCGGGATCGGCTCGCCGCTGATCATCGACTCGTCGATGTAGCTGCGGCCCTCGACCACCTCGCCGTCGACCGGCACGCGCTCGCCCGGGCGCACTTCCACCACGTCGCCGCTCAGCACTTCATTGACCGGGACATCCACCGTCCGGCCGTCACGGACCACGTGGGCAACCTTCGCCTGCAGATTGACCAGTCGCTTGATCGCCTCGGAGGTGCGGCCCTTGGCCCGGGCCTCAAGGAAGCGGCCGAGCAGGATCAGCGCAACGATCACCGCCGCTGCTTCGTAGTAGACGTTCACCGTGCCCGCCGGCAACAGCGTCGGCAGGAACGTGGCCACCACCGAGTAGCCAAACGCTGCGGCAGTGCCCACCGCCACCAGCGAATTCATGTCCGGCGCCAGCCGCAGCAGCGCGGGGATGCCCTTCTGGTAGAAGCGGCGGCCCGGGATGGCGAGCACCAGCGCGGTCAGCACGAACTGCAGGTACCAGCTGGCCTGCATGCCGATGGTGGACATCACCCATTCGTGCATGCCGGGGATCAGGTGCGACCCCATCTCCAGCACGAACACCGGCAGCGCCAGCGCGGACGCCACGATCAGGTCGCGCTTCAGTTCGGCGCGCTCGGCATCCTTCTTTTCCGCGGCCTCGTCATCGGACTGCACGCCGGCTTCAATCACGCGTGCGTCATAGCCGGCCTTGTCGATCGCGGCGACCAGCGCTGCAACTTCCGCCACGCCACGCACCGTGGCGCGCTCCGTGGCCAGGTTCACGCTGGCCTGGCTGACGCCGGGCACGGCCAACAGCGCACGTTCGACTCGGCCCACGCAGGACGCACAGGTCATGCCCTCGACCGACAGCTCGGTGGTGGCAGCGGGCACGTCGTAGCCCACCCGCTCCACCGCCTGGATCAACGCGGCCCGATCGACCGGACCGGACGGGCGGATATCCGCGCGCTCGGTGGCCAGATTGACCGAAACACTGCCCACGCCTTCGACCCTGGACAGCGCCGCCTCGACCCGGCCGACACAGCTGGCACAGGTCATGCCCTCGATGGGCAGGCTGATGGTGGCAGGGCTTGCGGGGGCTGCAGTGGCGCGGGGCGTGCTCATGATCGGATTCCCGGGGCTCCTTCTGGATGCGGACAGGCTAAACCTTGCCATCGTGGGAAGGTCAAATCCAGCCTGTCCGCATTTCCTGAATGGGCACCCGGGTGTCCATATCCACGCATGGCGTGGACCTACCGGCGGAGGCAGGTCACCTCAGAAGGTGAACACATACTCCAACGCGAACTCGCGGCCGACCGCGCCCAGCAGGCGGGTCGGAGCGAAGTCGTAATCCAGCTTGTACGGGTCCTTGTGGTTCCAGCTGGCGGCGTTGAAGGCGTTGTTGACGTACACGTTTACCTTCGCGTGTTCGGTCAGCTGGTAGCCCACGTTGAAGTTCCAGGTGATGAACGGCCCCACTCGACCGTAGTAGCGCGCCGTCTGCTGCCCGGCGTTGGGGTTCGGGTTCACCGAACCATCCGGCAGCCGTGCCGGCTCCAGGCAGTTCAGCGACGGGCTGTCACTGGGCACGTAGCCATCGGCGAACGGCAGGCAGCCACCGGGGTTGTCCAGGCGGTCGGTACCCCAGTGGTAGCGCACGCCCGGCACCGAACCGATGCGGTCGGCATAGACGTTGGCGTTCCAGTTGCCGCGCTGCCAGGCCAGGCTCGCGCGCAGCTTGCTGCGCAGGTCGCGATCGCGGCGTTCCGGATTCGGGTCGGCGGCGTAGCGTTGCTCCTTGGTCGAGATCTGGTTGGTGTAGTTCACGCCCAGCTGGAAGCTGCCCCACCGCGCGGTTTCCAGGCGATAGCGCGCGGTCAGGTCGATGCCGCGCACCTCGCGGCTGGCCAGGTTGAACGGGCCGCGCTCGATCGATACCAGGCGACCGTTGCTGTCACGGTTCACGCGGGCCAGGATGCCGGCGCAGTACTCGCCACCGGCCGGGTTGGCCCATGGCGTACCGTCCATGTTCTTGCCGGTCAGGCAGCCGGCCTCGCTGGCCAGCACCTCATCGGCGCCGACGTCGACGATCATGTCTTCCAGCTTGATCGCCCAGTAGTCGGCACTGACCGACAGGTTCGGCAGCACGTCCCAGACGAAGCCGACCGTCCACGAATCACCGGTCTCCGAGCGCAGCAGCGGCGTCCCACGCCGGTTCACGTCGAACGTGTACCAGACGTCGGTGTTGCCCACGCCACAGTTGTTGACCAGGTACGCGCCGCTCTGGATGCAGCGCAGGCGGTCATAGGTCTGCACTTCCGAACTGCTCGGCTGGCCCAGCAGGTAATGCATGTCCGGCGCATGGAAGCTGGTGGCGTATGAGCCACGCACCAGCAGCGATTCGACCGGGCGCCATTCCAGGCCGACGTTCCAGGTGGTTTCCTTCTGGCTGCCGATGTCCAGCGCTTCGCTGCTGTCATCGGCCTTGTAGTTGCCATAGCGGTCGTAGCGCGCGGCCGCAGTGGCGGTCACGCTGTCCAACAGCGGGATCTTGAACTCGACGCCGGCCGAGTAGCGGGTACGCTCACCGCCGCCGCGATCGACATTCTGCAGGTCGAAGTCGATGCCAGCGCGCGGGTCCGGACTGAGGTGATAGCCCTGCTGCGCGACTTCAGCCACCGCCGCAAACGAAATCGGGCCGGCCCAGCCCTGGAACAGCTCGCCGGTGATATCCGCCGACGCCTGGTTGACCCATGACGCCGCGCGGTTCTTCGCCACGGTCCCCATCTGCCAGTACTGGTCCGGCGTCAGCGGGTTCCACCAGCGCGATTCGTTCAACGCATAGATCGCCTCGCCATCGGCGGTGGTGCCCAGGCGCGGGCCAAGGAAGTAGTCATACGACTTCTGCTTGTCGACCACGTTCTGCCGTTCTTCCACGCGGTAATAGGAACGCCCCACCGTGGCACTCCAGTCAAAACGGTCGGCCAGGCGCCCGCGCAGGCCCGCGCTCCAGTCCCAGGACAGTTCGCGGTTGGTGTTGCGCAGCGTATCCAGGCCCCCGACTTCGTTCGGGGTGAACTGGCGCACGCCCAGGATCGGCCGGTTGCGGTTGGCATCCCAGTAATAGCCGTTGTCATCGTCGATCAGCGACACGCCGGGCGGATTGGTGCCCCAGATCGCTTCGGAGCGATACACCGCCAGGTTGGTCCAGACCTGCAGGTCATTGCTGAAATCGAAGGTGGCGTACAGGTTTCCGGACACGTTCTCGGCGCCGCCGGTAAGCAGCCAGTTGGCGTAGTCGGCGCTCATGCCGCACAGGCGGCCGGTGTTGGTGATGCGGTTGGCGGCGTAGTTGTAGACCAATCGATCGGCGGTGTAATACTCGCCGTCGAATTTTTCGCAGGTGCCGGTGGGCGGCGCCAGGCGCTGGCCCGTGGTCGGATCGATCAGCGCCAGACCGGCGGTGGGACGGAAGCCGACCTTGCGTTGTTCCATGTTCCAGGACGGGTACGGCGCATCGTCGGCATCGTCCATCTGCGGGCGATCACGCCCGAACAGCGGGTCGCGCTTGGTGTACTGCAGCGCGTAGGTCACGCTCCAGTTGTCGCCGGTCTTGCCACCGGCCCAGGACAGATCCCAGGTATCACGTCCGCCTTCGGTGGAAGTGCCGCCGCGCACGCGCACTTCGTCGCCGTCGTAGTTGGTCTTGAGGATGACGTTGACCACGCCGGCGATCGCATCCGAACCGTAGATGGCCGAGGCGCCACCGGTCAGCACTTCAATGCGCTCCACCGCCGCGGCCGGAATGTTGCCGTAGTTGGAGAAGTTGGTTTCGCCACCGTAGGGCAGCGGGTAATCCGCTACACGACGGCCATTGACCAGCAGCAGCGAGCGGTTCGGGCCCATCCCGCGCAGGTTCAGGCCGCTGGCATTGGGCGTATGCGAGCCCCATTGCGATGCGGCTTCAACGGTGCCTGTGGCCTCGGTGAGGGTCTTCAGCGCGTCGTACACGCTGACAAAGCCTTCCTTCTGGATCTGCGCGGCGGTGATCACGTTGACCGGCGCCGGGCCCTCGACGCTGGCGCGCTTGATGCGCGAGCCGGTGACGGTGACCGCGTCCAGATCCTTGGTGGACGAACTGGCAGCTTCCTGCGCGCTGGCTGCCAGCGGCAACAGGGCCAGGATCAGGGCCTGGGACAGCAGGTGGCGACGCTTGTGGACGATCTGAGCCATGGGTGGTTGCTCTTCGAAGATGTGGACGCACGGGCGGGCGGTGGCGCGGCACTACAACGGATCCAGGCGCTTGGATCGGTTCACGACCGATATGGCACCTCCCCTGTGGATCGATCCAAACTAAAGCACAGCTGAACCACGCCCGGCATGCGGCAATGCAGCAACAGCCGGCGGATTGTCGCTATCGGCTGCCGGTGTCCAGAACAATCAAAGAGTTGCGACGCATCGCTGACAGAACGGCGCACGAAGTAGTGACATGATCACGACAATCGCGCGCGGAACGGTTTTGTCCGTCGCGTGCCTGCGGCCGGGGTTGCGACAGGGGTCAGATCCCTTCGCAGAAGGGATCTGACCCCGGGCCATGCCCGACGGATTCGATCAGCCGTCCAGCGCCTGCCGCAGCGCGGCCACGGTAGCGGTGGCGGTCTGGCTCCAGTCCGGGTCCAGACCGCGCAGCGCCGGGTTCTGGAACTGCATCGCCGAGCGGCGCAGGCCTTTTGCGGAGGCGTGCAGTTCGGTACAGCCGGTCTGCCGCGCGACGGTTGCGATGTTGCCCGGGGCCAATCCGGCGCCAGCCATCACCGTGATGCGCCCCGCCGCCTGGGTGACCAGGCCCGCCAGCACATCGGCACCGGCCTCGGCGCTGGCCTGCCCGCCCGAGGTCAGCACGCGCTGGCAGCCCAGCCCGATCACCTGCTCCAGCGCCGCCGGCAGATCGCGGGCGGCGTCGAAGGCGCGATGGAAGGTCACCTGCAACGGCCCGGCGGCCTGCACCAGTTCCCGGCACAGCGCCAGGTCGATGCCGCCCTGCACGTCCAGCGCGCCGATCACCACACCATCGCAACCCAGCGCGCGGCACTGCGCGATGTCACGCAGCATCAGTTCGGTTTCCAGCGCGTCGTAGTGGAAGTCGCCCGGGCGTGGCCGCACCAGCACGAACAGCGGAATCGACAGGCGCTCGCGGGCCATCGCGATGCTGGCGAACGACGGCGTGGTGCCGCCCTCGGCCAGGTTGTCGAACAGTTCGATGCGGTCGGCGCCGCCAGCCTGCGCAGCCAGCGCCGAGGCCAGCGAGTTGCTGGCGATCTCCAGGGTCCGCCGCGTACTCACGCCTGGGTGCTCGTGTAGATCGACGGCGAGTCACGCAGGTCATCCTGGCGCTGCGCATCGCACACCGCATAGACGAAGCCACGATGCAGCGCGTAGGCGCCGACCTCGCCCTGCTTGTTCATGGCCAGGAAGCACACCTGCAACGTTCTGCTCGCTTCCGGGCGCTTGCGCACCACGCGGTCGATGGCTTCACGGCAGGCCTGCGCCGGTGAACGCCCCTGGCGCATCAGCTCGACCACCAGGAACGAAGCCGCGTTGCGGATCATCTCCTCACCCACACCCGAAGCAGTGGCCGCGCCGACGTCGTTGTCGACGTACAGGCCGGCGCCGATGATCGGACTGTCGCCAACGCGACCGTGCAGTTTCCACGCCATGCCGCTGGTGGTGCAGGCACCGGCCAGCCGGCCCTTGGCATCCAGTGCCAGCATGCCGATGGTGTCGTGGTTGTCGCTGTTGCCGGGAATGCCACGGCGCTCGGCATTGATCTGCGGCTGGTACTTCTCGGTCTTCAGCCACTCGCGCCAGGCCGCTTCGGCCTGCGGCGTCAGCAGATGCTTGCGCTCGAACCCCTGCTGCACCGCAAACTGCTGCGCGCCCTCGCCGACCAGCAGCACATGCGGGCTGTTCTCCATCACTTTGCGGGCCACCGACACCGGATGCAGGATGTCCACCAGCGCGGCCACTGCACCGCAACGGCCATCGCCGTCCATGATGCTCGCATCCAGGCTCAGCACGCCGTCGCGATCCGGATTGCCGCAATGGCCAACGGTGGGGTTGCACAGCTCGCTCTCGGCCCAGCGTGCGCCCGCCTCCACCGCATCCAGCGCGCTGCCCCCCTGCGCCAGCACCTTCCATGCGGTCTGGTTGGCCGGTACGCCGAAGTCCCAGGTGGAGACCACCCGGGCCCCACCCTGCGTGCGCGCCTGCACGCCCGGCAATGCCGCCATGCCTGCGACCAGTGCACCGGCCTGCAGGAACTGCCTGCGATCCACCATTTTCCCCTCCCAGTCTGCAATGCACGGCCGGCCCGATGCCAACCCTGCCGATCAGTCGTGCGTGGGCTGCCGTGCGGCGTGCCAGACCGCTGCGCCAAGCACGCCCAGCTGGCCATGCTCCACGCGCCACACCGGCACCTGGCGCAGCACCTCGGTCAGCACGCCCTTGTTGAGGAAGCGCTCACGGAAGCGGCCATCGGCCAGGAAATCCTGCACATGCGCGGAAATGCCACCGGCCAGGTACACCGAGCGCGCGCCGACGGCGATTGCCGCGTCGCCGGCCAGGCTGCCCAGCCACGCACAGAAGACCTGCAACGTTTCCACCGCCAGTGCATCCTCACCGCTACGCGCGGCACCGATCAGCGCCTCCGTACTGTTCCACACCGGGGTGACGCCGCGCAGTTCGCACAGGCACGGATACAGGTTCATCAGGCCGCTGCCGGACAGCACGCGTTCGTTGTCCACGTGCGGCCAACGCTGCAGCAGGCGGCCCAGCACCTGGAGTTCCAGCGCGTTGCCGGCGCCCAGCGCGGCATGACCGATCTCGCTGGCCAGCACCGGACGCTCGCCATCAGCGAAACGCAGCGCGGCGCCCAGCCCGGTACCCGCGCCCAGTACCAGCGCCGGGAAGGCCTGCGCCGGATCGGCGTCGCCGTTCAGTGGCACCAGGGTTTCCGGCTGCAGGTAGGGGATGGCCAGCGCCACCGCTTCGAAATCATTGATCAGCTGCAGTTCGTGCAGCCCGGACTGCGCGCGGGTGGCCGACAGCGAGACCGTCCACGGCAGGTTCGAGTTGATCAGCACATCGCCATCCAGCAGGCCAGCGATGGCGACCACCGCGGTCTGCACCGGTTGGCCGAGGCCGGCGGTGAAATCGGCCAGGATCGCGGCCAGGCTGGAATGCTCGGCACAGGCATAGGTACGGTGGCTGCCCAGCAGCGGCGTCTGGCCGGGTCGGGTTTCTGCCAGCGCGAGCCGGGCAAAGGTGCCGCCGACATCGGCGACGACCAGACGGCGCGGAAGACCGCCGCGGGCGGAGTCGGAGGAAACCGTTGACGCTGCTGCGATGGTCACGCTGGCCTGCTTGGATCGATTGAATCGCCCCGATTCTCAGGCATCGGGACGGCTTTGCCTAGCGCGCCGGTGGTTCAGGTGAACCTACATGCCTTCCTGTTCGGCCACCTGCACCCCATCCACCAGCACGCGCAGGCGCTGCGGGCGGAAGCCGGCGAACAGCAGCGGCCGGGTGCGCTCGACCAGCACTTCGTGGCCGGCGATGTGGCGCAGCCACGACTGTACCAGCGAGAACGAGAAGTGGGTGCCCGGATGCAGCGGGTGCTGCACCCAGACCTTCTCGGTGGCGCTCTGCAGCAGCATCGCGCCGGTGAACCAGTGGCGGCTGAGGGTCACCGGTGTGGTGCCGGCCATGAAGCGGATATCCATGCGGGGTCCTTTCGCTGGAGCGCTGGTGCGCGGGGGTCAGGGCTGGGCAGTCTGCAGGCTGTAGCTGGTGGTGGCGGTGAACACTGCGCCATCAGGCTGGGTGGAGCGTACCTCGACCTTATGGCTGCCCACTGCAAGATCGGTCGGCAGCGCGCCACGCCACAGGTGCGGCGATGCAGTGGCCTCCGGTGAACGGTCGTAGCCGCGCAGGCTGCTGGCCAGATCATCGGCCACGTTCTCCACCATCAGGCGAGGGTCGGGCTGGCTGACCTGCTTCATCGGCTGCCAGGCGCCGCCATCGACGCGGTACTCGACCACGCTCCGATCCTCGCCCATGTAGACGTTGGCGTAGACACCCCACGCCGGGTAGGCCCCCTGGCGCAGCACCTTCGGCGCGTGCAGGCCGATCTGCTCGCTGGCCTGCCTGCCGGCCACGCGGTACTGCAGGCGATAGCTGCCGTTGCCGGCCACGTCGAGCAATGCATAGCCCTTCGGCGTGCCGTCGCTCATGGTGCTGTCCGGCACGCCAGCGGCATTCTTCACGCCCGACCAGAACGCACCGCAGTTGGCACCGACGTTGTATTCGTGCAGCGGCTTGTCGCCGTTCCAGCCCTCGGCCTTACCGTGGTAGACGTGCTGCTGGGTGTGGCTGTGGCCGCTGAGCACCAGTACGTTGCGGAAGTCCTTCAGCAGGTCGAACAGGCGCTGGCGGTCAGCATGGCGGAAGGTCTCGCGCCCCGGCGCCGCGTCGAACAGCGGGATGTGCATGCCCAGCACCAGCAGGCGGTCCTTGTGCAGGCCCTTCAGGTAGCTGGCGAGGAAGGCGAACTGGTCTTCGCGCAGACCGCCGACGTACTTCGGCCTGGCCTTGGGGTCGTACACCACGTCGTCCAGGAACACGAAACTGGCGCCGCCCTCTTCCACCGCGTAGGTGTCCGGGCCGTAGATGTTGCGCCAGCTGTCCAGTGAGTGTTCGTCGCTGGCCGCATCGAAGTCGAGGTCATGGTTGCCCGGCACGTGGAACCACGGCACGCCGAGTTCGGTGGTGACCTTGTTGATCGCCGGGTACAGGGTCAGGTCGTCGTTGACGATGTCGCCCAGGGTGGTGCCCATGCGTGCCCTGGTCTGGCCGACCAGCGGCGCCACGATCGACTGCTGGTAGTAGCCGATGTCCTTCAGGCTGGCGGTCTGCGAATCGGTGAACACCAGCATCTGGAAACCACGGCGACTGTCATGGCGATCCGACTGCAGGGCGAAGTCCCAGTTGCGGGTGACGTCGCTGGTCGCGGCGATGCCGCCGTACTTCAGCGCCGGCGAGCCGGTCGGGCGGTAGTGGCGCCAGAACGAAGGCAGGCCGTCCGCCGCCTTCGGGAAGGCGTAGGCATCGGGCTTGATCACGAATACGGTCTGGCCGTCGCGCACCGGCAGGCTGTAGCTGCCGTCAGCGGCAGTCTTGACGATGGTCTCGCCGTTGGAAACCTGCACCCCGGCCAGGCCCGGATCGGTCGCACCGCGGCCGGGCTTGCCGTCACGCTCCAGATAGACCTTGCCGCTGACCACGGTGTCCGCGGCCCAGGCCGGCGAGGTCAGCAACAGGCAGCACAGCCAGGCGGCAGGCAGTTTCATGGGCGGTCCGGGAAAGAAAGACCGCCTATTGTAGATTCCGTTGATGACATCGCGCACGCGGTGACGCATTCCCGGTAGTGCCGGCCGCTGGCCGGCAACCTCATGATCGTCGGGCATCGGCTGGTTGCCGGCCAGCGGCCGGCACTACCACGCTTCAACGATGGCGTTTTTCCAGCACCGCGCGCGCATCATCCAGCGACAGCCCGCGCGCGCGCAGCAGCACCAGCAGGTGGTACAGCAGGTCCGACGCCTCGCCCAGCAATGCCTCATCATCCTGCGCCACGGCGGCCAATGCGGTCTCCACGCCCTCCTCACCCACCTTCTGCGCGATGCGGCGGATGCCGCCTTCAAACATGCTGGTGGTGTAGCTGCCGGGAGGGCGCTGCGCGTCACGCATGGCCACCAGCTGGCCCAGCCCACCCAGGAAATCCTTCGGCGCCTGGTCGAAACAGCTCTCGGCACCGGTGTGGCAGGTCGGCCCGGCCGGGCGCGCCATCACCAGCAGCGTATCGGCGTCGCAGTCGACACGGATCGACTGCACCACCAGCACGTTGCCGGACTGCTCGCCCTTGGTCCACAACCGCTGCTTGCTGCGACTGAAAAAGGTCATGTGGCCGATGGCCAGCGTAGCCGCCAGCGATTCGGCGCTGACATAGCCCAGCATCAGCACCTGCAGGGTATCGGCATCCTGCACCACGGCCGGCAGCAGGCCGTCGTCCTTGCCCCAGTCCAGCGCCTGCAGCGCATCCAGCGATGGCCTCACTTCAATAGACATCCCGCACCTCGATCTGCTGTCCGCGCAGGTAGCGCTTCAATTCTGGAATGGCGATGGCGCCGCTGTGGAACACACTGGCCGCCAACGCACCGTCGACGTCGGCCTGGTCGAAGGCGTCGGCGAAGTGCTCCATCGCTCCGGCACCACCGGAGGCAATCAGCGGCACCTGGCACAGCGCCCGCGCCTGCTGCAGCTGCACGACATCGTAGCCACGGCGCACACCGTCGCTGTCCATGCAGTTCAGCACGATCTCACCGGCTCCACGCCGTTGCGCTTCGACGATCCAGTCGAGCGTGCGCAGCGGCACCGCCTGGGTCTTGTCCGGATCGCCGCTGAAACGACGCACCCGCCATTGCCCGTCGGCCTCGCGCACCGAATCGACCCCCACCACAACGCACTGCACGCCGAACTCGTCCGCCAGCTCGGTGATCAGCTCCGGCCGGCCCAGCGCCGGCGAATTGATCGACACCTTGTCGGCACCGGCGAACAGCACGCGGCGCGCGGTTTCCACGCTGTCGATGCCACCGGCCACACAGAACGGAATGTCGATCAGGCGCGCGATGCGCTCGATCCAGGCGACGTCAACCGACCGTGCCTCGGGACTGGCGCCGATGTCATAGAACACCAGCTCGTCCGCGCCCTGGTCGCGATAGCGCTGTGCCAACTCGGCGATGTCGCCCATGTCGACGTGATCGCGGAAGCGCACGCCCTTGACCACGCGGCCATCGCGCACGTCCAGGCACGGAATGATGCGGCGGCTCAACATGCCAACGCCTCGCTCAGGTCCATGCGCTGCTCCAGCAGTGCCTTGCCGAGGATGGCACCGCCGCAGCCGGCAGCACGCGCCTCGGCCACATCGGCCACGTCACGGATGCCACCGGACGCCTGCACCGCCACACCCGGCAACAGCGCCGACAGGTGCTGGTACAGGCTGATGTTGGGCCCGGCCAGCATGCCGTCGCGGGCGATGTCGGTGCACAGCAGATGGCGCATGCCGGCGTGCGCGTAGCGCCGGGCCAGGTCATCCAGGGTCACCCCGGCGTTCTCGGTCCATCCGTGCACCGGCAGCTGCCATTGCCCCTGTGCGTCCTGGCGCGCGTCCAGCGCAATCGTGATGCGATCGGCGCCGAATTCCTCCAGCCAGCCGACCACTTCATCGGGACGACGCACCGCCAGCGAACCCACCACCACGCGGCCGGCGCCAGCTTCGAGGATGCGCGCCACATCGTCGCGGCCGCGCACGCCACCGCCGGTCTGCACCTGCAGCGGGGTCTGCGCGCGAATGGATGCCAACAGCGGCGCCAGCGTGTAGCCACCGGCCCGTGCGGCATCCAGGTCGACCAGGTGCATCCACTGCGCGCCCTGCGCGGCGAAGGCCTGCGCGCGCGGCACAGGGTCATCCCCATAGGAGGTTTCCTGCGCGTAGTCGCCCTGGCGCAGCCGCACCACGCGGCCGTCGCGGATATCCAGCGCGGGGTAGACGATGAAACTCATGCAGCAGTGCCCTCGAGGAAGTTGCGCAGCATCAGCGAGCCGGTCTCGCCGGAGCGCTCGGGATGGAACTGTGCGCCGTAGTAGCGCCCCTGCTCCACCACGGCGGTGAACAGGCCACCGTGGTCGCAGGCAGCGACGGTGTGGGTATTGAGCGGCGCCGCATAGCTGTGCACGAAGTAGGCGCTGGCGCGTTCCGGCACGCCCTGCAGCAACAACGATTCGCGCAGCGGCAGCAGGCGGTTCCAGCCCATGTGCGGCACGCGGATGCCACAGGCTGGCACCAGCTTGCGCACCACGCCTGGAACAAGCCCCAGTGTCTCTACGCCCGCTTCCTCGGAGCGTTCGAACAGCAGCTGCATGCCAAGGCAGATGCCCATCAGCGGCACCTCCAGTCGCTGCAGCGGTTCCACCAGGCCCTGAGCGTGCAGGCGCTGCATGCCGGGACCGGCGGCGCCGACGCCGGGCAGGATCACCCGCCGCGCACCAACCAGGCCGTCCGCATCGCGCACCAGCCGCACCGTCGCGCCCAGGCGCTCCAGTGCGTAGCGCACCGAGCCCAGGTTGGCGCCACCGGCATCGATCAGCGCAACATCGCTCACAACGCCCCCTTGGTACTCGGCAGTGCCGTGCCCTGCCGGGCCAGCGCCGGACGCAGCGCGCGCGCCAGCGCCTTGAAGCAGGCCTCCACCTTGTGGTGATCGTTGTCGCCACGCACCTGCAGGTTGAGGTTCAAACCGCTGGCATCGCACAGCGAACGGAAGAAGTGCGGCACCAGCTCGGTCGGCATATCGCCCACGCGCTCGCGCTTGAACTCGCCCTCGAACACGAAATAGGGGCGGCCGCTGAAGTCCAGCGCAGCGCTGGCCAGGGTCTCGTCCATGGGCAGGGTGAAGCCGTAACGGCCAATGCCGCGCTTGTCGCCCAACGCCTCGCGCAGGGCCTGGCCCAGGGCCAGCCCGGTGTCCTCGATGGTGTGGTGCTCGTCGATGTGCAGGTCACCCTCGGCCTGGATGTCCAGCGCGAAGCCGCCGTGCTTGCCGATCTGCTCCAGCATGTGGTCGAAGAACGGCAGGCCGGTGGCAATGCGTGCATCACCCGCGCGGTCCAGGTCCAGCTCAACGCGGATCTTCGTTTCTTTGGTGTTGCGCTGGACAACGGCGGTGCGCGGCGCGTCGGCCAGCGCATGGGCGATGCCCGGCCAGTCCCACTCCCCACCAAACTGCGCGGTGCGCAGCTGGAAACCACGGATGTTGAGGTTGGCGGCAAACTGCAGGTCGGTGATGCGGTCACCGACCATGCCCGAGCGTGCCCAGTCGATGCTGCGGTCCTGCAGGTAGGCGGTCATCAGGCCGATGCCCGGCTTGCGGGTCGGCGCATTGTCCTGCGGCCAGCTGGAATCGATCAGCACGTCACGGAAGGTGATGCCCTGGCTCTCGAAGATCTGCAGCATCAGGTCGTTGGGGCCATCGAAGCTGGCGCGCGGGTAGCTGTCGCTGCCGAGGCCATCCTGGTTGGTGACGATCACGAACTGGTAGCCGGCATCACGCAGCTTCAGCAGCGCCGGGATCACCTGCGGCACGAAGCGCAGCTTTTCGTAGGCGTCGATCTGGAAGTCGGACGGCTCCTCGATGAGGGTGCCGTCGCGGTCAATGAACAGGATCGGGGTCATGCTGCGGCCCTCCGCGCCGACAGGGCCGCAAGCACGCGGCCATTCTCTTCGGGGCTGCCGATGCTGATGCGCAGCGCATCACCCAGCTGCGGCGCAGCGCGCTGGTCGCGCACCACCACGCCTGCAGCCAGCAGCGTATCGAACGCGGACTGGGGATCGGCGAAGCGGACCAGCAGGTAGTTGCCGGCCGAGGCATACACCCGGCACACGCCGGGCAGGCCGGCCAGAGCTGCACGCAGGCGCTCGCGCTCGGCGATCACCGTGGTCACGCGCTCGGCGGTGCGCGCCAGCGCGGCCGGCTGCAGTGCCTGCACGGCCAGTTCCGCGCACGGCGTCGGTACCGGGTACGGCGCCTGGCAGCGACGCAGCAGGGCAATCAGCTCCGGGGCAGCGATCAGCGTGCCAACGCGGGCGGCCGCGAGCGCGTGCGCCTTCGACAGCGTGCGCAGCACCGCCAGATTGGCGTGCGCGGCCAGCAACGTGGTCGCCGAGGGCCGTTGTGCATACTCGACATAGGCCTCGTCCACCACGACCAGCGCCTGCCCGCGCAGCGCAACCGCCACGCGCTCGACCTCATCCAGGGCGATGTCACTGCCGGCCGGGTTCGACGGCGCACACAGGAACACCAGCTTGGCACCCTGCGCCTTGGCCGCGTCGATCACCGCATCCAGATCGGTGCGCAGTCCATCCTCGCTGTCCACCAGCGGCACTTCAATCAAGGCGGCACCCTGCAGGCGTGCGCAGACGGCGTACATGCCAAACACCGGCGGCGTGACCAGCACGCCATCGCGACCCGGCACGCACAGCGCACGCACCAGCAGATCAATGGCTTCGTCGCTGCCGCGACCGATCAGCAGCTGCTGTGGCGTCACGCCGTACAGCGCCGCCAGTCCCTCGCGCAGCGCGAGCGGCTGCGGCTCCGGATAGCGCCGGCTGCTGCCTGCGGTATCGGCCGCATTGGCCCAGGCCGACTCATTGGCATTCAACCAGACCTCGCCCTGCACCGCCGCGCTGCGTGCCGAGCTGTAGCCGGCGAAGGCCTGCAGGTCCGGGCGCACCAGTGCCAGCACCTCATCGATCGCCGCGCTCATGCCGCCACCTCCATGCGCAACGCAACGGCACGCTCGTGCGCATCCAGGCCTTCGGCACGGGCGATGATGCGCGCGCAGCCGCCGATCGCGGCCAGGCCGGCGGCGCTGGCGCTCTGCACGCTGATCAGGTTCTGGAAGCTGGCAACGCTCACGCCGCTGTAGGCACGCGCGGCACCGGCGGTGGGCAATACGTGGTTGGTGCCGCTGCAGTAGTCACCCAGTGCTTCGGGGGTGTAATCGCCCAGGAACACCGAGCCGGCCGCCTGCACCTTGTCCAGCCATGCGCGCGGATCACGCAGGGCCAGGATCAGGTGCTCTGGTGCATAGCGGTTGCTGATCGCGAACGCCTCGTCCAACGCATCGACCTGCACCAGCCGCGATGCCGACAGTGCCTGGCGCGCGATCTGCTGGCGCGGCAGCAGGGCCACCTGGCGCTCAACCTCGGCTTCGACCGCCGCCAGCATCACGGCGTCGTCGGTCAGCAGCAGCACCTGAGAATCCGGACCGTGCTCGGCCTGCGACAGCAGGTCGGCGGCGACGAACGCCGGATTGGCGCCAGCATCGGCAATCACCAGCACCTCCGAAGGACCGGCAGGCATGTCGATGGCGGCGGCGCCGTCCTGTGCGACCTGCTGCTTGGCTTCGGTAACGAAGCTGTTGCCCGGCCCGAACAGCTTGTCGCAGGCCGGAATGCTGGCCGTGCCATAGGCCATCGCCGCGATCGCCTGCGCGCCGCCCAGCTTGAACACGCGCTGCACGCCGGTCAGGCGGGCGGCTACCAGCACTGCCGGATCGGCACTGCCGTCGGCGCGCGGCGGGGTGCACAGCACCACCTGCGGGCAACCGGCCAGCTGCGCCGGCACGCCCAGCATCAACGCGGTGGACGGCAACGGCGCGCTGCCAGCCGGTACGTACAGGCCCACCCGGCCAATCGGCCGCAGCATGCGTTCGCAGACCACGCCCGGCGCGGTTTCAACTGCATAGCCTTTGCCCATGCCAGCGGCGTGGAAGCGCGCAATGCGTTCGGCGGCGTCCACCATCGCCTGTCGCAGTTCGGCGGGCACGGCGGCTTCGGCAGCGGCGAATTCGGCTTCGGAAACTTCAAACGAGGCCAGCTCGACGCCATCGAAACGCGCCGTAATTGCACGCAGCGCGTCGTCGCCCTGTGCACGCACCTGCGCGATCAGGGCCGCTACGGCATCGCGGGTCTGCTGCGCCACGGCCTGCACCGGGCGGGTCAATGCCGCGCTGCGCGCGGCCTCATCAAGTCGGGACCAGATCAGACGGTTCATGCCAGCGACCGCTCCACGCTCAATACCATCAGGCCCTGCGCGCCCGCACGCTCGAGTTCTTCCATGCGCTGCCAGCTCAGCGGGCCGGGGCACATGGTCTGCAGGCGCAGCGCGCCACCATCGGCCGGCAGCCGCACCAGCGGCTCGGCATCGGCCAGCAGCTGCGCCAGCGCGTCGACGCGATCTTCGCTGGCACGGAACATCAGCAGCTTGCGGTCCTGGCGCTGCACCACGCCGTCGAGGCGGCGCAGCAGCATCGCGCGCAGCGATGCACGTGCGTCATCCGGCACGCGCACCGCACCAGCCAGCACCGCCTCGCTGTCGAGCAGGTTGTGTACCGGGGTCAACTGGTTGGCACGCAGCGTGGCGCCGCTGGAGACCAGATCGCAGATCAGGTCGGCGGTACCCAGGCGCGGGGCGATTTCCACCGACCCGGACAGCTCGACCACCTGCGCGTCCACGCCCTGCTCCGCCAGCCACTGCTTGAGGATGGCCGGGTAGCTGGTGGCGATGCGGGTGCCGGCCAGCTGCGCCGGACCCTGCCACTGCCATTCCTCGGGCACCGCCAGCATCAGCCGGCACTGGCCGAAGCCCAGCCCGCGCAGCGCCTGGTAGGCGTCCGGCAGGCCGATCTGGCGGCGTGCTGCGGCCTGCTCGTCCAGTTCATTGCGACCGACGATGCCGAGGTCGCAGACGCCATCGGCGATCAGGCCGGGGATGTCGTCGTCGCGCACCAGCAACAGGTCCACCGGCAGCGATTCGCCGTAGCAGAACAGCTTGTCGCGGCTCTCGCGCCAGCTCAGACCACAGGCGCTGAGCAGGTTGCGGGCGGGCTCGGCCAGCCGGCCGCTCTTCTGGATGGCGATACGCAGCCGGTCTCGTGCCGGCGCTGCCTGGGATGCACTCATGGGGGAGGTCTCGAAGTTCGGAACGGGGCGCGGATCAGCGCGAAGCAAGGCGGTCGATGGCGGCGGCATAGCCTCGATGGCCGTGCTCGAGCGTGCGTGCCACCCGTCCGGTGGTGGTCACGCTGACGCCGGTGCGCTCGTGGATCTCGCGGTACGGCACGCCCTGCTGCAGCAGCGGCACCACCTTCCAGCGGTCGGCCATGGCCTCCAGCTCGGCCGGGGTGCACAGGTCGCGCAGGAATGCCTCGACCTGCTCCGGCTCGCGCAGCGCGGCAAAGGCCCGGGCCAGGGCTTCCAGGTCGGCCTTCGGGTCTTTGGCGGCAATCTCGGGGCGGGCTTTCACGGGGTCGGGTCCATGCATCAATGTAATAGCGCGTTAGTACATTAACGCATTCTTGCGCAGTGCGTCAAATCGGAGCCTCATGGGGTCAGATCCGTTTTCCAGAGGAAAACGGATCTGACCCCTGGACCGGATGCCGGAAATGCAGAACGCCCACCAAAGGGCGGGCGTTCTGCTTTCAAATCAACAACCTGGCTCGACTCAGGGCAGGCAACGCACCTCCGCCTGCAGCGTCCCGCGCCGCGGGCACTCCCCGAACAGGCTGCCCTGCCGGCTCGGCAGGGACTGGATGTTCTGCAACGCCCCTGCACCCGCCGGGCACGTCCGCGAGGCCAGGGCCCGCAGGTCGCCCTCAAGCTGCGCGCGGTCGATCACGTGACAGCGATCAACCTGCAGCCGGTACTGCGCCGGGCCCAGCCGATCACTGCGCAGCACCGGGTCACTCTGGCAGCCCGCCAACAGGAGCACGGTGAGTACCCCTGCGACGGCCGGCTTCACACCATCGCCCTGGACTGCTCCAGCTCCACCAGCAGGGTGCTGGCCAGCTCGTCGCGCGACACTTCGAACTGCTGCTCACGCAGCAGGTCCTTTACCGCCACCACGCCGCGCGCGAGCTCGTCTTCACCGGCCAGCACCACGAAGCGGATGCCGGCCTTGGCCGCGTACTGGAACTGCTTGCCGATCTTCTTCGGCTCCATCTGCACTTCGGTATTGATGCCACCGGCGCGCAGGCGGCGCGCGATGTCCAGCGACTGCGGCATGCCCTGCTCGTCCATCAGCGCCACCAGCGCCTGCACGCTGCTGGCTTCGATGCCGTCGATCAGGCCCGCCTCGCGCAGCTGCCAGAACAGGCGCGACAGGCCGATGGAGATACCCACGCCCGGCAGCTTCGACTTGCTGTAGTGGCTGGCCAGGTCTTCGTAACGGCCGCCCGAACAGATCGAGCCGATCTGCGGGTGGTCGGTCAGCGTGGTCTCGTAGACGGTGCCGGTGTAATAGTCCAGGCCGCGCGCAATGGAGAAGTTCAGGCAGTATGCGGTTTCCGGCACGCCCAGCGCCTGCACCAGCTGCAGCACTTCGCGCAGTTCGGCGACGCCGGTACGCAGGATCTCCGAAGAACCGGCGCCGGCTTCCAGCGTGGCCAGCTGCGCCAGCGCATCGGCATGGCCCTGCGAACGCACAGCGACGAAGGCCAGGATCTTCTCGACCTGTTCTGCCGGGATGTTGAAGCCCTCGCCCACCAGCGTCTCGCGAACGTAATCGGCGCCACGCTTGTCCAGCTTGTCCACTTCGCGCAGCACCGCCAGCTGGCGCTCGCCTTCAGCCACGCCCAGGCTCTCGAAGAAGCCGCGCATCAGCTTGCGGTTGTTCAGCTGGATGCTGAAGTCACCGATGCGCAGTTCCGAGAACACCGCATGGATGACCGCCAGCACTTCAGCGTCGTACCGCACGCTCAGGCTGTCCTTGCCGATCACGTCGATGTCGCACTGGTAGAACTCGCGGAAACGACCGCGCTGGGCACGCTCGCCGCGGTACACGCGCTGCATCTGGTAACGGCGGAACGGGAAGGTCAGTTCGTGTTCGTGCTCGGCCACGTAGCGTGCCAGCGGCACGGTCAGGTCGAAGCGCAGCGCCATTTCCGGCAGCGAACGGTCGCCCGACTCGGCCGCGTTGGCCAGCGCGCCGGTGGACTGCACGAAATACACCTGGCGCTCGGTCTCACCACCGGACTTGGTCAGCAGCACGTCGGACAGCTCGAACACCGGCGTCTCCACCGGCAGGAACCCGAAGCGCTCGTAGTTGCGGCGGATGACGTCCAGCATGCGCTGGAACGCAATCTGCTCGCGCGGCAGCAGCTCAAGGGTGCCGGGCGGGGTACGGGGCTTGATCACGGGCGGAACTCCTGCTGGAACGGGACGTGGGAGGGGGCAACATTCTAGCGCCCCCGCCTCGGGCAGGGTCGAACGGCCGCTTGAAGTATCATAAGGCCCTCCCCGCCCGCGATACGCCCCCCGCAACATGTCACGGCCTTCCGGCGCTCCGCCCGCCACCAACGATCCCGCCTCGCCGTCCTGCACCACGCTGGACTGCCTGCACTGCTCGGTTCGGCACCTTGCGGTGTGCTCGGCGCTGTCGCCAGACGAAGTGCAGGCGCTGGAACAGGTCACCGTCTCGCAGCAGGTCAGCATGGGCAGCACGCTGGCCCGCACCGGCGAAGAGCGCGACCATGTCTATACATTGACCGCCGGCGCACTGCGCCTGGTGCGCACCCTGGCCGACGGCCGGCGCCAGATCAACGGTTTCGTGCTGCCCGGCGACTACCTGGGCCTGAGCGGCAGCGACCACCACCGCTACGACATCGAGGCCATCGCCGACAGCCGCGTGTGCCGTGTCGCGCTGCCACAGATGAAGGCCCTGCGCAGCCGCTTCCCGCACCTGGAGCGCAAGCTGCTGCAGCGCGCCTGCCAGGAACTGGATGCCGCACAGGATGCTGCGCTGGCGCTGGCACGCCTGCAGCCGGCCGAGAAGCTGGCCGATTTCCTGCTGCGCCTGGCCGCGCGCGAGGCCAAGCTGGGGGGCGACGGCCTGCGCGTGTCGCTGCCGATGGGCCGCGGCGATATCGCCGACCATCTGGGCCTGACCATGGAAACGGTCAGCCGCACCTTCACCAAGCTGCGCCAGCAGGGGCTGATCGCCCTGCCCCACCTGAACGTGGTGGAGATCCTCGACGAGGATGGGCTGCGCACGCTGGCCGGTGAAGGGTTGATCTGACCGTATCGCGGTTGGTTGGGTTGCCGGCCAGCGGCCGGCACTACCGGAAGGATGCAACACGGGTGGTGCCGGCCGCTGGCCGGCAACCGCCTCCATCTGCGATCAACGCAGCAACACCTCGCGCAACGCCGCGTAATCCGCCGCCAATGGTTCGGCGTGCGCCGGTCGCTGCAGCAACGCATCCAGCGCAGGCGGCACCGCCACCGTTTCGCCGATCAGCGGCTCGACCACAGCCTCGAACTTGGCTGGATGCGCCGTAGCTACCACCGCCCAGTCGCCCTTGGCACCGCGCGCGCGCAGATCCTGCAGCACCTTCACCGCCGTCGCCGTGTGCGGGCAGAACAGCTCGCCGCGGCTGGCATGCGCTGCGGCAATCGTCGCGCGGATGGTCACGTCATCCACCGCGAACGCGCGGAAAGCTGCACGCAGCTCTGCGTCGTCGCCGTGGTAGAGCCAGCGCAGTCGCTCGAAGTTGCTCGGCGCACCCACGTCCATTGCATTGGCCACCGTCGCCACACTGGCCTGCGGCTGGTAGTCGCCACCATTGAAGTACGCCGGCAGCACGGCATTGGCATTGGTGGCCAGCACGATCTGGCCGATCGGCACGCCCAGCGCGCGCGCCAGCACGGCCGCCATCGCGTTGCCCAGATTGCCGGTCGGCACCACCAGGTTGAGCCGGCGACGATGCGCGGCGTAGTGGGTCAACGCTGCATGCGCGTAGTAGCTCATCTGCGGCAGCAGTCGGCCCAGGCTGATGCTGTTGGCCGAGCTCAACGGCACCTGCGCCTGCAGTTCGCGGTCGGCCAGCGCCTGCTTGACCATCGCCTGGCAATCGTCGAATACGCCCGTCACGCGCAGGGCCTGGATGTTGTCGCCGAAACAACCGAGCTGATGCGCCTGGCGCGGAGACACGCGGCCCTCCGGATACAGCACCACCACGCGCACGCCCGGCTGGCGATGGAAGGCCGCCGCAACGGCGGCACCCGTATCGCCGGACGTGGCGACGACGATCGTCAGATCGCGATCCTTGCCGACCTGCAGCCGCGACAGCGTACCGGCCAGGAAGCGCGCGCCGATATCCTTGAATGCCGCCGTCGGCCCATGGAACAGCTCCAGCACATGGTCACCCTCGCCGAGTGCACGCAGCGGCACCGGGAAGTCGAACGCTTCGCGGCAGATCCCCGGAAGCGCAGTCTCAAGTGCGTCGCCCGCAAACAACGGTGCCAGCAGATCGGCGGCGGTATCGGCCAGGGTCGCCCCGGCCTGCAGCTTGCGCGCGGCCGACAGATGCGCGGGAACATACAGCCCGCCATCGGGCGCCAATCCAGCGGCGATCGCCGCGCTGAGGCCAACGGCGGGAGACTGCCCGCGTGTCGAAACAAATTGCATGGGATCGGTTTCCAGAGAAGGGGAAGGATTCAGCACAGCCGGGCTCCCGGCGCATCCAGCGGCGATACCCAGGCGTCACTGTCGAAGCCGGCCGCAGCGAACGCTGCCTGCACCGGCGCCACGGCGGCACGGGCCTGGTCGGCATCCTCGAACCAGGCGAACACACTGGGTCCGGCACCGGAGATGCCCGCGCCCATTGCATGGGCCGACAGCGCTGCATCACGGGCGGCCTCGAAGCCGGCAATCAATCCGGCCCGTCGCGGTTCGACCAGCACGTCGCGCAGCCCCGCGCGTACCAGCGTCGCATCACTGCGATGACAACCACTGAGCACCAGCGCGAGGTTCGCGCTCTGGGCCACGAACTCGCCCAGCGCATAGCTGCCCTGCAGGGCCTGGCGGGCACGGCGCGTTTCCAGCACCGCGTGCGGATGCACCAGCAGGCTGTGCCAGCTGGCAGGCACCGGGACCGGCAACAGGCGATCGGCCGTACACAGCGCCAGGCCACCCAGCAGCAGCGGGCCGACGTTGTCACCGTGACGGCCACCACTGGCCACCGCCTCACCGTCCAGCGCGTAGGGGTACAGCGCCTCGCGCGGCAACGGGGCCTGCAGCAGCGCATTGGCGGCGACCAGCGCCGCGACACTCGACGCTGCCGAACCGCCCATGCCGGAACCGAACGGGATGCCCTTGTCGATCTCGACCGCGAAACCGAAATCCAGGCCCAGGCCTTCGCGCAGCGACATCAGCGCAGCCCCGGCGGTGTTGCCGGCGGCGTCCAGTGGCAGCGCGACAGCACTGCCACGGATCGCATCGATCCGCACCGCCGGCTCGTCGATGCGGCGCACGCTCACGGTATCGCCGATACCGGCAATGGCATGGCCGAGAATGTCGAAGCCCACTGCCACGTTGGCCACCGAGGCAGGCGCGAACGCACGTGCGATCACAGCCGCGCTCCTTCACCGGCGGCGACCCGCAGCAGGTCCGCGAACACACCCGCTGCCGTCACCTCCGGACCCGCACCCGGCCCCTGCACCACCAACGGGTTGTCGCAGTAGCGACGGGTGCGGAACTGCACCACGTTGTCGGTCAGCCGCAGGTTGGCGAAGGCATGATCGGCCGGCAGTTCCTGCAGCCCCACCGAGGCGCCGTCGGCACCCAGCTGTGCCACATAGCGCAGCACCGCGCCACGCGCCCGCGCATCCTGCAGGCGTTGCAGCAGGCTGGCGTCGGACTCGCCCAGCCGCGCCATGAAGTCATCCACGCTGCCCTCGCGCAGCAGCGCCGGCACCAGGCTTTCCACTTCCACCTGCTCAAGACTGAGCGCGTGGCCGGCTTCGCGGGCCAGGATCACCAGCTTGCGCGCCACGTCCACGCCCGAAAGATCGTCACGCGGGTCCGGCTCGGTGTAGCCCATCGACCGCGCCTGCGCGACCAGCTGCGAGAATGGCTGGCTGCCATCGAAGCGGTTGAACAGCCAGGCCAGCGTGCCGGAGAAGATGCCTTCGACGGCCAGCACCTCGTCACCGGTATCGACCAGGTCACGCAGCGTGGTGATCACCGGCAGGCCCGCGCCCACCGTGGCCTCGTAGCGGAAACGCGCGCCACTGGCCGCCGCGGCGGCGCGGATGCGCTGGTAGCGCGGCAGCGGCCCGGCGCCGGCCTGTTTGTTCGGGGTGACCACGTGGATGCCGGCTGCCAGCCAGCCCTCATAGCGCTCGGCCACCTCGGCACTGCCACTGCAGTCGATCACCACCGCATGCGGCAGGTGCGCGGCCAGCAGGTGTTCGGTGAAGCGATCCAGATCGCTGGGCTCACCCGCCTGCTGAAGGGCTTCGCGCCAGTCGGCATGCAGCCCATCCGCATCCAGCCGCATGCGCGAACGCGAGGCCAGTGCGCGCAGGCGCAGGTCGACATTGGCCTTGGCCAGCAACTGCGGGCGCGCGGCCAGCAGCTGGTCCAGCAGCGCGGCACCGACGTTGCCAGGCCCGATCACGCCCACCGCGAAGGTCTGCGGCGACAGCCAGAAGCCGGCATGCGCGGCGCGCAGGGCGCGGGTGGCATCGGCACTGTCCACCGCCACCGAAATGTTGCGCTCGGACGAACCCTGCGCGATTGCCAGGATGTTCACCTGCGCGCGGCCCAGCGCCTCGAACAGGCGCGCCGCCACGCCAGGTTGGCCGGCCATGCCGTCGCCCACTGCCGCCAGAACGCTGACGCCCTCGCTGACCTGCACGCGCTGCACCTGGCCCACCGACAGCTCATGCGCAAACGCATGCAGCAGCGCCTCGCGGCCACGTGCAGCTTCGGCGGCGCGCACCACGCAGCAGATCGAATGTTCCGACGAACCCTGCGAGATCATCACCACCGACACCTGCGCCTGGCGCAGGGCAGCGAATACGCGCTCTGCAGTGCCTGGCACGCCGATCAGGCCGGTGCCTTCCAGGTTCAACAGGGCCAGGCCCGGGCTCAGGGTCAGGCCCTTTACCGGCCCACGCGGCGAGCGCTCGGCACTGATGCGCGTACCCGGATGCGCCGGTTGGAACGTATTGCGGATGAAGATCGGCAGGCCCAGGCGGATCGCCGGCGACATCGTCTGCGGGTGCACCACTTTGGCGCCGAAGTAGGCCAGTTCGCAGGCCTCGTCGTAGCTGAGCGATTCGAGCTGCACGGCTTCGGGTACCAGCCGCGGGTCGGCTGACAGCACGCCGTCGACGTCGGTCCAGATGTGCAGTTCATCGGCATTGAACAGCGCGGCGAAGATCGCGCCGGAGTAGTCACTGCCGTTGCGGCCCAGGGTGGTGATGCGGTCATCACGGTCACGCGCGACGAAACCGGTGGCGACCAGGCGCGGCTGAGGATGTTGAAGGCGCCATTGCGCGAGGCGGTCGGCGCTGGCTTCCCAGTCGACATCGACGCCCAGCTCGCCATGCCCGACCACCAGCACATCGCGCGCATCGAGCACCGCACAGTCTTCGCCCAAGGCGCGCAGGTGGGTGCCAAGCAGCTGCGCGGAGAACACTTCGCCCAGGCCCTGCACGCGGTCCAGCACCTCGCGCGGCAGCTCGCCGATCACCGCCAGCGCCGCCAGCACTTCGGCCAGCTGATCGAAGCGGGCGTCGATCCATTCGACCGTCTCGCCGACCTGCTCGCCCAGCAGCGCCACGGCGGCGCCACGGTGGCGCGCGCGCAGGGCATGCCAGGCCTCGCGCCAACCCTGGTCACCCTTTGCCGCCAGCTGCGCCAGATCGATCAGCGCGTCGGTGACCCCCTTCATCGCCGAGACGACAGTGACCTGCAGCGACTCAGGACGGGCCAGCAGCAGGCCGGCAACATGGCGATAGCGTTCGGCATCGGCCACCGAGGTGCCGCCGAACTTGTGCACGACAGTGGACGGTGCAGCCAGATCGGCCGGGGCAACGGGATGGGCGGGGGCGTGGGAAGACATGCAGACCTCGGTAGGAGGCCCCGTCGCATGCAGGTGTCGAGTTTCCCCGCCACCTGGATGGTGCGGGGCCGTGGTTTTCGGGAGTTACACGAAGACGACGGGCCGCACCAGGGCAGTGGTGACGGTGGTGGTGGTAATGGTGGTGGTGGCGACCGGCGCAGTCGGACGGCCCGCAATGGCGGGGGCGATCAGGCTGGCGTGGGCGGCATCAAGGACCATGACGCACAGAAAACACTGTGCGCCGGTCCGCTGTCAAGTGCTGCGATGCAAAAAATCATTGCGGCGATCATCGGCCAACGTGCCGGCATTTGGTTGCATCTGAGACCAAGCCGGTATCAGCACGCTTGACGCCCACATTCAGCCTGCATGTTCGGCGATCGCCCGTGGCGAGCGATGGGCATGCGCGCACAGCATCACGCCGGCCACCAGGAACACGATCGCCAGCGCCTCCAGCAGCGAGGGCCAGCGCTGCTGCCAGGCGAAGGCATACGCCAGCGCGAACAGCGTCTCGAACACGATCATCTGCCCGGTCAGGGTCAATGGCAGCAGGCGGCTGGCACGGTTCCAGAACGCGTTGCCGAGGATCGAGGCCACCACTGCCACGCCGGCGCTGATCGCCCAGAAGCCACTCCACTGCGCCGCGGTGTGGGTACCGCTGTGGCCGATGAAGGCCATCGGCACCAGCAGCAGGGCCAGGCCGCCAGTGGTGACGCCGGTCAGCAACGACCAGTCGTGGCTGGACAGGTCCGGCCGGCGCGCCAGCCAACGACTGTTGCCGATCGAGTACAGCGCCCACGAGAACAGCGCGCCGAACGCACAGAGCAGGCCAATCAGGCGCTGCCGCCACGGTGTTGCGAGGTGTTCGGACATCAATGCTTCCCAGCCCACCAGCGCCACGCCGAGCACGCACAGGCCCAGCGCCGGCAGCAGCTGCTTCAACGGCACCGCGCCCTGCTCGCGCACGCCAACCACAGTGACCACCACCGGAATCAGGCCGACAATCAATGACGCCGCCGCGCCACCGGCCCACTGCACCGCCGTGGCCAGCAGCAGGAAGTACACCAGGTTGCCGGCCAGGCTCAGCCACAGCAGCCCGAACCATTCGGCGCGGCCCAGCCGCGGTGCCAGCCGCTTCCAGCGCGGCAGCAGCAGAGCGATGGCAATCAGGCCATAGACCAGGTAGCGACCGGCGGACAGTTGCAGGGCATTGAACGACTGCAGCACGGCGGGCGCGAGAAAGACCACGCCCCACAGCGCGCCAGCGGCAACGCCATTGGCGATGCCCAGGGCCATCGGGTTGTTGCGCATTCGGGTTCTTCGGGGGAAGAGAACGGGCCGCGCAGTGTAAGCGCTGGCCAGCGGGCGCTCTTGACCGAGGCTATTGCCTTGTCATCTCTGTAGAGCCGAGCCAATGCTCGGCTGCGATTGGCCGCTGTGCAGATAAGGGCAGCCGAGCGTGGGCTCGGCTCTACAGGTCAGATGGCGCCCCTGCGCCAGGCGGCCGGCGTCTGCCCGCACTCACGACGCAGCGCACGGGTCAGTGCACTCTGCTCGGAATAGCCTGCCGCCAGCGCGATATCGCTGATCGGCGCCGCACTGGTACGCAGCTGGTGCTTGGCCCAACGCAACCGGCTTGCACTGAGCCAGGCCTGCGGGCTCAGCCCGAACTCCGGCTGGAACAGCGCATGCAACCGGCTTTCGCTGACGCCGACGAAGGCGGACATGCGTGCTACCGGCCACGCCTGGCCCGGATCAACCTGCACCGCCGCGCACAGGCCCTGCAGGCGCGCACCACTGCCCGCCGGTGCGAACACCTGGAGCAGCTGCGGCAACAGGGCCGGCAGTGCCTGGCCCTCACACACCTGCGCCAGGCGCTGTCGCAGCGCCAGTGGCAGATGCAGCCAGCGCTGGCGGCACAGGTGTTCCTGGGTACCGTCATCGAGCACACCCGGGGGGCAGTCGACGATCACGAAAGCATTCGGGCCATCGGCCATCTGGTCGTGTGCTTCGCCAGCCGCGACGAAGGCCCCCTGCAGCAGGTCCAGGCGACCACCGCGGCCTTGCATCTCGAACTGCAGTTCGCCCTGCAGCGGCAGCACCCACTGCGCGTAGTCATGACGGTCCAGGCCGGTGGCCTGGCCGTAGTGCCGCAGGTGGAAGATCGCGCCCATATGACGAGTGTGCGCGTGCTGGCATTTCCCTGCAACGCGGCCCCGGCACCGGCCATGCTATGTTCCAGCCAGTTACAGACGCAGGGATGGCAGGATGAACAGCATGATCCGATTGCTTCCGCTGGCACTGGCCAGCGCCTTACCCCTGGCCGCCCTGGCCCAGGCGCCATCCGCGCCATCGGCCGCCGAGCGCATCGCACCTGCACCGCACTGCCTGGACGCACGTGACGTACGCCAGGTCGAGCAGGAGACACCGACCGCCATCGCGGTCCGTGATGGCAGGGGCCAGGCCTTCCGCATCGACTTCAGCGCAGCCTGCCCGGGTGTCAACGAAGCCAGCGCACTGCGGCTGGAGGCGCCTTCGGGCTGGGCCTGCGGCCGCCCCAGTGAACAGGTGATGGTGGATGGCCGCCGCTGCGGCGTCGGCAGTGTCACCCCCATCGACAACCGGGAGTTCGCCAGCACCGCTCGCCAGAGCAGCCGCCTGTACGCGGCCACCCTGCCGCCGGTGAACGTGACCGCCACAGGCAAGCCCAGCCGTGGCGGCAGCAGCCCGCGCCATACCTTCCAGGCCTCGCCAGCGTTCTGCTTCGCCACCCGCCATGTGCGCAGCTGGAACGAGGATCCGCAAGGCGTGGTGGTGGAGACCAATCCGCGCCGCAATGGCGGCAATCGCTACTACCGCGTCGAACTGGCCGGCAGCTGCTCGATCCTGGCCGGGGCGACCTCGGTGGAATTCCAGTCCGGTTTCCAGAACGGCCTGATCTGTGGCAATCCGGGCGATCGCATCGTGGAGACGCCGTCCGGAATCCCCGGCGACATGCGCGCCAGCACGCCGCGCTTCGCCCGCCCGGGCTGCAGCGTGCTGGCGGTCTATCCGAAGGACGCGCCGGACCAGGCCTCGCGCTAGCCGTCCACGCCGAGGAAGGCGAACGGTGCACTGGGTACGAAGTGACCCAATGCATCGCCGGCGAACGTGTTGCGCTGGTCCTTGCCAAGGTCGAGCTTGAGCACTTGGCCGCCGAAATCGACCTTGTTCAGATCGATCCAGAAGGTGTTGGGGGTCAGCGCCGATTCGAAGAAGTACAACCGCCGCTTGTGGTCGGCCACCGTGCGCCAGCGCGTCGATGAGATGTTCGGCTCGCCCGGCGTGGTGATGCCATACGGCACCGACGCATTGCGGATCACGCTGAACACGCTGGCCAGCGCTTCCACCGGGTCCTCGGCCTTGGGAATGGCATTGATGTAGAACGACGCACGCGCGAAGCGGTCGGACGAGCGGTTGGTACCTGGCAGCATCACCGTGCCACCGATCTGCTGCCAGTAGCTGTTGAGTGCAAGCTGCTGCTCGAAGATCGGCGAGTTGGTCATCACCTGGTAGCGCCGGTCATGGTGGATCACCTGGCGCCCCCCGATGTACTCGACGATGGCACTGTCGCCGCTCGCGTCGGACAGCGACAGATGCAGCGTTGCCTGGCGGTCCTCGCCCGGCACCTTGTCGGTGACGATCGAGTACGGCTCACGCTTCAGCGCCGCCACTGCCTCATCCACGGTCGCGAAATTGTCCAGCACATACTGCGCCCACAGCGAAATCGCCAGTCCCGGCTTGTTGCCGCGCTGCTGCGGATACTCCGATTCGACCAGCCACAGCAGGTTGGCCACCAGGCCCTTCTCGTTCATGCCATCGGTGGTCGACACGTCGTAGCCGGTGGCCACCACCGAACCATAGCGCGCTGTCCAGGCCAGCGACTTCGGTCCGGCCTGGCCGGTGCGCGCGATGCCGCGCGGTAGCACGTAGAGATTGGTGGCCACGTCGACCTTCCAGTCCATCGAGCGTGCGGTGATCACATCACCGTTGTCACCCAGGTACACCGCGCGCGTGCAGGCCAGCGCCGGTGCCACCGCAGCGGCCAGTGCGACCGCCAGCATTGCCCTGCCCGTCCACTTCATCCGTACCATGTCGTTGTGCTCCTTTCCCCGTGAACCCCGGATCTGACCGCACGCAGGGTGACACAGGGGTGAAGCCTCAGCGTACGACCCGATCGTGCAGCCAGAAACCTGCAAGCATCGCAGGCACGAACCACAGCGCTTCACGCGATGCGACTGCCAGCCCGGCGATGGCCGGTCCCGGGCAATAGCCAGCCCATCCCCAGCCGATACCGAACAGTGCGGCGCCCAGCAGCAGGCGCGCATCGACATCACGCGCACTGGGCAGCTGGAAGCGCACCGCGAACCACGGCTGCGCGCGGCGCAGCACCCAGCGCTGGCCGACCGCACTGACCAGCAGCGCCGAGCCCAGCACCCACACCAGGGTGGGATCGAAATCACCCGCAATGTCGAGGAAGCCGAGCACACGGCGCGCGTCGGTCATCCCCGAAAGCGCCAGCCCCGCACCGAACAGCGCACCCGCCGCTGCCGCGGCCCCTGTCGCGCGGCTCATGCCAGGCCTCCGCCGTGGCGGATGAGGAACGTCGTCAGCATCGCGCAGGCCATGAACACCAGCACCGCCAGCAGCGAGCGCTTCGAGCCGCGAGCCATGCCACAGACGCCGTGACCACTGGTACAGCCACTGCCCAAGCGGGTGCCGAAGCCCACCAGCAGGCCGGCGCCGATCAACTGCCAGGCAGGCGAGGCATCGCGCAACTGTACCCGCGGCAACGCTTCGGGCAGCGACTGCCACCACAGCACCAGCCCGGCCGCCGCGAGCAGGCCAGACAGGAAGGCCCAGCGCCATCCGCGCTCGCCTTCCGCTGCGCGCAGGCTGCCTGCGGCGATCCCGCTGATACCGGCCACACGCCCGAGGGTGGCGAGCAACAGCACTGCGGCGGCGCCGATCAACCCACCGCCGGCCACCGCAGTCCACGGCAGGTTCATGCCCTGCCCTCATTCACGCCCTTCATGGGATTGTCCTTTTATTTAGATTTATCTAAATTAGACACGTCTAAACAAAAAGGTCAACCATGCCCAGCACCCCGCTCGACAGTGCCGCGATGGCCAAGCACGCCGCGCAGGCCGCTGCCCTGCTCAAGCGCCTGGCCCATCCTGCCCGCTTGCGCGTGCTGTGCCGCCTGGTCGAAGGCGAAGCGCCGGTACCGGAGCTGCAGGCGCTGACCGGATTGAGTGCGTCCGCGCTGTCGCAGCACCTGGCTGTGCTGCGCGATATGGACATCGTGGCGACCCGGCGCGAAGCACAGGCCATCCACTACCGCATGCAGGAAGGGCCCGCATTGGGCGTGCTGCAGGCGCTGCATGCCGCCTATTGCGGCGGCGGCGCCTCGGGCTGACGCTCAGCCGGCGTGCAGTGCTGGCTGCACAACGTTGTCGAGCAGGTCCACCGGCGTCGGCGCGGAGCGATCACCCTGCAGCGTACGGGTAAAGCCCGACCAGTCACAGGATGACAGCTGGCGCAACAGCGCCTCCTCCACCGGCAGCGCGCGCATCGACCAGTACGGAAACTGGCGCTGGCCCAAGCGGCCGCGCGCCAGTTCAATGATGTCGATATGGCTGCCGGCCTGCAGGATGCGTTCGTAGACCGAACCGATGCCATCCGGCGGCCCTTCGATGTACTGCAGGAAACGCCCGCCGTCGTGCAGCAGCACGCCGGTCACGCCGGCCATCTTGTTGAAGCGGGCCGCATCGTCGACCAGCGCCTGCAGCCGTCGAGCGGAGAGATCCGGCAGCGCCCGGCTGACATAGGCGATCGCACGCAGTGGCATGGTGCTTCCTTGGCAATATCTGCCGCCACGGTAGCAGTTGCGGACGAGCCCGTCTCAGATCCACGCGTCGCTTGCTGAAGGATTCAGCTGGCCGCCGTTGCCGGGCTTTCAGAGCGCCGTGGCAGCGTCGCCTCGAACACCACCTGCCCCGCCTCGTTGCGCGCGCCGATGTGGCCGCCGTGCGCGCGGACGAACTGATCAACGATGTACAGGCCCAGCCCCAGGCCATTGCTGGGGTGGAAACTGGCCTTGAACGGCTCGAACAATCGCGGCAGCAGCGCGTCGTCGATCCGCCCGGCGTTGCTTACCCGCAGCAGCACGCTGCGCGGATCGCGGCCGTCCACCTCCACCCTCGCCTCGCTGCCATGGGTAAGCGCGTTGCCGACCAGGTTCGCGGCGACCTGGCCAAGCCGATCCAGATCACCCTGCAGGCGGGTATCGCCCTGCATGTCGAGATGCACCCGTGCGTGGCCGTGGGCGCTGCCCGCTTCGGCCACCACGGCACGCGTCACTTCCGCAAGATCGCAGGCACTTGCCTGCAGGCGCAGGCCGCCGCTGCGGATCCGCGAAAAGTCCAGCAGCTGCTCGACCATCCGCGCCATGCGCAGGGTGCTGGCTTCCAGGTGCTTCAGGGTCTGCTGCGCACCGGCATTGTCCTCTGGAAGCTCCAGCGCCAGCTTGTCGGCACACAGCAGGATCGCCGACAGCGGCGTGCGCAGGTCATGGGTGAGCACGGCCGCCATCGTCTCGTTGAGCTTGAGCGAACGTTCCAGCGCCTCGTTGCGCGCCTTCAGCAGCTGGCGCTGCTGGTAGAGCTCGATGAAGACGTTGACCTTGCTCAGGATCACCTGCGGTGCGACCGGCTTGTGCAGGAAATCGACCGCACCGGTTTCGTAGCCCTTGAAGGCACGCACCGGGTCATCCGGCGAGGCGGTCAGGAAGATGATCGGCACATCGCGGCTGCGGTGCGAACCGCGCATCAGCTCGGCCAGGGTGAAACCATCGATCTCCGGCATGTGCACATCCAGCAATGCCAGCGCCACCTCGTGCTCCAGCAGCAGCTCCAGCGCCTGCGCACCCGAGCCCGCAAGCAGCAGGTTCACGCCCTCGCGCTGCAGCAGCGCCTGCATGGCTACCAGGTTCTGCGGCACGTCATCGACGATCAGCAGGTTGACCGGGGTCTGCGACTGCGCAGGGTCCGGTGGCAACAGGTTCATGCAAACAACTCCTTCAGGCGACGGCACATCAGTTCAAGGGGCAGCACGGCATCGGCGCCAGCGTGCTGCAGGGCGGAGGCCGGCATCATCGATGCCTCGGCCTCCTCGGGACATTGCAGCCAGGCGCGGCCACCAGCGGCGCGCACGGCGGCCACGCCTTCGCTGCCATCACTGCTGGCACCGGTCAGCAGCAGGGCCAGCACCTGCGCGCCGAACACCGCCGCCGCCGACTCGAACAGCGGATCGATGGCCGGGCGAGAAAACAGCACCGGTGCGTCCACCGACAGCGCCAGCGAACCGGCGTCTTCCACCAGCAGGTGATAGTCCGGTGGCGCAAAGGTCACCGTGGCAGGCTGCAGCGGCTGCTTGTCTTCGGCCTCGCGCACCGGCAGCGCGCAGTACGGCGCCAGCACTTCGGCGATGCGGCTGCTGCGATCGCGTGGCAGGTGCAGCACTGCCAGCACCGGCGCCGGCAGTGCCGCAGGCAGCGCGCCAAGCACCGTCTGCAGCGCTGCGACCCCACCCGCAGAGGCCCCGATCACCAGCACGGCCGGTCGTATCGGCAGGCTCATCAGGCGACTTTCCGGTACAGGCGATGCTCGCGCGAGCAGACCTCGAACGCACCGTGGTAGCGCCCGAACTGCAGCGACTCCTTGCTGCCCAGGCCAAGGAAGCCGCGATGCACCAGCGCATCACGGAACAGGCCCACCGCGCGATCCTGCAGGTCGCGGTTGAAATAGATCAGCACGTTGCGGCACGACACCAGGTGCACTTCGGAGAATACGGTGTCGGTGGCCAGGCTGTGGTCGGCGAACACCACGTTGCGGCGCAGCTGGCGGTTGAACACCGCGCCATCGTAGGCCGTGGCGTAGTAGTCGGAGAGCGAAGCGGTGCCGCCGGCCGCCAGGTAGTTGCGGCTGAACTGGGCCATGCGGTCGATGCCATAGGCACCGGCTTCGGCGGTGGCCAGCGCTGCCGGATTGATGTCGGTGGCATAGACGATACTGCGCTCGAGCAGGCCCTCCTCGTGCAGCAGGATCGCCAGCGACCACACTTCCTCGCCCGTACTGCAGCCAGCCACCCACAGCTTCACCGAGGGATAGGTGCGCAGCACCGGCACCACCTGCTCGCGCAGCTCACGGAAATAGGCCGGGTCACGGAACATCTCCGACACCTGCACTGTGAAGAACTGCATCGCCTGCGCGAACAGGTCCGGCTCGTGCAGCAGGCGGTGCTGCAGGTCGGCCAGCCGCTCGCACTCGTAGCGCTGCATGGCCTGGCGGATGCGCCGCCGCAGCGACGATACCGCGTAGCTGCGGAAGTCGTAGTGGTAGCGCTGGTACAGCGCTTCCAGCAGCACCTTCAGTTCCAGGTCGAACAGCGCCTGCTCGTTCATTGCCGCGAGCACCAGACACGGCACAGCGAGACCAGCTTGTCGACATCGATGGGCTTGGCGATGTAATCGTTGGCACCGGCCTGCAGGCATCGCTCACGGTCGTCCGGCATGGCCTTGGCAGTCAGCGCGATGATCGGCAGGTCCTGCAGGTGGCGCTGCGCGCGGATCTCGCGCATCGCGGCCAGCCCATCCTTCTCCGGCATCATGATGTCCATCAGCACCAGATCGACCTCGCGCTCGGCCAGGCGATCCACCGCTTCCTGGCCATTGCGCGCGATCTCCAGCGTGACGCCGAGCGGTTCGAGCACGCTGGACAGCGCGAAGATGTTGCGGACATCGTCTTCGGCCAGCAGCACGGTACGGCCATCGAGCACGGTGTCGCGACGGCGCGCTTCGCGCAGCAGGCGCTGCTGGTCGGTCGGCAGGCTGGCCTCGACGCTGTGCAGGAACAGGGTCACTTCATCCAGCAGGCGTTCCGGCGAACGCGCACCCTTGATGATGATGCTCTTGGAATAGCGGCGCAGGCGCTGCTCTTCCTCGCGGCTGAGCGCGCGGCCGGTATAGACGATCACCGGCGGGAAACCGACCTCATCGTTGCCGGCCATGTGTTCAAGCAGGTCGTAGCCGCTGCCGTCGGGCAGCGACAGGTCCATCACCATGCAGTCGAACGTGACCGTGCTGAGCTGTTCCAGTGCACCGGCCAGGGTGCCCACCGCGACGATCTGCAGCTGGTCGCGGCCCAGCAGCAGTTCCAGGTTGCTGCGCAGCTCGCTGTCGTCCTCGACGATCAGCAGGCGCCGCACGTCGCGCTGGCTGGTCTGTTCCAGCTGCTCGATGGCCGTCACCAGCCGCTCGCGCGTGGTCGGCTTGATCGCGAAGCCGATCGCGCCCAGCTCGCGCGCCACCTGGCTGCGGTCCGTTGCCGAGACCACATGCACCGGGATGTGCCGGGTTTCGGGGTTGCGCTTCAGGCGCTCCAGCACGCTCAGGCCCGACACGTCCGGCAGGCCGATATCAAGCAGGATGCCGTTCGGACGCAGCTCACTGGCAAGTGTCAGCGCTTCTTCCGCCGTACCCGCCACCACGCAGTCGAAGTCCAGTTCATGGGCCAGGGCCACCAGTGCCTCGGCGAACGTGGCATCGTCCTCGACCGCCAGGATCAGGCGCCCGGCGCGCTGGCGGCGGCCGCGGTCGTCGGCCACGCCGGCCGACGCAGTGGCCGGCGCCGACGCAGTGGCAGCGCGCACCGGCGCGGGCGGCAGCACGGCCGGTGTCCGTGCCGGCGCCGGCACTGCCACGGGGGCCTCGGCAGCCTCGGCTGCGCTCGCCGCGGGGGCGCCCTGCAATGGCAGCTCCAGGATGAAGCAGCTGCCGCGCCCGGGCTCGCTGTCGACCTGGATCTGGCCGCCCATGCGCTCGGCCAGATCGCGCGAGATCGACAGGCCCAGGCCGGTACCGCCGTAGCGACGGCGGGTGCTGCCGTCGGCCTGGCGGAAGGCTTCAAAGATGACGTCCAGCTGCTCGCGGGCGATGCCGATGCCGGTGTCGCAGACCTCGAACCGGATGCGGCCATTGCCGGCCGCACGCACGTGCAGGCTGACCTTTCCGTGCTCGGTGAACTTCACCGCGTTGGCCAGCAGGTTCTTCAGGATCTGCTGCAGCCGCTGGCTGTCGACCACCAGCTGGCTCGGTGCCAGCGCATCGGCTTCGATCTGCAGGGCCAGGCCCTTCTGCCGCGCCATCGGCTCGAAGGTCTCGCGCAGGCGCTGCAGCGCGCTGTCGACCACCACCACTTCATCGGACAGTTCGACATGGCCGGCCTCGATGCGCGACAGGTCGAGGATGTCGTTGATCAGTGCCAACAGATCGTTGTTGGACGAGAGGATCGCACGGGCGTACTTCACCTGTTCTTCGGTGAGCGTGCCGTCCTTGTTGTCGGCCAGCAGCTTGGCCAGGATCAGCGAGCTGTTCAGCGGCGTGCGCAGTTCGTGCGACATGTTGGCCAGGAACTCGGACTTGTAGCGCGACGTCGCGGCCAGTTCGTTGCTGTTGCGCACCAGCTGGCTCTGCGCGACCAGCAGCGCCTGCTTCTGCGCCTCCAGCTCGTGGGTGCGCTCTTCCAGCTGCACGTTGCTCTGTTCCAGCTCGGCCTGCTGTTCTTCCAGGTGGCTCTGCGACTGCAGCAGGCTGCGGCTCTGCTCTTCCAGTTCCTCGTTGGCCACGCGCAGCTCTTCCTGCTGGGCCTGCAGCTCCTCGCCCTGGCGCTGCGACTCTTCCAGCAGCACCACCAGTTGCGCACGCAACAGCGATGCGCGCAGCGCCAAGCCGATGGTCTCGGCACAGCGCTCCAGCAGCTCGCGATCCAGATCACGCTGTTCACCGACCCGGGCGCGGCCCAGTTCGATGATGCCGACCACGGCACCGTCGCTGCTGAGCGGCGCCAGGATGCGCTCGCGCACCGGCAGCCGGCCCAGGCTGGTCTGCAGTTCAAGCACGGCGGCATCGTCGCCATGCAGGTGGCGGATCCGTTCATCACGAGCGACCTGCCCGGCCAGCCCTTCGTGCAGGGCCAGCGAGGCCGGCGCTCCCGAAGGCAGCGCCATGCCACCGGTCAGCTGCAGCCGTCCGCCTTCCAGCCGATAGACCGCACCGACCTCCGCGTCCAGCTGCCCGGCCAGGCTCGTCGCAGCCGCCTCGGCGATCTGCTCCGGCCCCAGGTCGCCGCGCAGGCTCGACGCCACCGTGTTCTCGGCCTCCTGCAGCCAGAGCGCGCGCATGGCCTGGCGGCGGGCCTGGATGGCGCGCGAGACGATCAGCGCGATCATCAGGAAGGCGCAGCCACCGATGGTGCGGTTGACGAACGAGAACGACGAGTTGTTGCTGGCGGGCGCCACGTTGAAGCCGATCACCAGCAGGACACAGGCGATCATCGCGACCACGAACGGCGCGCGCGCACTGCGCTGGAACACCGTGACGCCCACGGCCAGGAAATAGGCCAGCCAGACCGCGTATCCCAGCGGCACCACCAGTTCCAGCGCGATGGTCGCCGCCAGCAATACGGCAGAGGTCATCCAGATCCAGCGGTCACGCGTAGTCGCACCAGGACGCATGCAGGTCGGTTCCAGAAGGCAAAGGGTGGAAGATGGTACTCCGTGTCGCATTCAGCCGCACAGGACAAATGGCACGTGTCAGGTGTGCACGCATCCTTCACACTTGAATGCCTAGCTTCACGTCCCTCACAGGGGTAACACTTATCTACACGTGGACGCAGCTGCCTCTACGATGTCCGTGCTGACGGACCCTTCCCGACAACTGCGATTGCTGATCGACAGCGTGCGCGACCATGCGCTGTACCTGCTTGATCCTGAAGGCATCGTCTGCAGCTGGAACCCGGGCGCCGAGCGCATCAAGGGCTATTCAGCCGATGAAGTGGTGGGTACGCACTTCGGTCGTTTCTACCTGGCCACCGAGCGCGAGGCCGGCGAACCGCAGCGCCTGCTCCGCCTCGCGGCGCAGCAGGGCCATGTTGCCAGCGAGGGCTGGCGGGTACGCCGCGATGGCTCCTCGTTCCGCGCCAGCGTGGTCATCGAGCCGGTCGTCGAAGCGGGCGAACTGCTTGGCTTCGTCAAGATCACCCGCGACATCACCGAGCAATGGCAGGCACAGCGACTGCTGCGCGATGCCCAGCGTGCGCTGCGCAACACCCAGCAGTTCGAGACGGTCGGCCGGCTCAGCCGCGGCCTGTCGCACGAGTTCAACAACCTGCTGACCACCATCGGCAACGCACTGGACCTGCTGTCGCTACGCGTCCGCGGTGACGATGCACGCGCCGCCGAGCTGCTGGACGCTGCGCAGGCGGCCACCGACCGCGGCGCCCTGCTGACCCGCCAGCTGCTGGCCTTCAGCACGGGCCAGACCTTGATCCGCGAACCGCTGGACATCAACACGCTGGTACAGCAATGGCTGCCGGGCCTGCAGCGCGCCTGCCCGCCCACGGTGACGCTGGACGCCTGCCTCACGCCGGGCCTGCCGCAGGTGTGCACCGACGCGATGCAGCTGCAGGCTGCCCTGGCCAACCTGGTGGCAAATGCCGTGGAGGCCACCATCGATGGCGGGCGCATCCTGATCGGCACCGCGCTGGAACATCGGCTCGACCCGGATGCGGACACTACGCTGCAACGCGGCTATGTCACCCTCAGCGTCTGTGACGAAGGCCATGGCATGGCGGCCGACATCGCCGAGCGCGCCAGCGAGCCCTTCTTCACCACCAAGGACATCGGCAAGGGCAGCGGCCTGGGCCTGAGCCAGGTGTTCGGATTCACTACCCAGAGCGGCGGCTTCGTCGATGTGTCCACCACGCCCGGTGTCGGCACGACGGTAAGCCTGCTGTTACCCGCATCAGAGGAAGCAACCCATGACCGATGAACCGATCCGCGTACTGATGGTGGAGGACCAGAACGATCTGCGCGAGATGATCGGCCTGGCCCTGCGCGATTTCGGCATCGAGGTCGCCACCACCGCCGATTGCCACGAGGCGGCGGAGCTGCTCAAGGGCGAGGCGCGTTTTGACGTGGTGTTCAGCGATGTCAGCATGCCCAACGGCATGTCCGGCATCGAACTGAGCGAGCACGTCGCCCGCGAACAGCCGCAGGCACGCATGATCCTGTCCTCCGGCTACGCGCGCTCGCAGCTGCCGCCGCTGCCGGAGCAGGTGGAGTTCCTGCCCAAGCCCTATCGCCTGCGCCAGCTGGTTGAACTGCTCAAGCAGGACTGAAGGCGTACCGGCCTGCGTGGCCATGCTCAGCGCCGGGCCCGCTGCATGAACAGCAGCGTCGGCGTGGATGCAGCGTCCACCGGCTCGAAGCCGAGCGAGCGGTACAACGCAACTGCGGCGGCATTGTCCCGATAGACCCGCAAGGTCAGCCGTTCAACGGCAGCAGCCTGGAACGCCTGCGCGATCAGCGCCTGCACCAACCCACGCCCGAGACCGCGGCCCCGCGCGCCTGCGGCGCAACCAGCAGGCGGCCCAGATGGACGGTGCCCGGCTGCGTGGGCCAGGCCTGGCCGAAACCCACGCGCTGGTCGCTTGCGTCCAGCAGCAGCCACCCCGGGCGTTCGCGCAGCTGCAATACGTGCTCGAACCGATCGGGTGGCAGTGGATAGGGCACGCGCGGCCCGGCCCAGCGCAGCGTGGCTGCGGCCGAATCCAGCCACCCGGCGATGCTCGCGTAGTCCTGGGGTTGCACGGGCTGCAGGCGGTGGTCCATGGCGGGCGGATCGCGTGGCGAGGCGCCAGCATATCCGAGCGGCCTGGCGGGCAGCGCGCGGACGTGGCGCCGCAAACATGGTGACCCCGGCCCGATTCGAACGGGCGACCTTCCCCTTAGGAGGGGGGCGACGGCGGCAGCAGGAGTAGCAAAGGCTCAGGCACCGGCTGCCAAAGCTATGCCAATCAGCTCGAAATTTGTGCCGCGCCGGACGCATTCGGATGATTCGCGAGGTGGCTCAACCTCCAGCGCCTCAAGAGTTTGCAGGTTTGCGCGGCAGGCCAGAGTCATATAGTTTTGAGGCTCAGCTGGCCCCAGAGGCTACACCCGTGAGCGGAATGTATCTGCTTGGATTGCTACTTTTGCTCGGCCAGGACGCCACTCCGCCGGCTACCTCCGGAGTTGCCCGAGAAGAGATTGCCGTCGCCGCTGCCGAAGCGGCTGAATCAGCCAATATCTTTGCTAACTGTGCTGGTTGGTGGGATTTCATGGCCACCCACGAGCGATCAGCCGGTCGGCCGGCTTCTGCCGAGCAGTTCAAAAACCTCGGAAACGGTGCACAGACTGCAGCGTTGTGGCTGCATGGTCAGGCATATGCGTTGACCGCGACCAAACCTGCCCGCTACCGGGCTTGGTTACCAATGGTCGCGCCCTTACGGGAGGGGGCAGCTATCAGAGCCGCTGCCATGGCGGAGCATGGAAAAATCGACTTGGTGCGATCTGAATTGCAGCGCTGCGAAGCCTTGCTGGAGAGCAAGCAGCAGGCCATCGACAGTATCAGGAAGGATAGTGTTCAACGAGAGCTGGATGCCTCGACCGCGGGTCACTAGTCCCGGGCGACGGCGACATAGATCGCGCGAAGCTTGGCCATAAAGTTCTATCCCCGGGTGACAATGCGCCGGCTGTACCGGGCGAACCCTGCTCGGGCGCCGCTGTGACTTTTCATGGCGCACACGGGGCTTCGGCGGGGCGAGATCATCGGCCTGGAGAAAAGCTGGGTCGTCGCCGGTCGCCTGCCAGCGGAGAGCGACCCGGACGAGAGCGGCGAAGGCCGGACGAAGTCCGAGAAGTGGCGGGGGGTTCCCCTCAACCGCTATGCCAAGTGGGCGTTACACCATGCCAGATCCCCTCGTAAGGGTGCACAAGGACACTGTCTCGGAATGGTTCAAGAAGGATTCCGCGTTTGTCGGAATTGGCGCGCAGCCACATAGGCTCCGCCACACATTGGGCGCTCACATGGTCATGGCCGGAGTGCCACTTCGTCGCGTGCAAATCTTGGCAGGACATGCAGACTACGCAACTCCAGAGAAATACTACGCACACCTCACGCCCGATGGAGATCACGATACAGTGTCAAATCTCAAATTTTGAATTAGCGTCCTGAGGGACGGGGTGGACCTGATCAGGCAAATCAACAAGCAATTCAAAGTCGCCACCTCTGCATGCATCAAAACTATCGGGCCAACGCGTTTCAAATTGACACAGAACACGAAACGCGAACGGCGCATCGGGATTAACCCTTTGAACAGTGACGCTAACATCTTGGCTAGCCTTCTTCATCAGAAAGCTAAAGTCTTTGGAGAAATAGCGAGGAACATAGCCAACATGGTGGGCCGATCCGTGCCTCTTAAGCAAAAGAGCATGGCGATCCGACTCGTTATTGAACTCGGGAACAAGAACCAGCTCATCCCCGTCTTGCAAGTGAGAAAATTCGAATTGCTCCCTTTGAGAAAGGTAACGAACACCATGCACAAAAAAAGATACCCGATACATCCCGTCAGACGAGCGCTCTGGAACAGGAATTAGCTCAATCGAATCCGTACCCCGCTGACCACCCGTAACGGCAAGCTCATCGAAGAAGGTGAGTTCAGACTCCTTCTTCCCTAACCACCGAGCAAAGGATGAAAAATCAGCCCTGTTTCTGGAGATAACTCGATTCTTTAGCAGCGGAAACAGTCCGACCGAGAAGTAGGCAGCTTTAAGATCGCCCATGCGACCAAAACCACTAAAATGGTCAAATCTATTTACACCCTTGGTGTAACGCAGCAAATAGATATCTTCACTCAGGTTCGGCGGCCTAATGTGATCAACACATGCAACCGGAAACCATGAACGCGAGACAGAATCCTGCAATGCCAGATAGACTTTTTTCATAGCGTCAACGCCAGCAACCTCTTCCTATTTTCCATCAAGAGCTGAACTGCAAACTCGCGACCTATATTCGTGATATGCGAGTCAGGAATGAGCAAAAAAAGCTGACGGAAAAATTTTTCATCTAACCTGTGAAGTTGCCGTAACCAGTAAAGAGCATCTTCCCTACTATAGCCAGCGAAATCCAGGAACGCGCTCACTGTTGTTAGCCGTTCCCCCGTTTTCCTATCGAACAGCTGACTGAGTGCTTTGGAGGCATAGCCCACAACATTGTGGCGGTCGTCCTTATGGGCAAGCTTGATCTCACGGCGAGCATCCATGAGCTCACGACCTAGGCTGGATGCATGGTCAAAAGTCGGAGCCAAATAGATCCTTCGCTCATATGTCACAATGCCCCAGTTCTCCTCGTGGCGATCTTGATTTCCAATCAGTACATCTAACATCAAGTACCCGGCCATAACCCCTACGGGGGTCATGGTTGACACTGGCGCAGCCCATCCGAGTGGAAGCTCAAGAGAAGGCAGACTTACCAATAGCCTATGGATGCGTGCGGCCGTGTGAAAAAGCTTGCGCTGTGCGGCTCTCACCGCCCTGGCAGCAGAGGTGCCAGGCGGCGGCCCGATCAGCTCGTTTCCAACCACAAGGCGTCCGCCATCCACCGGTGTGAAGTTTAGGCTTCGCACACCTCTCGGCTCTCTCTCCGGCTCACCCACCACCGGGTCGGGAAGATTGATGGCCTCGGCAAGGTCGTACAACGCGAAGGGTAGTCCCAACTCCTTGGCGATCAACGCGGCAACGACTTCGGCCCAGTCTTCTCCAGTGTCCTTGCGCCGGGCCTTGAACAAGTACTTCCGGTCGTCGTACCAGAACTTGTCTTTACTACCAAGCTGCTCAAAGGTGTCAAGCTCGTCCGCGTTCACCGTCACCACTTGCAGCACTATGCACTCCTGTCGTCGCACAGCATGCGACGGGTGGCGGCTGATCGGTGTGCCAAGTGTGCCATTCTGTTGACGTAAGCGTCCTAGATATGGCTACCAGAACTGCCGAACGCCAAGCTAAGCTCTTGATTTATGGTGACCCCGGCCCGATTCGAACGGGCGACCTTCCCCTTAGGAGGGGGACGCTCTATCCAGCTGAGCTACGGGGCCATGCAGCCGGGAAGTTTACAGGCAACGTGCCCTGCCCTCCAAGCATTCATGTTCGGCCAGGCCTGGCTGGCGCGTTGCACCATGGTCGGCCGGGGCGCTCTGCTACCATCGGCGATTCAGTTCATCGCGTCCCCCACCTGCCCGCGATGGCGCCAAACAACGTAACGAAATACAGGAGTCTGCATGTCTTCCGAGCTGCTCAAGTCCCTTGGCCTGGACGCGATCAACGCTGGCACGTACCTGGGCAACGGGGAGTGGTCGAGCGCGACCAGCGGTGAGCTGATCACCCCGGTCAACCCGACCACCGGCGAGCCGATCGCGCAGGTCCGCGCGACCACCGAGGCCGAGTACGAGACCGTCGTTGCCCGCGCCCAGGAAGCCTTCAAGGTCTGGCGCACCACGCCGGCCCCGCGCCGCGGTGAAGCCGTGCGCCTGTGCGGTGAAGCACTGCGCAGGCACAAGGACGCCCTGGGTTCGCTGGTTGCGCTGGAAATGGGCAAGAGCAAGCCGGAAGGCGATGGCGAAGTGCAGGAGATGATCGACATCGCCGATTTCGCCGTCGGCCAGAGCCGCATGCTGTACGGCTACACCATGCATTCCGAGCGCCCCGGCCACCGCATGTACGAGCAGTACCACCCGCTGGGCCTGGTCGGCATCATCTCAGCCTTCAACTTCCCGGTCGCGGTGTGGAGCTGGAACTCGTTCCTGGCCGCCATCTGTGGCGACGTGTGCATCTGGAAGCCGTCCAACAAGACGCCGCTGACCGCCATCGCCTCGCTGAAGATCTGCAACGACGCCCTGCGCGAAGCCGGCTTCCCGGACATCTTCTTCCTGATCAACGATGCCGGCACCGCGCTGTCGGAAAAGATGGTCGATGACCGCCGTGTGCCGCTGATCAGCTTCACCGGCTCGACCCAGGTCGGCCGCACCGTCAACGAGAAGGTCGCGCGCCGCCTCGGCCGCTGCCTGCTGGAACTCGGCGGCAACAACGCCATCATCCTGGACGAAACCGCCGACCTGAAGCTGGCCGTGCCGGGCATCGTGTTCGGCGCCGTCGGCACCGCCGGCCAGCGCTGCACCACCACCCGCCGCCTGATCGTGCATCGTTCGATCTACGCCGATGTGCTGGCCACCCTGGTCAAGGCCTACAAGCAGGTGGAAGGCAAGATCGGCGACCCGACCGATGCGGCCAACCTGATGGGCCCGCTGAACAGCGAAGGCGCCGTGCAGCAGTTCCTCGATGCGATCGCCCAGGCCAAGGCGGCCGGCGGCACCATCGAGACCGGTGGCAGCCGCATCGACCGCCCGGGCAACTTCGTGTTGCCGGCCATCGTCTCCGGCCTGAAGAACAGCGACGCCGTGGTCCAGCACGAGACCTTCGCGCCGATCCTGTACGTGATGCCGTACGACACCCTCGATGAAGCCATCGACATGCAGAACGGCGTGCCGCAGGGCCTGTCGTCCTCGATCTTCACCCAGAACCTGAAGACTGCCGAGAAGTTCCTGTCGGCCGCCGGCAGCGACTGCGGCATCGCCAACATCAACATCGGCACGTCCGGTGCGGAGATCGGCGGCGCCTTCGGTGGCGAGAAGGACACCGGCGGTGGCCGCGAGTCCGGTTCGGATGCGTGGAAGGTCTACATGCGCCGCCAGACCAACACCATCAACTATTCGGATTCGCTGCCGCTGGCCCAGGGCATCAAGTTCGACCTGTGATGGCGAACGACGAGGACACGTCCGTGGGTCAGAGCCCCTCCGGGGATCTGGCCCCAGCGAGGGGTCGGATCCCCGCAGGGGCTCCGACCCTCGATTTCAGCGGCCGCCGCGTGCTCATCGCCGGCGGCAGCAAGGGCATTGGCCGTGAAATGGCGCTGGCCTTTGCCGGCGCCGGCGCACAGGTCTCGGCCTGCGCCCGCGGCCAGGCCGGCCTGGATGCCCTGCGTGCCGATGCACGGGCGCAGGGCTTCGAACTGCACGCGTTTTCCACCGATCTGGCCGATCCCGGCCAGATCCAGGCCTGGCTGCAGGCCGCTGCCGATGCCCTCGGCGGTATCGATGTACTGGTCAACAATGCCACCGGCTACGGCATGGCCGATGACGAGGACGGCTGGGCCGCCAGCCTGCAGATCGACCTGATGGCGGCCGTGCGTGCCTCGCGCCTGGCACTGCCATGGCTGCGTGCCTCCAGCGACGCCTGCATCCTCAATCTGTCGTCGATTGCCGCGCAGCAGCCGCGCCCCGGTGGCGCGCCGTATGCTGCGGCCAAAGCGGCGCTTTCGCACTACACCACGTCACAGGCGCTGGCGCTGGCCAAGGACCGGATCCGGGTCAATGCCATCGCCCCGGGCTCGATCGAGTTCGATGACGGCCTCTGGGACCGTCGTCGCGTCGAGGACCCCGCGCTGTACCACGGCACCCTGGCGAAGATTCCGTTCGGCCGCTTCGGCCACCCGCGCGAGATCGCCGACGCCGCGCTGTTCCTGTGCTCGCCGCTGGCGCGCTGGGTCACCGGTAGCGTGCTCAATGTGGATGGCGGCCAAGTCTTGATGGGCTGATACCGGCACTTCGGTAGCCGCCAACCCTGGTTGGCATGCCTTTCGTCGACCAAGGTCGACGCCTACCAGGGCCGAAATCCCTTCGTCGACCAAGCTCGACGCCTGCCAAGGCCGATATCCCTTTCGTCGACCAAGGTCGACGCCTACCAGGGCCGATATCCCATTCGTCGGCCAGGGTCGACGCCTGCCATCGCATCCGCCGGGCATGGGATTGCCGGGGCAGAGGCACTATCATGTGCACACTGCCAAGGAGGACCCCGATGAGCGTGGCACCCCGACAGACAAGCGCCCTGGCCGTGGTCAGCCTGGTCATGGGCATCGCCAGCTGGACCGTCCTGCCCTTCGTGGCCAGCATCGTCGCCATCATCACCGGCCACATGGCCCGCGCCGAAATCCGCCGCCGCCCGCACGAACTGGAAGGCGATGGCCTGGCCGTCACCGGCCTGGTGCTGGGCTGGGTCATGGTCGGCGCGGCACTTGCCGCCATCGTGGTCTTCATCCTGTTCTTCGGCGGCCTGGCGTGGCTGGCGGCGGTGTCGAACTGACGCCATGACCGCCTCCGACAGCACTGAACGCTTCAGCAGCCGCGTCGCCGACTACGTCCGCTACCGGCCCGACTACCCACCCGCGCTGCTGGAGTGGCTGCATGGCCCGATGGGTGTCAGCCAGCAGGCGCGTGTGGCTGACATCGGCGCCGGTACCGGCATTTCCAGCCGCCTGTTCCTGGCCAGCGGCCATCCTGTTGTCGCGGTTGAGCCCAATGCGGCCATGCGGGGCGCGGCCGAAGAATGGCTGGCACCGCAGTACCCGCAGTTCCGTGCGGTGGATGGCCGCGCCGAGGCCACCGCGCTGGACGATGCCAGCATCGACCTGGTCAGCGTCGCGCAGGCCTTCCATTGGTTCGACACCGTGGCGGTACGCGCCGAGTGGCAGCGCATCCTGCGCCCCGGCGGCCAGGCCCTCATCTACTGGAATTCTCGCCTGCTCGATGCCAGCCCGTTCCTGGTCGGCTACGAACAGCTGCTGCTGGACTACGGCACCGACTATACCGCCGTGGCCGAGCGCTACCAGGACGACGCCACCATGCAGGCCTGGTTCGGCGCTGGCCTGCGCGGCAGGGTGGAGCTGCCGAACGTGCAGCACCTGGACTTCGACGCCCTGCGCGGGCGCCTGCTGTCCTCCTCCTACGCCCCTCAACCCGGTCATCCGCGCCACGCACCGATGATCGACGCTCTGCAGCACCTGTTCGCCGCCCACGCGGTCGACGGCCAGGTTGCCTTTGAATATCGAACCCGAGCCTTCCTCGGCACGCTGGACTGAACCGACGCATGTATTCGCTTGCCCGCCCCTTCCTGTTCTCGCTCGACGCCGAGCGCGCCCACGGCCTTGGCCTGTCCGCACTGGACCTGGCCTATCGCACCGGCACCACGCCGCTGCTGGCCGCACGCATCGCGCCGATGCCCAGCACGGTGTTCGGGCTGACGTTCCCCAACCCGGTCGGCCTGGCCGCCGGCCTGGACAAGAACGGGGAGCACATCGATGCATTGTTCGCGCTCGGCTTCGGCTTCGTCGAAATCGGCACGATCACCCCGCGCCCGCAGGCCGGCAATCCGCAGCCGCGCCTGTTCCGCCTGCCGGAACACAACGCGATCATCAACCGCATGGGCTTCAACAATGCGGGCGTGGACGCGCTGGTGCGCAACGTCGAGCGCGCGCGCAACCGCCGCGGCCTGCTCGGCATCAACATCGGCAAGAACAAGGACACTCCGAACGAACAGGCCGTGGACGATTACATCGCCTGCCTGGACAAGGTGTACCCGCTGGCCGACTACATCACTGTCAACATTTCCTCGCCCAACACCGCCGGCCTGCGTGAACTGCAGGAAGAAACCGCGCTGCGCCAGCTGGTCAGCCAACTGCGCGACCGCCAGGAAGATCTCGCGGCCCAGCACGGCCGCCGCGTGCCGATGCTGGTGAAGGTGGCGCCGGACCTCAGCGAGCGCGACATCGATGCCGCCGCCCGCGTGCTGGGCGAGCTGCAGGTGGACGGCGTGATCGCCACCAACACCACCATCGACCACAGCAAGGTGGCCGGCGATCCGCTGGCCAACGAGGCCGGTGGCCTGTCCGGTGCGCCGGTGCTGGCGCAGTCCACGCTGGTGCTGCGCCGCCTGCGCTCGCGCCTGCCCGAGTCGGTGCCCTTGGTCGGCGTCGGCGGCATCCTGTCCGGTGCCGACGCGGTGGCCAAGATGGCGGCCGGTGCCGCGCTGGTGCAGTGCTACAGCGGCCTGATCTTCCGTGGACCGGCGCTGGTTTCCGAATGCGTGGAAGCGATCCGTCGCCGCCGCGAAGCGCCCAGCCGCGGCGCGGTGGCCCCACTGTGAGCGCGCCCATGGACACCATCGACGGCAACGCCCCGCTGCGCTGGACACTCACCCGCAATGCGCCGCTGCAGGCACTGAACACCTTCCACGTGCAGGCCAATGCGGAACAGCTGCTCGAACTGCACGATGCCGCGCTGCTGCCGGAGGTGCTGGCACTGCCCGAGGTGGCCAACGGCCCGCTGCTGGTGCTGGGCGCCGGCAGCAACGTGCTGATCGCCGAGGATCTGCCCGGTACCGTGCTGGTGTTCGGCAACCGCGACATCAGTTTCCTTGAACACCGCGCCGACCATGCCGTGATCCGCGCCGGCGCCGGCGTGCCCTGGCATGGCCTGGTGATGTGGTCGCTGCAGGAAGGCCTGTCGGGCCTGGAAAACCTGGCGCTGATTCCCGGCACCGCCGGTGCCGCACCGATCCAGAACATCGGCGCCTATGGCGCGCAGGTCGGCGAGTTCATCCAGGCGGTCGAAGCCTGGGACTGCCAGGAGCAGGCCTGGGTGCGCCTGGATAACGATCAGTGCGGTTTCGCCTACCGCGACAGCGTGTTCAAGCAACAGCCCGATCGCTACCTGATCACCGCCATCGAACTGAAACTGCCACTGCTGCACGATCTGCGCATGGACTACGCCGGCATCCGCGAGGAACTTCAGGCACAGGGCGTGGAGCTGCCGGGCGCGGTGGACGTTGCCAATGCGGTGATCGCGATCCGCCGCCGCAAGCTGCCCGACCCGGAGGTACTCGGCAATGCCGGCAGCTTCTTCAAGAACCCGGTGCTGCCGCTGGAGCAGGTCGACGTGCTGCTGCAGCACTTCCCCGACCTGCCGGTGTTCCCGGCCGAGCAGGACGACAAGCGCAAGGTCTCGGCGGCCTGGATGATCGAATCCTGCGGCTGGAAGGGCTTCCGCGACGGCGATGCCGGCGTGGCCCCCAGCCACGCGCTGGTGCTGGTCAACCACGGCAATGCCAGCGGCGCTGAACTGCTGGCGCTGGCGCGCCGCATCTCGGCCTCGGTGCTGGAAAAATTCGGCGTGCCGATCGAACCGGAGCCCCGCCTGCTCGGCGCACAGTGGTGAACAGCCCCACCCTTTCCCCCAGCGCCACCCCGATGCGGGCGGCGCTGCTGATGCTCGGCAGCACGATGGCGTTCGGCCTGATGGCGGTGGCGATCCGCTATGCCACGCGCTACGTGCCCACCCAGGAAGTGGCGTTCTTCCGCAACGCCTTCGGCCTGCTGGCGCTGCTGCCGATGCTGCTGCGGCCCGGCCGTGCGCCCTTGAAGACGCAGCAGCTGCCACGCTATTTCGTGCGCAGTGCAATCGGCCTGGGCTCGATGCTGTGCGCATTCTGGGCGCTGGGTCACCTGCCGTTGGCGCAGGCGGTTTCGCTCTCCTATTCCACGCCGCTGTTCGTCACCATTGCCGCCGTGCTGTGGCTGGGTGAAACCGTGCGCGTGCGCCGCTGGGCCGCGGTCGTGGTCGGCTTCATCGGCGTGCTGGTGATCGTGCGTCCCGGCACCGCCGGCTTCACCGCCGGCAGCCTGGTCGCGGTGGGTGCGGCGGTACTCAGCTCGCTGGTGGCGATCCAGATCAAGCAGCTGACCCGCGTCGACAGTGCCGATACCGTGGTGCTCTATACCTACGTGTTCTGGGTGCCGCTGTCGCTGGTGCCGGCGCTGTTCGTCTGGGCCTGGCCAACCGGGTCGGCCTGGCTGTGGCTGCTGGCCACCGGCGTGCTCGGCACCGTCGGCCAGCTGTTGTGGACCCGCGCGCTACGGCTGGGCGAAGTCTCCGCCCTGACCCCGATCAGCTTCCTGCAGCTGCCACTGGTAACGCTGTTCGGCTGGCTGCTGTTCAACGAAACGGTGGACCGCTGGACGATCATCGGTGCCGGCATCATCCTCGCCGCCAACGCCTACATCGCCCACCGCGAAGCCGTGCTGTCACGCCGCGCTGCAAGCGCGGCGGCCTCTGCAGCGGCCAAGCCCGCAGAGTAGATCCACACCCCGCGCAGACACCGCGGCCCCCTGTAGAGCCGAGCCATGCTCGACTCATCGCGCAGCGTGAGGGTTCATCGTGGAAATGCCATCCACGCATGGCGTGGATCTACAGCGCGCGATACACCCGCTCTGCCGCGTCGAATACATTGCCCGGTGCGAACTGTTCGCTGAGGAAATGCAGCGACTGCCGGCGCAGCTGCGGCGAACGGTCCTCTCCATCACTGCCCAGCAGGACCTGCTGGAACTCGATCAGGTCCTGCAGGATGCGCCAGTGCCGGTACCAGGCGATCCAGCGTGGATCGCCGCGGTCACTGCCATAGCCTTCCTCGAATCCCAACGGGTTCTCGCGCCCCCAGCGCCCACCGACCGCGCCACCGATGAACATCAGGTCGCGCTCGCGCGGGGCCAGCGACAGGCCATCCCAATCGATCAGGTGCAGGCTGCCGTCATTGCCCATCAGCAGATTGCCGGCATGCAGGTCGGTGTGGCACAGGTGCAGCCGCACCGGGACATCCTGCAACGCCGCGTGCAGCTGCAGTGCCTGCGCATGCAGCGCCGCGATGCGCGCATGCTGCTGGTCCCAGACGGATACGAAGGCGCGGCCCAGCCCATCCCTGGCGGCCGCCAGGCCCTCGCCGGCCAGCCATTGCCCGACCGTATCAAGCGCCGCGGTTTCCATCCGCAGGCTCGGCAGCGCCTCCTGCAGCGCCGGTGGCGGGCACGCCTCGTGCAGGCGCCGCAGCACCTCGCCCAATCGTTGCCACTGCGTGCGGCTCAACGCCGCCTCGAAGCCGGACTGGCCTTCCACATACGGGAACAGGGTGAACTGCAGGCCCCAGCGCTGCACTGACGCTCCACCGGTCAGGGCCGGCCAGGGCGCGACGATTTCCTCGATGCCCAGCGTGCCGCGCAGCCAATGCAGGGTGTCCCAGACGGCAGGGGCAACCTGGTAACTGCGGCACTTCAACCACCATTGCCCGCGCCGTGCATCGATGCGATACACACTGGCGTTGGCATCGGCGCCAACCGGGCGTGGCACCACGGCATTGGCGGTGATGCCATAGGACTGCTGAAGGACTTCGCCGAGATGCTGCGCCGAAGCGAATGACATGGATGCAAGCGGAGAGTATTACCTGCCGCCACTATCGCAGATGCGCGGGCCGCGACACAGACATGTCCGTCACAACATCGTGCCTGCGCGACCAAAGTGCTAGCCGGCGACGCGTCGCATCACCGCTTCCAATGGGCCCCGCGCGAACCGCCAGGACCACAGCCACGCTGCGCTCGTGGCCAGCATCAGGAACAACAATGCCCACAGCAGCACCGACGCGAGCGACGCGCTGCCATCAAGCAGGCCCAGGCCTTCCAGCGTGCCCATGCCCAGCAGGATATGGCCGACGTACAGGGTCAGGGTCATGCGCCCGGCCGCGGTGAACGGTTCCAGCCAGTCACCCGGTCGTACACGCGTCAGCCACAGGCAGGCGGCAATGACACTGCAGGCCGCGCCCGCGCCTGTGAGTACGTAGGCCGGTCCCGGTGGCATCGGCTGCGTTCCCAGCCACGCCTGCCAGGACGTCCCCTGCGCAAGCTGCTGCACGCCATGTCCAGCCACGATCAGCATCAGGCCCAGCACCAGCAGCGCGCGCTGGACCCGCGGTTGCGACAGTTGCAGCCGCGCCAGCAGCATGCCCAGCAGGAAGAAGCACAGCCACGGCAGCAGCGGATGGAACCCGTTGAACAGCAGGTTGCGGGCCGCGCCCGGCCATTGCCACAGACCGGCGTATTCCAGCGTCTGCCAGTTCCATCCCTGGCTGTAGTCCCAGTGCAGCAACGCCCAGAACGAACAGGCCGCGATCCCCACGATGCTGGCCAGCAACACCCGCGGCGAGGCCCGCAGCCACAGCACGGCCAGCGCGAAATACACCGCGTAGTAATGCAGGATATCGGCCGGGAACAGCGTCAGGTTGAGCAGGCCCAGCACCAGCAGGAACAGTGCGCGCCGCCAGGTCTGCACACTGGCCGGCCACCAACCCTGCCGATGCGTGCCCAGTACCAGGCCCAACCCGGCCAGCGTAACGAACGTCGCCGAAGCCTTGCCTTCCAGAAAGTGGAAGACGCCTGCCAACCATCCGGCGCCCTCTGCCGGCACGGCCATCGCCAGGCGGAAGTTGACCAGCACCATGCCGGCCAAGGCCAGGTAACGCGCCAGATCAACGCCGTGCAGTCGCCGGTCGACGGCGCTCATGCGCGTGCGCCCAGCAGCAGCGCAAGCAGGCCGAGATCCAGCGATGCCTCATCGGTGCCCCCGGCTTCGCCCAGCCCTCGGCGCAGGGCATCGCTTTCGATGGCATCCAGCAGCACCTGTGCCTGCAGTGCCGGGGCCAGCACGGGGCGCCGACGTTCGCGCCGTGCCACCTGCTGCAGGGCTTCGGCCAGCGTCGCCTGCAATTGCCTGCGATTGGCCGCAAATGCCTCGGCCACGGCCGGATTGCGTGCGCTCTCGGCCAGCACTTCGACGGCGAGCGTTGCCCACTCCGGTTGCCGGCACAGTGCGTGGAAGTCCTGAAGGAAAACCAGCACCCGTGCGCGCTCGCCATCGGACGCGGCCAGTCGCTGCAGCAACGGTGCCAGTTCCTCGCCTTCGGCCACGGCCACCGCAAGGATGATCGCCTCCTTGCCCGGGAAGTGGTTGTAGAGATTGCCGAGGCTGACGCCGGCCGCCTGCGCGATGTCACGCATGCTGGTCTGGTGGAAGCCCTTCACGAGGAAACACTGCAGGGCGGCCTGCAGGATCTGCGCGATGCGTTGCTCGTTGCGGTCGGTTCGGTTCATGCCATAAATAGTGAACGAACGTTCGTCCCTTTTTAAGGGCGCACGCATCCGCTGGCAGGGCACCGTTCAGCCCTGCCCTACGCTGCCCTGTGCGGTTTCAGAAGAACTCGTCGAGAAGACGGTAGAACGCCAGCCGCCGTTCGTCGGGCACAACGCCATAGCGCCGGAACAGCGGCGCGACCCAGCGCGTGTCGCCGAAGTTGTGGACCAGGCTGCGCGCGGCGAGCGCCAGATCCTGGTAGCGATCGGCCACACCCAGCCGGCCACAGTCGATGAAACCGCTGAAACGGGCTTCGGCTGCCAGCAGGTTCGGCAGGCAGGCGTCGCCGTGGCTGACCACCAGATCCTCGTGATTGGGCCGGGTAGCGCGCAGTTCGGCGAACACCTGCTGTGCGCTCTGCCCCAGGCGCTCGTCATCGAAGTCATCGGCGTCGACCAGGCCCGCCGCGACCCGTGCCTGCGCGGCCTGCAGGCGCGAGGCCAGCCGCTGGTCGAACGGACAGGCCGCCACTGGTATGGCATGCAGGCCCCGCAGCGCATCGGCCAGCAGTTCCACCAGGCGCTGGGGCGGAAGCTCAGGCGACGAGGCCAGGTCGCGGCCGGGCAGCGCGCTCATCAGCAACCAGCGCCGGCCCGCTTCTTCGGCGGTGGCAATTACCGTTGGTGCCGGCTGGCCCTGCGCCTGCAGCCAGCGCAGGCGCGCGATCTCATCGCCCAGCTCACTGAAGGCATCGATCACTTCCGATTTCAGGAAGGCGTCAGCCTGTCCCGGGCGATGCACACGGGCGACGTCTGCGCGCGATACGCCGATCGACTGTCGCTCGATGCGCGCATCGGCCAATGTTTCCCGCCACGCCCACGGCAGCGGCATGCCATCAGTGAAGGGATCGGGTGCTTCCATGGCGGGATGCTCCTGCTGCCGGTGACCCACGGATTCTCGCTCATCCTGCACGGACCCCGGCCAACAGCAGCGCGGAAAGGTACATGCCTGCGCCGAACACGCTGTGTGCCACCAGGCTGCGCAGCCGCGCCTTGCCAGGCGCCGGGGTCTTCGAAGCGGCAATGCCGGCGCCCATGCCCGGCTGCAGGATGAAGAACGGCGCGGCAACGCTGAGAACGCCGAAGGCCAGCGCCGGCCACAGGGTCGGTGCCTGCACCCAACCGTTCCCGACCACGGCCAGCAACAACACGGCGAAGACCACACCGATCACGTAATGCGCGGTCCAGCCCAGCGCGCGCTCGCCGGCCACCGGCAGCGAACGACCAATGCCCTCATGGCGGAAGCGCCCACGCCGCAGGTGGCCGAGCCAGCGGCCGACCATCGCAAAATCCAGCGACGGAATGCCGAGCAGCCTGCGCTGCAGCAACGCCCACAGATCCGTCAGCGCGGTCGCGCCGACGCCGATCACTACCGCATCGATCACCAATGTCGTCGCCCAGCCACTCATTCCGCTTACCTTCAATTATTTGCTTGAATGATGGAGCGATGCTAGCGTGCCCGGCATGAACGCTGCAACCGAGCTGCCGCCGTCCCCGCTGGAAGCGCTGGCCGAGATCGCCCGCACCCTGGGCCACCCGCACCGCCTGGCCTTGCTGGAGCACATCGCCCAGGGCGAGCGTGCGGTCGAGCGCCTGGCCGAACTGAGCGGCCTGTCGGTGGCCAATACCTCCCAGCACCTGCAGCAGCTGCGTCGTGCCGGCCTGGTGCAGACCCGCCGTGACGGCAAGCGCATCCTCTACCGCAGCGCTGACGGCCCACTGGCCAACCTGCTGGCCGCGCTGCGCGACTATGCCGACCACCAGCGCAGCGAAATGCAGGGCGTCCTCACCGACAGCCTGCAGCGCCGCGATGCACTGGAAGGGCTGACCGTCGAGCAGCTGCTGGAGCAACGCGACAGCGTGGTACTGCTGGACGTGCGGCCGCGCGAGGAATTCGATCTGGGCCACCTGCCCGGCGCGCTGAACATTCCCGCTACGGAACTGCACGCGCGGATGGACGAACTGCCGCGCGCCGTCCACATTGTCGCGTACTGCCGCGGGCCCTACTGCGTGCTGTCCAACGATGCAGTGATGATGCTGCGCGAAGCCGGCCTCAGCGCGCAGCGACTGGCCGCCGGCTATCCCGAATGGAAGGCCGCAGGCCTGCAGGTTGAACTGCCCCGACACTGAGCGAACCGTTTGTCATGGATGATGCGATTTCCCCGTTGATCGATGCTGCCTGGCAGCGCGTGTTCGCCGGCCAGCGCACGTTGCAGCAGGGGCCGCAGCTGCACCTGGCGTGCAGCGATGATGTCGATGAGGGTGAGGACGGCATGCTGTTACAGCCGGTCGCGGGCCCCGCCCGAGCGCTGTTGCGTCCTGCCCTGGCCGCTCGCCTGCAACTGCGTGCGCAACCGCACTGGACACTGGCGCAGCTGCAACAGCGCTTGCAGCAGCTCGGCCAGCATACGCACGGCGCGGATCGTGTCTTCTACTTCCCCACCGCAACACTCGCCGCCCTCGCCGAACACCCTGCCCCACCACATATCCGCCGCCTCGGCGCGACCGACGCGGCAGCGTTCAACGCGTTCCAGGCCACCGCCAGCGAGGACGATCTCGATGCCGCATGGGTCGAGCTGGATCACTGGCAGGTGTTCGGTGCCTTCGACGGCGAGCGCCTGGTCGCTGCGGGAAGCATGTACCCCTGGAGCCTGGATCCAGCCTTCGCCGATATGGGCGTACTGACCCTGCCCGAGGCCCGCGGTCGCGGTCACGCGCGACAGCTGGTACACGCCATGGCCGTGTCCGCGCGGGCGTCCGGGCTGCAGCCGCAATACCGTTGCCAGCTCGACAACACCGCCTCGATCATCACCGCCGGACGCAGCGGCCTGCGCGCGTTCGCCGATTGGGACACCATTCTGGCGGCCGACTGAGGCCGCCGCAGCACAACAAGGAAGCCACATGAAATTGATGGTCATCGGCGCCAGCAGGGGCCTCGGTCGAGCGTTCGTCGAAGGCCTGTGCAGTGCGGGCGACACCGTCATCGGCGTTTCGCGCAGCCGCCCGCACGACCTCGAATGCCCCGAGGGCGTCACCCTGCAGTGGATCGAAGCGGATCTGTCCCAGCCCACCCTTGCTGCCAATCACATCGCAGCGCAGGCGCCGGCCGATCTGGATGTGCTCATCCACAACCTGGGCATCTGGGAAGAGACGGCCTTCAGCGACGAGTACGCCTTCCTCGACGAAAGCGATGCCGCGCTTACCCAGCTGGTCGACGTCAACATCACTGCCACCCTGGTGCTGCTGCGGCGCCTGCTGCCGAGGGTACTGGGCGCAGTACGTCCACAGCTGGTGCTGACCGGCTCGACCTCGGCGCTGCCGCGCAGCGGCCGCCCGGAAGTGGCGTTCGGCGCATCCAAGTTCGCGCTCAACGGCATCGCCGATGCGCTGCGCGAAGGCTTCCGGGATCGGCGCCTGGCGGTAACCAGCCTGCAGCTGGGCTACCTCAACACCGACGATGCACTGTCAGTGCCGGTAGCGGACGCCGCAGCGCGCGGCGACGGCGAACTGGTGCCGGTCCATGATGTCGTGGCGATGGTACGCACCCTGCTGCAGCTGTCACCGTCCTCCTTCGTGCGCGAACTGGTGCTGCCCGCCATCGCCGACCCGCGCTACTGACCGCAGGGACCTTGGCCTGGCCCTTGGTGGCCGCACAGGCGCCTGTGGTTTACCCTGCTCGTCACTGGCCGTCGGTCACAGGCGGGAACCTGCTATGGATGCGCTTTCACGGGTCTCGGCCCAGGTCCTGGACAGCGCCCTGCCCAGCCTGCCGCTGTACCTGCTGCAGGCCACGGCGGTGATCGGCATGATCGGCGTGCTGCTGATCGCCACCCGTCGCGCCGGGCACGCCATTGAAGGACGGCGCCTGTATGTCGGCGTAGCGCTGGGCCTGATCTACCTGTTCAATTCCTGGTTCGTGGCCCGTTACACCCAGGGTGTGGTCAAGCTGCACCTCGGCTTCGACATCCTGCTGGTCAGTGGCCTGCTCGGTGGCTGGCGCGGCGGCTTGGCCTGCCTGGCCGCCGGCCTGCTCGCCCGCTACCAGTTCGTCGGCACCCAGTTCTTCCTGCCTGCCAGCCTCGAGGCCGTGTTGCAGATGGTGGCCGGCGTCTGGCTGCGCAGGCGCCTGCACCCGCGCATGCTCAACGAACTCTCGCCACGCATGATCCTGCAGGCGTGGTCCGTGCGTATCGGGATGACCGCTCTGGGCCTGGCGCTGGGTGTGGCGATCATTGGGGCCGATCAACTACCGGTGGCCGAACTGGCGATCCAGCGTGTGCTGGCACTGCCGGTCTCGCTGCTGGTACTCGGCGCAGTGTTCGCGCTGGTCTACAACGATGCCCAGATCGATGCGCAGCGCCAGCGCGAACAGGCGTGGCTGCGCATCGATCCGATCAGCGGCCTGCCCAACATGCGTGCGCTCGGTGAACGCCTGCAGCGGTACTGGCGCGACAACGACGGCATCGGCAAGGCCTGCCTGATCGTGGCCGAGATGGGCAACCTGCGCGATCTGCGCCTGCGCTACGGGCCATTGCAGGACAACGGCCTGTGGCAGCGCGATACACCGGCCGACGTCCACCGGTTGCTGCCATCGCTGGCGGTGGACGACGTGGAGGTCTACCAGTTCGGTGATGCCGCGCTGGCGATCCTGGTGCGCGGCATGACCTTGTCCGAACTGCGCATACAACCGCAGATCACCGAGCTGGCCAGCAACCTGGCCGATCGGGTCGGCCGCGATTGGCCTGGCTTCCGGCCGCTGTTCCGCTGTGCGGTGGTTGAATTGAAGCCCCCCGTTGATGTCGACGAAGGACATCTTCCGTTCCGCGCGATCACCGTGGCACTGAGCGCGATCGAATCCGGCGTCGTGTTCTTCGACGACCCGATCCAGCGCGACGGCGAGATCGACGCCCTGATCGAAGTCGCCCTCGAACGCTGGCTGCAGCAGGGCGACGCACCGCTGTGCTACCAGCCCAAGCATCGCCTGCAGGACCGCCAGCTGGTGGGCGCCGAAGCGCTGCTGCGCATGCGCGATGGCGAAGGCCGGCCGATCGCACCGATGCGGGTGATCTCGCTGCTGCGCCGGCAGGGCCGGCTGGCAGACCTGGAATGGGCCACGCTGCAGTCGGCGGTGCACTTCCTGCAGCACTGCCGGCAGGACGGCGCGGCGCTGACCATCGCAGTCAATGTGTCAGCCGAATCCCTGCGCCTGCCCGACTTCGGCCTGCGCCTGCAGGAACTGCTGCAGCTGCACGACATCCCCGGCGCGATGCTGCGGCTGGAAATCGTCGAATGGACCGAAATCGTCGAGCGTGACCTGGTCGATGCCAACATCGCACAGCTGCTGGCGGCCGGAGTCACCCTGTCGCTGGATGATTTCGGCGCGGGCTATTCGACCCTGATCCTGCTCTCGCAGCTGGCCATCGCCGAGGTCAAGATTGAGCAGGCGCTGATCGCCACGCTGTCCGACGCCAAGTCGCAGTCGATCGTGCGCTTCATCGTCGAAGTCGCGCACCGCTGCGGTGCCATCGTGGTGGCCGAAGGTACCGAAACCCTGGCGCAGGAACAGCAACTGCGTGCACTGGGCGTGGATGTCGGCCAGGGCTATCTGTACTCGGCGGCGCTGCCGGCCGACGAGTTCCGCCGCTTCGCCGCCAGCTAGACCGCGTAGAAACCCAGGAACATCGCCACCGCCGATTCGGCCACGCGTGCACGTTCCTGCGCGGTCAACGGTGGCTGCCCCATCGTCACCTGCGGCCAGAACGCGAAGCTCTTCACCAGCCCATGCAGCTGGTGGCCGGCGAATTCCGGATCAACCTCTCGCAACCGGCCATCGGCGATCGCTGCGCGGATCCACGCACTCTCGCCACTTTCCTTCTCGCCCATGCGGCAGACGATGGCCTGCGCCCGCTCCGGTGAGTGGATGACCTCGGCCATCGCCACCCGTGCCAGGTCGATGAAGTTGGCATCGCTGAGCAGTTCCAGCTTCTGGCCCAGCAACTGCAGCAGCTGCGCCTGCAACGGCTGGTCCGCGCGATACGGCAGTGCGTCGCTGGCCACGCTGCGTTCCCACAGCTCCTCAAGGATCATAGAAAACAGCGCTTCCTTGCTCGGGAAGTGGTTGTAGACGGTGCGCTTGGAGACCCCGGCCACCTCGGCGATGCGGTCCATGCTGGTCGCCTCGTAACCCGATGCACGGAACTCCTCCACCGCCGCGCGCACGATGGCCTCGCGTTTGCGGTCGGTCAGGCGTTGTGGGGCACGGGGCATGGCGGAGACCGGATAGCTGAACGGACGCCACCATTTTACACCCAGTAGTGTACTTTTGAAAAATGCGAAACTACACTGTGCAGTGTACCCAGCGGACGTCACCCATGAAGCGCCTGCTCCTTGTCCTCCTGCTTGGAATCCTCGCCGTGACCGCCTACACCTTCTGCAAGTCCTGGTCCCTCCCCGACTTCCCCGATTCGCCGCAGTACCGCGACGGCAAGTTCCGCAATGCCCTGCCCCGTCCGGCGATGGGCCTGCGCGACGGTGCGGAGATCTGGTGGACGTTCCTGTTCAACAAGCCCAAGGGGACCGTGCCCGCCCACCCGATTCCGGTGCAGCCGCTGGACCGCGCCTCCCTGGATGCTGCGCCGGATCGCAGACTGTTCCGGCTTGGGCACTCCACGATCCTGCTGAAGCTGCGTGGCCAGTACTGGCTGACCGACCCGGTGTTCTCCGAGCGCGCCTCACCGGTGCAGTGGATGGGGCCGGCGCGCTTCCACGCACCGCCGATCAGCATCGACGAACTGCCGCCCATCGCCGGCGTGATCCTCTCGCACAACCACTATGACCATCTCGACCATGCCGCGGTAATGCAGCTTGCCGGCAAGACCGCGCGCTTCATCGCACCGCTCGGCGTCGGCGACCAGCTGATTGCATGGGGTGTGGACGCCAGCAAGGTGGAACAGCTGGACTGGTGGCAGTCGACTGAAGCCAGTGGCCTGCGCTTGACCGCGACCCCGGGCCAGCACTTCTCCGGCCGCGGGCTGGGTGACAGCGACCGCAGCCTGTGGGCGTCATGGGTGATCCAGGACGGCGACTTCCGCATCTTCTTCAGCGGCGACACCGGCTACTTCGATGGCTTCAAGACCATCGGCGAGAAGTACGGACCGTTCGACCTGACCATGATCGAGACCGGTGCCTATGATCCGCGCTGGGCGTTCGTGCACATGCAGCCGGAGCAGACGCTGCAGGCGCACCTGGACCTGCGCGGCAAGTGGCTGCTGCCGATCCATAACGGCACCTTCGACTTGGCTCTGCACGCATGGCAGCAGCCGTTCGAGCGCATCACGGCATTGGCGGCCGCAAAGAATGTGCCGGTGGCCACGCCGATGATGGGCGAAGCACTGGACATGCAGGCACCGCAGGCGGGTACGCGATGGTGGGAGACGGTGGAGCTTTAGCGGGGGATGCCGTTTGACCTGCCGGAAGCCATGTAGAGCCGAGCCATGCTCGGCTGCGTCAACCACGGAAGCGGCCTGCGGCGCTGCAGTGCGTCATGTAACCGATTACATCCCTTGCTAGCGTAGCGCTCGCCCGATTCCGGTCGAACCTGCGAGGCTGTCTGTAATGACGTTGCGCGCCGAACGCTCCAAGGTCTCCCGCTCAGCTATCCCATGGCGATCTGCCGCCGCCCTGCTGTTGGCCGCCCTGGCCTCCAGCGCACAGGCACAGACGCTGCCACCGCGCAGCCAATGGCAGGCCAGCAGTTCCTCGCAGCAGGTGCCGGCAATGGCGATCGGCCACCTGATCGACGGCGACCCGAAGACCGTCACCGGCGGCGCCTTCAGTCCGGGCCACTGGTTCCAGATCGATCTGGGCGCGCCCACCCTGCTGGCCGGTGCGCGCCTTACCTGGGATGTCTCCAACCCGGAAGGCTATTCGCTGCAGACCTCGCTGGACGGCACGCAGTGGCAGACCGCGTACACGATGGCCGATTCGCTGGGCGACGTGGAAACGCTGTACTTCGCGCCGCGGAAGGCACGCTACCTGCGGCTGGCCAGCCCGCAGCGCACCTCCGATTGGGGCGTGTCGATCTTCGAGATGGAGCCACTGGACAGCACGCTCAGCGCACGCATCAGCGGTGTGGATGCAACGCAGGCAGCGGCGCTGTGGCAAGGCGGCAGTGCGGTCGCTCTGCCGGCCGGGAGAGGTGGCAGCCACACGCTCGAACTCACCCTGCCACGTGCGCAGTCCACGGCCGGCCTGTTGGTGGAATGGGCGGATGGCGCACGCGGTGCGGCCCGCCTGCAGGCACAGGACGCCCAAGGCCGCTGGCAGGAACTGGCCCACGATGCGCAGGCGGCAGATCACAAGCAGAGCTGGCTCGCGGCCAATACCGCGCAATCCGTGCGTGCATTCCGCCTGAGCGTGGATGGTCCTGCACCAACGGTGGCACGCCTGCGCCTGCTCGGCCCGAAAGCCGTGATGACGCCGATGAAGCGCTACCAGATCGCTGCCAGCGGCGCGCAGCGCGCGTTGTTCCCGGCGTCGTTGCAGATGCAGCAGACCTATTGGACCGCAGTGGGCGTGCATGCGGGCCGGCAGAAGTCGATCTTCGACGAATACGGCAATCTGGAAGCCTTCAAGGGCGCGCCGTTGGTGCAGCCGATCTGGCGAAGTGCTGACGGCCGCGCCGCTGGCGCGGCAGGACAGCGGATACAGCACGCGCTGCGGGATGGCTGGAAGCCGATGCCCTCCGCTACGTGGTCACCGCAGCCCGGGCTGGAGTTGCGCAGCGAGGTATTCGCCATCGAGCGCAACGGCCAGCCGGTAACGTTCCTGCGCCATCGCCTGCACAACACCGGAAAAACCCGGATCGACGGCACGCTCAGTCTGGTCGTGCGCCCGATGCAGATGAACCCGCCATGGCAGAACGGCGGGCTGTCGCCGATCCGCGATGTGGCCATCGACAGGCAATCCGTGCGCATCAATGGGCGCACGCTGCTGCACTCGCTCACGCCTGTGGCTGCGTCCGGCGCGGCGCCGTTCGGCAGGGATGGCGCAACGGAAATCACCGCGGACATCGCTGCCGGCCAACTGCCTTCCGCGCAACAGGCGCATGATGACCAGGGTCTTGCCTCGGCTGCGTTGGACTACCGCGTCTCGTTGGCGCCGGGAACCAGCGATGCCATCGTGGTCGCGTTCCCGTTGGGCACCACCGCCGCCGATGCCCATGGCGTGCTGCCCGAAGCGCCTGCGCTGGATCTGGCCACGCTTCCCCGCGATGCCAATGCGGCGTTCGATTCACTGGCCACGCAGGCGTCCGCGGACTGGCAGGCACGGCTGGGCCAGGTCGGCCTGCGCCTGCCCGACCCATCACTGGTGGACATGCTGCGCGCGCAGGCCGCCTACATGCTGATCAACCAGACCGGCCCGGCGATGCAGCCCGGCCCGCGCAACTACAACCGCTCCTTCATCCGCGACGGCATGGCCACCTCGGCCGTGCTGCTGCGCATGGGCGAGGCCAAGGTCGCGCGCGACTACCTGGCCTGGTACAGCGAACACGGCGTACATGCCAACGGCCTGGTCTCGCCGATCCTCAATGACGATGGCAGCGTCAACACCGGCTTCGGTTCGGACATCGAGTACGACAGCCAGGGCCAGTACGTGGCGCTGGTCGCCGACGTTGCACGGCTGGATGGCGGACCCGAGTCGGTGCGTGACTACCTGCCGAAGGTGAAGGCCGCGCTGCACTTCCTGCAGGAACTGCGCGAGCGCACGCTGGTGCCCGGTTACAAGGCTGACCAGCCTGCCCCGGAACGCTTTGCGGGCATCCTTGCACCATCGATCAGCCATGAGGGCTATCCATCACCCACCCACAGCTATTGGGATGACTACTGGGGCCTGAAGGGGTGGCACGACGGCGCGTGGCTGGCCGAGGCGCTGGGCGACCACGAAACCGCCCGTTGGGCGCGCGAGCAGTACAAAGCGCTGTACGACGCATTGCGTGCCTCGATCCGCGCAACGATGGCGTGGAAGGGCATCGACTTCATTCCGTCATCGGCCGATCTTGGCGATGGTGACCCCACGGGCGTGTCGATCGCCCTGGACCCGACCGGCGCGCAGAGCGTGTTGCCGGCAGATGCGTTGCGGACCACCTTCGCCCGCTACCTGGAAGACGTGCGCAAGCGCAGCCAGCCCGGTGCGCTGTATGCCTACACGCCGTACGAGATCCGCAACGTGCTGAGCTATGTGCACCTGGGCCAGCCAGACGTGGCTGACGAGCTGCTGCAGGGCCTGCTTCATGACCGGCGCCCGCTTGAATGGCAGGTGCTGGCCGAAGTAGTGCATTCACGGCTGCGCTTCCCACGCTACCTCGGCGACATGCCGCATACCTGGATCGGCGCCGAATACGGCCGCACCCTGTTCGGCATGCTGATGCGCGAAGACGATGATGCGCTCTCGCTGCTGCCGGGCACACCGCCCTCGTGGGTGGCGGGGAATGGATTGGCGGTGGAACGCCTGCCGACGGCGTATGGCACGTTGCAGATGCAGGCGCGGCAGCGCGACGGGGTGCTGACGGTGGGGCTTGGCAAAGGGCTGCGCGGCGGAACGGCGGTGAAAGTCTGGTGGCCGGCGCGCACGATGCCGAAGACGGTGCGTGTGGACGGACGCAGCGTTTCCGACTTCGACGCCGAGGGCGTGCGCCTGGCGAAACCGTTCAGAACGCTGGAGGCGCGTTGGTAAAGCAGCCGAGCATGGCTCGGCTCTACAAAAGCGGAGGTCGCGCCGGGCCACGCCCGGTGTCATTGCAACGTCGGCAATCCCGGCGGGTTGGTCTGCGACTGCGGCACGGCTTCCTCGGCCACGTTCCACCGTTTCAGCGCCTGCGCGTAGGTGCCACTGGCGATCTGGGTGTTCAGCGCCTGCGTCACTGCATCAGCCAGGCCGCTGCCCTTGCGCGTGGTCACCGAGATCGCCGCAGCGTTCGGCCAGCCACCGGGGAACAGGCCGACGCGCCGCACCTTACCGTCGCGTGCGGAATAGGCGCCGGTGGCGTTGGGCTCGAACGACACATCGGCGCGGCCGGTGATCACCGCCAGCCGCCCGACCACGGCGTCATCGAAGTACTGGTATTCCACGGGCTTCAATCCCGCTGCGATGTTCTGCTGGTCCCACTGGCGCAGGATCTGGTCCTGGTTGGTGCTGGCACCGACCACCACCTTCAGCCCTGCCACATCGGCGGGCTTTTCGATTTTCTGGATGGGCCCGTCGCTGCGCGTGTAGATGCCCAGCAGGTCGTAACGATAGCTGGAGAAATCGAACTTCTTCTTGCGTTCCTCGGTAACCGTCACGTTCGACAGCACCGCATCGTACTTGCCCGACTCCAGCCCCAGTGGCCAGTCGGCCCAGGCCACCGGCACGATCACCAGCTTCAGGCCCAGCGCATCGGCGATCAGGCGCGCGATGTCGGGCTCGATGCCCACAACGTCCTTGCTGTCGGCCCCGTAATCGGCCAGCGGCAGCTGCCCTGGATGGGTGGCCACGGTGAACGACCCGGGCGTGACGAAGCGATACCCCGTGGGGATCAATGCCTGCGCCTTTGGATCGAACGTGCCTTTCAACACCACCGTGTTCGCACCGGCCAGGCTGGTCGCGGCCACGGTGCCGGCATCCGGTGCCTGCCGCACGCGCGAATAGACGATGCCGGTGATGCCGATGACCAGCACGCCCACGATCAACAGGGTGCTGCGCGAGGGACGACGCGGTGCTGCAGGGCTCATGGTGTTCCTTTCTCGGTTACAGGGTCTTGGCCAGGAAATCGGCGGTGCGCTGCTGGCGCGGGCGTTCGAACAGCACCTCGGGCGTGCCCTGCTCGATCACCCGGCCCTGGTCCATCATCACCACGTGATCGGCTACGCGGCGGGCGAAGCTCAGCTCATGGGTGACGATCACCAGCGTGGTGCCGGAGCGGGCCAGCTCCTCGATCACGCTCAGCACCTCGGCTACCAGCTCCGGGTCCAGCGCCGAGGTCGGTTCATCGAACAACAGCACCTTCGGCTGCAGGGCCAGCGCGCGGGCAATCGCGATGCGCTGCTGCTGGCCACCGGACAGCTGGCGCGGGAAGGCATCGGCCTTGTCGGCCAGGCCGACCCGTTCCAGCAGCGTGCGCGCCTGCTGCTCGGCCTGCGCGCGCGGCACGCCACGCACCGCGATCGGTGCCTCGATGATGTTCTCCAGCGCGGTCAGGTGCGGGAACAGGTTGAAGCCCTGGAACACCATGCCCACTTCTGCACGGCGGCGTCGGATCTCGCGCTCGGGCAGCTCGTACAGGGTGTCGCCCTCGCGGCGGTAGCCGATCAGCTGGCCGCCGACAGTCACGTAACCGCCGTCGGCGCGTTCCAGGTGGTTGATCAGCCGCAGCAGCGTGGACTTGCCGGCGCCCGAAGGGCCGATCAGCACGGTCACGCTGCCGGCGCGCAGGTCCAGGTTCACGTCTTCCAGCACCGGCTGGTCGCCAAACACCTTGCCTACGCCATGCAGCGACACCGCCGCGCCCTCGCCCGCTTCAACCTGGGGGGCGATACGCGGGCGGCTTGCTACGCGCGGTGCGGCTTCGCTCTGCACACGCGGGGGCGATGACACCCGCGACACCGAGCGCTCGCGCTGCAGCTGGCCGCGCGCGAAGCGTTGCTCCACGCGCCGCTGCAACAGCGACAGCACGGTAAGGATGACCAGGTACCAGACCGTGGCCACCATCAGCAGCGGCACCACTTCCAGATTGCGGCGGTAGATCACCTGCACGGTGTAGAACAGCTCCGGCAGCGCCAGTACGTAGACCACCGAGGTGCTCTTGGCCAGGCCGATCACATCGTTGAACGCGGCCGGCAGGATCGAACGCATCGCCTGCGGCAGGATGATGCGGCGCACCTGGCGGCCACGCGGCAGGCCAAGTGCCGCTGCCGCCTCGTACTGGCCATGGTCGACCGAGAGGATGCCACCACGGATCACTTCGGCCGAGAACGCGGCCTGATTCAAGGTGAGGCCCAGCACTGCGGCGGTGAACACGCCGATCAGCTGCGTGGTCGGGTACGAGAACAGGCTGATGCCGGTGAACGGCACGCCCAGTTCGATGGTGCTGTACAGGTAGCCCAGGTTGTTCAGCAGCAGCAACAGCACCAGCAGCGGGATCGAACGGAACAGCCATACATAGCCCCACGACACCGCCGACAGCAGCGGCGAGCCGGACACGCGGGCCAGCGCCAGCAAGGTACCCAGTGCGAAGCCGAGGCCGGTACCGAGCGCGGTCAGCAGCAGCGTGCGACCCAGGCCTTCCAGTACAGGCCGTGCGAAGAACCACTCGGCGAACGTGCCCCAGCCCCAGCGCGGATTGCCCAGCACGGATTGCAGCCCGATCAGGATCAGCGCCAGTGCCAGCACCGTGCCGAAGACCTGCAGCGGATGCCGGGCCGGCACGATCTTCAGCGCCGGTGCTGGCGCGGGGGGTGCGGCAATGCCATCCAGCGCAGTCGAAGGCGTGCTCATGCGTGGGCTCCGTGCAACACGGTCTGCGACGGCGAAAGCACTGGCGCCGGCGCACGTAGATGCTTCTCGAACGGCAGATGCGCGATGGTTTCCGGGTCGGCCTGCAGGTCGAACAGCGCGGTATAGCCGTGGCTGAGGTACAGGCCGACGGCTTCAGGCTGGCGGAAGCCGGTGGTCAGGAACACCCGCCGGTACCCTTGCCGCGCCGCCTGGTCTTCCAGTTCCTGAAGCACGCGACGCGCGATGCCCTGCCGGCGCAGCCCGGGCAGCGTCCAGATGCGTTTGAATTCGGCGGTGTCCGGATCGCGGTGCGGCATGAAGGCGCCGCCGGAGATCGCCACACCATCGCGCAGCAGCAGCACGAACGCGCCTACCGGCGCCGCGAAGGCCTGCGCCGGATAGCGTTGCAGCTCCTCGCGGGCGCTGCCGCCGATGCGTCGGCGCACGTCGGCATAGCGGCTGTCGTACTCCTGCTCCAGGCCATCGAAAAGCGGCCGCGCCAATGGATCATCCACCGAGGTATAGAGGAAGCGTTCGTTGTTGCTCATGCCACGTCCTTCACCAGATAGTCTTCGGCCAGCCGCGCCCACAGGCTGGCAGCGGGTGCAATGGCGGCGTCGTTGAACACATAGCGCGGGCTGTGCAACGGTGCGCTGTCGCCGTTGCCGACGAACACGAAACTCCCGGGCCGTGCCTGCAACAGGAAAGCGAAGTCCTCGCTGGCGGTGCGCGGCGCGAACTCCGGCACCACCTGTTCGTGGCCGAAGCCCTGTATGGCCACGTCGCGGATGTAGGCAGTCTGCTGCGGGTGGTTGATCACGCTGGGGAAGCCACGCGGGAACTCGATTTCGGCGCGTGCCCCGAAAGCGGCAGCGGTCTGCTCGGCAATCCCGGTCACCCGGCGGCGCAGCGTGTCGCGCACCTCGGGCAGGTAGGCGCGCACGGTCAGCTTCAGCTCGACCACGTCCGGAATCACATTGGCGGCCTGTCCACCGTGGATCGAACCGACGGTGACCACGCCCATCTGCCGCGGGTCGACATTGCGCGACACCACACTCTGCAATGCAGTGATGATGTGCGCGGCGACCAGGATCGGGTCCACGCTGCCCTGCGGCTCGGCACCGTGGCCGCCCTTGCCGATCACCTTCAGCCGCGCCCAGTCGACCGACGCCATCGCCGGCCCGTCGACGAAGCCGAAGTGGCCGACCGGTACGCCGGGCCAGTTGTGCAGCCCATAGATCGCATCCACCGGGAAGCGCTCGAACAGGCCGTCGGCAATCATCTTCGATGCACCCGAGCCGGTTTCCTCGGCTGGCTGGAACACCAGCTGCAAGGTGCCGTCGATAGTGCCGTGATGGGCCAGGTAATGCGCGGCGGACAGCAGGATGGCGGTGTGACCATCATGGCCGCAGGCATGCATCAGGCCGTCGGTCTGGCTGGCGTAGGCCAGCCCCGAGTCTTCGTGGATCGGCAAGGCATCGATGTCCGCACGCAGCCCCAGCCGACGGCCGCCCTGCCCACGCTGCAACGTGCCGACCACGCCGGTGCCGCCGAGACCGGTGGTCACCTCATAGCCCCACTGCTGCAGCAACTCGGCCACACGGGCGCTGGTGCGGTGCTCCTCGAAGGCCAGCTCCGGGTGGCGGTGCAGGTCATGGCGGATCGCGATGGTGGCCTCGGCGCGTGCCGCGATCTCGGGCAATACGCCCGTCGTTTGGGAATCCCGCCGGACATGGCCCGGTGCTGCCGCAGTTTCTCCGCTCATTGCCCTACCCCGCCTTCCGCGCCGGCTCGGCATCGGTCGAATGACGGCTGGCCTTGTACGGCAGGCCCAGATGTTCGCGCAGGGTCTGCCCCTCCAGCTCGCGCTGGTGGTAGCCGCGCGCCTGCAGGATCGGCAGCACCTGGGTCACGAAATCGTCCAGGCCTTCGCGCTGCGCCGCAAAACCGAGGATGAAGCCGTCGCTGGCACCGGCATCGAACCAGCGGATCAGCTCATCGGCCACGCGCTCCGGCGTACCGATGAAGTTCGGTCGTGGGCTCACGGCTTCCAATGCCACCTGGCGCAGGCTCAGCCCCTTCTCCCGCGCATCCTGCTTGATGCGGTCGGTGGTGGAACGGAACGAGTTGCTGCCGATCTCACCCAGGTCCGGGAAGGGAGCATCCGGATCGTACTGGCTGAAATCGTGGTGGTCGAAGAAGCGTCCCAGGTAGGCCAGTGCATCCTCCAGCGTGGCCAGTGCGGCGATCGCCTGGTACTTGGCTTCGGCCTCTTCGACAGTACGGCCGACGATGGGGCCGATGCCCGGGAAGATCTTCACGTCGTTGCCGCTGCGGCCATGCGCGATCGCCGAGTTCTTCACCTTCTGGGTGAACGCGCGGGTTTCTTCCAGCGACGGCGAATGGGTGAACACCGCATCGGCGTACTTGCCGGCCAGCGCGATGCCATCGTCGGACGAACCGGCCTGGAAGATCACCGGCTGGCCCTGTGGCGAACGCTGGATGTTGAGCGGGCCTTCCACCTGGAAGAAGCGGCCCTTGTGGTCGAGGCGGCGGAACTTTTCCGGCGCGAAGAACGTACCGCTGTCGCGCTCGCGCACGAAGGCATCGTCATCCCAGGAATCCCACAGCCCCTGCACCACCTCCAGGTACTCGTCGGCGATCTGGTAGCGCAGGGCATGCTCGGGGTGTGGCCGGCCATAATTGCGACCCGAGCCCTCCAATGGCGACGTCACCACGTTCCAGCCGGCGCGGCCGCCGCTGAGCAGATCCAGCGAGGCGAATTGACGGGCGACGGTGAACGGATCGCTGTAGGACGTCGACAGCGTACCGGCCAGGCCGATCTTCTTCGTGGCCGTGGCCAGCGCCGACAGCAGCGAGATCGGCTCGAAACGGTTGAGGAAATGCGGGATCGACTTCTCGTTGATGTACAGGCCGTCGGCCACGAAGCCGAAGGCGATGCCGTTGTCTTCGGCGGTGCGCGCGATGTCGATGTAGAACTGCAGGTTGACGCTGGCATCGGCCGGGTTGGACGGGTGCTTCCAGGCATGCATGTGGCTGCCGGGGCCCTGCAGCATGATGCCGAACGGAATGTGGCGCGGGGTCGTGCTCATGGGAAACGCTCCTGCAGGTCAGGCCACCGCCGCGCGCGGCGCGGGCGACAGCAGTTCAAGGGATGTCAGGCGTGCGTCGAGGTCGGCCACCGGCGCATCGAGGATGAACTCGCCCACGCCGAAACGCCGGTGCAGCGCATCCAGTTCGCCGCGCACGTGCTGCGCATCGCCGGACAGCACGCTGGGGCGCGTTTCCTCGATGCGGAAGTCGGCCACGCCCGCCTGGCGCGCGTATTCGGCAGCCGCCTCGGCGCTGGGCAGGTTCACCGCCTGCCCGGGACCGAGGTGCAGCTTGTAGACCCGCAGCGCACCGATGTGACGCGCTGCGGTTTCAGCAGTCGGTGCGGCGAAGGCCACCGTGGCCAGCAGCGGTGGCTGCGAGGCGACGCTGCGATAGGCGTCGAACGCGGCCTCGATGTGCTTCGGGTCACCATCGAAGTGCGCGGCGTAGACGAAGCGCCAGCCCAGTTCGGCCGCCTGCTTTGCGCTCTGTGGACTTGCGCCGAGCAGGAAACGCTCCGGCGCCTGCTGCGGAACCGGCCGCGCCAGCGCCTCGCTTTCGGCGCCGGCCAGATAACCCTCCAGGTCGCGCAGTTGCTGGTCGAAGTCGGCGAAAGGCGGACGCCCGGCTGCCAGCGCGGCGGTCGAGGCCGGCAGGCCGCCGGGGGCCTTGCCCACGCCCAGATCCACGCGCCCCGGCGCCAGCGCCGCCAGCAGGTTGAAGTTCTCCGCCACCTTGTACGGCGCGTAGTGGCGCAGCATCACCCCGCCACTGCCGATGCGGATGCGCCGGGTCTGCGCCAGCACCCAGGCCGCCAGCACTTCCGGTGCAGGGCTGGCCAACGTCGGTGCGGCATGGTGCTCGGCAAACCAGTAGCGGTGATAGCCCAGCTGTTCGGCGCGCTGCGCCAGCTGCAGGCTGTTGCGCAGCGCCTGCTCCGGCGAAGCGCCCTCGGCTACCGGGCTCTTGTCCAGCACGCTGATCTGATAGCTCACGGTCGCGTCCTCGCTCAGGGGTGGGCCACGGGAATGCCGAGCAATCCGTTCAGTGCGGCCAGGATCGGTTCGGCACCGGAGATGTACTGCCGGTCCTGGTGCGCGCCACTGGCCAGGTCGCTGCGTACGCCCTGCGGCAGCACCAGCTTGGGCAACGACTGGTCCTGCTCGCCGATCTCGGCGATCACCTCGCGGCGCGGCCGCGCGAAGCCGATGCGACGTACGTCCAGCTGCGCGTCGAGGCCTTCGATGCTCGACAGTGCACCTTCCAGCAACAGGCTGTGCCGGCAGAAGAAGCGCTGGCCGGGAATCTGTCCGTCCTCGAACTCACGGTCGAGCAGGAACAGGATGGGCTTATCGGTTGCGTCCAGACTCACGGGGTCGTCCTCATCGGGGGCGGCAATGCGATGCCGCTTCGATATCGATGCTAGAGATGCCGGCGGCTGCGGCAGCGACGCCTGGCGACAATCGGCGGTCAGATCCGGCCATGCAGATGCGGCGTGGCCATAAGCAAAGCGCCGCCGGTTATGGCGTCAGGCGATGCGTCGCAGCGGCGCCGCTACCGCCAGCGCCTGCGTCGCCAGGTGGCCGGCCGCACGCTCGGCTGCCAGCGCGATGCGTGCCTGCAAGGCAGCACTGTTGATCTGCTCGCCATCGAAGTCGGCAGGCGTGGCATACACCCCGATCGGCAGCGTGTGCGCCTGCAGGAAACTGAACAACGGCCGCAACTGGTGGTCGATCACCAGCGCATGGCGCTCGCTGCCACCGGTCGCTGCCAGCAGCACAGGCGTATCCACCAGCGCCTCCAGCCCGACGAAGTCGACCAGGTGCTTGAACAACCCGGGATACGAGCCGCGATAGACCGGCGCGGCCACCACCAGCAGCTCTGCGGCCTCGATGCTCTGCAGCGCCTGCTCCACCTCCGGCCCCGCCTCATCGCGCGACAACGACTGGCCCAGCGAGCGCGCGATCGGCGCCAGCTCCACCAGCTCCACGCTGGCATGCACGCGTTGCTGCAGCGACGCCAGCAGATGCCGCACCAGCAGCAACGTGCGCGATGTCGCCGAACTGGTCGGCGACCCCACCAATGCAACCACCTTCAATGCAGAAGACATGAACTGCTCCCGTGTAGAGCCGAGCCATGCTCGGCTGCCTTTGGCGTGAACCTCAGAACCGGTAACTGATCCGCCCATACCAATACGCCCCGACGTTGCCCAGCACATCGCCGTTGTCCCAGGTCGTCTCGATGCTGGCCACATCGGTAGCACTGCGCGCGTACTCCGGCACCTTGCGCGTGCGCTTGTCGAACACGTTGTTGATCCCCAGCGCCGCGCTCCAGCCCGCCCCCAGCTCCACGCCGCCGGACAGGTTGGTCACCAGCACCGGCGGCTGCTTGTACTCCACGCCGTTGTTCAGGCGCTTGATCGGGCCGTAGTAGGTGAAATCGACGTTCGAGCGCCAGCGCCCGTTCTGCCAGCCCAGCCCGGCTACCTGGGTGTAGCTGGGCGTGCGGAAGCGCAGCGCGTATTCGCTGCTCTTGGTCAGCAGGTTGATGTTCGGCAGCCCCTGCAGCGCCGCCGGAATGTCGCTCACTTTCTGGATGGTGGTACGGCCGACGTTGGCCGCGTAGCTCCAGCGCAGCTTGCCCCACGCAGTGTCCTGGTTGGCTTCCAGGGTCAGCTCGACACCGCGCGTGCGGGTATTGCCTACATTGGTGAAGTAGCTGGCGTAGAACGCATCACCCGGCAGGATGCTGATGCCGGCGGAACCCAGCAGCGCATCGATGATGTTCTTCTGCGCCGCGCTCAGCACCGTACCGCTGTTGTCGGTGATGCGCGCCGGATCCTGCGCGTTGTAGCCGATCTGGCTGGACTGGCCCAGCTGGCCACGGATGTCGATCTGGTACGCATCCACGGCAAGATGGAACGCCGGGCTCGGGTCCCAGGTCACGCCCAGGCTGTAGTTGGTGGCTTTCTCGGGCTTCAGCGGCGTGGCACCCAGCGCAACCGCCGCCGGCGAAGACACCTGCGCCACCAGCGTGGTCCCGCACGGGCAGCTGCCCGTGGCCTGGTAGAACTGTGCGCCCAGGCTGGGCGCATGGAAGCCGTTGCTGACCGTCGCGCGTACACCCAACGCATCGGTGAAGTCGAAGCGCGTGGTCAGGCGGCCAGTGGACACGCTGCCGAAGTCGGAATGATCTTCCCAGCGCGCCGCTGCATCCAGATACCAGCGCGAGGTGATGTTGCTGGCCGCGCCCACATAGACCGCCTTGCTGTTGCGCGTCGCCTTCACCGCATCGGCGGTGGAGTAGCCCACGAACGCGGCTGCACCGAAGCCGGTGTACGACTCCCACTGCCCGGCCCCGCGTTCGTACTGTTCGTGCTGGTACTCGGCGCCTGCGCTCACTTCCAGTGGCGAGGCCAACGCCGCCACCTCGAAGCCACGGCGCAGGTCCAGGTTGGCGATCCCCTGCTGGTAGTCCAGCTTGCCGTCATAGAAGTCAGTGGGCGAACCGGGATACGGCAGCGAGTAGTTCACCGAATTGCGGGTATAGGTGCGCACCGTGCTGCGGTTGCCGGTCAGGCTGGCGTCGTAATCCCAGCCCGCGATCTGCCCTTTCACGCCCGCAGTGCCGGTGTACTGCTTTTCCTTGGTCTCCAGCACCGGCAGGAAGCCATCGGGAAACACGCTCAGCACGCCGGGTGCCTTGTAGGTGGTGAAGATGGTCGCCGGCAGGCGGAAGTTCTGGATCGCCTGCGCGGTGCGGTCACTGGCCGTGGCGTTGGCGTAGAACTGCGCGCTCTCGCCCAGGCCATGGCCGGCATTCACTGCGAAAGCCATCAACGCGTACGACGGCGAACTGAGGATGGTGTTGGCCTCGGCATCGCGGTTGGCCTCGGCCGGGTTCGGCGATGCACCCGCCGGCAAGCGATTGTTCGGGCGCAGTGCGACCCGGTTGCCGTTGGCATCTACTGCCGGATAGCTCAGGTAGCCATCGATGTAGCGGCGGGTGCGGATCGCGTGGTGCTGCCGCGTGTTCTCGCCGGACAGGTTGACGAAGCCATCCTGGCCCCACGGCAGGCCGACATTGGCGCGCACGCTGGTACGCGAACCATCACCATCGATGCTCTGCCCGCTCTCCACCGACACATCGCCACCGTGCGCCTGCGATTTCAGGATCACGTTGACCACGCCGGTGATCGCGTCCGAGCCATAGATGGCCGACGCACCATCGCGCAACACTTCCACGTGGTCGATGGCCGAGACCGGAATCAACGCCAGGTCGGCCCAGGCATGGCCCGGAAAGCCGCCACCGTTTGCGCCACTCACGTAAGCGCTGGCATTGCGGCGCTTGCCGTTCACCAGCACCAGCGTGTAGCCCGGTGACAGGTTGCGCAGCTGGTAGCCACGGATCAGGCTCTCCTGGTCGCTCTGGTAGCCGCCGATCTGGCTCAGCGACGGCAGGCTGCGCTGCAGCGCTTCCAGCAGGTTGCCCTGCCCGGTCGCGGCGAGGTCCTCTGCAGAGATCACATCGATGGGCGTGGAACTGTTCTTCACCGTGCGCGTGCTGGTACGCGAACCGGTCACCACCACCGCATCCAGCGTGGACGCGGCCACGTTGGCCGTCGCGGCGGTGGCAGCAGGATCTGCGTCTGCTTCAGCCGCATGGCTGGGCGAGGCGGCAAGGATGGCTGTGATCAGAACAGCGAGAGTGCTCAGGACAGGGGCGTGGGCGGCAGGCATGGGGGCTCGTGGGGGTGGGCCGGAAACACGCTTCCATTCAAGGGCCTGTTCACCTGGTGCGACAGGCGGGATCGCGTCACCCAGCCGTAACATCCGGCCACCCACATGACCGCTGGTAATGACGTTAGGCGGCGCACACGCACGGGGTCCCCCACGGGGTCGGATCCCTTTCCATAGGAAAGGGCTCTGACCCCACGCACGCCTCCCCACCACGGGGTCAGAGCCCTTCCTGCGGAAGGGATCCGACCCCGGTTCCCATATGCCCGCCCGGCATCACCTCATGCCCGCGCATCACGCAACGCCCCGCACCGCCACCCGTAGCATCAAGCCATGCCCAGCCCACCCGCCGATCCCACCGCGCCGCTCGTTGCCATCGTCGCCTGCCACGGCCAGGGGCTGTTCGAATTCGGCTGCGCGGTCGGCCTGTTCGCGCCGGTGCGGCCGGAACTCGGCGTGGCCTGGTACCGCACCCAGCTGTGCGCAGGCGAACCCGGTGCGCTGCGCATGCTCGGCAATGCGCAGGTGCAGCTTCCCTACGATCTCAGCGCGGTTGATGACGCCGACATCATCGTCATCCCCGGTTGGCGCGAACCCAGCGAGCGCCCACCGCAGGCACTGCTCGATGCACTGATCCGTGCCCACGCACGCGGCGCGCGCATCGCCTCGATCTGCTCCGGTGCGTTCGTACTCGCCTGGGCCGGGCTGCTCGATGGCCGCCAGGCCACCACCCACTGGCGCCTCACCGAAGCGCTGGCACGCGAGTTCCCACGCATCGATGTGCGCGAGGATGCGCTGTACGTGGATACCGGCAGCATCATCACTTCGGCCGGCTCGGCCACCGGCATGGACATGATGCTGCACATGGTGCGCAAGGACTACGGCGCGCGCGTGGCCAACCTGGTGGCCGAACGGCTGGTCCTGGCACCATGGCGTGATGCCGAGCGCAGCCAGCGCGTCAGCCGCGCCATTCCCCACGGCGAGCCCACCCGCTTGGCAAAGCTGATGGAATGGATGCGCCGCAACCTGCGCGAGCCCCACTCACTGGGCAGCCTCGCCGAGCAGGCCGCGCTCAGCCAACGCACGCTGCAGCGGCAGTTCCTGGACGCCACCGGCCTGTCGCCGATCGACTGGCTGATCCGCGAGCGCGTGGCTTTCGCGCGCGAGCTGCTGGAAACCACTGACCGGCCGCTGCAGTGGATTGCAGAACAGGCCGGCTTTGGTTCGCAGGAATCGTTCCGTCGGCACTTCCGCGGTCAGGTCGACGCGAGCCCTACCGAGTACCGCAGCCAGCATCGCGGCGGTCTCGGTGCCGACCGGTTGGTGGGCTGTTGATCCAGTGCGCGGAGCCAGGCGTGGCGTGAGCAAAGCCTCACGACGGTCCGTGCTTGCGTGCGTATAGTGACGTGCGTCACAAGAAGCCCCTTCCATGCTCCATGCATTTGCTTACTCCAGCCGCATGTCGGCTGGGCTGTCCAATCAAGCCCTCCACCAGATCGTCTCGCAATCTGCCACGTTCAATCGCCGGGTGGACGTTACCGGTGCGCTGATCGTCGACGGGCAGCGGTTTTTCCAGTACATCGAAGGCCCGCCCGACGCCCTGGAAGCAGTCAAGCGCCGCATCCATGACAGCCGCTCGCATGCTGCCGTCGTGCCGGTACTGGACATGTCCATCAGCGCGCGTGCCGTTCCGTACTGGGCAATGACCCACATCGAGACCGGGCAGATCGTGGTGTCCGGCCTGGTGAATGCGCGCTGGGACGAGTTCGGCCATTCCATTCCGGGCATGGACCAGCTCGTCGGCCTGCTGCGTCCGCATTTTCCACGCGTCGGCAGCGTCGGCGCGCCACGCGCAGCCGCCTGATACACACTGAACCATCGCCTTGCACGCGCACGCCGACGCGGCCGCGCGCTGCGTTCCGGCGTCATCATCCAGATCTCCTTTCCCATCGTCTTCGCCACGCCCATCGCATGCCCGTACCCGCCCACCCTGCAACGGAAACACGCGCATCGCCTGCCGACCTGTTCGAGATCGTCGTCGTGCGTGCAGGCACCGTCCTGTTCGCCATCGACATCCAGGCGGCGGTCGAAATCCGCGGTCCGGAGGCATTCGGCCCTGCAGACCGCAACGGCAGGCCGACCCTGGAGGTCCGTGGGCAACCGTTACCCGTCGTCGACCTGCGCCGCATGAGCGACCAACCGGCATTCGAGGGTGGCAGCCCGGCCATGCTGTTGATCAACGCCGGCACCGCAACCCTGGCGCTGGCCGTGGACGAAGTGCTGGAGATCGAGACGCCGGACGCGAGCGCGAACACCCCCGAGCCTGCAGCGGGCCAATCGTTCTGCTTCTGCAGCCGGCACATTCAACTCGATCCGGCGCGCTCGGCTGCACTGATGGAACCGGCGGCACTGCTGGGCGCACTTGCCGCGCCGGGGTGACCGGCGGCGTCTCAGGATCGTCCTGCAAAAGCACGGTTTCGCAGCCTCCAGCACTGCGCGGCAAAGCCGATCACGAACACCACCAGGCAGGCCAGCAGCGTGTGCAGCACCACCGGGGCCATCGGTGCCGCCGCAATCGGATGCGCTGCCGGCAGGCGGGTCAGCGTTTCGTTGACGCCGGGCACCAACGAGAGCAGGAAGCTGAACGACAGTGCGAAGGTCGACAGGTAACGCGCGGCGCGCCCCAGCCAGCGCAGCCGCGCGGCCAGCACGCCGCCGAATGCCACCAGCAGCACGATCACCCCGAATGCGTGGCCGGGGTTGATCCCGCCCGTGCTGGACACGGTGAAGGAAGTGGCCACCGACAGCACCAACCCCACCAGGTACAGCTCGCCCGCGCGCGTGGCGGGATCGATTGCGCGATGGCGAATGAAGGCATACAGGCCACTCAACACCGGGATCAGGCTGACAGCGGTATGGATCACGCCAAGTGTGGACAGAGGGTGGGACATGGGACATCTCCAGGGACAGAGTGAACCTACTAGTAGGTAGACATAGGACTCAAAAAGAAGGCCCGCGTCGCCGCAGGCCCACCACACATTTCTCAGGACGCCGCGCTCACCCGCGCGATCGCCAACCGCGCCAGTGCCGCGAAGGTCGCCGCATCACCGAAACCGCGCGCGGCCAGCATCGCGCCGTGCACCGATGACATGAACGCCTTGGCCTCATCGGCCGCCGAGCCCTGCAACTGCAGCTGGCCCATCGAAACGCCCTTCTCCAGCGTCACTGCCAGCCAGCCGCTCAGGTCCTCGAAATGGCCGCGCACTTCCTCAGCGATCTCTGCCGGAATCATCGGCGCTTCGGCGGCCAGCATCGCGCAGATGCAGAACGAGGACGTACCCCCTGCAATGCAGCTGGACCAGTAATCCACATAGGCGTTGAGCTCCTGCAGCGGGTCGGCCAACTGCCGGTCCAGCAGCGCCAGGCCTTCGCGCGCTTCGGCCCGGTACAGCTCGACCACCGTGCGCACCAGATCCGCCTTGCTGGGGAAGTGGTGATGGATGCTGGCCTTGCTGATGTTCACCCGCGCCGACACGTCGGCGTAGCTGAAGCCGTTGTAGCCACCGGCTTCCAGCAGCGCACGGGCATGGGCCAGGATTTCCTGGGCCTTGGGCGAGAGCGATTCCTTCATGGCAATAAACCTACTAGTAGGTAGACATCCTGTCAACCCCCTCTCTGCTGCACTCGCCAGGCGTCATTCCCGGTAGAGCCGGCCGCTGGCCGGCTTGCTGGCAACGCGGCCTTTGATTGCCCCTCAATGCGAAGATACGTACACCGCATCGGCTGGCGGAGGTGGCAGCGCGAAACTGCGCCGCATCCGCGCGACCTCGGCCGCCGGCGGCAACGCGAACAGGCGCTTGAACTCACGGCTGAACTGCGACGGGCTGGCATACCCCACCGCCAGCGATGCCGCTTCGGCAGTCATCCCCTGCCGCAGCATCAGCAACCGTGCCTGGTGCAGGCGGGTCGACTTCACGTACTGCATCGGCGACGTGCCGGTAATCGCGCGGAAGTGGTCGTGGAAGGTCGCCACACTCATGCCCGCTTCGGTGGCCAGTTGCCCCACGTCCAGGGCGGTGGCATATCCGGCATGGATCGTCCGCAGCACTCTGCCGATGCTGCCGAAGCGCCCGCGCAGGGCCAGCGCCTCGCGCATTGCGCCGCCCTGTGCACCCGTCAGCACGCGGAAGTACACCTCACGCACCAACGCAGGGCCGAGCACGGCAGCCTCCAACGGTTCAGCCAGTGCCTCCAGCAGGCGCAGCACCGTGGCCTGCATCGGCGCCTGCATCGGGCTGGACATCATGCCCTGCGCCGGTGTCGCCGGGGTGCCCTCCTGTTCACCCAGTTCGATCAGCAGATCCGCCGCCAGCTGCAGATCCAGATGCAGGTAGATCGCCAGCAGCGGCGCCTGGGCCGACGCATCGGTTTCCATCGTGAACGGCACCGGCACCGACACTGCCAGGTAGTGCTGCGCGTCGTACTGGTAGACCTGCCCGCCCAGATAGCCACGCTTCACGCCCTGGCAGACGATCACGATGCCGGGGTCGTACAACACCGGCGTGCGCGCCAGTGGCCGGTCCGATCGCAGCAACCGCACCCCCGGCAGGCGCGTGAGCGTATAGCCCTCCTCCACCGCCAGCGTCTTCAGCAGGCCGACCATGCGCGCCTGCACCTGCCGTTGCAGGGAATCGACCACAGGCACAGGCACTCCAGAGGAATAGGCAAGAATGGCCGAATCCTAGGCCTGTGACCCCGGTCGTTCAAGAACTAACGTGCAAGCCCTGCCCACCACGAACGCCCCCTCATGCCCCCTTCCCGCTTTCTCCTCATCACCGGTGTCAGCAGTGGATTCGGCCGCGCCCTTGCCCAGCAGGCCCTGCTGGCCGGCCACCGCGTGGTCGGCACCGTGCGCAACGAAACCGACCGCCAGGTACTCGAAGCGCTCGCTCCCGGCCGCGCATTCGGTCGCCTGCTGGACGTAACCGATACCGCCGCCATCAATGCGCTCGTCGCCGATATCGAAACCAACATCGGAAGCATCGACGTGCTGGTCAACAACGCTGGCTACGGCCACGAAGGCATCCTCGAAGAATCCACGCTCGCCGAGCTGCGGCAGCAATTCGAGGTGAACGTGTTCGCTCCGGCCGCGCTGATCAAGGCCGTGCTGCCGCACATGCGCGCCCGGCGCCGCGGCCATATCCTCAACATCACCTCCATGGGCGGTTTCATCACGATGCCGGGCATCGCGTGGTACTGCGGCAGCAAGTTCGCGCTGGAGGGCATCAGTGAAGTGCTTGACAAGGAAGTCGCGCCGTTTGGTATCCACGTCACGGCCGTCGCGCCGGGTTCCTTCCGCACCGACTGGGCAGGCCGCTCGATGGTGCGGGCACCGCGCAGCATTGACGACTACGACGCATTGTTCGATCCCATCCGCAGCGCGCGTGAGGCGAAGAGTGGCCACCAGCCCGGTGATCCAGTGAAGGCTGCGCAGGCCATGCTGCAGGTCATCGACAGCGACGCTCCTCCCCGCCACTTGCTGCTGGGCAGTGATGCACTGCAGCTGGTGAGGGCAAAGCTGGCATCGATGGCCGGTAGCATCGACGCGTGGGAACAGCTGAGCCGTTCGACCGACGGCGTAGCGTGAGATCTTGAGGCCGCCGATGCCCTCACCGGCGGCCTCCCCCTGCCCGCTCAGTCTTCCTGCACCAGCTTGAACTCGCGCAGCAGGCCACCGATCTGGGTCTTGTCCAGCTTGTTCATCAGCAGATTGCGCAGGAACGCAGGCCCGGGAATATCCAGTTCCTTGCCATCGCGCAGGCGACCGGTGGCGGCCAGCAGCGAGCGCACGTCATACGTGGAATTGAACACCTCCGGCACGCCGCGCTCGATCCCCAGCAGGGTGTACACCGCTTCCATCGGCGTGCGCACCGAATATTCGGTGGTGAAGATGCAGTCGCGCTGCTTCGATTCGGCAAACTGGCCGATGAAGGCGAAGTTCACCGCACCGTCCGGCACCACGTCCGGGCGGTCACCGGCCTGGCGTGGCATGAAGAACGCCGTGATGTACGGCATCATCACCGGCACCGTCTTCGCACCGGTCGCGGCCAGCGCATCAATCTCTTCCACCGGCACGCCCAGGTGGTACAGCCACTCGCGGGTGATCTCCTCGCCGGTGCACTCCTGCATCGGCTTTTTCACATAGTCGCCCGGCGTATCCACAAACAGCGAGTACACCCAGACCACGATCTGGTCCTTGGGCTGGTTCTTGAAATGCGGCTGGCGGTTCACCGTCCAGCTCATCAGCCAGCGCGAGTCGCGCACGCTGACGATGCCGCCGGTCACTACCTTGCCACTGAACGGGTCGCGCTTGGCGATCTTCTGGATGTAAGCCGGAATGCGCGCATCCAGCGTCGTCACTGTCGCCGATTCCCACTTGGTCTGCGGGATATGCGCGCCGAACACGTCCGGGCGCCCGAACGCCGCATCCTTCGCGGCGATGCGGCGCCACAGGTCCCAGGCCGGCGCCGGTCCTTCGTTCAAACGCGCCGCGGTGTGGTGATCGCCATTATCCGAGTTTTCGGTCAGCGAACCGATCGTCATGAAAACAAGATCATCCGCGCCCAGATCCACGCCATCGGCTACACCATCACGCATCCAGTGGATACGCGTGGCCTGCTTGCGGCCCGGCTGCAGATCGAAGTCGACGTCGGTCACCTCGGTGCCGTACTGGAACACCACACCCTGCTCCTGCAACCACTTCACCAGCGGCAACACCAGCGATTCGTACTGGTTGTACTTGGTGAACTTCAACGCCGAGAAATCCGGCAGGCCGCCAATGTGGTGGATGAAGCGATGCAGGTACAGCTTCATCTCCAGCGCTGAGTGCCACTCCTCGAACGCGAACATGGTGCGCCAGTACAGCCAGAAGTTGCTGTCCAGGAAGTCGCGGCCCAGCACCTCGTCGATCCGCTTGTTCTCCATCTCCTTCCGGGTGGCCAGGAACAGCGCGATGATGTCCTTCTGGGCCTGCTCGGTCAGCGTGAACAGGCCATCGGTGTGCGCATCTTCGCCGCGATTGATGGTGGCACGCTGCAGCGAATAGTTCGGGTCGTCCTTGTTCAACCAGTAGAACTCGTCCAGCACGCTGGCATCTTCAATCTCCAGCGACGGAATTGAGCGGAACAGATCCCACAGGCACTCGAAGTGGTCTTCCATCTCGCGGCCGCCGCGGATCACGAAGCCCTTCTCCGGCACCTTCAGGCCATCCAGCGCGCCGCCAGGAATCTGCTGCTGTTCAAGGATGGTGATGCGTTCACCGGCCATGCGCCCGTCGCGCACCAGGAATGCGGCGCCGGCCAGCGAGGCCAGGCCCGAGCCCACAAACCAGGCGCGCTTGCCATCCACACCGGCCGGCTTGCGCGGGCGCGCGAAAGCTTCGTAGTTGCCACTGCTGTAATACATGCGTTGCACCTTCCTGGAGGGGGTCATCAGGAACCGGCAGCGGAATGACACAGCCATCCGATGCAGGTCATGACCCTACTCTAGCGCCGATCCGATGTATCGTTTCCTGCACGCAGGCTGCGACGGAATGACGCAGCCGCGTCAGAGCGTCCTTCCCAGCAGCATGCCTGGCCAGCCGTCCACGTTGAACGGCGCGATGCGCGTATACCCGCAGGATTCATAGAAGCGCACCAGGTCGCCGCTGCCTCCGGCGTAGCAGTCCACACGCAGATGGTCGACACCGGCAGCGCGCGCCTGCTCGTCGGCAAACGCCATCAGGCGGCGGCCGATGCCACGCACGCCCACATCACGCGAGGCCACCAGAACCCGCACATACAGCTCCGGCCCGGTGGGCGCCGGCACATAGGGCATCGACTCGCCCAGTGCAAGGAACGCCCGCACGTCGCCCTGCTCGTTCTGCGCCACCCATGCGCCTGGCAGTGCACACGCCTCGGTGACCTGGGCAATCCGGCGCGGCATCGTCGACCACGGTTCGCTGCCCCATTGCTGCACATTGCCGATCGACACGAACCACTCGATCACCTCGTCAAAGAGCCCCAACACTGCGGGGGCATCGGCCGCGCTGGCGCGGCGGATGTTCAAGGCGTCCTTTCCGGTTTCAGTCATGCGTTCCGCTCCTGTCATACCACGCTCCCCAACCCTGGAAAACAGGGGGAGCGTCGGCCGGTTCAACCAGTCTAGCGCGTGCCCCAGCGTGGCCACCTGTACCGGACCAAAGCAGTCGGAAGTCCATGTGACTTCCAGCACGCCGCCAGGAATCTGCTGCTGTTCCCAGTGTCGCAGGTGCGTACAGACTCGATGCTTCATCAACCGCGTGGAGCATCCCCTCCGGTAATGAACCAGCGCTGGAACCCCTCGATCGCATCCGGCATCAGGGCGCGGGCGCGTTCACGCACCAGCACTTCGGCGTCGCGCATCGCGCTGATCGCATCCGGCCGCGCGCACAACGCCATCGCCACATCCGACGCGTCCAGCATCGCCAGGTTCACGCCCACGCCCACCGGCGGCATCAGATGCGCCGCATCGCCGATCAAGGTCACGCCATCGCGCGGGGCCCAGCAAAAATCCGCTGGCAGGCTGTAGATCGGCCGCCGCACGAAGTCCGTGCAGGCCTCCAGCAGGCGCCGAAGGTTCGTGGCCCACCCGGTATAGCAGCCTGTCACCAGCGTCCGTATGCCGTGCTGCGCGATCTGCGCATCAAGCCACTCGGAAGAGCGCTTCAGCGCCGCATACACGCAGAGCCGATCGCGGCTGTTGCGTTGCACGAACAGGGCCTCCTCGCCGCCAAAGCAGAACAGGCTGCCCTGCCCGACCATCGCTGCGATGTCCGCAGCAGGCTGTGCGATCCAACCTTCGAAGAAGGTAATGCCGGTGGGCAGCGGCTGGCACGTACTCAAGGCCGCGCGCACTTTCGACCACGCACCATCGGCACCGATCACGATGTCCGCCTCGCGCTGCACGCCGTTGGCGAATCGCAGGCCGTGGCCGTTCGCCTGTGCAGATACCAGCGCGGTCAGGCTGTGGCCCCACTGCACCGTGTCCGCCGGCAGCGCGTCCAGCAGCAGCTGGCGCAGGTCGCCGCGGTCGATCTCCGGCTTGTCCTTGCTCCCTTCCGGCCCGAACCCGCCGGTGGTGATCTCCCCGGACCACGGGTCGCCCATCCGCGCCTCCTGCCCCTCATGCCGCGCCACCGCACGGAAGGCCTCCAGCAGGCCCGCGCGCTGCAGCGCCACCTGCCCGGAATCGTCGTGCAGATCCAGCGTGCCGCCCTGTGTGCGCTGCTGCCCGGATGCTTCGCCCTCGTACACGCTCACGCGGTGACCGCCCCGATGCAGGATGAGCGCAGCGGTGAGGCCAGCGGGGCCTGCGCCGATGACGGCAATACGGGGAGGGTGCTGCATGGCGCGATCCAGGTTAGTTGATACGTCAACCGTATGCCGCAAGGGTTGACATGTCAACCATTGCCCGGCAACGTTCGGCCATGACCTCCCCCAGCATCACACCCGACGAATGGGCCACCTGGCGCGGCTTCCGGCGCATGGCAGAAATCACCTCCGGCCGCATCGTCCAGGACATCACCCGCAGCACCGGGCTCTCAAGGGCCGACTTCATCGTGCTGATGGAGCTGAACCAGTCCAAGGATCGCTGCCGCCCCCAGCGCGAACTGCTGGACTACCTGGAATGGGACAAGACGCGCCTCTCGCACCAGCTGACCCGCATGGCGGGCCGTGGCCTGATCGAACGCGATACCGACAGCGAAAACGTCGTAGTGATCCGCATGACCACAGAAGGTCACGCGCAGCTGCGCGCGGCACGGCCGGTACACGCCGCCGGTGTCCGCCGGTATTTTCTCGACCATCTCTCCGCGGATGATCGTGCCGCACTGCAGCGGATCACCGACAAACTGCATGCCGCCCTGCAGGACGGCGAGAACTGAAGCATCGCCCCCGGTAGTGCCGGCCGCTGGCCGGCAACTGCAGTCACCCAACGCCACTGGCATGCCGGCACTACCACGCACGGGCGTTCGTGGCGGGGTTTGACATGCAGGCATTTACCTGCATATAGTCCACTCAAGGGCGGCGCCTGCCGGCCCATCGCGAGGAATCTGCAATGGTGGATATCGCACACAGGGTCGGCATCAAGGCCCCCGCAAGCCAGGTGTATCAGGCGCTGGCCACCCCCGAAGGCGTGGCCGCCTGGTGGGCCGAAGACGCGCACGGCGACCGCGAAGCCGGCGGCACGGTCAAGGTCCGTTTCACCAACAACGGCCAGGAAATCGGCGCCATGGAAATGAAGCTTGAGCAGCTTGTTCCAGGCGAGCTCGTGCTGTGGCGGTTCCTCGCCGGCCCCGCCGAATGGATCGGCACCCACGCGCGCTTCGCGCTGAAGCAGGAAGGCGACTACTGCATCGTGCTGTTCACCCACGAAGGCTGGAAGGAACGTGTCGAGTTCACCTCCCACTGCAGCACCAAATGGGCGGTGTTCCTGATGAGCCTGAAGGCACTGCTGGAAACCGGCAAGGGCCAGCCCAACCCACACGACGTCAGGATCGACAACTGGAATTGAAGACATCCCCATGGCGGTAGACCACGTGCGCGACGCAGACAAGGTGTTCAAGGCACTGGCCGATCCCACGCGCCGCACGCTGCTGGATCTGCTCTGCAAGGACAACGGGCAGACGCTGGGCCAGCTGTGCGAACACCTGGAGATGGCCCGGCAATCGGTCACCCAGCACCTGGGCCTGCTGGAAGACGCCAACCTGATCAGCACCGTTCGCCGTGGCCGCGAGAAGCTGCACTTCATCAACCCGGTGCCGCTGCATGAAGTCTACGAACGCTGGGTACGCAAGTTCGAGCAGCAGCGCCTGAGCCTGCTGCATGACCTGAAACGCGAACTGGAAGGAGAATGACGATGTCTGCAGAGTCAACCCGCTTCATCCACGTGATCTATATCGCGTCCACGCCACAGAAGGTGTTCGAGGCCATCACCCGCCCCGAGATCGCCAGTCGCTATTGGGGTCACGAGAACGTCTCGGACTGGAAACCGGGCTCGCGCTGGCAGCACGTGCGCGCCAACGAAACGCGCTCGGTCGAGCTGGTCGGCGAAGTGGTGGAAAGCACGCCACCCTCGCGCCTGGTCATCACCTGGGCCGCCGCCTCGCAGGCCGACAACCCGGACGCCTACAGCCGGGTGACCTTCGACATCGTGCCCTACCAGGACATGGTGCGGCTGACGGTTACCCATGAGGAACTGGAACCCGGCAGCGGCATGGATACCGGCATCCGCCAGGGCTGGCCGATCGTGCTGTCCAGCCTGAAGTCGCTGCTGGAGACCGGCAAGGGGCTGGATGTGTTTGCGAAGCCGAACTGAGTCGTGCCGCAATCGGCGGCGGAGCGCCATCCGCCGCCAGCGCTCCCTGGCCGGTCAATCGCTCAATCTGCGCGAACGCCCATAACTGCCACGCACATCCTGCTTGATCCAATCGGCCAGCAGGCGCAGGTAGCCGTCGGTGATCCGTGTCGACACCCGGTTGCCCTCGGCATCGGTGCGGAACTCGACCATGCCGTGGTCGGTATCCGGGAACAGGTAGGTGTCGATCGGTTGCCCCGACGCGCGCAGGCGCGACAGGATCGAACGCGTGGCGGCAATCGGCGCGGCGCGGTCCTGCTCGGCCAGCACCCACAGCAACGGCACCTTCAGGCGGCGCAGCGCGGCTTCGGCGTCGTAGTCCCAGATCAGCTCCAGGTTGTCGAAGCGCGCGCGACCGATCCGGCGCAGGTCAGCGTCACTCATGCGCAGCATGTCGCCGCTGTACTCGCCGTTGATCGTCTTTGCCCACGGCGCGGCACCGATCTGGCTACGCACCCTGGCCAGCGCTTCGAACCCTTCAGTGAAATGCGTGCGCATCAACTGCGCGGTTGCGTCTGAAAGCTGCCCGACCTGCGCCAACGCCGCCGCATCCAGCTGCATGCGCCGTGCCTCGTCGAACAGCTGCTCGCGGTCCTCCTCGATCGGCGACACCACCAGCCCGAAACCGATCGCCACGAAATCCGCCTGCGAGCGCGTCGCCGCAAGCGGTGCGATCCACCCGCCCTGGCTGCCACCGAAGTAGCCGGCGCGGCCGAACCGGCCTCTCGCCAGTTCGCGCGCCTTGGCAAGCGCCGCCGCCGCGTCGTCGGCCAGCAGTTCGAAGTTCTGTGTGTACTCGCCTTCCGAATCGCCGGTCCCACGCTTCTGGTAAGCGAAGACCGAAATCCCCTGCGCCACCAGCATGCGCTGGTAGATGGCCGCCGCCGCCATCGTGCGTTCCGAGCCGTGCACCAGCACCACCAACGGCCGTTTGGGGTCGGCCGGACCGGCTGGTTCGATCAGCTGCCCGACCAGTTTTGTTCCGGCACTGCTGAAGGTCGTCTCGGTATCGCGGGTCGGCAGTCGCTGCCAGCGCTGCGTCGCTCCCGCAGGCGACCTGAAGCTGACCACATCGTCGCTGCAGCTCACCGGCGCGTTGGCATCACCGGTGGCGCCACGTCGCCCGTCCAGCATCAGATAGCGCTGGCCTGTGGCCGGCGCCGCAGCGGGTGCGCCCAGCACCACGATGTTGCCTTGCCCGTCACCGTAGGCACTGACCGTGCACAGCTCGGCGGCTGCAACCGGCAGGCCAGAACACACCAGCACCGCGCTCAACAACGAACGACTCTTCCACCCTTCCATGCCCGTCCCCGGTATCGTGAACCCGCCTCGTGCGGGCGCCCGGCGCAGCCTAGCGCGTTCGTTCGCCAGATTCATGCTGCATCTGCTTACTGTCGGCCTCTCCCATGGCCATACTAGGCGGACGATACGAACTTCAGAGCGCACGATGCACACACATGTAGAACAGATCGGCAGCACCCGCGTCCTGCGCAGCGCCGATACAGGCCCGCTGCTGGATGGCAACGCCCTACGCGACCTGGTCGGCGATGCCCTTGGGCACCAGGCCGAGTGGATCGCCGTGCCGGTGCAGCGCCTTTCGGCAGACTTCTTCGAGCTGCGCTCCGGCATGGCCGGGCAATGGCTGCAGATGCTGGTGAACTACCGCCTGCACTTCGCCGTACTGGGCGATGTCAGCGACTACCGCGCGCAGAGCGAATCGCTGGACGCGTGGATCACCGAATGCAACCGCGGCCGCGACGGCTGCTTCGTGGCCGACTGGGACGCCCTGCTGGCGCGCCTTTCGGCCCCCGCCAGCGCCGGCTGAACGCCGCCCCCACGCTCATCCTCGCCAAACCCGGTTCCGACCGCGCTCCGACGCCGCCCGCCACAGCATCACCGGCAGGCTCCCCGGGCGACGTTCGATGCGTGCTTCAGACGCAGATTCCCTGCACAGCAAAGTGGCGGCTGTCACCCTCGGTTTCTGGGTGATGAAGATCGCCGCCACCACCCTCGGCGAGACTGCGGGTGACCTGCTGTCGATGACGCTCAACCTCGGCTACGTGGCCAGCTCGGCCATCCTGCTGGCGATCTTTGCCGGCCTGCTGGGCATGCAGTTGTCGGCGCGGCGCTTCCATCCGGTGCTGTTCTGGTCGGTGGTGCTGGCGACCAGCACCGCTGGCACCACCATGTCCGACCTGATCGACCGCACGCTCGGCCTGGGCTACGCCACCGGCGCCAGTCTGCTGGCCGGCTGCCTGGCGCTGGTGCTGCTGGCCTGGCGCATGTCGGAAAAGTCGATCTCGGTCAGCAACATCGCATCGCGCCGCGCCGAAGGCTTCTACTGGACCGCCGTGCTGTTCTCCAACACGCTCGGCACCGCGCTGGGTGATTTCCTCGCCGACGATTCCGGGCTGGGCTTCACCGGCGGCGCACTGCTGATCGGCAGCCTCATCGCGCTCACTGCGCTGGCCAGCCGCATCAAGGGCATCAACCGGGTCATCCTGTTCTGGATCGCCTTCGTGCTCACCCGCCCGTTCGGCGCCACCTTCGGCGACCTGCTCACCAAACCGCTGGAAAAGGGAGGCCTGGGCTTCGGCACAGTCGGCTCGTCGCTGGTGCTGTTCACCATTCTCGCCACACTCGTGGCACTGCCGATGTTGCAGCGCAAAGCGCAGCTAGCCAGCTAGCGCGCCGTCCATCCCCCATCCACCGGCAGCGCCGTGCCGGTGATCTGCGCCGCAGCGTCCGAAGCCAGGAACACCACCATTTCTCCCAGCTGCTCGGGCGTCACAAACTGCAACGACGGCTGCTTCTCAGCCAACAGCGCACGCGCGGCGGTCTCCTGATCCGTGCCTTCGCGCTCGGCCAACGCGGTGATCTGCTGCTCGACCAGCGCCGTCCGCACCCAGCCCGGGCAGATCGCATTGGCGGTAATGCCCGTACCCGCATTCTCCAGCGCGGTCACCTTGGTGAACCCCACCACGCCATGCTTGGCCGCCACGTAGGCCGACTTGTTCACCGAGCCCACCAGCCCGTGCACCGACGCAATGTTGATGATGCGGCCGGCGCCCTGCTGCTTCATGTGGGGCAAGGCCGCCGCCGTTGCATGGAACACCGCCGAGAGATTCAGCGCCAGAATCGCATCCCACTTTTTGACCGGGAATTCCTCGATCGACGCGGTGTGCTGGATGCCCGCGTTGTTTACCAGGATGTCGATGCGCCCCATCGTCGCGACGGCGCGATCGATCATCCCGCGCACCGCCTCGCCATGGGAAAGGTCGGCGCCGTCATGCGCCACGCGCACGCCGAACTCGGCTTCCAGTTTGGAACGGATGCGTTCGATCTCCGCCGCATCGCCGAAGCCGTTCAGCACGATATCGGCGCCTTGCCGGGCCAAGGCGGTGGCAATGCCAAGACCGATGCCGCTGGTGGAGCCGGTGACTACTGCAACCTTTCCACTGAGCATGCGCGAGCTTCCATTGGGCACAGGCGGCCAGTGTAGCGTCACCGGCTCGCCGCTTTAACTGAAACCCTCAGGTCGGCCCACAGCTAGAAGCGGATGCCTGCCCGATCAACGGTCGCCAACGGATTGGCTTTCCGCACCGCCTCCAGGAACAGCAGGAAATCGCGGTTGAACAGGGTCAGGTTGTTGGTGAATGTCACGCACTTTCTGCCCGATGCTTTGCTGAAGCACACCTGCCACACATAGCGCCCGTAGATCTTGTCGGAGGTGCGAGTGACTGAGGTGATCTGCGAAAGCGGAACCGCCGTGGGCACCGGCCCACGCCGTAGGTAAAAGGACGCCGCATCAAAGAGGTAGTGCTCCCGATCCTCTTTCCCATCCACCATCACCAGGGTCATGGATGTTCCGGAGATCCGGCGAGGAGGTTTCAAACGCAGCCCTGATCCCAATGCAGAACGCGCGGTCGCTGACATTCGCCGAAGGATGAGCCAAAGGATCACCAACGGAAGCGCCGCAACGACAATGAAGCCTGCAGTCTTCAAAACAGTTTCCAGCGTGCTGGGCACACAGATCTCCAGGATGAACTTTCAGGCGATACCCAAGTAGATCCACGTCACGCGTGGATGGCTCTCCCCCAACGCCCTTTCACTTCCAGTGATCCGGCCCCAGGAACGGCAGGCTCAACACAAACACCGGAACCGCCACAGGGATCAACGCCGCGCCGAGCACCTTGCCCGCCGCCGAACCCACACCCGGCTTGTCCTCCCTCTCCGGCAGGATCCGCTGCGCCCGCGCATTGATCGGCTGTGCCAGCTTCCCCTTCTCCGCCAGTGCCGCAGCATCCGGCAACTGCACCCGCTCGCCGTCGCCCTCGAACAGCGCGCTGTAATAGCTGCCGCCCTTCCTTGAAAGATTGCAGGCGCGGTCAAACGCCAGCGCGTAGCGGGTCCGGTCCATCGGCAGGTAGTAGCGCGACCGCTCCTCCACGGCCTTTGCCTCACGCGGGGGGACCTCAATCCGCTCCAGCCTGAACTGTGCGGCCTGCTCTGCCGTTACCTGCTCCGGCCGCAGCAGCAGCGCATAGCTGCCGTGCACCTTGGCCTTGTTGGCCGGGTCGCGCCAATCTTCATGGAAGTACATCTGCGCGCAGGCCACCGCCTCGCGCAGCGGGCTATCCATCAGCGCGCGGTACTCGCGGAACGGCGCGGCATTGAAGCGCATCGGCTCGTCATAGCGCGGCAACAGGTACAACTGGCCGTCGTCGGCCACGAATGCACTCGTGATCTCGCGGCTTGAGGCGTGCTCCTCCGGGCCACTGGCACAGCCGGACAGCAGGCCAAGGCACAGGGCGGAGAAGGTGAAGAGGATGGACGTTCGCATGTCGTGTTGGTGGGCTTCCCTGGAAAACCGGCCCCGCCCGGAAGGACGAGGCCAGCCCATCATGGTGCCATGCCGGCCTTGCCCTGCCCAATCAAACTGCTGGAGATCGAGCGGGTTCAAGCCGCTGGCGCTGGTCGGCGTGATATATTGAGTGCGCCTGGACATGCATGTTCAGTGACGTTCCTGGATCAGTCTGGAACGAGCGCCACAGGCATATCCCCGTTCGGCCTTTCCGTAGCGCGTTGGGATTATCCAATCACCAGCGCGCCAGATTGCTCCTTGGTTGGCGAAATGAACCAGTGGCTGGGGCCATGCGTCTTGGCCAACGGCCAGAGCAGCCACTCGGCATGCCTTTGAAGAATCGCCGCGATATATACCGCGTTTCAAGCGTGCCGGTTGCGGTTTCAACCGCCCGGAGTCGCCGTGAGGCGATGCCCATCTCAGTTTCAATTCTGGTTGGTGGCGCCCATATTGTTTTGTTACGGCGCGGTGCACCGTCCCGCTGCAGCAGCGCCTGATGGACTCAAAAGTCACTCTGGCGTTCCGCATTGGCGGGGTTGCAGGCCATCACTCTTTCGCTCTGGACCGACGCCGGCAGCATCGCGATTGCTGCCATATCTGTCGCGATCGCCAAACACTTTGCGCCGCTCCTGGGGAACGGATGAAGATGAAAGCCCACTCTTGAGAGGAGAGCGCGTAAATGAACGCTGATGATGTGAAGTCAATACCGATGATGGACCCGCTCGCGAACTGGCACACCGGTGGATCGAGTGCATCCCGACGCACCATCTACGTAGATCTTGATGGCGTGATGGCCGAATTCGACGCGGCATTTCCCGCTCTGTTTGGCCTGGACCACCGCGTGCTTGCCGACGATGAAATGTGGGGGCACATCAACAACCACCCGTCATTTTTCCGCGACCTTCCGCCGATGCACGGTGCAGTGGAGTTCTTCCACAGCATCCACCACTTGGACCCGGTGATTCTCACGGCCTGCCCGAAATCGAACTATCCGCTCGCCGCGATGCAGAAGCGACAGTGGGTCCGCGAACACCTGTCAGCAACCTGCCTGGTGTTGCCGGTACTCGGCGGCAGGCACAAGCCTCTTTTCATGCACCAGCCGGGCGATGTTCTGATCGACGATTTCGAAGCGAACTGTGATGCCTGGACAGCGGCCGGAGGCGTGGCGATCAGGCATGCCGGCGATTGGGCCGCGACGCGTCGCGCGCTTTCCCAGATTGAAGATCTGTCAGGAATAGCGCTCGCGAAGGGCTGATGCCCTCTCTGCCGACCACGGTGGCACTTCCATAGACAGGCCGAGGCGCTGGCCCCTCGGCCCCAAGGCTGGCAACCTGCTGTGCAGCCCTGCCCTACTTCAACCGCTCCACCAACCGCTGCCCCACCTCCAGCGCCGAAGCCGGGTTCTGCCCGGTAATCAGCTCGCGGTCCACCACCACATGCCCCGTCCACGGCGTGGCATTGCTGCTGAACTTCGCACCCGCCTGCTGCAGCGCGGTCTGCGGGTAGAACTTCATTTCACCGCCGCCCAGCAGCGGCTTGGCCTGCTCTTCTTCCTGGTTGCTGATCACCGTCATCTGGTAGCCGCTGTAGATCCACTTCGGCATGGCCGGCATCGCACCCGCTTCCAGCTTTGCCACAAAACCCGCAGCATCCGGCAGCGTGGACAGCAGCGCGATCGGCCCGTGGCAGACCAGCGCGGTGGTCTTGTTGCGCTGGTGGAAGTCGGCCAGCAGCCGGCCCAGCGCCGGGCTCTTCAGCAGGTCCTGCATCGGTGCGTGGCCACCGGGAATGTAGACCGCATCGAAACGCGCGTAGCCCTGCTGCTCGATGCGTGCCAGGCTGACCACCGGCGAGGCCGTCGGCGAGGTCAGCGCCAGTTTCTCCAGCAGGTCCTTGTGCAGCGTCAGCTGCGCGGCATCGTTGCCGAAGTACGCCGGCGTCACCGAGGACGCATCCACCGTGGGCGCCCGCCCCTGCGGCGTGGCGAAGGTCACCTTGTGGCCCGCGTCCAGCAGCAGCTTGACCGGCTGCATCAGCTCGTTGAGATAGAAGCCGGTGGACAGCATCTTGCCGTCCTTCAGGTCCAGGTGGTTTTCGTCGGACAGCACCACCAGCACGTTGGCGGCATGCGCGCCGGTTGCGGCCAGGGTCAGGGCCAGCGCTGCGGCCAGCCGGGTCATCAGGTTCATGGGGAGCTCCTAATCAGGGAATGGCCCCCACTTTATTCATCGCCCCAGCGGCGATAAATTGGCCCCATCGCAAAACATCTGTTCCCCGGAGAGCCAAATGAGCCGCAAGTTCGACTACCTGGGCGATGTGGAGGTGTTCCTGGCGGTGGTCGAGCACGGCTCGTTCACGGCCGGTGCGGTGGCGCTATCCACCACGCCCTCGGTGCTCAGCCGCGCAGTCACCCGTCTGGAAGCGCGACTGGGCCGGCAACTGCTGCAGCGGACCACCCGCCGCGTGGGCCTGACCGACGCCGGGCGGCTCTACCTGGAACAGGTGCGCACCGCCTTCGGCCTGCTGGACGACGCCGAGCGCGACGTACTGGCCCAGGACGGTGCGCTGGCCGGACGCGTGCGCCTGAGCGTACCCACCACCTATGGCCACTACCGGCTGCCGCCCGTGCTGGCGCGCTTTGCGCAGCAGTACCCGCAGGTGCAGGTGGAACTGAACATCACCAACCGCAACGTGGACCTGGTGGCCGAAGGCTTCGACCTGGCCATCCGCCTGGGCCAGCTGCCGGACAGCGGGCTGGTGGGGCGAAAGCTGGAGGATGCGCCTTTGGTGCTGGTGGCCGCGCCGGACTACCTGCAACGCCGCGGCACACCGCAGACGCTGGACGATCTGCAGCAGCACCTGTGCCTGCCGTTCGTGATGCCGCGCACCGGGCGGCTGGCGCCATGGATCTTCCGCGACGGTGGGCGCGACGTGGACTGGCTGCCGCGTTTGTCCATCGAGACCTCCGACGATGTGCTGGGCGTGGTGTCGCTGGCCGAACAGGGCATCGGCATCTGCCAGAGCTATGCGTTCATCGTGCGTGAGCGGTTGCAGCGCGGGCAGCTGGTGGAAGTGCTGCCGCAGCTGCGGGGGCGGTCGCGGCCGTTCTCGGTGATCTATGCGCCGCATCGGCGGCAGTCGGCCGCGGCGCGAGCGATGATTGAGTTGCTGGTGGGGAATGCGGCTGAGGCTGGCGTTGGTTGAAGCCGCGACGCGCGCTGTCGATGTCGGGTTTGAACCGCTTTTCGGGCTATGCAGCTGATCGCGCACCATTGATGGCTGCGGCGAAGTAAGAACTGTTGCAAAGAAGGCCGTCGCGCTATTCGCTTGTGGCATGGGCGATTGCGCCACTTTGATTCGTCATCCGCAGAGCAGCTGCGCGAATGCGTCTGCTGACGTCGCGTGCTGCACGAATGGTGCGTGCAACAATAGTTCTTCGCTCTCGGATTCAGCGATTCCTTCGCGAATTTCTATTGGCATTCGAAGCGACGGCGTAAACACCATGACGTGCCACCGACAACGGGTGGCTCCGGGTCTGCAAACCCGCGATGAGCAACGACTGTTGTTTACGCTTGCCCGTCGGCACCGTCCTTAACCGGTGCCGGCGGGCAATCCGTCGGCCTTTCTGGCGGGCGGTGCGTGGGGGTCTTCGGACCCACCGGTCATTCGTTGCTTCATCCCGGTTTGCAGCCACGCATCGTCCGCCACCCCGCTACGCGGTGGCGCTGTTAAGCACAGCCACGGAAGCCGACGCCATGAACGAATCCGACACCTTCTCCTCGTACACCGTTGTTGAGCCCATCAACGACGACACTCCCCTGCCCGACCTGAACTCCCTCCTCGGCATCCTCAAGCGCATGCGCGGCTGCGAGGGGGCGGATGGGCACCCCTGGCCAGAAACCGACGTGTCACCCGGCCGCCGCGTGAGCCTGGCGAGGACCGAGCGCGCGATGGTCGGGGCGCTGACAGTGCTGGAACTATTGCACGCGGCCGACCGCTGCCGGGTGGCAGCGGAGCCAGAGCGGCATTTGGATGAGGGGGTTGTGGATGGGTTGTTTCTGGCTTGCCGGGGGTTGGTTGAGTGGGCTTGTCACGAAGTGAGGCCAGAGTAACTCCCAACTGCACGAACACACATGCCGTAATGGCAGCCGAGGTGCCGCCGCGTGTTGCCGGGCACCTGCGCTGCGACTCTCGCCCAGGGTCCGCTATCGGAGAACTAGAGGTCAGTAAGTGTCCCTCTGGGCGGAGCGCAGATCCCAGCCAGTTTCACGCCCCAAAGCCCCTGTCTGCCTCTGCCTGCGTAATCGCTATCGATGAGCAGCTAGGATTATTGAGGACATCAAAGCCGCGGATATCTGCCTCCATATCCCCTAATCCCCAGCGGCCGAACATCCCCGTATAACGCATATTGGCTGCAAGTCGCTGTAGCTAATCCTAGCCAAAACTCAATAGGCATCACCTAATCAACCAAATTGCTACGCACCTGTACTAGCAGATCTTTCTGGCAGCCAGCCCAACTAGTGATGCCAGCAAGACTTCACTCGACGCATCTGTGAACGTTAGTAATACTGCTTGATATAGCTATACGCTTTCTCGAACAGCTCTTCATCCACGTGCAACTTGTACTTGAAGAGAGCCTTTCGTAGCACTTTCTTGACCTCACGCTCGCCTGCTTGCGTGCTCTGCCAGCCCGGAAAGCGAACGAGCCGCACGATCTCGTCAATATCCGAGACAACGCGTTCGACGATGATGGGCGTCTCAGAAGTCTTGATCTCGTTGAAGAGCTCAGTAAGCGCAGCCTTACCACGATCCTCGTGCTCTTCGGGCTGAAGATCCTTCTCCGCTTGCAGCGTCTCCTTGGCGATCTCCAGCAACTGCTTCAGAAACTCCACGCTGTTGATCTGTCCGGATTCGAAACGGTCCTTCAGCGCATCAAGCCGTTCGGACAGCTTCTTGAACTTGGGGTTGCCGCCATGTCCGCGCAGCCGGCGCTTGAGCTTGATCTCGATCTCCCTGGCCTTCTTCGGGTCTGGGTTCGACAGCACCGCTTCCAGCAGATCAGCGTCCAGCACCAGGGTGTCGAGGTCATCCCGCACCGCGTCCACATGCACGTTCTGGTGGATCAGCTCGATGGTCTTGGCGCCCAGCGAGTGCCAGATCAGCTTGCCGTGGCCACTCGAGGGCTGCACCGATTGGTACACCTGCGACAACCACTTGTAGTCCTTCTCGAAGGAACCCAGAACGGTGTCCGGTGACAGCGCCTCCCAGATCTTGTTGAGTACGCTGTATTCAGCAGCAAAGTTGTCTCGCACCTCGTTGTTGGGCAGGCACTGCTGCGCGGCGATCAGGCCCTCATAGCCCTGCAAGCTGCGATCACAGCCAGCGAAGAAGGCCAGGCATTTCTGCATGGCTTCGGGCAGCTTGTCCTTCAATTCCTGGATGTTGCTGACCACCTGCTTCACGCTCTGGTCGTCGAATTCCAGCGCTGCTGCGACATCATCGAAGATGCCGAGGTAGTCCACGATCAGTCCGTGGGTCTTCTGCTCGGAGTAGGTGCGATTCACCCGGCAGATGGCCTGCAGCAGCGTGTGGTCGCGCAGCGGCTTGTCCAGATACATGGCCTGAAGGATCGGCGCATCGAAGCCGGTCAGCAATTTGGCCGTGACGATGATCAGCTTTAGCGGATCGGCCGGGTCGCGGAAGCGGTCCAGCAGCCGTTCTTCGTCATCGCGTGAACGGTCGTAGGCCGCGTACTCTGGATGCTCCTTCTTGTCGGACGCCCGCACCGACATCACGATGTCTGTAGCCTCGGGCGGCAGCAGTTTGTCCAGCTCGGCCTTGAACAGCAGGCAGGACTCTCGGTCGAAGGTAACGATCTGACCCTTGAAGCCGTTGGGCTCCACCTTGGTCTGGAAATGCTCGACGATGTCCTCGCACACCTTGTGGATGCGCTCGGGCGTCTTGACCAGCACGGCCATCTTGGCGGCGGTCTTGGCGAGGTTGTCCTTGTCCAGATCCGACAGGCCGCCGGTCAGGTCTTTGTAAGCGGCATCCAGCGCCGCCTTGTCGATGTGCAGGTCAATCAGCCGGGGCTCGAAGTGCAGCTTCAGCGTGGCGCCATCGCGGATCGACTCCTCGAAGCCGTACCGGCTCATGTAGCCCTTCTCGTCCTCGTCGGCACCAAAGGCATAGAAGGTGTTGCGGTCGGCACGGTTGATCGGTGTGCCGGTCAGGCCGAACAGAAACGCATTGGGCAGGGCCTCACGCATCTTGCGGCCCAGCCCACCTTCTTGGGTGCGGTGGGCTTCGTCCACCAGCGCAATGATGTTGCTGCGGTCGTTCAGACTGCCCGCAGCCTCACCAAACTTGAATATCGTGGTGATGATGATCTTGCGCACGTCCTGCGCGAGCAGCTGTTGCAGCTTCTCGCGGCTGTCCGCCTTTTCCAAATTGGGAATGTCCGCCCCAGTGAAAGTGCCCGTGATCTGGCTGTCGAGATCGACCCGGTCCACCACGATCAGTACCGTGGGATTTTTCAAGCCAGCATGCATGCGCAGCTTCTGCGCGGCAAACACCATCAGCAGCGACTTGCCCGAACCCTGGAAGTGCCAAATCAGCCCTTTCCTGGGGTAACCCATCAGCACGCGCTCGACGATCTTGTTGGCCGCTTCAAACTGCTGGTAGCGGCAGATGATCTTGATGCGCTGCTTTTTCTTGTTGGTGGCGAACAGGGTGAAACTGCCGAGGATGTCCAGCACCACATGCGGGCGCAGCATGCTCTCGGCAGACAGCTTGAGCGATTTCAGCGGATGGTGCTGACCATCATCCCCATCACCATCCAGATGCCACGGGCCCCAGTCCTTAACCGGCAGACCGATGGAACCGTAGCGATAGGCCTTGCCCTCGGTGGCCACCGAAAACACGTTGCAAACGAACAGCTCCGGCACAAACTTCTCGTAGTCGTCGTGCACCTGCACCGCGCCATCCACCCAGCTGATGCATTTCTTGACCGGCGTCTTGGCCTCGATCAGCACCAGCGGCAACCCGTTGACCAACAACACCAGATCGGCCCGGCGCTCCGTAGGGCCAGCACGGTAGGTGTACTGCTGGGTGACGACGTACTGGTTCTGCGCGAGGTCGTCCAGGTCGATCAGTCGCACCGGCACATGCTCGTTGTTATCGCCGAAGGGCATCGAGCGCTCGCCACGCATCCACGCCGTCATTTCTTCGTTGGCGCGAATCAAACCATCTGAACGCACCGAGAGCACGATGGCGCGCAGCTTGTAGAGCACTTCATCGGCGCGGTCGGGTTGAGCGGCAATCTCGGGGTTAATGCGAATAAGCGCATTGCGCAGCCAGGGTTCAACCAGCACTTCCTGAATCTGGCGCGGCACCTCAGCCGTGGCGGCGTAGCGCCAGCCGATGCCCTTGGCACTCGGACCGTAGCTGGCTTGAGGTTCCTGAACGGCGTTGGTTGCGACAGCCGTGATCGGGCCGGCGAGCAAGTCGCGGACGTAGGCTTCGACGGTGTTTGATTCGTTAAACATCAGCAACTCCGATTCTCTGGTTAGCGAGCCTCACTCGGAAGTCGCGCGCCGCTCCAAAGCGGCGGTCCAAATCGGCAGCCGCCTTTTCTAATGTGCAAAGCTGATCCGCGATCTCCTGCTGGATCACAGGATCGGGCATGTCCAATCGAAGTGGTCTCAGATCCTGAAGATTGATGTTCTTCTGCGCAGTTTGGGTGGCCACATGATTTTCAAGGTGCTTTTGCTTTGTCCGGAGCACGTACTCAAGGAAGCGAACATTTGTGCCATCTCTTGGAACGATCCCCACAACACTGTCCGGGCACCACGTCTCCTGCGTCGTTATCGCCGTATAGCCTATGTTGGCCGCAATGGTTATGAGGATCGAGCCCTTAGGAAACGACTTGCTATATTTCAGCCCTTCATCGCTAAGCATCTGTGATGCACCACGTAAATCACCTGTCGATGCAACGATGTCACCCGTCTGCACGAAGGGGTATGGACCTCCAAAAAAAACCGGGAGATTTCGAGGTCGATGACTGAACTTTCCGCGCTCGACATTTGCCACCTCCTGCAGCATAGTCTGTTTCCATGTACCTGCAGGATTGAGAAGTTCATCGGAGGCTGAGCGGAACAAGGCTAAGGCCGCGTTGCGTGCTTCCTCATAAGCCAGTTCGCATTCAAGCGCCGACTTGATCGCAGAAACGACACGCTCCTGCTCATCCCTAGGAGGCAAAGCAAACTCCTGGGTCGCCAACGTCTTCCAGTTGATGGTGGGAGACAGCGAACCCACCGAGATTTCCACCGCCCGGTTCATGAACAGATCACTCTGCATGAAGAACGGCAGGAATTCGGGCAGCGCGACTTCAGGCTTGGCCCGCAGCACCATTGCATGGGCCGAGCAGATACCATCAAACTCGGCAACGCCAAGCTTGCGCTGGTAGGCGCGACGGCGACCGAAAATAATATCGCCCTTCTTGAACATCAGCTTGGTTGCTTCCACGTCACCCGGTGTACCCCAGCGACGAATCTTCAGTGAGTCAACATCCAGATGTTCGAGGCCAACGTAGTGCTCCATCCCGGACTCGGACGGGTTGTCGATACGGACATTGACATTGGTCGCTATCTGATCGAACCGCCAAACTTTCCAGCCGGGCTTCAGGGATTCATTCTTCATTTTCTTTGCTCACAAACGGCATGACGTAACCGAAGAACTCCGTGTGTGGAGTTCGCATTTCCCGCCAGCGATTTGGATTAGAGGGCGGGGCTTCCCGGCGCTTGCTCATGGTGACAACCAGCCGCCGTTTCGCACGCGAAACACCGACGAAGAAACCGCAGCGCTCTTCGTCGGGTTTGCCCCAAAAAGTCTGATTTTCAACACCTAGAATGATGACCGAGTCGAACTCCAGGCCCTTGCTTTTGTGGATGGTCAGAATGCGCACCGTTTTGTCATCCGCAAAGCGTTCAAGCGCCTTAGGCAACTCGGGCTCAGTTTTGAGCAGCTCTTCGATACGTGCCTTGGTGTCGCGCACTACCTCTTTGAGCCGATCTGGCGATTCGTAGTCAGGCGAGAGCGCTACCAAGGTTTCGCGGGGGATTTTGTTCAAAAATGCTCGCGCCGACTCCCACCAACCTGAGTAGGGCTCATCAATCAACTCCAGAAGTGATGCGCTCTTGCGCTGCGCCTTGATCAGGCGATCAAAGTCCCGGCGGGTACTCACCTGGATTTCGTCATCGGCGAAAGGCACCAGCAAGTTCATCAGCTGCACCCATGACTTGGGCTCACGCTTGCCGTAGATGCATGACAAGTAATCGACCACTAAGCGCGCTGCAGGCTCCGTGGTGATGTCTTGCAGCTGTTGTTCGTTGCGGTAGGGGATGCCTTTGGCCTCCAGCGCCGCAATCAGATGGTTGGCGTAGAGATCCGGTTGCTTGGAGATCAGTACAGCGATTTCCGAATGAGGTGTCTGTTCAGTCTCGACCCACGCGGCGATCTGCTCAGCCAGATAGTCAGCTTCTTGTCGGCTGTCTTCGAAGCCCCGGGCAAGAACTTGTCCTCCATCCCCGGCAATTTGCTCTTCCGGCATGACCGATCCGGGGTCAAGCACGCGGATGATTTCGTTCTGCAAGCGCAGCAGTCGCGGCTTCGAGCGAAAGTTACGGTACAAGTTGAGCGGAGTCGCCGCAAAATCGGCTGCAAAGGTCTGGAAGATGCCATCGAGTGCACCGGCCCAGCCCATGATCTTCTGCTTGGTATCGCCGACTGCCGTCAGCCGGATGCTGGTACCTTGGAAGGCAAGCTTCACGAACTCGTATTGTTTGTCTGTGCAGTCCTGAAACTCATCTAGGAAAACGTCACTGTAGGTCTGGCGAATAGCGTTGCGGGCAAGCTTTGAATTCTGAAGAATCTGGATGGCAAGAGGGATCAATTCGCCGAAATCAATCTGTTTATGCGTCACCTTCGGGCTGCCAAGCGTGTAGCCCGCCTCAAGGGCGTCCTTGCCAGTCAGTACGGGTCGAAAACGATCAATGATGCGCTTGGCAAAGGCGTGGAAGGTGTAGCTGTCAAAGCGTGAAGCGAGATCAGCGCCACAACGACGCTGTACGCGGTCCTTCAAATTCTTGCTGGCATCAACCTTGAACGAAATCGCCAGAATTCGTTTGGGATATCTGCAGGTGCCTGTGCGCAAGAGGAAGTCTGCGCGCTGCGCCAGCATTTCGGTCTTGCCCGCGCCGGGCCCGGCCGTGAGTGCAAGGCAACGCTCCTTCTCTTTCGCGGCAAGCAGCGCATTCGGTTCGAGCGTCAGCCCATCTGCAGGCTGCCAGGCGTCAACGGCAATCACTCGGGCAGCTCCGCCAGTTTGGCGATAACGGCATCAGCCAGCCTGCTCAGCGAAGCGGGCATGTTTGCCAGCAATTCTGCATCCGTCAGTTGGGCCAGTGCATCAATGTGGGCAGCGGGTTTGCTACCCAGCTTGAAGCGCTGGTGGTAGGTGTTGAACAGTTTCTGTTCCTCAGGGCTGTACTGGCTAGCGTCGTGGTGGCTTTTCCCAAGCACGGCCTTGATCGTTGAGTCATCCGGCACGTCTTCTTCGACGCCGTAGGCTTCGGGAAAGGCGAGCAGCATGGCGAAGTCGAGATCCATGGGGTACGAGAAAAATACGTTGCTGTTTTCGAGTCTTTCGAAAACATTCTTTGTCCCGTCTTCAAAGAAGTGATGAGTCCGTACCGGCACTTCATCGTCATCCCATTGAGATATTTTCCAATAGGATGGGAGACGTTCTGCGGGAGCAAATTTTGCAAACTGATCGTTGACGTACTTGATCCTTCCCCAGCCCGCAGCGTAGCGAGCTACATCCAGATCAAGGAGCGTCAGATACGGAATCTGCAATGCCGAGAGCAGGCGCCAGAAGTGATTGACGTGCCTGCCCCCCAGCGGAGCAATCGTGACAGCGGATTCATCTACTGGAGCGCCTTTGACCTGCAACATGCGTGGCAGCACGATCTCTTCGCTATCGCCTTCGCCCAAAACGACCAGCCGCGAGAAATAGATTTCCGGAAATGCTTGGACGGCTTCCCGCACGAATTTGTGCGCTTCGTCCGTGCTTTCGGGCAACTGAATTTCATTGACGCGTGATTGCCGTACTTCGTTCAGCCGCAGATAGCGGATGTACTCTGGCGCGACTCGCCGCAGCATTGTTGGCGCATGCGTAGCGATGAGTGCTTGGGCGTCCGGGTTCTGAACCATGTTGTTCAAGGCACTGACGATCCGTCCCAGGTAGTACGGGGAGAGGCTGTTTTCGGGCTCTTCAACAGCTACAAGCGTGAAGATGGGAGGGCGTAATTTATCTGGGTCAAACGAAGTGTCTTGCCCGGCGAGCACGGCGCGCCCAATGGCTTGAGACGATAGTGCGAGAGACAGGTAAAGCATCGACTTCTGACCATCGCTCAGCCTGGAATAATCGACCAGACTCTCATCGTGCCCAGGCGAAAATGAGACTGACATGTGGCGAAGCAAGGCTTCGATCTCAGAGGCCGCAAAGGTGATCTTCGGATCGGCAAAGAACTTGCCTTTGTGCAGCGTGGCCCACGTTGTTTTCAGACTCTCACTCAGCGTATTGACCGACGGATTTGCAGCCAAGCTGTCACTGATCTGATCGGTCAGCGTTCTGATCGCCTCGCGCTCCGCATCCCATTTCACTGCGCGAAGCATTCTTCCTAGAAGGGCATTGGCACCGTATGCGATGTGGCTGGCAGGATCACGCTGTGCCGGAAGATAGTGAACGTGGATATGGTTACGCTCGGCGCGCGGGACGTGCGCAGTACTGAGTGGCTCACCGTCAGCATTCAGGTCCAGTACATACGCCATGGATTCTTCGATATCGCCATCTGCTCCTAGGGTTGCACTGAGACGGTAACGAACGCGCGGAATACCGTCGGGCTCGTCCAGTCGCATGTGCGCAAAATTTGGGGCAACGGTCGTGTTGTCTGCATCTTCTGCCAGCTCAGGAAAAAGGAAGTCGGCCTCGATCCAGAGGTGTCGTTCGACTGGAGCTTCTTCTTCACTGCTGGGCACATGGAAATCTGAACGCAGAATCCTGCGCAGCGACGGGTCGAAGGCGAAGAGTCGGCATAAGGCCTGCAGTGCAGCCGTTTTACCTGAGCCATTCGGGCCAATCAGGTAGGTGATGTCTTCGAGCGTGATTTCAGTGGGATCTTCACCGAATGACTGGAAGTTCGACAGCCGAATTGTTTGGAGTTTCATTGGGTGTCCTCAGCCTTGGAAAGGCTATCCAGCGTTTCCACCAGCGCGTCCATCTGTTGCCAGAAGATGCGACCATCGGTTTGCCATTGATCCCAGGCTGAACGCAGCGAAACCGCGTCACCATTGCTGTCAGTGGCAACGATGGCGGCAGCGCGCTTCACGTACAGTGGGATCGAGAGATTGCCCGCATTGGCGCCGATTTCGGTCAGGGTGGCGACCTTGGCGAATCCAGGCGCATCTTCAAAGGTCTTGTAGGCGGTCAGGATGCGCTGTTGATGCTCGGGCTTCAGAAAGCTCTGCGCCCGCTCCCGGCTGACCTCGCTCACCGCGTCGATGAAGATCACCTTGCCCTTGCGAGCGGCGGCCTTCTTGCGGTTGCAGATGACGATGCACGACTCCATCGGGGAGTTGTAGAACAGGTTGGGACCCAGGCCGATGACCGCCTCCACCCAGTCTTGCTCGACCATCTTGGCGCGCATGGCCTGTTCTTCGTTACGGAACAGCACGCCGTGCGGCCAGAGCACAGCACTACGCCCCTTGGCGGTGAGGCTGGTCAGGATGTGCTGCTGGAAGGCGTAATCGGCGCGACCTTGCGGCGGCGTGCCAAGCGAGTTGCGGCCCCACTTGTCACTGCTCCAGGCCTCGCGATTCCACTGCTTGATGGAGTACGGCGGGTTGGCCAGGATCACATCGAACTGACGCAAGCGGTCGCCTTCGATGTGCTTGGGTTCGGCCAGGGTGTCGCCCCGGATGATTTCGAAGTCCTCCACGCCGTGCAGGAACAGGTTCATGCGGGCGATGGATGAGGTGATGAGATTGCGCTCTTGCCCGTAAAGCTTGAGCGTGCGGTATTCGCCACCCGAGCGCTTCACTTCGTCCAGCGCCGAGATCAGCATGCCGCCGGTACCGCAGGTGGGGTCGTAGATCGACTCGCCGGTCTGCGGCGCCAGAAGCTGCGTCATCAAGTGGACGACGGTGCGGTTGGTATAGAACTCGGCCGCCGTGTGGCCTGAGTCGTCCGCGAACTTCTTGATCAGATACTCGTAGGCGTTGCCCAACTCGTCCTCGGGGACGTTGGCCACCGAGAGTGTCTGGGTCGAGAAATGCTCGATCAGGTTTTTCAGCGTTTCGTCGGGCAGACGTTCGCGGTTGGTCCAGGGGGCATCGCCGAAGATGCCGTCGAGCAGATCCGGATTGGCCGTCTCGATGGCGCGCATGGCTTTCTTGATGGCTGCGCCCACACTCTTCGGCGTCTGACGCACATCGGTCCAGCGAGCACCTTGGGGGATCTGGAAGCGGTGGTTCTCGGCGAACTGGGCGTAGGAGAGGTCGCCCTTAGAGTTGGCCAGCGCCGCCTGGTATTCCTCGTCCCAAACGTCAGAGACGCGCTTGTAGAACAGCAACGGGAAGATGAACTGCTTGTAGTCACCCGCGTCGATGAGGCCGCGAAGCAGCACGGCTGCGCCCCACAGGTAGCTTTCGAGATCTTGTTGGCTGATGCGTTTGCTTGGGTGACTCATTGCAGCCATCCCCCTTCAGTCATGACCTGCGCGAGCCGCTCTTCGGCTTTACGGCAGCGGGTGAGCGCGTCCTTGAATGTCGCGATAGCATCGGGCAGGGGTGGGATGTCTTCTTGCAATGGCGGCAGGACATAACGCGAAATGTTCAGCGTCCAGTCCTCGGCCTTGATCTCGTTGACACTGACCACGCGGACTGCGTCCTGCACGTCAGCAAAGCCGCGATACCAGCCGAGGATCTCGGTGGCGTGCTCGGGTTTCAGATAGTTCTGCGCCCGCCCACGACGGAACAGGCGCGACGCATCGGCGATCAACACCTTCTTCCTGTGTTTGGCCGGCTTTCGCTTGCGCAAGACCAGGATGCACGCGGCCAGAACGGTGCCGTAGAAAAGGTTGGGCGCCAACCCGATCACGGCCTCGACCAGATCCATCTCCAGCAGTGCCTGGCGAATGTTTCCTTCTGCGCCCTTGCGGAACAGCGCGCCCTGCGGCAACACCACAGCCATGCGCCCGCTGCCCACTGCCATGGACTTGACCATGTGCTGCACCCATGCAAAGTCACCGCTGGATGCCGGCGGCAGGCCAGCGAAGTTGCGCCCGTAGGGATCGTTTACCCAGAGATCCTCTCCCCACTTCTCCAGCGAGAAAGGCGGATTGGCAATCACGCAGTCGAAGGTGGCCAGTCGGTCGCCCTCGAAGAAAGCTGGATTGCGCAGCGTGTCGCCGCGCACCACCTGGAAGTCCTCGATGCCGTGGAGGAACAGGTTCATCCGGGCGATAGATGAGGTGGTCAGGTTCTTTTCCTGACCGTAGAGCTTGCCCCATAGCCGCTTGACGTCACCATGCTGCTCCTTCACGTGCTGCACGGCAGCCAGCAGCATCCCCCCGGTACCACAAGCCGGGTCGTAGATGGTCTCGGCTTCCTTGGGATCGAGCATGTCGATCATCAGCCGCACGACGCTGCGTGGTGTATAGAACTCGCCAGCCTTCTTGTTGGTGGCGTCGGCGAATTTCTTGATCAAATATTCGTACGCATCGCCTAGCAGGTCCGAACTGACGTTAGTGTTGCCGAACGGCAGCTTGGAGAAATGCTCGATCAAGTCCTTGAGCAAGGCATCGGACAGCCGCTCCTTGTTTGACCACTGGGCATCACCGAACACGCCGTACAGGGTTTCGGGGTTGGCTTTCTCAATTTCGCGCATCGCACGCTGAAGGGCCGTCCCAACATTGCTGGCCTTAGTGCGAATGTCGTTCCAGTGGCTGTCTTCCGGGATCTGGAAGCGATGCGACTCCGGGAACCAGGCCAGTTGCTCGTCGCCAGTCTCGTCCACGATGTCTTGGTACTCCTCATCCCAGACATCACAGATGCGCTTGAAGAACAGCAGCGGGAAGATGTAGGTCTTGAAGTCAGCCGCATCCACCGGGCCGCGCAGGATGTTGGCGGACTCCCAGAGGTGGCCCTCGAGCTGACTGAGGGTGAGTTTCTGTTCGCTCACAATGCGCCTTTCTTATGATGTGCACATCAGCTTGATAGCTGATTCAAAACAATGATGCGCTTGAAGCTCTCCTCGGGATTACGCAGTCAGACAGGAGGTCAAGGAACTCCTCCAATCACGCCCCAGCTGCTGGAGCAACTGGATTCCAGCGCGCTGAAAACTCACTTCCCAAAGAGAAGCGACGAGCAAATTAATGTGGCCAGACGAACTATCTATGCCCTTATGATGGGCCCAATTCAGTCGGCCACTCCCCGCCTACTTCAATCGCCGCGAAATCCAAGCCGCCCGTGCGCTGGAACACGCGAATCTCAAGTTCAGGGAGGTTTACCCCTTATTCTAGGCCAGTGAGACAAGCCCTGTGATGTCCTAGGATGGCAAATGCCATCCTACAATTGAAAACAGCCTAGGCTCACCCTCTCCAACAAGGGCGCCTCTCGGCGCCCTCGTTCTTTCAACTCATTCCCACTCAATAGTCGCCGGCGGCTTCCCCGAGATGTCATAAACAACCCGCGACACCCCCCGCAGCTCATTGATGATCCGGTTGCTCACCGTCCCCAGGAACTCGTACGGCAGATGCGCCCAATGCGCCGTCATGAAGTCAATCGTCTCCACGGCCCGCAGCGCGATCACCCACTCATAAGCCCGCGCGTCGCCCACCACGCCCACCGACTTCACCGGCAGGAACACGGCAAACGCCTGGCTGGTCTTGTCGTACAGATCCGCCTTGCGCAGCTCATCAATGAAGATGGCATCGGCCTTGGCCAGCAGCTCGGCGTATTCGCGCTTCACTTCACCCAGAATGCGCACGCCCAGGCCCGGGCCCGGGAACGGATGGCGGTAGACCATCGTGCGCGGCAGGCCCAGCTCCACGCCCAGGCGGCGCACTTCGTCCTTGAACAGCTCGCGCAGCGGCTCCACCAGCCCCAGCTTCATGTGCTCCGGCAGGCCGCCCACGTTGTGGTGGCTCTTGATCACATGCGCCTTGCCGGTCTTGCTGCCGGCCGACTCGATCACGTCCGGGTAGATGGTGCCCTGCGCCAGCCACTTGGCGTTCTTCAGCTTGTTCGACTCTTCGTCGAAGATCTCAACGAACAGGTTGCCGATGATCTTGCGCTTGGCTTCCGGGTCGCTCACGCCTTCCAGCGCTGCGAAGTAACGGTCGGCGGCATTCACGCGCACGACCTTCACGCCCATGTGCTCGGCGAACATCGCCATCACCTGGTCGCCTTCCTGCCAGCGCAGCAGGCCGGTATCCACGAACACGCAGGTCAGCTTCTCGCCGATGGCCTTGTGCAGCAGCGCAGCCACCACGGACGAATCGACGCCGCCGGACAGGCCCAGGATCACTTCGTCGTCGCCCACCTGTTCGCGCACGCGCGCGATCTGGTCGTCGATGATGTTGGCGGCGGTCCACAGGGTCTGGCAGCCGCACACGTCCACCACGAAGCGGCGCAGCAGCGCCTGGCCCTGCAGGGTGTGGGTCACTTCCGGGTGGAACTGCACGCCGTACCAGCGCTTTTCTTCGTTGGCCATGGCCGCCACTGGAATGCGGTCGGTGGTGGCGGTGATGGTGAAGCCCGGCGGCGCAACGGAGACGTGGTCGCCGTGGCTCATCCAGACATTCAGCTTCGGCTCGCCGCCGTGGTCGCTCAGGCCCTTGAACAGTGCATCGGGGTTGATCACGTTCACTTCGGCGTGGCCGAACTCGCGCTGGTCAGCCGCTTCGGTGGCACCGCCCAGCTGCGCGGCCAGGGTCTGCATGCCGTAGCAGATGCCGAAGATCGGCAGGCCGCTGTCGAACACTTCCTGCGGCGCGGCCGGGGCACCCGGCAGCGTGGTCGATTCCGGGCCACCGGACAGGATGATGCCCTTGGCGCCGAACGCCGCGATCTCGGCCGGGTTGTGGTCCCACGCCCAGATTTCGCAGTAGACGCCCAGCTCGCGGATGCGGCGGGCGATCAGCTGCGTGTACTGCGCGCCGAAATCGAGGATGAGGATCTTGTCGTTATGGATGTTGGTCATGGCGCCCCGGCAATGCAGTAGGGAAAACGAAATCAGATTTACGGCGGCAGATGGAGAAAGAGGAACGGGAAGTGCTTCCCCGTTCCTCTTTGCTCGGCCCGCGTCAGGCGCGGTAGTTCGGCGGCTCTTTGGTGATCGTCACGTCGTGGACGTGGCTCTCACGCTGGCCGGCGCCGCTGATCTTCACGAACTTGGGCTTGCTGCGCATGTCTTCGATGGTGGCGCAGCCCACGTAGCCCATGGTGGCGCGCAGGCCGCCCATCAGCTGGTGGATGATGCCGCCCACCGGGCCGCGGTACGGCACGCGGCCTTCGATGCCTTCCGGCACCAGCTTGTCGGCGGTGGCGGCGTCCTGGAAGTAGCGGTCCTTCGACCCCTTCTCCATGGCAGCCAGCGACCCCATGCCGCGGTAGCTCTTGTACGAACGGCCCTGGTACAGCTCGGTCTCGCCCGGCGATTCCTCGGTACCGGCCAGCAGGCCACCGACCATGATGGTCGAGGCACCGGCGGCCAGCGCCTTGCCGATGTCGCCCGAGTAGCGGATGCCACCGTCGGCGATCAGCGGGATGCGGTCCTGCAGCGCTTCGGCCACCAGATCAATGGCGGTGACCTGCGGCACGCCGACGCCGGCGACGACGCGGGTGGTGCAGATCGAGCCCGGGCCGATGCCGACCTTCACTGCGTCCGCGCCGCTGTCCAGCAGCGCCAGTGCGGCTTCGCCGGTACAGATGTTGCCACCGATGACCTGCACGTTCGGGAAGTTCTTCTTGACCCAGCTGACGCGGTCCAGCACGCCCTGCGAGTGGCCGTGCGCGGTATCGACCACGATCACGTCCACGCCGGCGGCGACCAGCGCTTCCACGCGGCGATCGGTATCGCCACCCACGCCGACGGCAGCGCCGACCAGTAGGCGGGTCGACAGATCCTTGGCAGCGTTCGGGAAGTCGGTGTTCTTCTGGATGTCCTTGACGGTGATCAGGCCACGCAGTTCGAACGAGTCATTGACCACCAGCACCTTTTCGATGCGGTTGCGGTGCAGCAGCTGCAGCACTTCATCAGACGCGGCGCCTTCCTTGACCGTGATCAGGCGATCCTTCTTGGTCATGATGTGGCGGACCGGATCGTCCAGCTCAGTCTCGAAGCGCATGTCGCGGTGGGTCACGATGCCGGCCAGCAGGCCGTCGCTGCCCACCACCGGCACGCCGGAGATGTTGTGCGCCTGGGTCAGGGCCAGCACGTCGCGGATGGTGGTTTCCGGGCCGACAGTGATCGGGTCGCGGATGACACCGGCCTCGAACTTCTTGACCTTGGCCACTTCCGCGGCCTGCTGTTCCAGGCTGAGATTCTTGTGGATGATGCCCATGCCGCCGAGCTGGGCCATGGCGATGGCCAGGCGGGCTTCGGTGACGGTGTCCATCGCGGCGGACAGGATCGGAAGCTTCAGCTTCAGGTCTCGGGTCAACCGCGTTTCGAGGTTGACGTCCTTGGGCAGGATGGTCGAGTGGGCGGGGACGAGCGAGACGTCGTCGTAAGTGAGTGCTTCAGCCTGGATGCGCAGCATCGGCATACCCGAGATGTGGGGAAGCGCGACATTTTACCCTGTTTTCGCGTCGCATGGCAGGGGGTAGATGCGACGCAGTGTCGCGCCGGCGGCGATTGGTTCAGGGCGACGGACCGGGGCCACGCGCCGCTTGGGAACCCCCACGGAACCGCCTTTGGTAGGTGCCAACCTTGGTTGGCACGATCCGTCCGGCACCGACACCCCAGATGGGCCGATGGCCCCGATGAATGTGTGCCAACCAAGGTTGGCACCTACCAGGAGCGGGTCAACGGTCGGCACCCACCCAAAATGGTCAGCTCAGCGCTTCCGCCGCTTCCAGGGTGTTCTGCATCAACGTAGCCACGGTCATCGGGCCCACGCCACCCGGCACCGGGGTGATCCAGCTCGCCCGCTGGGCGGCCGCTTCAAACCCGACGTCACCCACCAGGCGGCCGTCGTCCAACCGGTTGATACCCACGTCGATCACCACCGCGCCCGGCTTCACCCATTCGCCCGGCACGATGCCCGGGCGACCCACCGCCACCACCAGGATGTCGGCGTTGCGCACGGCCTGTTCCAGTACGTCCTTGGGGGTGAACTTGTGGCAGCTGGTCACGGTGCAGCCGGCAATCAGCAGTTCCAGGCCCATCGGGCGGCCGACGTGGTTGCTCACGCCCACGATGGTGGCGTTGCGGCCGCGTACCGGCTGGTCGGTGTGGCCCAGCAGCGTGGTGATGCCGCGCGGGGTGCACGGGCGCAGGCCGAACTCGCGCAGGGCCAGGTGGCCGACGTTTTCCGGGTGGAAGCCGTCCACGTCCTTGCGCGGGTCGATGCGCTGGATCAGCCGGCGCGCGTCGGGGATGCCCGGCAACGGCAGCTGGATCAGGATGCCGTTGATCTTCGGGTCGGCGTTGAGCTGATCGATCAGGTCGAGCAGCTCGGCCTCGGTGGTACCGGCCGGCAGATCGTAGTCGTGTGCCTCGATGCCGACCTTCTCGGCGGCACGGCGCTTGTTGCGCACGTACACGGTCGAGGCCGGGTCGCCACCGACCAGCACCACGGCCAGGCCCGGGCGGCTGCCACCGGCGGCCACGCGGGCGTCGACGCGCACCTTCAGGCTGTCGAGCAGGTCCTCGGCGATGCGGCGGCCGTCAAGGATGCGGGCAGGATGCTGGGGGGCGGAATCGGTCATCGGGAGCAGGCGTGGGGCGGCGGGGACGCTATTGTCCCTGATTCAGGCCCCCTCGCCCACCGCAGGATGGGGTCCTGACGGGGTCGGATCCCTTTGCCACAGGCAAAGGGCTCTGACCCCAGCACGACGTAGCGGGTCAGAGCCCTTTCCGCTGGAAAGGGATCCGACCCGCAAACGTTATTCTTCCTCTTCCGGCACGTCCTGCGGGTTCAACGTCTTGCTCGCCCGCTTCGGCGCGGTGAACGGCGTCGGCGTCGGCACGCCCTGGCCGGAGTTGCCGAACACCATCTTGGCGCCGGCATTCAAGCCACCACCGGCAATCTCCAGCTCGAAACGCTCGGCATCGCGGCGACGGATCTGCTCGGCAATCTCCACCGCGTCATCCTCGTCCGCGCCCAGCTCCACCAGCGCGGCCTGGCCGAACAGCACCGCCGACTCAAACGTCTCGCGGATCTGGAAATCGACACCCGCATGGATCAGCCGCAGCGAATGCTCGCGGTCGAACGAGCGCACCATCAGCTTGGCCTGCGGGAACTCGTGCGACACCAGTTCGACGATGCGGTCGGCGGCCTCGGCCTTGTCCACGCACACCGCAATCGCACGCGCGGTGGCCGCGCCCGAGGCATGCAGCACGTCCAGTCGCGTACCGTCGCCGTAGTAGATCTTGAAACCGAAACGCGCGGCGCTCTGGATCATCTCCACGTCGTTGTCGATGATGGTCACGTCCACGTCGCGCGCCAGCAGCGACTGGCTGGCGACCTGGCCGAAGCGGCCGAAGCCGATCAGCAGCACACTACCGGACAGGCCCTCGGCCTCGTCCACGCCGTCCATGTTCACCGTCGGCTTCGGCGCGATGCGCTTGTAGACCAGCACCACCAGCGGGGTCAGCGCCATCGACAACACCACCACGGCGGTGAAGTTGGCATTGATCTCCAGGTTGATCACACCGGCCGATGCCGCGGCAGAGAACAGCACGAAGGCGAACTCGCCGCCCTGCGCCATCAGCACGCCCCGGTCCAGCGCCTGCGCGTGGTCACTGCCCATGATGCGCGCGACCACGTAGATGCACAGCGCCTTGGCGACCATCAACGCCAGCACCAGCCCGAGGATCAGCTGCCAGTTGCCAGCCACCACGCCCAGGTCCAGCGCCATGCCGACGCTGAGGAAGAACAGGCCCAGCAGGATGCCGCGGAACGGCTCGATGTCCGCTTCGATCTGGTGACGGAAGGTCGACTCGCTCAGCAGCACGCCGGCCAGGAACGCGCCCATCGCCATCGACAGGCCGGACAGCTGCATCAGCAGCGCTGCACCCAGCACCACCAGCAGCGCGGCGGCGGTCATCACCTCGCGCGCCTTCGATTCGGCCAGCACGCGGAACAACGGATTGAGCAGGAAGCGGCCGACCAGCACCAGGCCGACGATGGCACCGACGCCGATCGCCACCGACAGCCAGCGCGAGCCCTCGCCATCGGCGTTGCCCGCGCTCGGGCCCATCCAGGCCACCAGCGCCAGCAACGGCACGATCAGCAGGTCTTCGAACAGCAGGATCGAAACGATCTTCTGCCCCGACGGCAGTGCGATGTCGCCGCGCTCGGCCAGCAGCTGCATCACCACTGCGGTGGATGTGAGCACAAAGCCGGTGGCACCGATGAAGGCCACCTGCCACGGCAGGCCGAACAGCTTGGCGATGCTGGTCAGCACCAGCGCACAGGTGACGATCTGCAGCGTGCCCAGCCCGAAGATTTCCTTGCGCAGGCTCCACAGGTGCGAGGGCCGCATCTCCAGGCCGATCACGAACAGGAACATCACCACGCCAAGCTCGGCGGTATGCAGGATGGCCTGCGGGTCGGAGAACCAGCCCAGCCCGAACGGCCCGATCGCCAGGCCGGCGGCGAAGTAGCCCAGCACCGAGCCCAGGCCGGCCCGACGGAACAAAGGCACCATCACCACCGCCGCGCCCAACAGGGCGACGACCTTGACCAGCTCGCTGGTCGCTGCTTCTACCGCCATGCGGTGTGTTCCCCAAGATCCAGAATCGGGTTCAACAATAGAGCAATGCCGATGACGGCAATAGCACGCATGTTGTGCCGGATTGTCTTGGAGATGGAACGATACCGGGAGTGACCCCCAGCATCATCCCGAAACCATGTATGCGCCTCAATGGGTGCCAACCATGCACCCGCTTCGGTGGGTGCCAACCATGCACCCGCTTCGGTGGGTGCCAACCGTGCACCCGCTTCGGTAGGTGCCAACCTTGGTTGGCACGAAAACGCCGACCAAGGTCGGCATCTACCAAGGCATTCGCCGGCCAGCCTCACCCACCCCGGCAGAACGCGGCGTAATCGATATATCCGGGGAACGGCACGCCCGGCGCGCACACCGGGCACTGCGGGTCCGGCCGGATGCCGGATCCCGAACCCATGCACCCGCTTCGTTAGCTGCCAACCATGCATCCGCCTTCGGTAGGTGCCAACCTTGGTTGGCACGAAAACGCCGACCAAGGTCGGCATCTACCAAGGCATTCCCCGGCCAGCCTCACCCACCCCGGCAAAACGCGGCGTAATCGATATACCCCGGGAACGGCACGCCCGGCGCACACACCGGGCAATGCGGGTCCGGCCGGATGCCGGATCCCGAACCCATGCCCCCGCTTCGGTAGGTGCCAACCTTGGTTGGCACGAAAACGCCGACCAAGGTCGGATCTACCAAGGCATTCGCCGGCCAGCCTCACCCGCCCCGGCAGAACGCGGCGTAATCGATATATCCCGGGAACGGCACGCCCGGCGCGCACACCGGGCACTGCGGGTCCGGCCGGATGCCGGTCTCACGAAATCGCATGCCCAGCGCGTCGAAGCGCAGCAGGCGGCCGACCAGCGGCTCACCGATACCCAGCAGCAGCTTCAGCACCTCGGTGGCCTGCAGCACGCCCGCCAGGCCGGGCAGCACGCCCAGCACACCGGCCTCGGAACAGTTCGGCGCGAACTCCGGCGGCGGTGGCTCCGGGAACAGGCAGCGGTAGCACGGCGCCACGCCGCGCTGGCGGCCAGCGTCAAACACGCTTACCTGGCCGTCAAAGCGCTCGATGGCGGCATACACCAGCGGCGTGGTGTGCTTGATGCAGGCGTCGTTGAGCAGGTAGCGCAGCGGGAAGTTGTCCGACCCATCCAGCACCACGTCCACGCCCTCCAGCAGCGCATCCACGTTCTCGGAAGTGACCCACTCAGGCACCGCCTCGACGTCGATCAACGGGTTCAACGCCAGCAGCCGCTCGCGCGCCGAATCGACCTTGAACTGGCCGACGCTGGCTTCGGTATGCACGATCTGCCGGTGAAGGTTGCTGCGCTCCACGCGGTCGTGGTCGGCAAAACGCAGGTGCCCTACCCCGGCGGCGGCCAGGTAGAACCCAGCCGGTGCGCCCAGCCCACCCGCGCCCAGCACCAGCACGCGCGACTGCTGCAGCCGGCGCTGGCCGGCCTCGCCCACCTGTGGCAGCAGCAGGTGGCGCGAATAGCGATCGTAGAAGTCACGGTCGGCAGCACTGGCCAGCGGCTGCACCAGCGGCAGCGACTGCTCGCGCCAGGCCACGGTGCCGCCCGTCACGGAAGCCACGTGGGTGTAGCCGGCCTCCAGCAGGAACTGCGCGGCATCGGCCGAGCGCTTGCCACTCTGGCAGATCAGCAGGATTTCCTGGTCGTGCCGCGGCAGATGCGCGGCCGGGTCGGCCTGCAGCTCGCCCTTGGCCACGCCGCGCGCGCCCTCGGCCATGCCGCCGGCCCGTTCGTGCGCCTCGCGCACATCGATCAGCACCGCGCCATGGGCCAGGCGCTCGCGTGCCTGCGCGGGGGAAATCTCTTGGATGCTCATGGCCGCATTATCGCGCACGTGGCGGCAGGCCGCCTTGACCAGCATCTGTAGAGCCGAGCCTATGCTCGGCTCTACGGATCCACCGCAGGCCTGCGGTAGCGCCCGCCCTGCACCCGGGGTCAGATCCCTTTTCCGGAGGAAATGGGATCTGACCCCATTCTCCGCAACGAAAAAGGCGGCCCTGCGGCCGCCTTCTCCTGAATCACTTGCCCTTGACGTGCTTCATCAAGCGCCGCTTGGCCTTGACCTGCCGCTCGGTGAGGACGTTTTTCTTGCCCTCATACGGGTTGGTGCCCTCGCGGAAGATGAAGCTCACCGGCGTGCCGATCAGCTTGAAGCGCTTGCGGAAGAAGTTCTCCAGGTAGCGCTTGTACGATTCCTGCAGCTCCTTCAGGCGCGTGCCGTGCACGATGAAGGTCGGCGGGTTGGAACCGGCCGGGTGCACGTAGCGCAGCTTGGAGACATGGCCGCGGATGGTCGGCGGCGGGTTGGTCTCGTAAGCCACTTCCAGCGCCTTGTTCACTTCGCTGGTGGTGAAGGTCTTGTTCGCCGATTCGTGCGCGCGGTGCACCGCACGGAACAGCTCGCGCAGGCCGGAACCATGCTTGGCCGAGATGCGCACGGACTCGGCCCACGGCACGAAGCCCAGCTTCAGCGACAGCATGGTTTCGGCCTGCTCGCGCTGGTACTCGGTCAGGCCATCCCACTTGTTGATGGCGATCACCAGCGCGCGGCCGGCATCGAGCACGGCACCGAGCACGGTGGCGTCCTGGTCGGTCACGCCTTCGGTGGCGTCGAGCATCAGAACGGCCACCTGGCACTGCTCGATCGACTGCATGGTCTTGACCACCGAGAACTTCTCGACGACCTCGTCCACGCGCGACCGACGGCGCAGGCCGGCGGTATCGATCAGGCGGTACTCGCGGCCATCACGCTCCAGGTCCACCGCGATCGAGTCGCGGGTGGTGCCCGGCACGTCGGAGGCGATCATGCGCTCCTCGCCGAGGATGCGATTGACCAGGGTCGATTTGCCCACGTTCGGGCGGCCGACGAAGGCGATGCGGATGCGGTTCGGATCGTTGTCCAGCTCTTCGCCGCTGCCTTCTTCCGGCAGGCGCTGGATCACTTCGTCCAGCAGGTCGTCCAGGCCCTGGCGATGCGCGGCCGAGACGGTCAGCATCTCGCCGAAGCCGTAACGGGCGAACTCCGAACGCACGGTGTCCTCGTCGGTGCCGTCGATCTTGTTGATCAGCAGCAGCGTCGGGCGCGACAGCTTGCGCAGCCAGGCCAGGATCTCATCGTCCATCGCCGAGGTGCCCTCACGGGCGTCGACCACGAACAGGATCAGGTCGGCTTCCGCCGCAGCGGCGCGGGCCTGGCGGGTGGTAGCCCCTGCCAGCCCCTCTTCCTCTTCCGCGATACCGCCGGTGTCGACGACAAGGAAATGATTGTCCTCGTCCAGACGGCAGACACCGTAGTTGCGGTCGCGGGTGACGCCCGGCTGGTCATGGACCAGCGCGTCACGGGTGCGCGTAAGCGCATTGAAAATAGTCGACTTGCCGACATTCGGCCGTCCAACCAGGGCGACCAAAGGCAGCATCGCGATTACTCCAATTTTTAATTTGCCAACCGGAAGGCGGTCAGCTTGCCATCAACGTTCTGCACCAGCAGCACCCCGTCTGCGACGACCGGCTGGGCCAGCAGGGCGTCGCCGCCACTTTTTGCCCGTGCCGCCATCGCACCATCGGACGCCTGCAACCAGTGCACGTATCCCTTGTAGTCGCCGACCACCACGTAGTCGCCGTGCAGCGCCGGGCCGGTCAGCGAACGACGGGCCAGCGCGGTCTGCGACCACATGGCCGCGCCGCTGGCCTTGTCCAGGCCGAACACGCCGCCCTTGTTGTCGGTGACGAACACGTTGCCCGACGACACCGCCACGCCACCGGCACCGCCATGGTCGCGCGCCCACAGCGGGCGACCGGTCGGGCCCTCGATGGCCATGGTCTGGTTCTTGAAGCTGCTCACGTAGAGGGTGTTGCCCTCCAGCACCGGAGCGCCGTCGACGTCGGCCATGCGCTCCAGCTCGGTGCGGCCTTCGCCGTTGCCGAGGTTCTGTTCCCACAGCGTGCGGCCATCCTGCTGGGCCAGGGCCGCAACCGCGCCCTCGTCCTTGCCGATGAACAGCACGCCCGGGCCGGTCACCACCGGCGCGTTGCCACGCACGGTCAGCGCCGGCAGCTCGCTCGGGTTGAACCACTTCTGGGTGCCGTTGCCGGCATCGAAGCCGGTAACGCGGCCGTCGTTGCTGCGCACGTAGACCATGCCCTGGGCAACGGCCGGCGCGGCGATGACTTCACCCGGAACACGGGCGCGCCACTTCTCGCTGCCATCGTTGATATCCAGCGCGATGACCTGGCCATCCAGCGTGCCGATCACGACCAGGTTCTCACCGACACCCGGGCCGCCGGACAGGCGCAGCTTCGCCTTCTTCTTCTCCTTCTTCGGCTCCCAGGTCCAGACCTTCTTGCCGGTCTGCAGGTCGATGGCGTGCACGCCACCGGTGATCGCCGCAGCGAACACGTGGCCGTTGGCCACCGCCGGGCCTTGGCGCACGCCGATGCGGCGCTCGCCCTTGCCGAGGTTGACCGACCAGGCCTTGCTGACCTTCAGGGTCGGCTCGAACTTGACCAGCTCAGCCGGTTCCTGTGCCTTCTTCGCGGCCGCGTCCTTGCCGGCGAACCAGCCCTTCATGGTGCTGCAGCCGGTCAGGGCCATGCCCATCAGGAGCACGGTGGCGACGCGGGTGATCATGACCTTCTGACTCATCAAACCGACTCCGCAGGGGCGGCGACGGTGCCGCCGGCGTCCATAACCTTGGTTTCCAGCAGGCGCCGCTGCGGCGCTGCCACGTCCAGCGTCTTCAGCGCCTTCTCGTACTGTGCACGGGCGTCATCGCGCTTGCCCTGCGCCATCAACGCATCGCCATGGATTTCCAGGCTGCTGCTGTCGGTCGCGCTGCCCAGCAGCTTGATGGCCTCGTCGCTCTTGCCGGTGGCCACCAGCAGGCGGGCCACACGCTGGTCGACCACGCGCTGCAGGTCACCTTCGACCTTCACATTGCGCAGGGTTGCCAGTGCCTCTTCATTCTTGCCGGCGTCGACCTGGGCCTTGGCCAGCTGCAGCGCCGCGAGGTCGCCGTAGATGCTGGACGGGCCGGCTTCGAGCGCCTTGACCGCCTTGGCGGCGTCGTCAAGCTTGTTCTGCTGCAGGCCCTGCAGGGCCTTCTGGTACTCGACATTGGCCGAGGCCAGCTTGCCGCCCTGATCCTTCTGGTACCACTGCCAGCCAGCAATGGCACCGATGGCGATGACTACGCCACCGAGGATGCTGGCGCCATTCTTCCGCAGCCAGCTGCGGACGCGTTCACTTTGTTCGTGCTCGTCGAGCAGATCGTCGATCGCCATGCGTACTCTCGCCCCGCCCGTCGGGAGGGACCATTGGGATTATCGAAGGTGGTGAAACCGCGCCTCAGTGCGAAACCGGGACAACGGAGCCTTCAGAGGATACCTGAAAGCGTGCCACGTTGGCTCGCTGGTAGGGGGTCAGATCGACGATAGCGCCGTTCTGCTGAACCTGGACCGCCGAGGCGTTGCCCAGGGTCACCCGGGTCACCTGGCCCGGCGTGAAGCTGCGGGTCTCGCCGGATCTGATCAGCGCCTTCTCGACGGTGCTGCCGTCCGGGCCGCCGATGTCGACCCAGCTGTCGCCGCTGAACTGCATTTCCAGCGCGTTGCCGGCAGCCGCCGGAGCCGGCGCCGGGCGCGGCACCGGGGCCAGCGAGGCCACGTACGGGGTGGCCGCGGGCTTGCTGGCCGGGGCAGTGGCCGCTTCGGCCGGCGCAACAGCCTCGGCACCGGCCGTGGACGGGGTGACCGGCACAGCGGCCGGGATCACATCCAGCGAGGCGGTGCTCGGCGACGGGGTCGCGCTGCCGTCGAAGTGGCCACGGGTGGCGAACCACACCGGCACCGCCAGCACGGCGGTGATGCCGACATACAGCACGCGCCGGCCGAGGTTCTCGGCGATGCGGCGCGCACGCGGGGTATGGGTATGGCTGACCAGGGTGGGCGGAACCACCGGGCCGACCTGGGCCTGTTCCAGCAGCTGGCCGACATCCACGTCGAGCAGGCGCGCATAGCTGCGCAGCTGGCCACGCACGAACACCGGCGCCCCCAGCTTCTGCCATTGTTCCTCTTCCAGCGACTTGACCACCTGGACCGGCATGCGCAGGCGCGAGCCGACATCTTCGAGGGTCAGTCCGGCCGCTTCGCGGGCCTGGCGCAGGCGGGTGCCGCAGCCGGCCGCAGTCTCGAGAGCGCTCACAGTCTGGTCATCAATCACAATGCATCAACCCTGGAGTTAGGAGCCCGCGTCCTGCGGAAATTCCTGTCGAATCCGCTGCAGATAACGATCAGATGCCGCCCGATCGCCCAGCTTCACTTCGATTTGAGACGCAAGTTGTAACACGGAACGCGTTGCGGGTGCAGCCGCAATCCTACGTTCGGCGAAGGCCCGGGCCTCCATGTAGCGGCCCTGGCGGTAGCTCAGCTGGGCCATCGACTCCAGCGCGACCGGGTTGGCCGGGGCCGCCACGAGCGCCGCACGCAGGTCGCGTTCGGCACGTTCAAGCTGGCCCGCATCCAGTGCGCAGCTGCCGGCATTGGCCTGGGCTTCGCCCGGGGTGGCATAGCCCGGCGCCTGCAACGCGCGATCGAACCAGACCAGCGATTCGGCCGGCTGGCCCTGCTGGCACAGCCAGGCACCGTAGTTGTTGAGCACGTCGCCGCGCTGCGGCGCCAGTTCGGCGGCCTTGCGGAAGTTCTCGCCGGCCTGGCGGGTGCGGCCACGACGGTCATCGATGCCGGCCTGGAGCACCAGCGCATCGGGCGCCTCGGGCGCCAGCTTCAGTGCTTCGCGCACCTTGCGCTCGGCGGCATCGAGATTGCCGACCTGCATGTCGCGGGTCGCCAGCGTCAACAGGTCGCGCCAGCGCACTTCGCGCCGCACGCTTTCCGGGTCACCTACCGAATAGACCGGCGCCTGGCTCGGACCGAGCTTGGCCTTGGGATGGGATTTGCAGCCGCCGACCGCAACGGCCAGCACGCCTGCGAGAAGCGCCAGCCAGAGGCGGTCAGGCCGCGGCATCGCTCCCCTTCCCCGCCTGCAGCGTCTTGTTGAACTCCGCCTGGCGGCGGGTGCGGTCCATCACCTGGCCCTTGAGCTGGCCACAGGCGGCGTCGATGTCGTCGCCACGGGTGCGGCGGACCATGGTCAGCACGTTGCTGTCGAGCAGGATCTTCTGGAAGGCGCGGATGTGCGCTTCTTCCGAACGCTCGTAGCGGGTGCCCGGGAACGGATTGAAGGGAATCAGGTTGACCTTGCCCGAATCCTTGGCCTGCACCGCGTTGTCGAACTGGCGCATCAGGCGGGCCAATTCGCGGGCATGCTCGGGCTTGTCGTTGATGCCCTTCATCAGGGTGTATTCGAAGGTGACCGATTCGCGGCGCTTGTTGGCGCGCAGGTAGCGTGCGCACGAGGCCATCAGCTCGGCGATCGGGTACTTCTTGTTGAGCGGCACCAGGGTCTCGCGCAGCGCATCGTTCGGCGCATGCAGCGACACCGCCAGCGACACGTCGCTCTCGGCGGACAAGCGGTCGATCTGCGGCACCAGGCCGGAGGTCGACAGGGTCACGCGCTTGTTGGCCAGGCCGTAGCCCAGATCGTCGCGCATCACGCTCATGGCGCGCACGACGTTGTCGAAATTCATCAGCGGCTCGCCCATGCCCATCATCACCACGTTGGTGAGGCGGCGCATCTGGTGCGGCACGTTGCCCAGGTGACGTGCAGCAACCCACACCTGGCCGATGATCTCGGCGGTGGTCAGGTTGCGGTTGAAGCCCTGGGTGGCGGTGGAGCAGAACGTGCAGTTCAGGCCGCAACCGACCTGCGAGGACACGCACAGCGTGCCGCGGGTCTTGTCCGGGATGTACACGGTCTCGATGGCGTTCTTGCCATCCACGCCCATCGCCAGCAGCCACTTGTGGGTGCCGTCGGCGGAGGGCTTGTCGAACACGATGTTCGGAACCAGCACCTCGGCATGGGCCTGCAGCTTGGCGCGCAGGACCTTGCCGAGGTCGGTCATTTCATCGAAATCGGTGACGTAGCGATGGTGGATCCACTTCATCACCTGGTGGGCACGGAACTTCTTTTCGCCGAGAACCTCGACGAAAAACTTCTCCAAGCCCGCGCGATCGAGGTCGAGCAGGTTCTGCTTGCCAGCCGTGGGTGCCGACTTCGGCAGCGGCTGGATGGCGGGGGACTGTACGACCTCGTTCACGGCATTACTCTCAGCGCGAAACGACTTCGGTGGCGGCGAAGAAGTAGGCGATTTCAATCGCGGCATTCTCGACCGAGTCCGAGCCGTGGGCGGCGTTGGCATCGATGGATTCGGCGAAGTCGGCGCGGATGGTGCCCGGCGCGGCTTCCTTCGGGTTGGTGGCGCCCAGCAGGTCGCGGTGGGCCAGGACGGCGTTCTCGCCTTCCAGGGCCTGGATCATCACCGGGCCGGAGATCATGAATTCGACCAGCGCGTTGAAGAACGGACGCTCGCGGTGCACGGCGTAGAAGCCTTCGGCTTCACGGCGCGACAGCTGCTTGTACTTGGCGGCCACGACCTTCAGGCCGGCCTTCTCGAAGCGGGCGTAGATTTCGCCGATGACGTTCTTGGCAACGGCGTCCGGCTTGATGATCGAAAGGGTGCGCTCCAGCGCCATGGGATGTCTCCAATGGAATCGGGCCGCTGATGGCCCGAAGGGTAACATGAAAAAAACCCGCGTCGGGACGCGGGCTTAGCCTGATAAACGTAGGCGAATTGTAAAAGATAAAGCGGCGGCATGGTAGTGCCGGTCGCCGGCCGGCAAACCCTCATGGCAGGGGTCAGATCCCCACAGGGGCTCTGACCCCATTCCGGCCCAGTGTCGGGGTCGGAGCCCCTGCGGGGATCCGACCCCTACCCCATTCACCCAGCTGAGTGGATTCTGACCGTCCGGGCCATTTTTGCTGCACTGCAAAATGCCATACGCTACCGTCTGGTCCTAGTATCAAACAATCGTTTGATTAAGGTCCGCCCGCCGATGGCCAAACCCGCCCACTTCTCGACCAAGGACCGCATTCTCGGCGCGGCCGAGGAGCTGTTCGCACAGCACGGCTTCGCCGGCACTTCGCTGCGCCAGGTGACCAGCCAGGCCGACGTCAACATCGCAGCGGTCAACTACCACTTCGGCTCCAAGGAGAACCTGGTCAACGAGGTGTTCCGCCGCCGCATGGACGAGATGACCGGCGCCCGCCTGTCGCAGCTCGAACGCGCCCGCAGCGAACACCCCGGGCAGCTGCGCCCGGTGCTGGCCGCCTTCGTCGAGCCGGCATTGGCGCTGGCCCAGGACCGCCAGAACGGCGGTGCCTTCGTGCGCGTGATCGCCCGCGCCTACGCCGAGAAGAACGACAACCTGCGCAAGTTCCTGTCCGACCACTACGGCCACGTGCTGCGTGCGTTCGGCAAGGCCATCGGCGAGTGCGTACCCGACCTGAGCAAGGAAGAGCTGTACTGGCGCCTGGATTTCCTGGCCGGCTCGCTCACCTATGCCATGGCCGACTTCGGGCTGATCAAGCGTCCCGCCGGTGTCACTGAAGCGGCGCATCGTGCCCATGCCGCCCACGAACTGATCCATTTCGCCGAAGCCGGGTTCCGCGCCGCCGCTCGCGCCAGCGCCCTGCCCGCTTCCCTTTGATTCCACCCAGTAACTGCTGACCAACAAAGGCCCTACACCATGTCCAATTCCCTGCTAGTCCGCCGCGCCGCCGTGCTGGGTGCCGGCGTCATGGGTGCCCAGATCGCTGCCCACCTCACCAACGCTGGCGTCGACACCGTGCTGTTCGACCTGCCCGCCAAGGAGGGTCCGGCCGACGGCATCGTGCTGAAGGCGATCGCCAACCTGGGCAAGCTGAGCCCGGCACCGCTGGCCAGCAAGTCGCTGGCCGAAGCCATCACTCCGGCCAACTACCAGTCCGGCCTGGAGCAGCTGAAGGACTGCGACCTGATCATCGAGGCCATCGCCGAGCGCATGGACTGGAAGCAGGACCTGTACAAGAAGATCGCGCCGTTCGTGGCCGACCACGCGGTGCTGGCCTCCAACACCTCGGGCCTGGGCATCAACAAGCTGGCCGACGTGCTGCCCGAGCAGCTGCGCCACCGCTTCTGCGGCGTGCACTTCTTCAACCCGCCGCGCTACATGCACCTGGCCGAGCTGATCCCGGCCACCACCACCGACGCCGCCGTGCTGGAAGGCCTGGAAGAGTTCCTGGTCACCACCCTGGGCAAGGGCGTGGTGTACGCCAAGGACACCCCGAACTTCATCGGCAACCGCATCGGCGTGTTCTCGATCCTGTCCACCATCCACCACACCCAGCAGTTCGGCCTGGGCTTCGATGAAGTGGACGGCCTGACCGGTCCGCTGGTCGGCCGCCCGAAGTCGGCCACCTACCGCACCTCCGACGTGGTCGGCCTGGACACCATGGCCCACGTCATCAAGACCATGGGCGATACCCTGCCGAACGACCCGTGGCATGAATTCTTCAAGTCGCCGAAGTGGCTGGACGCGCTGATCGCCAAGGGCGCACTGGGCCAGAAGACCGGTGCCGGCATCTTCCGCAAGGTCGGCAAGGACATCGTGGTGCTGGACCTGGAGAAGCAGGACTACCGTCCGGCCGATCGCGCTGCCGCGCCGGAAGTGGTCGAGATCCTGAAGATCAGGAACCCGGCCGAGAAGTTCGCCAAGCTGCGCGAGAGCCAGCACCCGCAGGCGCAGTTCCTGTGGGCGACCTTCCGCGACCTGTTCCACTACAGCGCCTACCACCTGGCCGACATCGCCGAGACCGCGCGCGACGTCGACCTGGCCATCCGCTGGGGCTACGGCTGGTCGCTGGGCCCGTTCGAGACCTGGCAGGCTGCCGGCTGGAAGCAGGTCGCACAGTGGATCGCCGATGACATCGTGGCCGGCAAGAGCATGAGCAGCGCGCCGCTGCCGGACTGGGTGTTCGATGGCCGCGATGGCGTGCACGCCGCCGAGGGCAGCTACAGCCCGTCGCGCAACGCCAAGCTGCCGCGCTCGTCGCTGCCGGTGTACCAGCGCCAGCGTTTCCCGGATCCGCTGCTGGGCGAAACGTTCGCGCCGGGCGAGACCGTGTTCGAGAACGACGGCCTGCGCATGTGGCACGACGGTGATGGCATCGCCGTGGTCAGCTTCAAGACCAAGATGAACACCGTGTCCGACCAGGTGCTGGACGGCCTGCAGGAATGCGTGAGCCGCGCCGAGAAGGACTTCCAGGGCCTGGTGATCTGGCAGCAGAAGGAACCCTTCTCCGCCGGTGCCGACCTGGCCGGTGCCCTCGGCCTGCTGCAGGCCGGCAAGGTCGACCAGTTCGAAGAAATGGTTGCCAACTTCCAGCGCACCAGCCAGCGCATCAAGTACTCGCTGGTGCCAGTGGTGGCTGCCGTGCGCGGCCTGGCCCTGGGTGGCGGCTGCGAGTTCCAGATGCACAGCGCCAAGACCGTGGCCTTCCTGGAAAGCTACATCGGCCTGGTCGAGGCCGGCGTCGGCCTGCTGCCGGCCGGTGGTGGCCTGAAGGAACTGGCCGTGCGCGCCTCGCAGGCCGCGGGCCCGGGCGGCGACGTGTTCGCCGAACTGAAGAAGACCTTCGAGACCGTGGCGATGGCCAAGGTGTCCAACTCGGCGGTCAACGCCAAGGAACTGGGCCTGCTGCGCAGCACCGACAAGGTGGTGTTCAACAGCTACGAGGCCCTGCACATCGCCAAGGCCGAAGCACGCGCCCTGGCCGAAGCGGGTTACCGCCCGCCGCTGCCGGCACGCCGCATCCAGGTGGCCGGTGACGTGGGTATCGCCACCTTCAAGATGATGCTGGTCAACATGCTGGAAGGCCGCTTCATCAGCCCGTACGACTACGAGATCGCCGAGCGCATCGCTACCGTGCTGTGCGGTGGCAAGGTCGACCGCGGCACCCTGGTCGACGAAGAGTGGCTGCTGACCCTGGAGCGCAAGCACTTCGTCGAACTGGCCCAGCAGGAAAAGACCCAGGCCCGCATCGCGCACATGCTGAAGACCGGCAAGCCGCTGCGTAACTGATCGCCCATCCCTGCTTCCGGTGGGTGCCGACCGTTGGTCGGCACTCCGGCTAAAAAATTCAAGAGATCACTGCAATGACCAAGCAAATCCAGGACGCCTACATCGTCGCCGCCACCCGTACCCCGGTTGGCAAGGCGCCCAAGGGCATGTTCCGCAACACCCGCCCCGACGACATGCTTGCGCACGTGCTGCGCAGCGTCGTCGCCCAGGCCCCGGGCGTGGACGTCAACCGCATCGATGACGCCATCATCGGTTGCGCCATGCCGGAAGCCGAGCAGGGCATGAACGTGGCCCGCATCGGCGTGCTGCTGGCAGGCCTGCCCAATACCATCGCCGCACAGACCGTGAACCGCTTCTGCTCCTCCGGCCTGCAGGCCGTGGCGCAGGCCGCCGACGCGATCCGCCTGGGCAACGCCGACCTGATGCTGGCCGGCGGCACCGAGTCGATGTCGATGGTGCCGATGATGGGCAACAAGATCGCCATGGCGCCGAGCGTGTTCGACAACGACCACGTTGCCATCGCCTACGGCATGGGCATCACCGCCGAGAAGGTCGCCGAAGAGTGGAAGGTCTCGCGCGAAGACCAGGACGCCTTTGCCCTGGCCTCGCACCAGAAGGCCATGGCCGCGATCCAGAACGGCGAGTTCAAGGACGAGATCAGCCCGTACGAGATCGTCTCGCACCTGCCGGACCTGGCCGACGGCCAGCGCATCATCACCCGCAACAAGATCGCCGACACCGACGAAGGCCCCCGCCCGGACTCCTCGGCCGAAGGCCTGGCCAAGCTGCGCCCGGTGTTCCGCAACGGCCAGTTCGGCGGCACCGTCACCGCTGGCAACTCGTCGCAGATGAGCGATGGCGCCGGCGCCGTGCTGCTGGCCTCCGAGCAGGCGATCAAGGATTACGGCCTGACCCCGCTGGCGCGTTTCGTCAGCTTCTCGGTAGCCGGCGTGCGTCCGGAAGTGATGGGCATCGGCCCGATCGCCGCGATCCCGAAGGCACTGAAGCAGGCCGGCCTGACCCAGGACCAGCTGGACTGGATCGAGCTCAACGAAGCCTTCGCCGCGCAGTCGCTGGCGGTGATCCGCGATTGCGGCCTGGACCCGGCCAAGGTCAACCCGCTGGGCGGCGCGATTGCCTTGGGCCACCCGCTGGGTGCGACCGGTGCGATCCGTACCGCAACCCTGCTGCACGGCCTGCGTCGTCGCCAGCAGAAGTACGGCATGGTGACGATGTGCATCGGCACCGGCATGGGTGCGGCGGGTATTTTCGAGGCGCTGTAAGGTTCAAGGCGTTGCCTCGTTGGGCTTCATGGCGTGGGTCGGGTTGGCAGGGCTGCCCGGGACACGCCGTGAACCCTTCCATGGGGGCTCGATGGCGCCATCCATGGCGCCAACGGTCCCGGGCAGCCCTGCCAACCCGGCCCTTCCAGCCTCCCCGCGGCGGAGGGATGAGCAAAGGCAGGGTCAAAGGCTGGGGTCAGATCCCTTTGCTGCGCAAAGGGATCTGACCCCAACCCACGAAAAAAGGCAGCCAGTGGCTGCCTTTTTGCTTTTGCTTCTGCCTTTGATTCCGCCCTTCCCGTCCGCGCCACACGGAAACTGTCGAGAGGGGGCGGATGGCCCTCTCCAAAACCGTTGGCGCCATGGATGGCGCCATCGAGCACCATGGAAGGGCTTTGGCGTGTTTTGGAGAGGGCCACCCGCCCCCTCCCCCACGTATCAATCAAGGCGCCGCACGGAGCGCTTGATAAAACCCTTATTCCGCCAGCATCGCCGCCAGCTTCTCCCGCGCCGGGCCAGCCAGCTTCGGGTTGTCCAGCGCGAAGCGGATCGTCGCCTCCACCAGGCCCAGGTGCGTGCCGCAGTCGAAGCGGGTGCCCTCGAAACGATAGGCATCGACTTCTTCGGTCTTCAGCAGCTCGGCAATCGCATCGGTCAGCTGGATCTCGCCGCCGGCACCGGTCTGGGTCTGTTCCAGCAGCTCGAAGATCTTCGGGCTGAGCACGTAACGACCCACCACCGCCAGGTCGCTCGGCGCGTCCTCCGGCTTCGGCTTCTCGACGATCTGCGAAATACGGCCCTTGCGGCCATCGAACGCGTCGGTGGCGACGATGCCGTAACTGGCGGTCTTATCGTGCGGCACGTCTTCCACCGCGATCACGCTGGCGCCACTGGCTTCGTTGAGGTCGGCCATCTGCTTCAGCGCGCCCGCACCGCGGTTCCAGATCAGGTCGTCGGGCAGCAGTACGGCAAACGGCTCGTCACCGATCACCGACCTGGCACACAGCACCGCGTGCCCGAGGCCCAGCGCCTCGGCCTGGGTCACGAAGATCGCGCGCACACCATTGGGGAGCACGTGCCGGATCAATTCCAGCTGCTCCTGCTTGCCAGCGCGCTCAAGCTTCTGCTCCAGCTCGTACGCCTTGTCGAAATAGTCGGCAACGGCGTGCTTGTAGCGATTGGTGATGAACACCAGCGTGTCACAGCCGGCTTCGATCGCCTCATCCACCGCGTACTGGATCAGCGGCCGATCAATGATCGGCAGCATCTCCTTCGGCACAGTCTTGGTTGCTGGCAAAAAACGCGTCCCCAATCCTGCCACCGGGAAAACTGCTTTGCGAATTCGCTTGCTCATTGGTGCCTGTTGGCCTCACGTGCCGGAAAAGGCACGACTTTAGCGGATGAAATGTAAGCATCCTGTTCGATTGGCGAGAATTCCGGCATCGTCGCAAACAGGATTTCCTGGATGCGGGCGGTGTCGTAGCTGGCAATCGCCTCGCGCAGGCGCGGAATGTTGCCCAGCACCAGGTCGCGCGAGAACGTACGCACGCCGGCTTCAAGAATCTTCGGGTGCGCGGTGGAGCGGTAATCTTCGTCCGAATAGAACAGCGTCTCGTGCAGCTTCTCGCCCGGACGCAGGCCGGTATAGATGATCTGGATGTCCTTGTACGGCTGCTTGCCGGTCAGGCGGATCATCTGTTCGGCCAGCACGCGGATCGGCACCGGCTCGCCCATGTCGAGGGTATAGATCGCACCATGCGACGCCGATGCGGCCGCCTGCAGGATCAGCTGGCAGGCCTCGGGAATGGTCATGAAGTAGCGGCTGACTTCCGGGTCGGTGACCGTGACCGGGCCACCGCGCAGGATCTGCTCGCGGAACAGCGGCACCACGCTGCCGGCCGACGCCAGCACGTTGCCGAAGCGCACCGTGACAAAACGGGTATGCGTGGACTTCTGGTCCAGGCTCTGGCAGATCATCTCGGCGTAGCGCTTGCTCGCGCCCAGCGCATTGACCGGGTCGACCGCCTTGTCGGTGGAGATGAACACGAAATGCTCCACGCGGGCTTCCAGGCAGGCGCGCGCGACGTTCTCGGTCGCCAGGATGTTGTTGCGCACTGCTTCACGCAGCTGGCGTTCCAGCACCGGTACATGCTTGTAGGCGGCCGCATGGAAAGCGGTATCGACGGGGTGCAGCGACAGCGCGTGGCGGATCACCGCTGGGTCACCGCAGTCGCCCAGCACCGCCTCGATCTCGACATCGGGGAAGCTGCGACGCAGCTCGCCCTCGATGGTCAGCAGCAGCAGCTCGCTGATCTCCAGCAGGATGATGCGACCGGCACCATGCCGCGCGCACTGGCGGCACAGCTCCGAGCCGATCGAACCACCGGCGCCGGTAACCATCACGGTGCGCCCACCCAACCAGCCGCGGATCAGGTTCCAGTCCGGCATGATCGGCTTGCGCCCCAGCAGGTCCTCGATCGCCACTTCCTTCAGCTGGCCCGGCAGCGACTGGCCCTGCAGGATGTCACTGAGCTTGGGCACGGTACGGAACGGCACGCCGGTGCTTTCGCAGATCGCGACGACGCGCTGCATGCCTGCGGCGTCCAGCGACGGCATGGCAATGACCAGCAGCTTGGCAGCGGTCTCGCGGACCACCGTCGGCGCGTCATCCAGCGTGCCCAGGATCGGCAGGCCCTGCAGCTTGGCGCCACGCAGGTGCGGTGCATCGTCGAGCAGGCCGACCGGCTCGAAGTTGCCGGAGCGGCGCAGGTCGCGCACCAGGGTCTCGGCCGCCTGGCCGGCGCCGAGGATCAGCACGCGGCGGGCGCTGGAATCGGACTGCAGTGCCTGGTAGTCCTTCCAGGCGCGGTACAGCAGGCGCGGCGCGCCGAGCAGTGCCGACAGCGCGAACGGGTAGATCACCAGCACCGACATGGGTACGCCGTCGAAGCGCTTCCACATCAGCACCAGGATGATGGCCACCATGCCGATGAAGCTGGCCTTGAAGATGTTCAGCAGGTCGCTGACGCTGGCAAACCGCCACAGGCCGCGGTACAGGCCCACGCGCCAGAACACCAGGCCCTGCAGCAGCAGGACCAGGGTGGTATCGACGTTCCACAGGGGCAGCGCCGGGGCGTTGGGCAGGATCGAGTAACGCCCTGCATGGAGCAGCTGCCAGCATGCCCAGACCATGAAGAGGTCGTGGCAGACGATGGCCGAACGCGGCATCAGGCCGAGGATTCTGTCCCGCCAGGGTGAAGCCATAATTCAGGTAATTCCTTGTCGGTGGCGCATTCCATTGCGCAGGAGGAGCCAGAGGACGCTCAGCGCGATGAACCACGCGATCGCCACGACAGCCTCCCACCTCGGCTGCAAATTGGAGCAGACATTGAACACTGTAATACTGAACAGACCCAAAGCAAAGTACATCCCTGTCACCTGCGGGTGACTGGCTCCTGCCTGCACCGCGCGCTGGTAGACATGCTGGGTATGGGGTTCCATCCAGCGTTGTCCGGAAATGATGCGCGCCAGCAGTGTGAAGCCCGCGTCCACGAGGAACGGCGAAACCGGTACCAGCAGCAGGATCCAGTTGATATCGGTACGCACGCTGGCGATCGCCAGCACCACTGCGACCGCATACCCCAGCGCACCGCTTCCGACATCGCCCATGAAGATCCGGGCGCGAGGGAAGTTGAACGGCAGGAATCCAAGGCATGCCAGGCCCAGGGCCACGGCGGCCAGTGAATAGGGCCACGGCAGCACCGGCGCCAGCCCCAGCATCGCCACGACAGCCTGGCTGGCGGCGATGCCATTGATGCCGTCCATGAAGTTCCAGATGTTGATCAGCGACGCGGTGAACAGCAGCACCAGCACCGCCAACAGCCAGCTGCCACCATTCACCTTGACCAGGCCGGCCAACAGCGCTGCGGCGATGAAATGCACCAGCAGGCGACGCATCGCCGGCAGGGGCTTGTGGTCGTCCCACCAGCCGATACCGGCCACCAGCACCAGCCCAAGGCTGGCCACCAGCACCGTCGGCGTGCTTTCGGGCCAGGCCCAGATGGCCACGCCGGCGGTCACCAGCAGGCTGATGACGATGGCGATGCCGCCACCGCGCGGGGTGGCAACGCTATGGCTGCGACGCTCGCCCGGCTGGTCCATCAACTGCTGGCGCAGTGCATAGCCCCGCGCAGCCCAGGTCAGCAACGCGCTGAGCAGGGCGAGCCCCAGCAGCGCGCCCATCACAAGCCAGGGCATGGATCAGAGCACCGCGTAGTTCAGCAGCGGCTTGACCGTTCCCCACTCCTTGCAGCTCGGGCACTGCCAGTGGTGGGTACGCGCACCGAAGCCGCAGCGCGTGCAGCGATAGGCCGGGTTGCGCACCAGCAGCTGGTCGGTGATGTGCTTGAGGTCATGCAGGGTGGCGGTGGAATCGGCTCCCTCGGCGAGGGTCAAGTCGATCAGCGCGGATTCGCCACGTACCGACGGGCGATCCTTGAGCTGGCGACCGAGGTAGGCACGGGCCGGCGCCACGCCTTCCTGCTCTTCCATCAACCGGGTCAGCGCCAGTACCGGGGCGATGCCGCGGTAGTGCTCGGTCATCTCCGACAGGAACGCGCGTGCACCTGCCAGATCGCCGACCCTGCGATAGTTCTGCATCAGTGCCGGCAGCAGTTCCGGCAGGTATTCGGGATCGTTGCGCGCGGCGCGCTCGAAGGCGCGCACAGCGGCCTCTGGATTGCCCGCGTCGGTTTCCAGACGGCCCTCGATGATGCCGGCGCGCACCGACATCGCGTCGGCCTGGTAGGCGCGGGCGATCGCTGCCCTCGCCTCTTCCAGCTTGCCGGCGCCACGGAAACGTTCGGCCAGTTCGCATTCGAACTGTCCGATCAGCTTGCCCATCGGCTCGCCGGTGACGTCCTCGAAACGGGTCGCGTTGTCGATCGCCTTTTCCCAGTCGCGCTCGGCCTGGTAGATGCCGATCAGGTGCTTGAGTGCCTGCGGTGCACGCTGATCCAGCTGCGCCAGCTCGGTGAACACGGTCTCGGCACGGTCCAGCAGGCCGGACTTCATGTAGTCCTCGCCCAGCGCCAGCAGGGCCTGCACGCGCTGTGCATCACTGAGGTCGTGGCGGTTGACCAGGCCCTGGTGCAGGCGGATGGCGCGGTCGACTTCGCCGCGGCGGCGGAACAGGTGGCCCAGCGCGACCTGGGTCTCGAAGGTTTCCTTGTCCAGCTCGGCGATGTGCAGGAACAGCTCGATGGCCTTGTCCGGCTGCTCGTTGAGCAGGTAGTTCAGGCCACGGAAATAGGTGCTCGACAGGCGGCTGACCTGGCTGTCACCGTGGCGTTGACCACCGCGCCGCCCGATCACCCACCCAGCCAGGGCGGCCAGCGGAACGAACAGGAAGAACCAGAACCACTCGGTGACGAAATCCATCTTCGATCAGCGTCCATCAAAAGATTGAGGGGAAGCAACCGGTGCCGGCGTGGCGGCAGCGGACTTGTTGGCGCGGCGCAGCTGGCTGTAGAGCGGAATGACCACGCTCACCAGCACCAGGCCAGCGCCAACGATGACGCCGATCAGCAACGCGGCAATGATGGCCACGCCGACCGAGGTCTTAAGCTGGGTGAACAGCAGGTTGATGGTCATCTCGTCCATGTTCATGGCACCGATGATCAACCCAAGAATGAGTACCGCCAGCAGGACCAGCAGACGAAAAACCTTCATGCGACAGCTCCAGTGGCAGGAGTCCGTAGCTTATCCGACTCGCGGCTGGATTCGCACGCGGTGGCGCGACGGAAGGCTCAGGCCGGATCGGCGTCCAGCGGCAGCACACTGCTGACCCGCTCGCGCAGTTCCTTGCCCGGCTTGAAATGGGGGACATGCTTGCCCGGCAGGGCAACCGATTCGCCGGTCTTCGGGTTGCGACCCAGGCGCGGCGGACGATAGTGCAGCGAGAAGCTGCCAAATCCACGGATTTCGATGCGATCCCCGGCGGACAGCGATCCGCCCATCATTTCCAGCAACGACTTCACCGCCAGATCGACATCATCGGCCTTCAGGTGCGCCTGGCGGCGCGCAAGGATTTCGATCAGTTCGGATTTGGTCATTACCGGCTCACATCAGGGGCATCTCAGCCTGAAACGGCCCGGGCAATGCCCGGGCCGTCCAGGAAACAACGAACAGCGTAAGGCCGATTACTCGGACTTGTTGCCGTTCAGCTGTGCACGCAGCAGCGCGCCCAGCTGGGTGGTGCCGCTGGAAGCCGAAGAGGACTGGTATTCCTCCAGCACTTCGCGCATTTCCGCGTCGTCCTTGGCCTTGATCGACAGCTGCAGGGTACGGCCCTTGCGGTCCATGCCCACGAACTTGGCTTCGACCTTGTCGCCGACCTTCAGGTGCTGGGTGGCGTCGTCAACGCGCTCGTTGGCGATGTCGCGGGCCGAGACGTAACCTTCGATGCCGTCAGCCAGCTCGATGATCGCGCCCTTGGCGTCGACTTCCTTCACCACGCCTTCGACCTTGGAGCCCTTCGGATTGGCAGCCATGTACTGGCCGAACGGATCCTGCTCCAGCTGCTTCACGCCCAGGGAGATGCGCTCGCGCTCCGGATCGACAGCCAGGACGACGGCGTCCAGGGTATCGCCCTTCTTGAAGTTGCGAACGACGTCTTCGCCGGTGGTGTTCCAGCTGATGTCGGACAGGTGGACCAGGCCGTCGATGCCGCCGTCCAGGCCGATGAAGATGCCGAAGTCGGTGATCGACTTGATCTGGCCCGACACCTTGTCACCCTTCTTGTGGGTGGCAGCGAAGGTTTCCCACGGATTGGCGGCAACCTGCTTCATGCCCAGCGAGATACGGCGACGCTCTTCATCGACGTCCAGCACCATCACTTCGACTTCATCACCAACCTGGACAACCTTGGACGGGTTGACGTTCTTGTTGGTCCAATCCATCTCCGAGACGTGCACCAGGCCTTCGACGCCCGGCTCGATCTCAACGAACGCACCGTAATCGGTGACGTTGGAGACCTTGCCGAAGACGCGGCTGTTGGCCGGGTAACGACGGCCGATGTTGTCCCACGGATCCTCGCCCAGCTGCTTCAGGCCCAGCGAAACGCGGTTGCGCTCGCGGTCGAACTTCAGCACGCGGACGTCCAGCTCGTCGCCGACGTTCACGACTTCCGACGGGTGACGCACGCGCTTCCACGCCATGTCGGTGATGTGCAGCAGGCCGTCGATACCGCCCAGGTCCACGAACGCGCCGTAATCGGTCAGGTTCTTGACGACACCCTTCAGGATCGCGCCTTCCTGCAGCTTGTCCATCAGCTGCTCGCGCTCTTCCGAGTGCTCGCTTTCGACGACAGCGCGGCGCGAGACCACGACGTTGTTACGCTTGCGGTCCAGCTTGATGAGCTTGAACTCGAGTTCCTTGCCTTCCAGGTAGGCCGGATCGCGCACCGGGCGCACATCGACCAGGGAACCCGGCAGGAAGGCGCGGACATCCTTGATGTCCACGGTGAAACCACCCTTGACCTTGCCGCTGATGCGGCCGGTGATGGTTTCGTTCTTTTCCAACGCTTCTTCCAGCTCGTCCCACACCATCGCGCGCTTGGCCTTCTCGCGCGACAGGACGGTTTCGCCGAAGCCGTTCTCGATCGAGTCGAGGGCGACCTTGACGATGTCGCCTTCGGCGACGTCGATTTCGCCAGCGTCGTTACGGAACTGTTCGATCGGCACGATGCCTTCGGACTTCAGGCCAGCGTTGATCACCACGACGTCGCCGCGGACTTCAACAACGGTACCGCTGACGATGGCGCCCGGCTTCAGCTTGGCCAGATTGGCCTGGCTGGCTTCAAACAGTTCGGCAAATGATTCGGTCATTAGATTTACTCTGTTGGACACATGGGTCGGTGGCGTCCCCTTCAGGGGAATGGCGACCGCCCGCCTGTTGGTCGACCCCGGAAACGCAGGTCGTGTGTAGTAGGAAAACCGCCACGCATCATTGCGCGACGGAGCTGGTACAGCACTGCTATGCGCGACCACCGCCGATGCTGCTGGCAGCGCTCCCGCGCGAACGGATCAGGCAGCCGGAACCGGAAGCAGATCCATCACTCTGGCAACGACATCATCGATGCCGATGCCTGTGGTGTCGATGAGGACAGCATCGTCTGCCGGCTTCAGGGGCGCCACGGTACGCTGGGCATCACGGGCGTCGCGGGCCATGATCTCGCGCAGGAGGTCATCAAAGTTAACAGAAACCCCCTTGTCTTTCAACTGCTTATGCCGGCGCTCGGCGCGCTCCTCGGCACTGGCGGTCAGGAAGACCTTGTAGGAGGCGTCCGGGAAGATCACCGTGCCCATGTCGCGGCCGTCGGCGACCAGGCCCGGCAGCTCCCTGAATGCGCGCTGGCGCTCCTTCAGGGCAGCGCGGACCTCGGGAATGGCGGCAATGGCCGAGGCCAGCGCACCGGTGGTCTCCAGGCGCAGCTCGTCGGTGGCATCGGTGCCGTTGACCATGACCCGCATGGCATCGCCCTGCTCGACAAACTGAACGTGGGTGTCGAAGGTGCAACGCACCAGCGCCGAGGCGTCGGAGGTATCGATGTCGGCCCAGCTTGCGGCCACGCCCACCGCCCGGTACAGCGCGCCCGAATCCAGGTAATGCCAGCCCATCCGGCGCGCGATGATGCGGCTGATGGTACCCTTGCCGGCCCCGGATGGGCCGTCGATGGTCAGGACGGGAGCGAGTGGATTCATGGGGGTCCCAGAGCGTGTGAAGAGGCCATTCTAGCCCCTGCCAGACGCCCCCAGCGGGATCTTTTGTGCAACCACTTGAAACCACGAGGAAAAGCCCGGTAGAATGGCGGGCTTGAACGAGCGTCAACTGCCGATTGTCTTTCGCATATCGCGGCCACGCTCCACCCGAACAACTACTGTTTACGCCGAGGTATGCCATGAAAGTCCTGTCCTCCCTGAAGTCGGCGAAGGCCCGTCACCGTGACTGCAAGGTCGTGCGTCGTCGTGGCAAGATCTTCGTCATCTGCAAGTCGAACCCGCGTTTCAAGGCGCGTCAGCGCTAAGCCTCACAGCCTTCCGGCTGCGGCTGGCCCTACGCGGGGCCGACCCGATGCAAGAAACCGCCTTCGGGCGGTTTTTTGTTTATGCGGCTTTTTCCTGCCGTTTTTGCTGTAATCGCCTTTCTTGACCACTGGGGAGTAGATCGAGATGAAGCGTTACCTGTCCGCCCTGGCCGTGATGGCCACCCTGGCCGCCGCCACACCGGCACTGGCCGACACCCTGCTTGTCGACCGCGCCCGCGAGAAGCCGGCCGGTGCCCTGCCCGTGCGCGGCCAGAGCATGCAGCAGGTGCAGGCGCAGTTCGGCGCGCCCAGCGAGCAGCTGCAGCCGCGTGGCGGGCAGAAACGGCAATGGCCGACCATCAACCGCTGGGTGTACCCGCAGTTCACCGTCTACTTCGAGAAGCAGAAGGTGATCGACGTGGTGGCCAACCAGGCGGACCCGAACGAAATCGGCCCGAAACCGCCGATCCGTTGATCCCATTACCCGCCGTGGGCGGGCCTGTGTAGCGAGACCATGAACCAGACCCTTCGTTTTCCTGCCGAGTGGGAAGCCCAGAGCGGCGTCCTGATTGCCTGGCCCACCGCCGATACCGACTGGGCTGACCGCCTGGGCCAGGTGGAAGAGACCTACATCGCCCTGGTCGCGGCCATCACCCGCTTCCAGCCGGTGCTGATCTGCGTGGCCGACGACGATGTGGAGACCTACGCCGAGATGCGACTGCGCTCCAACCGCATCGACATGGACAAGGTCCACTTCACCACGGCGGCCTACGACGATACCTGGCTGCGCGACTCCGGCCCGATCACCCTGCGCCGTGCCGACGGCGGCTTCCAGCTGCTGGATTTCCGCTTCACCGGCTGGGGCGGCAAGTTCGACGCCACCCTGGATGACCAGCTGGTGGGCGTGCTCGACCAGGCCGGCGTATTCAACGATGCGCCGGTCCGCAGCATTCCGTTCGCGCTGGAAGGCGGCGGCATCGAGACCGACGGTGAAGGCACCCTGCTGACCACCTGGAAGTGCCTGCACGAGCGCCACCCGGACCGCGACCGCGCCAGCCTGAGCGCCGACCTGGCCGACTGGCTGCAGCAGGACCGCGTGCTGTGGCTGGACCACGGCTACCTGGAAGGCGACGACACCGACGCGCACATCGATACCCTCGCCCGCTTCGCCTCCGCTGACAGCATCGTCTACCAGGCCTGCGACGACGAGAGCGACTCGCATTACGCCGAACTGCAGGCGATGGGCAATGAGCTGGCCGCGCTACGCACCAAGGATGGCCAGCCGTACCGCCTGTTCCCGCTGCCGTGGGCCCGGCCGGTGATCGACGAAGGCCGTCGCCTGGCTGCCTCGTACGCCAACTACCTGATCGTCAATGGCGCGGTGCTGATGCCGGCCTATGGCGACCCGGCCGATGACCTGGCCCGCGACGTGCTGGCACAGGCGCACCCGGGCCGAGAGATCGTGCAGGTGCCCTGCCGCTCGCTGATCTGGCAGAACGGCAGCCTGCACTGCATCACCATGCAGCTGCCGGCCGGGCTGTTGAAGGCGTAACGGTCGTGCCGGCCGCTGCGCCATTCAGCGCGCGACACGCCGTCGCCGCCCATCCGCGCTAACATGCTGGTTTTCCCCCGCAGGAACGCCCCGCATGAACTCGCGCAGCCCCCTTACCGTCGCCCTGATCCAGGAGCGCAACCACGGTGATGCCGCCGCCAACCTGGCGGTGATCGAAGCACGCGTGGCCGAGGCGGCTGCGCAGGGTGCCAAGCTGGTGCTGCTGCAGGAACTGCATAACGGCCCGTACTTCTGCCAGCACGAATCGGTGGACGAGTTCGACCTGGCCGAGCCGATTCCGGGCCCGAGCACCGAGCGCCTGGGCGCGCTGGCGAAGCAGCATGGCGTGGTGCTGGTCGGCTCGCTGTTCGAGCGCCGCGCTGCCGGGCTGTACCACAACACCGCCGTGGTGTTCGAGAAGGACGGTACGCTGCTCGGCAAGTACCGCAAGATGCATATCCCGGACGACCCGGGCTTCTACGAGAAGTTCTACTTCACCCCGGGCGACATCGGCTTCAAGCCGATCGATACCTCGGTGGGCCGCCTGGGCGTGCTGGTGTGCTGGGACCAGTGGTACCCGGAAGCGGCGCGCCTGATGGCGCTGGCCGGCGCCGAGCTGCTGCTGTATCCGACTGCGATCGGCTGGGATCCGGACGACGTGCAGGACGAGAAGACCCGCCAGCGCGACGCCTGGGTGCTGAGCCATCGCGGCCATGCGGTGGCCAACGGCCTGCCGGTGCTGAGCTGCAACCGCGTCGGCCACGAGGCCTCGCCGCTGGGCGCGTCGGGCATCCAGTTCTGGGGCAACAGCCACGTGCTGGGCCCGCAGGGCGAGTTCCTGGCCGAGGCCGGCACCGAGGCCACCGTGCTGCTGTGCGACGTCGACCTGCAGCGCAGCGAGCACGTGCGCCGCATCTGGCCGTTCCTGCGTGATCGCCGCATCGATGCCTACGGCGACCTGCTCAAGCGCTACATCGACTGAGCCGGAGCCCGCGCATGGCCGTCCTCATCCGTGATGCCGGCCCGGCCGACATCGACGCGATCACCGCGATCTACGCGGTGGAAGTGACCGACTTCGTCAACACTTACGAGTACGACATCCCGGACGCGTCCGAGATGCTGCGCCGCATGCGCGACATCGTCGACCGCGGCTTCCCCTACCTGGTCGCCGAGATTGACGGCCAGGTGGCCGGCTATGCCTACGCCAACACCTACCGCACCCGCGTTGCCTACCAGTGGACCGTGGAAAACTCGGTCTACGTCGATGCCGCGTTCCAGGGCCAGGGCGTCGGCACCGGCCTGCTGCAGGCGTTGATCGACGCCTGCGTGGCGCGTGGCTACCGGCAGATGGTGGCGGTGATCGGCGAACCGACCAATACCGCTTCAATCAAGCTGCACGAACGCTTCGGCTTCGAGCTGGTCGGCGTGTTCCGTGGCCTCGGCCGCAAGCATGGCCGCTGGCTGGATACCGTGCAGATGCAGCGCGCGCTCGGCGATGGCGCCGACACTGCACCTTCCAATGAATGAACCCATGACCGAAACCCTTCCCGAGACCGGCGACGACCTGTTCGCCGGCCAGCCGGTACGCGTCGTCGAACGCGACGGCGTGCGCTACACCCTGCTGGGCACCGCCCATGTCTCCCGCGCCAGCGTCGAGGCGGTGGAGAAAGCCATCGACAGCGGTCGCTTCGACGCCGTGGCCGTTGAACTGGACCCGCAGCGCCTGCAGGCACTGAGCGACCCGGACACGCTGGCCAAGCTCGACCTGGTCGAGGTGATCCGCAAGGGCCGCGTCGCCCTGTTCGCCGCCAACCTGGCCCTGTCCGCCTACCAGCGCCGCCTGGCCGAACAGCTCGACATCGAGCCGGGCGCGGAACTGAAACGCGCGGTGGAACTGGCGCGCGAACGCGACCTGCCGGTGCACCTGATCGACCGCGAGGTCGGCCTGACCTTCCGCCGGGCGTCGCAGCGGCTTGGGTTCTTCGGCAAGCTGAAGCTGGTTGCCGGGCTGGGCGCCGGCCTGTTCTCGTCCGAGGAAGTGGGCGAGAACGAGATCGAAAAGCTCAAGCAGGGCGACATGCTGGAATCGAGCTTTGGTGAGTTCGCCAGCGAGAGCCCGGCGCTGTACGAGACCATCATCGGTGAGCGCGACCGTTACATGGCCACGCGCCTGCGCGAGGAGCACACCCCGCAGCAGCGTGAAGTGCTGGCGGTGGTCGGTGCCGGTCACCTGGCCGGGCTGGCGCGCTACCTGGAAACCGATACCGAGGCACCGGCGCCGCTGCGCGCCGAGCTGGAGGCGGTGCCGAAGAAGCGCAACATCCCGTGGTTCACGCTCGGCATCCTGGCGATCGTGGCGACCGGCATCGGTGTGGGCTTCTACCGCGGCGGCCTGGGCGTGGGCACCGAGCTGCTGGCGACCTGGGCAATGTATACCGGCGGCCTGGCGGGCCTGGGCTGCCTGCTGGCAGGCGGTCACCCGCTGAGCATTCTCACCGCGATCGCGGTGGCCCCGTTCAAGCCGTTCCGCCTGAGCATCCCGACCGGCGCATTCTCGGCGCTGGTGGAAGCGCGCCTGCGCAAGCCGGCCTACGAGGACTTCCTGAAGCTGCGCGACGATGCGCAGAGCCTGAAGGGCTGGTACCGCAATCGCGTTACCCGCGTGGTGCTGACCTTCATGCTGACCAACATCGGCAGCATGCTCGGCCTGTGGCTGACCACCTTCAAGGTGTGGGGCAAGGTGGCGGGGTAAGCCTCTCAACCGGCCACAGAATCTGTAGCGCCCGAGCCCATGCTCGGGCGACGCGGCGACGCGGCGAGCAGAAAAAAAGGGGGAGACCGCCCCACTACGACCGGCCTCCCCCACACCACAACACGTTGGCGCGCATTACAGCCGGGCAGCGCCCGGCTCCATCCTCTCCAGCCCGCGTGCACGGCGGATCAACCGCGTCACGGCATTGCGCAGGTCATCGAGCACCGCATAGATCGTCGGCAGGAACAGCAGGCTGACCACCGTCGAGAACGCCAGGCCGCCCGCAATCGCGCGCGCCATCGGCGAATACTCCGGGCCATTGCCGAACATCTGCGTATCGGTCAGCGAGATCGGGATCATCGCCAGGATCGCCGTGCCCATGGTCATCATGATCGGGCGCAGGCGTTCGCGTGAGCCTTCCACCAGCGCCTGGGTGCGGCCCATGCCGCTGCGCCGCAGGTTGTTGATGTGCTCGATCATCACGATGCCGTTGTTCACCACCACGCCCATCAGCACCAGGATGCCGATGAAGGACATGATCCCGAACGAGGTGCCGGTGATCCAGAACAGCCAGAACACGCCGAAGATCGAGAACAGCACTCCGCTCATGATCGCCGCCGGGAACAGCAGCGACTCGAACACCGCCGCCATCACCACGTAGATCATCACCAGTGCGATCAGCAGGTTGAACACCATCTGCTGCATCGCCTCGTCGTCGTTGCCGTAGTCGCCGCCGTCGAAGGTGAAGCCATAGCCGGCCGGGAAGTTCATCGGCTTGAGCACGGCTTCGATCGCCTTGCGCCCGTCCGGCGCGGTGACCTTCTCGGCCAGGTTGGCCTTGATGGTCAACGTGGTCTGGCGGTTGGTGCGGCCGATCTGGGTGGCCGACGAACCAACGTCCACGGTGACCAGGCTCAGCAGCGGCACGCTGCGGCCATCGCCGGTGCGCACGCTGAAACCGGCCAGGTCTTCCGGGCTGCTCTGCTCGGCGCCGGCAAAGCGCACCCACACCGGCACTTCGTTGTCACCGCGGCGGAACTCGCGCATCGGCGCGCCGCGCAGCGCCAGGCCGACGAAGCTGGCCACCTGCTCGGCATTGAAGCCGAACGCTGCGGCACGCTCGCGGTCGACGCGCACCTTCAGCTCGCCGCCCTTGTCGCCGTTGTCGATGCGCACGTCACGCAGCTCGGCACGCTGCGCCAGCAACGGCACCACTTCCTGGCCGATCTCCTGCAGCATCGAGCTGGAGTCGCCCACCAGCTGCACCTGCACGCCCTGGTTGCTGCCGCCACCGCCATCGCCGCCCTGGTTGCCGACGAAGTAATCGGTGCGGGCCGACTTCGGCAGGCCCTTGCGCAGTTCCTCCTGCAGCGACTTGATGTCCTTGGCGTACTTTTCGTCCAGGGTGACCACCGTGGAGCTGCCTTCCTGCTCGCTGTACCAGGAATACACCTGCTTCACGTGCAGGCGCTCGCGGTTCTGGTCGATCCAGTTCTCCACCCGCGCCACTTCCTCGGACATCTGGCGGTAGGTGTAGGCGCCCTTCCACATGTAGCCGATGAAGATGTCCTTGCCACCCTCACCACCGAACATGTCGACCTTGGTCAGCTTCATCGGCACCAGGCTGACCAGCACCACGAGCAGGATGCCGAGCAGGCTCCAACCGCGGTGATGCAGTGACCAGTCCAGCAGCTGCGCATAGCGTCGCTGCAGGCGCGCGATCAGGCCGGTCTGCGAGTGCACCAGCTTGGGCGTGGCCATGCGCGCGGACAGCATCGGGATCAGGCTGACCGCCACCAGCCACGAGGCCAGCAGCGAGACCGAGATGGTGATCGCGATCTGCGCCATGAAGATGCTGATGTTGTTGGTCTCGCCGAACAGGTTCGGCACGAACACGATGCAGTGGCACAGCGTGCCGGCGCTGAGCGCGATGGCCACGTTGCGGGTGCCGATGATCGAGGCCAGCCGTGGCTGCCCCGGCATGCGCTCGCGCTCCTGGTAGATGCTCTCCACCACCACCACCGCGTTGTCGACCAGCATGCCGACGGCCAGCAGCAGGCCCATCATGGTCAGGATGTTGAGTGTCACCCCGACGAAGTACATGAAGCCGAGGGTGATGGTGAAGCAGATCGGAATAGCCAGCGTCACCATCAGCGTCGACGGCCAATGGCGCAGGAAGAAGAACAGCACGGTGACCGACAGGATCAGGCCGACCGCGCCGGCCTCGGCCAGCTCCAGCAGCGAGGACGTCACTGCCTTGCCCTGGTTGTCGATCACCTTGATCTGCACGTCGCGCATCGACGGCTGCGCGCGGATCGCCTCGACTTCGGCCAGCGCTGCACGCGAAACGTCCACCAGGTTGGCGCTGCGTTCCTTGAAGATGTCCAGGCCCACCGCCGGGTTGCCGTCCAGGCGGCGCCCGTAGTTCATCCGCGCCGGCTTCAGGCGGACATCGGCGATATCACCCAGGCGCAGTCCCTTGGCGTTGATCACCAGGTCGCGCATCTCCTGAAGGTCGGTGATCTCGCCTACCGGCTGCACGCGCACGCGCTGGCCGTTGTCGTCGATCTGCCCGGCCGAGATCGAGAAGTTCAGCGTGCGCAGGCGCTCGCTCAGCTCGTTGATGCTCAACCCATGCGCGTTGAGCCGGTTCGGATCGATGGCGATCTCCACCTCGTTCGGCGGCGCACCGGTGATATCAACGCGGGCCACACCGGGAATACGCTCGATGCGCCGTTTGAACTCACGATCGAGCATGTCATAGGCGGTGGTCAGGTCGGTGGTGCTGGCCAGCCGCACCTTCAGCACGGGCTGGTCGCTGCTGGACCACTTGAACACGTTGTAGCGCTGCAGGTCGTCGGGCAGGTCGCTGCGGATCGCGTCGATACGCTCGCGCGCGTCCGACGCGGCAATGGCGATGTCGCGGTCCCAGTCGCTGAACTCGATGTAGATCAGCGCCGCCTCGGAGGTGGCCGACGAGCGCATGCGCTTGATGCCGGTCATCGTCGCCAGCGATTCCTCGACCGGACGGATGATGGTCCGTTCCACTTCTTCCGGGGTCGAGCCGGTGTAGGGAATCTGCACGAACAGGAACGGCGCGGAGATGTCCGGCAGCGCCTCCAACGGCAGTCGGAACGAAGCGATCAGGCCGATCACCACCAACGACACGAAACACATGATGGTGGTGACCGGACGGCGGATGGAGAACTCGGCAACACTCATGCCGGTTCCTCCACACCCGCTGTGCCGCCCTCGTCGCCATGCAGGCCCTCACCGGCGTGCTTGCGGCCGCGCTCACGGTAGTAGGCGTCGCCGCGACGATCCATCAGGTCGTACACCACCGGGATCACCAGCAGCGTCAGCAGCGTCGACACCAGCAGGCCACCGATCACGGTGATCGCCATCGGTGCACGCACTTCGGCGCCCTCGCCCATCGCCACCGCCAGCGGCAGGAAGCCGAACAGCGTGCACAGCGTGGTCATGATGATCGGCCGCAGGCGCGAGCGCGCACCCTCCACCAGCGCCTCATGCTTGGCCACGCCGGCCTCGCGCAGCTGGTTGACCTTGTCGATCAGGATGATCGCGTTCTTGGTGACCAGGCCGACCAGCAGGATCAGGCCGATGAACACCACCACCGAGATGGGCTTTCCGGTCAGCATCAGCGCCAGGATCGCGCCGACCAGCGCCAGCGGGATGGTGAACAGGATCACGAACGGGTGCAGCAGGGATTCGAACTGCGAGGCCATCACCAGGTAGACCAGGAAGATCGCCAGGCCGAAGGCGAAGATCAGCGACTTCGCCGCCTGCGCCAGTTCCTCGCCCTGGCCGCCGATGTGCAGGCCGACACCCGCGCCCAGCGGCTGCTCGGCCACCATCTGCTGCACTTCGCGCATGGCGGCGCCGAGGTCGATGTCGCGCAGGTTGGCCGATACCACCGCGACCCGGGTCTGATCGGCACGATGGATCTCGCTGGGGCCGGTGGTGGCGACCACGTCGGCCACCGCGTCCAGGGTCACCGGGCGGGTGCTGCCCGGATTGACGATCAGCCGGCGGATGCTCTCCACGCTGGCGCGGTCACCTTCCTGGGCGCGCACCAGCACGTCGATCTTGCGGTCACGGAAGCTGTAGCGGGTGGCGACGTCGCCACGCACCTTCTTCACCACCACGTCGGCGATCTGGCGGGTGGTCAGGCCCAGTGCACCGGCGCGCTCCTGGTCGAAGCGGATCTGGATTTCCGGGAAGCCCTCTTCCACCGTCGACTTCACGTCGGCGTAGTGGGCGTTGCCGCGCAGCATCGCCGCCAGGCGCTGGCCGGCCACTTCCAGGGTCGCCATGTCCTGCCCGCGCAGTTCGATTTCCAGCGGCGTGGAAAAGCTGAACAACGCCGGCCGCGCGAAGTCGACCTGGGCACCCGGGTGCTGGCTCATGGTGCCGCGCAGGCGCTCGGTGATCGCCGCTTCAGTGTGCGCATTGCCGCCACCTTCCATCACCACGGTCAGCTTGCCGATGTTCTCGCCGCTTTCGGTCGGGCTGGCATCCAGCCGGGTGCCGCTGCCACTGACGCCATACAGCGAGGCCACGCCTTCGCCCTTGCCATGCGCCAGCTGCAGCTCGCGCACCAGCGCATCGGTCTGCTTCAGCGGCGTGCCGGCCGGCAGCTTCACCGTCATTTCGAAACGGTCCTGCGCCAGCTGCGGGATCAGATCGGCGCCAAGCATCGGCACCAGCGCCATGGTCGCCACGAAAATGATGGCTGCCACGCCCAGCACCTTGCCGGGATGCGCCAGCGCACTCGGCAGCAGGCGCAGGTAGCCTCGCTCGGCGCCTGCATAGGGCTTCATCGCCAGGTCGCTGGCCTTGCGCATGACCGGGCCGACCACCGCGACCACGCCGCGCCACAGGCGCACCACGAGCCAGGCCAGCGCGTAGAAGCTCCAGCGCACGCTGGCGAGCACGCCACGGCGGCCCAGTGCAACCGGCTTCTGCCAACGCTTCTGCGGCTGCCATGCTGCGTTCGGCGCCTCTTCCGGGAACGCCAGCGGCGGCCGCCCCTTCAGCGAGCTCAGCATCGGGATCAGGGTCATCGACACCAGCAGCGAGATCGCGATGGCGATCGCCACGGTCAGCGCCTGGTCGCGGAACAGCTGCCCGGCGATGCCATCGACGAACACCAGCGGCAGGAACACCGCGATGGTGGTCAGGGTCGAGGCGACCACGGCCATGCTCACTTCACGGGTGCCGGCAATCGCCGCCTGCAGGATGCCCAGGCCACGCTCACGGGCCTTGGCGATGCTCTCCAGCACCACGATCGAGTCATCCACCACCAGGCCGGTGGCCAATGCCAGGCCACCCAGCGACATCACGTTCAAGCTCAGGCCGAGCTGGCCCATGAAGAAGAACGTGGCGATGATCGAGACCGGCAACGACAGGCTGATCACGAACGTACTCCAGCCATCGCGCAGGAACAGGAAGATGATCAGGATCGCCAGCAGGCCGCCGATCACGGCATCCTTCTTGACGTCGGCGATGGCGTGCTCGATGAAGCGCGACTGGTCCTCGATGGTGGTCAGCTCGACATCGGACGGGAACGTGCCCTTGATCTGCTCCAGGCGCTTGCGCAGCGCTTCAGCGGTGGACACGGTGTTGGCGTCGCCTTCCTTGTAGATGGCCAGCTCGACCGATTCCTTGCCGCCCAGGCGGATGATCGCTTCGCGCTCCTTGTAGCCCTGGCGCACGGTGGCCACGTCCTTCAGGCGCACCGGCACGCCGTTGGCAACCACGCTGGAGCCACCACCGGACGACGCGCTCTGTGCCGCCGACGCCGCCGCGATGGCGGCCGCCGAACCGGTCGACGCGGCGATGTTGAACATCTGCTGCAGCGCCGAGTCCGCGGCGCTGCCATTGGCGGCCTGGGTGGTCACCAGCAGGTTGCGGATCTCCTCCAGGTCGGCGAACTGGTTGACGGTACGCACCAGGAAGCGCTGCGAGCCCTCCTCCAGGCGGCCGCCGGAAATGTTGATGTTCTCGTCCTTCAGGCGCTTGATGACGGTGTCGATCGGCAGGTTCAGCTGGGCAAGCTTCTGCTGGTCGATGTCGACCTGGATCTCGTCCTCCAGGCCGCCGCCCACCTTCACTGCCGCCACACCGGTGACCGGCTCCAGCTTCTTCTTGAGGTCTTCATCGGCATAGCGGCGCAGGCCGGTCAGCTCGCGCACCGCATCGGCATCGCTGGTCGGCGCCGTCTTGTTCGACAGCACCAGGCGCATGATCGGCTCGGTTGACGGATTGAAGCGCAGCAGCACCGGGGCCTTGGCCTCCAGCGGCAGGTTCAGCGCTTCCATCTTGTCGCGCACCTCCAGGCTGGCCTGGTCCATGTTGGTGCCCCAGGCGAATTCCAGCACCACGTCGCTCTGGCCGGTGCGCGAGACCGACTTCAGCTTGCGCAGGTTCTTGACCACGCCGACCGCTTCTTCGACCGGCTGGGTGATCAGGGTTTCGATTTCAGTCGGCGCTGCACCGGTGTATTCGGTGCGCACGGTCAGCGTCGGGTAGCTCAGGTCGGGCAGCAGGTTGACCTTGAGATTGCCCAGCGCGATCAGGCCGAACAGCAGCAGCGTGACCGTGCACATGGCGATGGTCACGCGGCGGCGGGTGGCAAACTCCACCAGGCCGCCGCGCATGCCGGCGGCGGCGCCGTCGCTCGCCGGCGAGGCACCGTGGTCGTGGCCCGGGGCGGTCATTGCTTGCTCCCGGCCTTGTCTGCGGGCTTGGCGGCCGCAGCGACCGTCTTCGCCTTCGGATCGGCAATCACCTGCACCGTTGTGCCGTCGCGCAGGGCGACCTTGCCGGCGGTGACCACCTGATCACCGGCCGCCAGGCCATCACGGATCTCCACCCACGGGCCCTCGGCGTAACCCAGCTTGACCGGAACGCGTGCGACCTTGCCTTCGCGCACGCGGAACACCGCCGGCTCACCGTCGTCGAGCAACGCCAGGCGCGGTACGACCAGCGCATCGGCACGCTGGTCGTAGTCGATGCGGATGCGACCGAACATGCCGGGCTGCAGCGCGTGTGCGGCGCCGTCGAAGGCGCTGACCACGCGAAACGTGCCGCTGCCCGAATCCACCACCGGCGCGATGCGATCAACGGTGCCGGTGAAGCTCTGCCCCGGCAACGCGTCGGCCGCCAGCGTCACCGGCTGGCCGGCGCGCAGGGTGGCCAGTTCACGCTCGGGCACGTTGAGGGTGGCTTCCAGCCGCGAGTTGTCGACGATGCGGAAGATCGGCGTGTTGATCTGCACGAAGTTGCCGGTCTTGATCGAGCGCGATGCGATCACGCCGGAGATCGGCGCCACCACCGTGGTGTAGGACAGCTCCAGCGTGGCCAGCCGGTACTGCGCACGGACGTTTTCCAGGTCGTAGCGCAGCTGGTCGACATCGGCGGCGCTGACCATCTGCTGGCCGACCAGCTTCTGTGCGCGCTGGTAATTGTTTTCCAGCTTGCGCATCTGTGCTTCGCTCTGCGCAACGGCCAGCCGTGCACGATCCGGGTCCAGCCGCACCAGCGGTTGGCCGGCGGTGACCCGCTGCCCTTCCTCGACCAGCACCGCCAGCGCCACGCCGGAGGTCTTGGCGACCACCTGCGACTCGGCGCGTGGTTCCAGCGCGGCCGTGCCGGTGTAGCTGGCCGCGACGGCACGATGGCTGGCCACCGCCACTTCGACCGGGACTGCGTCGACCTTCTTCTCCTCCTTGGTCTCGGCAGCCTTGGCTTCGGAATTGGGCCCTGCGGCGCAACCGCCCAGCAGCAGGGAGGTGGAGATCAGCAGTGCGGCAGCGCAGATTCCGCTGCGACGGCCGGACAGGAAGGTTGGGTGCGACATCGTCGGGTCCCTGAAGGATGCGTGGACAGGTGTGGTAGCAAAGTAATGCACCACTTCACGGCAACACCATATCCCAAAGGTCATGGTGCCTTCACGCCGCCGGTCGGCCCGACCCCATTTCAGCTAGATGAAACCTGAGGCTATACTCGGGTCGTTCCGTACCCCACGCCGGAACGACCAGACCCGAATCCCCGGAAACGACACCATGCGCCCGCAGCCGCTCGCCGCTTGTCTCGCTCTGGCCGTCCTCCTGCCCCTTGGGGCCGCCGCACAGCCCGCTCCTGCTCCTGCCACACCCGCCCCGGCCCCGGCTCCCGCCGTTGCGCCAGCGCCCGCCGCACCCACCGGCAACTTCGACAATGGCCGCGTCCTGGCCTACACCTGCCAGGGCTGCCACGGGATCACCGGCTACAAGAACGCCTACCCCAGTTACCGGGTGCCGAAGATCGGCGGCCAGACCCAGCAGTACCTGGCCCAGGCCCTGACCGAGTACCGCCAGGGCAAGCGCCGGCATCCGACGATGCAGGCGCAGTCGATGAGTTTCAGCGAACAGGAGATCGCCGATCTCTCTGTTTACCTGTCCACCGTCAAGTAAGGCCCGCCCATGTCGAAAGCCGCGCATCCGATGCGTCACGCCATCGCCCTGTCCGTTGCCCTGCTGCTGGCCGCCTGCTCACAGTCGCAGGTGGAAAACAGCGAAAAATCGGCCGCCGACCCGGGCCATGCCAGCGGCGAGCACGGTTCATCGTCCTCCGCCGGCCTGCCGGCAGGTCGCGAGGCCGCCGGTGAAGCCCGCGCCAAGGTGAAGGGCAAAGCCACCAACCAGAGCTGCATCGACTGCCATGGGGCCGACGGCAATGCGCCGATCGATCCGACCTATCCGAAGCTGGGTGGGCAGTACGGTGACTACCTGGCGCACGCGCTGCAGGCCTACCGCGCCGGTGACCGCCAGCATGCGCTGATGACGCCGCAGGCGAAGGACCTGAGTGATCAGGACATCGCCGATCTGGCGGCGTACTTCGGCAGCCGGCCGAGCCAGCTGCGGGATCTGCACGGGGTCAAATGACGGCCGGCCCCCCGGTCGGTGCGGACCGTCGGTTGGTGGGTGCGGACCGTTGGTCCGCACAGGTTCCGGATATCCACGCATGGCGTGGATCTGCTGAGCCGAGCGTGGGCTCGGCTCTACATCAATCGGTGCGATCGCTGGCGCCGGTCAACGCTCAGCCTTCCAGCTCTTCCCAGCGCGCGTAAGCGGCATCCAGTTCGGCCTGCACCTTGGCCAGCTGCTGGGTGTGCGCCGTCACTTCAGCACTGCTGCGGGTGTAGAACGATGGGTCGTTCATCGCCGAGGTCAGCCCTTCGACATCGCCTTCCAGCTTCTCGATGGTCTTTGGCAGCTGCTCCAGCTCGCGCGCTTCCTTGTACGCCAGCTTGCGCTTGGGGGCTGCGGGAGTCGCGGCCGCAGCAGCGGCCGGTGCAACAGTCGCCGGCTTGGCAGCCGGGGCCGCGGCAGGCGCAGCCACGCTGGCCGCATAGCGCTGCCAGTCGCTGTAGCCACCGACGTACTCGCCGATCACGCCGTCGCCTTCCATCACCAGCGTGGAGGTCACCACGTTGTCGATGAAGTCACGGTCGTGGCTGACCAGCAGCAGCGTACCGGTGTACTCGCCCAGCAGCTCTTCCAGCAGCTCCAGGGTTTCCACGTCGAGGTCGTTGGTCGGTTCGTCCATCACCAGCAGGTTGGACGGCTGCGCGAACAGCTTGGCCAGCAGCAGGCGGTTGCGCTCGCCACCGGACAGGCGGGTGATCGGCGCACGCGCGCGCTCGGGGGTGAACATGAAGTCCTGCAGGTAGGCATGCACGTGCTTGCGCTTGCCGTTGAACTCGAGGAAATCGCGGCCTTCGGCCACGTTCTCGATCGCGCTCCAGTCTTCGCGCAGCACCGCGCGGTACTGGTCGAAATAGGCGATCTGCAGGTTGGTGCCCGCATTGACCTCTCCCTTGGCCGGCTGCAGTTCACCCAGCAGCAGCTTCAGCAGCGTGGTCTTGCCGCTGCCGTTGGGGCCGATCAGGCCGATGCGGTCGCCACGCAGGATGGTGGTGGTGAAATCGCGGACCATGGTGCGCTCGCCGAAGGCGAACGAAATGTCCTTGACGTCGATGACCTTCTTGCCGGAGCTGACGCCCTGCGCGGCTTCCATCTTGACGTTACCGCTGAGGTCGCGGCGCTGCGAGCGTTCGGTGCGCATCGCCTTGAGGCGGCGCACGCGGCCCTCGTCGCGGGTACGACGGGCCTTGATGCCTTGGCGGATCCAGACTTCTTCCTGCGCCAGCAGCTTGTCGAAGCGGGCATTTTCCTGCGCCTGCGCATTGAGGCGTTCCTCGCGGCGGCGCTCGTAGTTGGCCCAGTCGCCCGGCCAGCTGGTGACCTGGCCGCGATCGATCTCGACGATGCGGGTGGCCAGCGCACGCAGGAAGCGGCGGTCATGGGTGACGAACACCACGCTGCCGCTCCAGCCCTTCAGGAACGCTTCGAGCCAGTCGATGGCTTCGATGTCCAGGTGGTTGGTCGGTTCGTCCAGCAGCAGCACGTCCGGGCTGGAGACCAGTGCACGGGCCAGCAGCACGCGGCGCTTCATGCCGCCGGACAGGCGGCCGAATTCGGCATCGCCGTCGAGGTCGAGCTTGGTCAGCGTTTCGCTGACGCGCTGGTCCAGGCCCCAGCCGTTGGCGGCGTCGATCTTGGCCTGCACGTTGCCGAGCGCTTCGCCATCGAAGACCTCGGCATGGCTGAGATGGTGGAACTCGGCCAGCCACTGGCCCAGTTCACCGAGACCATCGGCAACGACGTCGAACACCGAGCCGGCGGCGCCGTGTGGCACTTCCTGCTCCAGGCGGGTGACGCGCACGCCCTGCTGCACGCGGACTTCGCCGTCATCGGGCTTGTGGTCGCCGGACAGCAGCTTGAGCAGGGTGGATTTGCCGGCGCCGTTGCGGCCGATCAGGGCGATGCGTTCGCCCGGCTCGATCGACAGTTCGGCCTTTTCCAGCAACAACGGGCCGCCGACGCTGAAGTCGACGTTCTGCAGAGTAATCAGAGGCATCCGGATATTGTACGGGTTGGGGGCGTCGGCCGGGTTGCACCCGGCACCCGCGGTAGTGCCGGCCGCTGGCCGGCAACCTCAACGGCAACGTCAAAAGCTGGTTTCCTGTGGGATGGCGGGATGGGTCCGGTCGCGGGGGACGCCGTAAACCCGTCCCTGGGGGCTTGGCCGCGGCATCCATGCCGCGGACACCCCCGCAACCGGACCCATCCCACCTTCGACAGATTCCTGCAATCTGTCGGAACTACATTCTGCTCTGGTGGGTGTCGACCTTGGTCGACACGGTAGATCCACGCCATGCGTGGATGAGCGCTACAAGAAGGGTCGATGGATGGAGTCGACTGGAAATCTGATGGCTACCCCACCTCCCCCAGCAACGCCTGCAACCCCGGCAGCCATTGCTTGCCGGGGTGGCGCACCAGCCACAGGGTGCGCTGCAGGGCCGGCAGCGGAGTCTCGAGCACGCGCAGGCGGCCCAGGGCCAGCGGCTCTTCCAGCGCGTGGCGCGACAGGCAGGCCAGGCCGAGGCCGGCGATGGCGGCCTGCTTGATCGCTTCGGTATTGCCCAGCTGCAGGGTCTGCGCGAAGCCACGCAGGTGCGGCAGCAGGGCCTGTTCCACGGCTTCGCGGGTGCCGGAGCCAGGCTCACGCAGCAGCCAGCGTGCGCGGCGCAGTTCATCCAGCGACCAGCGTGCGCGGGCATCGGCGGCAGCCACGATCACCAGTGGGTCCTGCTGCCAGGCGGTCACCTGCAGGCCACGCTCATGGCACGGGCCTTCGATCAGGCCGGCGTCGACGTCCAGGCGCTGTACCGCGGCGACCACGCCGGCACTGTTGTCGATGCGCAGATCGACCTCGGCCTGCGGCGCCTGCCGCAGCAGTTCGGCGATGCGTGGCGGCAGCAGGTAGTTGCCGATGGTGGTACTGGCGGCCAGCACCAGCCGCAGCGGTGCGCCCTGCGACGGGTCGCCGCCGGCGGCCAGCTGCCGCTCCAGATCGGCGGCGTTGACCAGCAAGGTGCGCGCCGGCTCCAGCAGCGCGCGGCCGTGCCCGTTCAGCGCCAGGCGGCGGCCGATGCGGTCGAACAGCGGGGTGCCGAAGTGCGCCTCCAGCTCCTGCAGGGCGGCGCTGCTGGCCGACTGCGAGAGCGCGACGGCCTGGCCGGCGGCAGTGGTGGTGCCATGGTCGGCGATGGCGACGAACACCTGCAGCTGGCGCAAGGTCAGGCGCACGGAATGTACCCGCTTTATAGGTAGGTTTCACCCATATTATTCGTTTTACAGGTCAGTGACACAGGCGCACGCTTGGCCCATCACTCCAGTCCTGTCGCGCCATGAACGCCACCGCTCTCTCCTCCTGGTCCCTGCCCGCCCTGCGCCAACGCTGGCAGCCTCGCCTGCCCGGCCTGCTGCTGGTGGGCCTGATCGCGGCGGCGTCGCTGTACCTGGCCCAGCTTCCCTGGCTCCAGGCGCATGGCCTGAGCGCGCTGACCGTGGCCATCGTCGCCGGCATCGTGGTCGGCAACACCCTTTACCCGCGGCTGGCGCCGAGCAGCGCGGCCGGTGTCGGCTTCTCCAAGCACTGGCTGTTGCGCGCCGGCATCGTGCTGTACGGCCTGCGCCTGACCTTCCAGGACATCGGCCACGTCGGCGTGGCCGGCGTGCTGATGGACGTGCTGGTGGTCGCCAGCACCTTCGGGCTGGCCTGCTGGCTGGGCATGCGCGTGTTCAAGATGGAGCGCGAAGCGGCGATGCTGATCGGCGCCGGCAGCGCGATCTGCGGCGCGGCGGCGGTGATGGCCGCCGAGCCGGTGGTGCGCGGCCGCGCTGCGCAGGTCACCGTCGCGGTCTCTACGGTGGTGGTGTTCGGCACGCTGGCGATGTTCCTGTACCCGGCGTTGTATGCACTGGTGCAGTCGCACGGCTGGCTGGCAATGGACGCGCGGCAGTACGGCCTGTTCACCGGTGCGACGGTGCATGAAGTGGCACAGGTGGTGGCGGCAGGCCGCGCGGTCAACGAAGCAGCGGCCGACACGGCGGTGATCACCAAGATGGTGCGGGTGATGCTGCTGGCGCCGTTCCTGGTCGCGCTGTCGCTGTGGCTGGCGCGTGGCGGCAAGGCCAGCGCCGACGGCAGCAAGGCGCGCATCGTGGTGCCGTGGTTCGCTTTTGGTTTCGTGGCGGTGGCCGGGTTCAACTCGCTGCATCTGCTGCCGGCGGGCCTGCAGGCGGGGCTGGTGCAGCTGGATACCGTGCTGCTGGCGATGGCGATGGCCGCGCTGGGCCTGACCACCCACGTCTCGGCGCTGCGCCAGGCCGGGCTGAAGCCGCTGCTGCTGGCGCTGATCCTGTTCGCCTGGCTGCTGTTCGGTGGCCTGGCGATCCATCAGGGTGTACTGGCGGTGCTTGGCTGAGCAGGAGCGTGCCGACCCAGGTCGGCATCCACCCGTAGATCCACGCCATGCGTGGATGCCCCCCGGTGTATTCACGCCATGCGTGGATGCCCCCCGGTGTATTCACGCCCTGCGTGGATGACGACTCCGATGGGGTCGGAGCCCTTTCCTGCGGAAAGGGCTCCGACCCCATCCGATCAGGCGGGACCGGCCGCGCAGGCAGGTACAATGCGCCATGACTGACTTCTCGACCCTGCCGCTGAGCCCGGCCCTGCAGCCCGGCCTGGATGCCCTCGGCTACACCACCCTCACCCCCGTGCAGGCGCAGAGCCTGCCGGCCATCCTCGATGGCCGTGATGTGATCGCACAGGCACCCACCGGCAGCGGCAAGACCGCCGCCTTCGGCCTGGGCCTGCTGCAGGCCATCGACCCCAGCCTGATCCGCGTGCAGGCGCTGGTGCTGTGCCCGACCCGCGAACTGGCCGACCAGGTCGGCAAGCAGATCCGCAAGCTGGCCACCGGCATCCCCAACCTGAAGCTGTTGCTGCTGGTGGGCGGCGTGCCGCTGGGCCCGCAGCTGGCCTCGCTTGAAGGCCACGATCCGCATGTGGTGGTCGGCACGCCCGGCCGCGTGCAGGAGCTGGCACGCAAGCGCGCGCTGAACCTGGGCGCGGTGCGCACGCTGGTGCTGGACGAGGCCGACCGCATGCTCGACATGGGCTTCGAGGAGCCGATCCGCGAGATCGCCGGCCGCACCCATAGGGACCGTCAGAGCCTGCTGTTCTCCGCCACCTTCCCCGACAGCATCCGCGCCATGGCGCGTGACCTGCTGCGCGACGCGGTGGAAGTGACCGTGGAAGGCGCCGACCAGGCACCGGCCATCCGCCACCTGTTCTGCGAGGTGGAACCGGCGCATCGCCAGAAGGCGCTGGCCGGCCTGCTGCTGAAGTACACGCCGGAATCGGCGGTCGTGTTCTGCAACACCCGCAAGGATGTTGACGAAGTGGCCAACTCGCTGCAGCAGTTCGGCTTCTCCGCACTGGCCCTGCATGGCGACATGGAACAGCGCGACCGCGAGGAAGTGCTGCTGCTGCTGGCCAACCGCAGCTGCAACGTGCTGGTGGCCAGCGACGTGGCCGCACGTGGCCTGGACGTGGAAGAGCTGGCGGCGGTGATCAACTACGAACTGCCGACCGACGTGGAGAGCTACCAGCACCGCGTGGGCCGTACCGGGCGCGCCGGTGCCAGCGGCCTGGCGATCAGCCTGGTGGCCGGCCGCGAGAAGACCCGCGCCGACGCCATCGAAGCGCAGATGGGGCAGCCGCTGGACTGGCAGAAGACGCCGCTGGCAACCTCGCGCCCGGCCGAACTGCCGCAGGCCGCGATGCGCACGCTGCGCATCGACGGTGGCAAGACCGACAAGCTGCGCCCGGGCGACATCCTCGGTGCGCTGACCGGTGATGCCGGCCTGTCGAGCAAGTTCATCGGCAAGATCGCGATCTTCCCGACCCGCTCCTATGTGGCGATCGCGCGTGAGCAGGCCAACAAGGCCGTGGCCAAGCTGGAAGCCGGCAAGATCAAGGGCCGTCGTTTCCGCGTGCGGATGATGTGATTGAAGCAGCGTTGCCAACCACGGTTGGTAACGATCTGGCCTGGTAGCGGCCAACCTTGGTTGGCCCGTCCATGGCACCCGTCGCGAAAAGTGCTGCCAACCAAGGTTGGCAACTACCGGCTCCCGGCCATTCGCTCTGGTAGATGCCAACCTTGGTTGGCACCTGCCCTCCGATCAGAACACCAGTTCGGTGTGCAGCGGCAGGTCCGTTTCCCAGCGCGCACGGCCACCGAGGCCGTCCAGCTCGACCAGTACACCGGCGCCGACCACTTCAACGCCCAGGCGGCGCACCAGCGACAGCGCAGCGACCAGCGTGCCGCCAGTGGCCAGCACGTCGTCGATGATCACCACGCGGGCGCCGGCCGGCAGCGCATCGGCATGCACTTCGATGCAGTCGCTGCGGTATTCCAGCGTGTATTCTTCGCGCAGGACCTGGCCCGGCAGCTTGCCCGGCTTGCGCACCGGCACGAAGCCGACGCCCAGCTCCAGCGCCATCGCGGCACCGAGGATGAACCCACGCGATTCGATGCCGACCACTGCGTCCAGCTTCTGGTCGCGCCAACGGTCGGCCATCGCGGTGATCGCGCCGCGGAAATCCTCGCCATGGGCGAGCAGCGGCATGATGTCCTTGAACAGGATGCCGGGCTTGGGGAAGTCGGCGATGTCGCGCAGGCGGGAGGCCCACTGCGGAGCGACGATGGCGTCGGTCATGTCACATTGGCTATCTGATGGCGGCATAGGGTACCTGTTCCGGGCGCCGCCTGCCTGCTGGTGGTGTCCGGCCGGGCTGCGCCCGGCATCTGCGGTAGTGCCGGCCGCTGGCCGGCAACCTCAACCTCAACAGCAACTGCAACTGCAACTGCAACTGCAACTGCAACTGCCTGCATCCCGAGGGATGGCGGGGCGGGCCCGGTTGCGGGGGACGCCGTAGATACGTCCGCGTAGGCTCGGTCGCGCCATCCATGGCGTTCACGCCCCCGCAACCGGACCCACCCCGCCTTCGACAGATTCCTGCGACCTGTCGGAATTGCTCATGGGGTCAGATCCGTTTTACGAAGGAAAACGGATCTGACCCCGGAATTTCATTCGATATCTGACAGATGTGTCGACCAAGGTCGACACCTACCCACAGCCGCGGGAATCTGTCGGAGGTGGGGCGGTGTCGGAGTGCGGGGTGTCAGCCGCATGGGCCCGAGGCATGCCTCGGGCGGGTTGGGCAGGACGCCCAACCCCGGTCTTGCCGTGTGCGCAGGAAAGCGCACACGAGCAAGCGGCT